>NZ_JBFTMQ010000008.1:0-126866 GCF_056397045.1 Arthrobacter sp. 05N429
TCCTATAAGGTCACGCCACCGAGCCATTCGCATGCATCGGCACCACCTACCAGGCCGACCAATCGATCCAAGGACAACAAAATCGCGTCAGGCTTACGGTGAGTCAGACCCAGCAGGTGATGCCACCTACATCCTCACTGGCTTACGGGTGCAAGTGGTTGGGCCCCTGGTAGCAGTCCAGCGTCCATGCGATAGCTAGTTACCAAGTAGCGTTTCGGCGCCATGCTGTTCAGGGATCCGTGGGCCCGTTCATGATTGTAGATAGCTCTTTATTCGTCGGCCAAATAGTTCGCTCGGCCATGGTGCCCATGATTTCTCCGGCGAGTTGTTCCCTTCTGAATTGGGCGTTGAAGGATTCGATGCAGCCGTTCTGCCACGTGATCTCGGGTAGATGAATGCTGTGCCGACGCCAGCGGTTTGCGCCGGTCGATCAGTGCTGCAGCGGTGAATTCCGGGCCGTTGTCACACCCGACGTAGGCAGACGCGGTGCCGGTCTCGGCGATGAGGCACGCACCCCTTTCGCGAGCACTATTTGTGAGTCTCGTTCGCCTGTTGCGGAACCGGGGGCGAGCGTCCAAAATGACCTCATGCCTGCCGCGTCCTCCTCCGCACCGGTTCGCGAAGAGCTGCAGTTGATCCGTAGAGAACGATCGGGTTCTCGAAAGTGTCTCATAACCCGTACGCCTCTAAACCCTAGGGTTTCGAGACACGTACGGCTGGGGACGGCACCCCGTGACCTTATGAACCTGGGCAAAGAGAGCCGAATGGTTCATTGGGCGGTATCACGGACACTGCTCTCCCGGGCGAGCTGGGAGCGGTGGCGGACCAGGAAGCAGGAGTAGCAGGTGAATTCGTCCGCGGCCTGTGGGATGACCCGGATGATTTAGTTCCTCGCCGGAGAGGGCGGCGCCGTGAAGCTCAGTAGAACGAGGAATTTATCTTCTCCGGCGGCTAGGCCGGCGGCAGGTCATCCACCGGGAAGGCCACGGCCTCGCCGACGACGCGGAGGCACAGTTCGGTGCCGGGGCGGGCGATCGAGGCGTTCCAGTGCCGGATCGTGATGATTTCGCCGCCCCCGGGGTAGCGGTGGTCGGCCACGGCGCCTTCCGCGAGGACGGGCGGGACGGCAAGTTTGAGCCGCACAGTGGTTTCCGGGCCGAAGTAATCGGTGTCCACCACGACGCCGCGGATGGGGCCGTCCTCGGCGATCCGGATCTGCTCCGGGCGCAGCATCAGCTGGACCCGGCCCTGCGCGGGAGGCCGGCGGACGGGGATGCCGCCCAGGGAACACGTGGCCAGGGAACCTTCCATCCACGCATCGAGAATGACGGCGTCACCCAGGAACTCGGCGGTGGCGCGGTCCGCGGGCCGGGTGTAGACGATGAAGGGGTTGCCGATCTGCGCCAGCCGCCCGCCGCGCATCACCGCCACCTGGTCCGCGAAGGACAGTGCCTCGCCCTGGTCGTGGGTGACCAGGATGGTGGTGACGCCGGCGTCGTGGAGCACCTTGCCCACGGCCCGGCGCGTGGCCACGCGCAGTCCGGCGTCCAGGGCGGAGAACGGTTCGTCCAGCAGCATGAGTTCCGGCTCGCGGGCGAGGGCGCGGGCCAGCGCCACCCGCTGCTGCTGGCCGCCGGAGAGCTGGTGCGGGCGGCGCTTGGCCATCGCGGGGTCCAGTGACACCATCTCCAGCAGTTCGGCCACCCGGGCCTTTACGCCGCGGTGCCCGCCGGGGAGCTTGGCGGAGTCGAGGCCGAAGGAGATGTTCTGCCCGACGCTCAGGTGCGGGAAAAGTGCGCCGTCCTGCGCCACGTAGCCCACATGGCGCTTGTGCGCCGGGACCCAGACGCCCTCGCCGGCCACCTTGGCACCGTTAAGCGAAATGCTGCCGGTGTCCGGGTGCTCAAAACCGGCGATCAGCCGCAGCAGCGTGGTCTTGCCGGAGCCGGACGGGCCCACAATCGCCGTCGTGCCGCCCTTGGCCACCGAGAGGTTCACGCCCTTGAGGACGGCCTGGGAGCCGAAGTTCTTGGTGACGGAATCGATTTCCAGATGGCTGTTGGTGCTGGTGGCTACGGATGCGGCGATCCGCGGTTCCGGGAGCCGGGAAGGGCTGTGGTCGGTCACTGTCCCGCTGCTTTCTTGGACTGCTGGAAGAGGAGGTAGGTCATCGGTGCCGAGATCAGGATCATCAGCAGGGCGTAGGGGGCGGCGCCGGCATAATCGATTTCGCTGCTCTTGCTCCAGAACTCGGTGGCGAGCGTCCGGGTGCCGTTGGGGGAGAGCAGCAGTGTCGCCGTGAGTTCGTTCACGATCGCCAGGAACACCAGGGCGGCGCCGCCCGCGGCGGCCGGCGCGGTGAGCCTCAGCGTGACCCGGAGGAAGGCAAGCAGCGGGGGCTTGCCGAGCGCCTGGGCGGCCTCGTCGAGTTCCTTCGGTGCCTGGGCCAGGCCGGACCGGATGTTAACCAGCGCGCGCGGCAGGAAGAGCAGCACGTAGGCCGCGATCAGCAGGGCCGAGGTCTGGTAGAGGTCCGGCGCCGCCTTGATGCTGACCGTCACGAAGGCCAGGCCCACCACGATCCCCGGCAGGGAGCTCGTAATGTAGTTCGACAGTTCCAGGGCCTTGCTGAACCAGCTGGGATGCCGCACGGCCAGGTACGCCATGGGGAACGCGACGACGGTGGTGGCCAGGGCGCCGGCGAGGCCGTACATCAGGGTCTGCAGCAGGGCGGGCAGGAACTCGTCCGCGGCCCAGATCTCCGGGCCTCCGGCGATGATCCAGCGCAGCACGAACGTCAGCGGCAGCCCGAAGGCCAGCGCGGTGAGCGCGATCAGGAACAGTTGGGCCGGGAGCTGGTAGGCGCGCAGCGGAAGGCGCAGGGCGCCGGCCTGGGCGCCCGAGCCGATCCTGGCGTACCGGGCGCTGCCGCGGCTGCGGACTTCCACCAGCAGCAGGATCAGGCAGAGGAACACGAGGACGCTGGCCAGCATGTTCCCGGCGGTGCCGTTGAAAGTGGACTGGTACTGCACCATGATCGCGGTGGTGAACGTGTCGAAGCGGATCATCGCGAAGGCACCGTACTCGGCCAGCAGGTGCAGCGACACCAGCAGCGCGCCGCCGGTCATCGCGATGCGCAGCTGCGGCAGCACCACCCGGAAGAAGGCGCGCCAGGCGCCGAGGCCCAGGGCCGCAGCGGACTGTTCGATGGCCGGGTCCAGCCGGCTCAGCGTGGCGGCGGCCGGGATGTAGACGAGCGGGAAATAGGACAGCGTGGCGATCAGCACGCCGGACCACAGCCCCTCGAGGGACGGCACGGCGGAAACCCAGGCGTAGCTGTTGACGAAGGCCGGAATGGCCAGCGGCGCGGCGAGCAGGACGGCCCACCACTTGCGCCCGCGGAGCGTGGTCCGTTCCACCAGCCACGCGCCGCCCACGCCCAGGACCAGGCAGAGGGGCACAGTGATGGCCATCAGCAGCACCGTGTTGAGCAGGAGCTCACCAACACGCGCGCGGAAGATCAGGGCGACGGCGGTTTCCCACCCCGTGGCCGCCGTCATCACGATGACGTAACCCAGCGGGATCAGTGAAAACAGGGCAATGAGGACCGCGAGGATGGACACCGCGGAAACGCCGAAAGGCGGGCGGGGGCGTTTGCCCCGGCCCGCCGTCGTCGTGCTCCCGGAAGTCCCGGGAGCCGCCAGCTTGGTTGTCACGCGGTTACAGCAGTCCTGCCTTGGTCATCAGCTCGGTGACCTTTGCGGAATTGAGCTTGGCCGGATCCACGGTGGGGGCCTGCAACTCCGTCAGAGGGACCAGCTTCTCGTTGGCCGGGACACCGGAGGCGATGGCGTATTCAAAGGAGGTGCCCTTCTGCAGGATCTCCTGGCCCTTCTTGCCGGTGATGAACTTGACGAAGGCCTGGGCCGCCGCCGCGTTCTTCGAGGACTGCAGCACGCCGCCGCCGGAGACGGACACGAATGCGCCCGGGTCCTGGTTCTTGAAGTAGTACGGCGTGACGTTCTTGGAGTTCTCGCCCGTCTTCGCCTGGTCGCCGTAGTAGTAGTAGTGGTAGATCAGGGCGGCGTCGACCTCGCCGGCGTTGACCGCCTTCATGGCGGTGCTGTTGCCCTTGTAGGCCTTGTAGTTCTCCTTCATGCCCTTGAGCCATTCCTCAGTGGCGGCTTCGCCCTTGAGTTCCAGCAGGGCGGAGGCGATGGCCTGGAAGTCGGCGCCGGACGGCGATGCCGCCCACTTGCCCTTCCACTCCGGCTTGGCCAGGTCCAGCATGGACTTGGGCAGCTGGTCCTCGGTTAGCTTGGCCTTGTCGTAGACCAGCACGGTGGAGCGGGCCGCAATGCCGGTCCACTTGTTGGTGGAGGGCCGGAACTCGGCGGGCACTTGGTCGATGGTGGCCTTGTCGACGTCGGCGAAGAGCCCGGCGTTTTCCACCTGGGCCATGGCCGGGGAGTTTTCGGTGAGGAAGACGTCGGCGGGGGAGGCCTTGCCTTCCTGGATGATCTGGTTGGACATCTCGGTGTCCGAGCCCTGGCGCATGGTGACCTTGACGCCGGTTTCCGCGGTGAACGCGTCCACCCATTCCTTCGTCAGGGATTCGTGCTGGGCGTTGTAGACCGTGATCTCGCCGGACATCTTGCCGTCAGCGGCGGCGCTGCTGGGGGAAGTCGAGGCGGCGGAGCCACAGGCGGCCAGGCCGAGCGCGGCGGTGGCGGCCAGCGCGATACCTGCCAGCGCGTTGGTGCGGATCTTCATTGGGGGCTGCTTTCTGCAAGGAAGTTCTTAGGAACCCTAGCCCCCTGTGAGCGGGGGAAGTTAGGGCATGCTCACTAGGAAAAACTGTAGGATAGCCAAACCTAAGCAACCAAGCCGAGAGCGCCATAAGTGATCAGGATCACATCAATTACGAAACTATTGCGTGACTTAATTACTCGCGGGGGATTCCGTGCGTGATTCGGTCGGCGCCGCCTCAGCCGCCGCGTCCGCCTCTGCGGGCTCCGCCTCCGGCGCTGCGTCGTCCGCCGGCGCCGCCTCGTCCGGGAGGCCGGACCTGCCGGTAATTGAGGCGGCCGCTTCCAGGACCATCCAGGCCTGCAGCTGGGTGGAAAGCTCGACGGCGGCGCCCGCCGGGTAGCTGCGCCGCGCCGGCAGTTCGGGGCGGATGGAGAACAGGATCCGGCCGCCCTTGCGGGCCAGCGGTTCCTGGGCCGACACGATGCGGCGGCCCTCCCAGAAGGCCTCGGCGGTGTCGTTGACGAGGGTTGCGGCCGTGTTCCGGGCCTCGGCGGGAAGCCGCTCGTCGATGGCGGCGAGGGCCAGGTACCGGACGAGGATGCCGGTGAACAGCCCGCCGTCGCCCGTTCCCTCGCAGCGCAGCACCGTGGCGCTGCGCCCCATCAGCGGGGCCGGGAGGGTGAGGTTCCGGGCGACGGCAGCCACGAGCGCGGAGGCGCGGGCCAGGTTGGTTTCGCCGCCGAGTTCCAGCAGCGCGCCGAGGACCGGCCCCTGATTGTAGGTGTAAATGGAGCTTTCCAGCACCACGTCGCCGCCCGGGGCGATGCGCAGGCCGTCCTGGTACATTCCCTGTTCCGGGTCGAAAAGCCGGGCATCCAGCCAGTCCAGCAGGGCCTGCGCCTTGGCTGCCTTGCCGGTGCGGGCGTAGTAGAGCGCCACGGGTGCCGTGGCCGGGGTGTTCTTGAAATCCCGCTTCTTGCTCCAGAACGTGCCGCCGCCGAGGTCGTCCGTGGAGGCGGAATCGAACTGCAGCGTGAGGCTCTTGAGGGCCCTGGCGTTGCGGCCGCGTCCGGCCGGCTTGCGGCTGTCCTCCGCGAGTTTCTCGAGCCGCAGCGTGGACAGGGCCAGCCAGGCCATGTCGTCGTAATAGTTGTTGACGAAGGTCAGGAAATTGCGGAGCCGGATCCCGGCGACCAGCTGGGAGGCGAGCAGGCCGGCGCTGGGCCGGTTTTCGCCGTCGAACCGTGTTCCGGGCCTGCCCTCGGTTCCGAGTTCCCGGCGACCGGTGTCCACCAGGCAGTCCACATAGTGCGCCTGCCACCAGTAGTGCCAGGGCCGGGCGAGATTCTTGACCCGGCCCGAGGGCCGCACGATCGCGGCGATGTGTGTCCCCGGCAGGAAGAAGAGCCGCTGCCCGAACAGCCTGGTCACGGAGCGGGCCGCTTCGTCGGCCCGGAACGACCAGTTGGGGGCGGTGGAAATCTCTGCTGGGGTCATGGCTCCAGCCTAGTAGCGGCAGTGCGTCCGCGGCGGGATCGCGGCTGCGCCGCGGGAGGCGATTCCGACCCGGCTGCGTGGACCATCCCGCATTCCGGCGGGCGGCGGCGCCGGTGAAGGTGCGGAATATCCGTATTCCAGTTAACATTCACTAACTAATGTTCCCTGCAACTTCGTGACACTGCACACAGTGTCGTGGCGGGTTCCGGTTCCACATCAAGGAGGATGCATGGACATCAAAGGTACAGTCGCGCTGATTACGGGCGGGGCCTCGGGCCTGGGTGCCGCGACGGCCCGGCGCCTGTTCGACGCCGGCGCCTCCGTGGTCCTGGTGGACCTGCCAAGCTCTGCCGGCGACGCGTACGCCGCCGAGCTGAATGCCTGGGGGGAGGGCCACGTGAAGGCCCCCGGCACCGGCGACCGGAAGGAACAGGCCAACAAGGCGGTTTTCGTTCCGGCCGATGTAACCAGCGAGGACGAGGTGCAGTCCGCCGTCGACGCCGCCGTCGCCCTCGGCCCGCTGCGGATCGTGGTCAACTGCGCCGGGATCGCGACCCCCGGCAAGGTTTTGGGCCGCGACGGCGTGCTGCCGCTGGAGAGCTTCAACCGCGTCATCCAGATCAACCTTGTGGGCACCTTCAACGTCATCCGGCTGGCCGCTGCCGCGATGGCGGCGACCGAGCCGGCCGTAACCGGGCTCGGCGGCCCGGAGCGCGGCGTCATCATCAACACCGCCTCCGTCGCTGCCTTCGACGGGCAGATCGGCCAACCGGCCTATGCCGCCTCCAAGGGGGCGGTCCACGCGATGACGCTGCCGATCGCCCGTGAACTCGCGCGCTCGCTGATCCGGGTGGTCACCATCGCGCCGGGCATCTTCGAGACGCCCATGATGGCCGGGCTGCCGCAGGAAGCCCAGGATTCTCTCGGGCAGCAGGTGCCGCACCCGTCCCGGCTGGGCAAGCCTGACGAGTACGCGAACCTCGCCGCGCACATCGTGGACAACGCCATGCTCAACGGCGAGACCATCCGCCTTGACGGTGCCATCCGGATGGGGCCGAAGTGATGCGGGCCGGGGTTGCCGATCCGTCCGCGCCGCCTGTCGCCGTCGAGGGTCTGCCGACGGCCGATTTCTTCGACTTCGAGTCGATGCTCAACGCTGCGGAACAGGAAAAGCTCGCCGAGTTGCGGGATTTCCTGGCCCGCGAGGTGGCACCCTTCGCCGGTGACTGGTGGAACAAGGCCGAGTTCCCCGCGCACATCCTGCCCAAACTGGCGGCCCTCGAACTCAGCGCACCGGCCCAGCGCGGCTACAGCAATCTGTTCGCCGGACTGGTCATCGCCGAGATCACCCGGGTGGACACCTCGCTGGCAACGTTTTTCCTGGTCCACCACGACCTCTTTGTCGAATCCCTCTACGGCTTCGGCTCCGAGGAGCAAAAGGCGCGCCTGCTGGACGACGCCGCAAACCTCCGGACCACCGGCGCCTTCGCCCTGACCGAGCCGGACCACGGCTCCGATGTGGCCGGCGGCATGGAGACCCTCGCCCGCCGCGTTCCCGGCGGGGCTCCCGACGGCGGCGACACGTGGGTGCTCAACGGCGCCAAGCGCTGGATCGGCAACGGGACGTTCTGCGACTACATGCTCGTGTGGGCCCGGGACGAGGCCGACGGCGCCGTCCGCGGCTTCATCGTCGACGCCACATTGCCCGGCGTGAGCCGGACCAGGATCGAGAACAAGATCGCGTTGCGCACGGTGCAGAACGCCGACATTGTCTTCAGAGACGTGCAGGTGTCCGAGGCGGACCGTTTCGCCGGCATCAACAGCTTCGAGGACACCAACGAACTCCTGCGCGGCTCCCGGATCATGGTCGCCTGGCAGGGCGTCGGGCAGCAGCTGGCCGCGTTCGACGTCGCCCGGCAGTACGCCGTCGAACGCCAGCAGTTCGGCCGGCCGCTGGCGAAATTCCAGCTGGTCCAGCAGCAGCTGGTCACGATGCTCGGCAATGCCGTGGCCAGCATGGGGATGATGGTCCGGATCGCCCAGCTGCAGGAGAAGGGCGCGGCGGACATGCCCCAAGTGGCCCTGGCGAAGTCCTATGTGAGCGCCCGGATGCGGGAAACCGTGGCGATGGGCCGGTCCCTGCTGGGCGGCAACGGGATTGTCACTGACTACCGGATGGCCAAGATCTTTGCCGACGCCGAGGCGATCTACACATACGAGGGCTCGTTCGAGATCAACACGCTGATCGTGGGCCGGGCCGTGACCGGGGTTTCGGCGATCGTCTAAAAGAGCGCGGGCTCTTTCTCTCCGGCCTCGATCCGGTAGTCCAGGCTGTTGTTCTTCACCGGCATGGGGCAGGTGCCGTACGGCGTGAAGGCGCTGGGGTAGTTGATGGCGCGGTTGAAGTCCAGGATGACGGTGTTGTCCGGCCGCGGCCGGGCTGTGGAGACCTTCCGCCACTCATCGGTCGATTCCCCGTTGGTCTCGTCGTGGAACGTGACCGTCAGGGCTCCGAGCTTTTCCTCCTCGGCCTGCAGGTGGAACTCGTGGTCCTTGCCGGGGAGCCGGAACACGAGTTCGCCGACCGTGCGGTGGACGCCGTCGACCAGCGGGTTGGCGGTGCCGATCGGGACGTCCACGGGCTCCGGATAGCGCCGGAAGCTGGCCTCGACCACCAGGTCCGGCCGGTAGTCGAAGGTGGGGACGCCATCGAAATCGGTGAACACGGGCGACTTCGAATCCCGGGTGCGCACAGCGTACTTGTTGGCGCGCATTGCCAGTTCGACCACCACCTGGCGGCCGTCCTCTCCGCCGTACTGGACCCAGAGCAGGGACTCCTCGTCGGACAGCGTCGCGCTGATGGTGCCGTCAACGGGGGCGCCGGTCTCCACGAGGGTGAGTCCGTCCGCCGCTGCGGCGGTGAGGAACGCCGTCGTGCCGTCCGTGGACCAGAGCCCGGGGACGAGTTCGACGGCGGCCGGCTGGTCTTCCAGCCACTGGAAGGAGGTCAGCGTCAGCCAGCCGTAGTCACTGGCCAGGGCCGTGTTGCGGCTGTTCCTGAAGCGCTGCCAGCGGGCGAGCTGGGCTTCGAGATCGCGGTGCGTGCTGCTCACGGGTTCCTCCTAAGGCGTCAGTCAGTTGGGAGTTGGTGGAGTTCCGAGGCCCGCGGCCACGAGTTGTGCCGCGGCGTCGCGGGCCGCGACGGCCGCCGCCGGATCGGCGTCGAGCACGCCGCTGGCCAGGCCGCCGTCGAGCAGCAGGGTCAGGCTGCGGGCGAGCCGGTCCGGATCCGGGGCGCCTGCCTCCTCGGCCAGGCCGCGGATCCAGGTCCGGACGTTTTCCTTGTGTGCCACTGTCCGTTCGTGCACGCGGGTGCCGGAGGCAGACTCGGCGGCGGCGTTGATGAAGGCGCAGCCCCGGTAGCCGTCGCGGCGGCAGGCGCTGGCCAGTGCGTCGAACAGTCCCACGAGCCGGGCCGCGGGGTCAGGCCCGGCTGCTTCCGCCGCGGCGTGGAGCTGGCCGGTCCAGACGCCGTCGACCTTCTCCAGATAGGCCAGGATCAGGTCGTCCTTGGCCGGGAAGTACTTGTAGAAAGTGGCTTTCGCGACGCCCGATTCGGCGATGATCGTGTCGATGCCCGCGGCCCGGAGTCCCTGGGCGTAGAAGAGCCGGAAGGCCGTGGCAAGAATCTTGTCCTTGGCCAGCCCGGCAGGAGTGCGGGCGGCCGGCTTTCCAGTGGCTGCTGGCGGCGTCATGGCTCCATGGTACACAGACAAGTCTGTCTCTGTCCGGCGGCGGGGCCTCCCGCCGCCGGCCGTGGACGGCCGGCGCGCGGGCATTCCGCGGTCAGCGGCGGACCGCCAGCCCGTGGACGAGGAGCTTCCAAACCTCTATGAGGTCTTCGTGGATCGCTGGATCTGCCCATTCCGGGGCATGCAGCGGGTGGTGGAACCTTGCCGTGGCGTACAGAACGGCCCGGCCGGACGCCACGGGGTCCGCGGCCGCAAACTCGCCGCCGCGGCTGCCGTCGGCGACGATCTCAGTGAGCTGGGCGGCGAGATGGTCTACATGCTCGGCCACCACCTCGCGCGCCTCGGTTGTCAGCTGGCTGAACGTCGCAAAGAGTTCAGGGTCCTCCAGTGCCATCCCCTGCTTGATGCCGGCCAGCCGCTGGAGCCAGCGGAGCAGCCGTTCGGCAGCCGGGCCGGCTGTGTCCCCGGCCGGCTCCAGGGGCTCCGCGATCCGGGCCAGCCACCGCCGGGCCACGGCGTCGCGCAGGGCCACCTTGGTGGGGAAATGCCGGTACACGCTTCCGTGGCTGACGCCCAGCGCCTTGGCAACATCGACGACTGTGGCCTTGGCCGGCCCGAAGCGCCGGAGGACGTCCTCGGCGGCGTCGAGGATGCGCGTTTCCGTCAGGACGACGGCGGCAGGGGTCACCGGCGTTCGCTGTCGAGCATGGCCATCTGGCCGGCGTCGTAGCGTGTGCCTGCGGCGGCGTTGGCCGGGACGGCGGCCTCGATCGCTGCCAGCTCCTCGGCGGAGAGGAGCAAATCGACCGCGCCCAGGGATTCGGTGAGGCGTTCGCGGCGGCGGGCACCAACGAGGGGGACGATGTCCTCGCCGCGGGACAGGACCCAGGCGATGGCGAGCTGGGCGACGGTCGCGCCCTTCCGGTCCGCGATTTCGCGGAGCCGTTCGACGAGCTCGAGGTTCCGCTGCAGGTTCTCCCCGGAGAAGCGGGGCAGGTGGGCCCTGAAGTCGCGCTGGTTTTCAGTTCCGGCGGCCGGCCAGTGACCCGACACCAGGCCGCGCGACAGCACGCCGTACGCGGTGATGCCGACGCCGAGTTCGCGGGCCGCCGGCAGGATGTCCTGCTCGATGCCGCGGGAGAGGAGGGAGTACTCGATCTGGAGGTCGGAGACGGGGTGGACGGCGTTGGCGCGGCGCAGGGTGCCGGCGCCGACCTCGGAGAGGCCGATGTGGCGGATGAGGCCCTGCTGCACGAGCTCGGCAAGCACTCCCATGGTTTCTTCCACCGGGATGGCCGGGTCCAGGCGTGCCGGCCGGTAGATGTCCACGTAGTCGGTGCCGAGGCGGCGGAGGGAGTAGGCCAGGAAGTTCTTGATCGCCGCGGGACGGCTGTCCACGCCGTTCCATCCGCCCCGGGCATCGCGCAGGACGCCGAATTTCACGCTGATCTGCGCGTTCTCCCGCCGGCGGCCGCGAATCGCGTCGCGCAGCAGCATTTCGTTGTGTCCCATGCCGTAGAAATCCCCGGTGTCCAGCAGGGTCACGCCGGCGTCGAGGGCGGCCTGGATCGTGGCCACGCTTTCTGCGTCGTCGGCGGGACCGTAGAGATCGGACATGCCCATCAGGCCAAGGCCGATGGCGGCGGTGCTGGGGCCTGTGGAGCCCAAGGTGCGGGTGGTGGCGAGTACAGAAGCAGTCATGGAATAACCGTACAACAATCAACTGACAGATTTCAAACTTTGTCAGCTGCGCGGCGTTCGCGGTGCCTTGGACGGCTGGGGGTGTGTGCGGTATTGCCGTAGACAGGTCTGTCTGATAGCGTCATGCCCACATATAGACGCACCTGTCTACTCCACGACTTCAGAATGAGGACGCCATGAAGATTGCAGTACTGGGAACCGGCATGGTCGGGCGCACTATTGCCGGTGCACTGGCCGGGCTGGGGCACGCCGTCGTGATCGGCACCCGCGACCCGCAGGCGACGCTGGCACGGACCGAGCCGGACATGATGGGCACCGCGCCGTTCGCCCAGTGGCACGCCGCGAACGCCGGGATCGAGGTCGCCGCCTTTGCCGACGCGGCGTCCGGCGCCGAGTTGATTGTCAACGCCACCAACGGCGCCGGTTCGCTGGCTGCCCTGTCCGCCGCGGGTTCCGGGAATCTCGCCGGCAAGGTCATCATGGACATCTCCAACCCGCTGGACTTCTCGCAGGGCATGCCGCCGTCGCTGAACCCGGTGAACACGGACAGCCTCGGCGAGCAGATCCAGCGTTCCTTCCCGGAGGCCAGGGTGGTTAAGACGCTGAACACCATGACGGCGTCCGTGATGGTGGATCCGGCGAGCGTGGCCGGCGGCGACCACTCGGTCTTCGTCTCCGGAAACGACGCGGACGCCAAGGCGGCCGTAGCGGTACTCCTCAAGGGCTTCGGCCACACCGACGTGATCGACCTCGGCGACATCACGAGTGCCCGCGGCGCGGAAATGATCCTGCCGATCTGGCTGCGGATCTGGGGCGCGCTGGGCACCGGCGAGTTCAACTTCAAGATCGCGCGCTAACCCCTTCACCCAACTGACCCGCAGCAGGGGCCGCTCTGGGCGTCCAAAACGGTCCCTGCTGCGAGTCGCATGGTTCACCCGCCCTCATGCGTTCCATGCCCGGCGCAGACGCCGGAACCTGGGACTCCGAGGCCCGACTCGAGGGGCCGGTCTGTGGAATTCAAGTAGTCGGTACTGTTGGCGGCAGTTTTGTTGGCCAATACGTTCGACACATGACTTCTGCCGTCGCCACTTCTTCAATATCCGTCCGACGTCCAAGTCAGCGCCTGCGGGTGGCTCTCGACGCTATCCGGGCGCTGGCTGCCGTCTACGTGGTGATCCATCATGTTGTGGACCACTCGGCCATTACTGGTCCATCCGCGGCGATCTTCAGGTATGGCCCTGAGGCTGTCATTGTCTTTTTCCTGCTCAGCGGATTTGTCATTTTCGCAAATGAAAGAACCCGGGTGCACGGGGGCGTCAAATCCTACTACTTACGCCGACTGCGGCGCATTTACCCGCCGCTGCTTGTCGCTTTTGCGGTTTCAGCGCTAGTTGCCTGGCTGGACGGTACGCTGGTGCGCGATTTCACACCCTGGGCGCTGGTTCTAAACCTGCTGTCCCTCCAGGATCTGGGGGATTTCAAACCCGGTGTCATTGTCTACCCATTCCTGGGAAATGGCCCTCTCTGGTCATTGTCTTATGAAGTCCTTTTCTACCTTGTCTTTCCATTGATTATGATCGTCCATCGCCGTTCCCCCGGAGGGGCGTTGGGAATCGTAGGAGCCCTGTCCGTGATCGGCTTCGGTTCTTACGTCCTGGCGCCCAACCACTTTTCCTTGGTCTTTGCCTACATGCTGACGTGGTGGGCCGGAGCCGTGATTGCCGACCTTTATGGTGCGGACCGGCTCAGCCTCAGGGCCCTGTTGCCGGTTGGAGGGTGGCTGCTGGCGCTGTGTGCCGTTGCCGGTGCAGGGCTGGTCCTGAACCGGAACCCGGAGATGGTGGAGATCCTTCGACTCTCACTGAAGCTTTTCGGATTCGCCCTGGCCTGCACCGTGGCGTCGGCCACCGTCCTGGCCGGGCTCTTCGTCCGGCTAGTCGTCCCCTTGGGCGTCCCGGCTGCCTTTGTCGCATCCATTTCATACGGACTGTATGTCTTCCACTTTCCTCTCCTGGTTCAATGGGACTTCGCCCAGGCACCGTTCGGTCTCGCCGTGGCGGCGGTGCTGCTCGTGGTCATATCGGTGCTGGGCGACCGCTGCCTTGAGCGTTGGATTCCCAAACCGTCGGGCGCGGTCAGCCCCTTACGTCCGTCCCGGTGAGAGGCCTTTCCACTGCTGTGAGTCACAGTGGAACCGGCGGCCGGGGCGTGTCTGGTCTGGCGGTTGCCGCGCGCGTACGGTGGGTGCATGGCTCTTGAAATCCTTGGGACCGTTCTCGCCTGCGTGGCGGTGATCGTCGGATTCACGCTGGCGGGGATGTCCGCGCTGCGGCGGGGCGGGAACCCGAAAGGCGCCACCGGCACCCTGGGCAGTGTGCTGGGCATGATGGATCCGGCCACCGGCGCCCCCACCCGCCAGGAAGCGGCCGCGGCCCGCGAAGAACTCAAACAGCAGCGGCACGAATCGAGCCAGTCCGGCACCGGACCGGATCACGGCGATCCCTACAGCGGCCGGATCACGTTGCCACCCAGGGCGCCCGCGGAGCATCACGTCAAGGCCCCGGACACTATCTGAGACAGATTCCCTGCCGGCCGCCGCTGCGGGTAGCATCCTAAGGGAAGAAAGTAACCCGGCTCACAGTATCCAGCGCAGTGTACGAGCCAAGTCCTCTCGAAAGATGTTTTCCATGGCTGACACTGCAATGCACTCCGGCGCCGATCTCGCCGCCGAACTCCGGGCCGACGTCCGCCGCGTTTCCACGCTCCTCGGCGAGTCCCTCGTCCGCCAGCACGGCCCCGAGCTCCTGAGCCTCGTGGAGCAGGTGCGCCTGCTGACCAAGGAATCCAAGGAAGCCGCCCGCGGCGGTGCGGACGCCACCGGGCCCTGGAGCTCGTACGACGTCGTCGCCCAGGTCCGCGAGCTGCTCGGCTCCCTGCCCCTCGAGCAGGCCACCGACCTGGTCCGCGCGTTCGCGTTCTACTTCCACCTGGCCAACGCCGCCGAGCAGGTCCACCGGGTCCGCGGACTGCGCACGCGGCAGGAAAAGGACGGCTGGCTCGCCAAAGCCGTCGAGGAGATCGCGGACCAGGCCGGCAGCTCCGTGCTGCAGGAGGTCGTCAACGAGCTCGACGTCCGTCCCATCTTCACCGCCCACCCCACCGAGGCCTCCCGCCGTTCGGTGCTGGACAAGATCCGCCGGCTCTCCGACATCCTCGCCGAGAGCACGGCGGAAGGCACTTCCGCACGCCGCCGCCAGGACCGCCATCTGTCCGAGGTGATCGACCAGATGTGGCAGACGGACGAACTCCGCCAGGTCCGGCCCACCCCCGTGGACGAGGCCCGGAACGCGATCTATTACCTCACCGGCATCCTGGGCGACGCCATGCCGGAAATGCTCTCGGACCTCTCCGAACTGCTGTCCGAGCACGGCGTCAGCCTGCCGACGCAGAAGGCACCCATCCGCTTCGGCTCCTGGATCGGCGGCGACCGGGACGGCAACCCCAACGTCACCGCCGCCGTCACCCGCGAAATCCTGCAGATCCAGAACCAGCACGCCGTGCGGATCAGCATCGGCCTGATCGACGGGCTGATCTCCATCCTGTCCAACTCGACGGCGCTCGCCGGGGCGGACCGGGAGCTGCTGGACTCGATCGACGTCGACCTCGGGAACCTGCCCGGACTGGACCGCCGGGTCCTCGAACTGAACGCCCAGGAGCCGTACCGGCTCAAACTCACCTGCATCAAGGCCAAGCTGCTCAACACCGCCCGGCGCGTCGCGGCCGGATCGGCGCACGAGCCCGGCCGCGACTACACCGCCACCGCGGAGCTCCTCGCCGAGCTGGGCCTGCTGGAGCGCTCGCTCCGCAACCACCACGCCGCACTCGCCGCCGACGGCGCCCTGGCCCGGGTCCGCCGCGCCATCGCCTCCTTTGGCCTGCATCTGGCCACTCTCGACATCCGCGAACACGCAGACCACCACCACGACGCCGTCGGGCAGCTGATGGACCGCCTCGGCGGGCCCGGCGTCCGGTACGCAGAACTCAGCCGCTCCGAACGGCTCGAGGTGCTGGGCTCCGAACTCGCGTCCCGGCGCCCGCTCTCCGGCCACCCGATCAAGCTCGACGGCGTCGCCGACGGCACCTACGACGTCTTCCGGGAGATCCGGCGTGCCCTGCGCACCTACGGCCCGGACGTAATCGAGACCTACATCATCTCCATGACGCGCGGCGCGGACGACGTCCTGGCCGCGGCGGTGCTGGCCCGCGAGGCCGGGCTGGTCAGCCTCTTCGGCGAGGCCCCGTACGCCAGGATCGGCTTCGCGCCGCTGCTGGAAACCGTGGAGGAACTGCGGGCCTCGGCCGAGATCGTGGACGCGCTGCTCTCCGACGCCTCCTACCGCGAGCTGGTGCGGCTGCGCGGGGACGTGCAGGAAATCATGCTCGGCTACTCGGACTCCAATAAGGAATCCGGGGTGATGACCAGCCAGTGGGAAATCCACAAGACCCAGCGCAAACTGCGCGACGTCGCGGCGAAGCACGGTGTCGGGGTGCGGCTGTTCCACGGCCGCGGCGGATCCGTGGGCCGCGGCGGCGGACCGACCTACGACGCCATCATGGCCCAGCCCAACGGGGTGCTGGAAGGCGAGATCAAGTTCACCGAACAGGGTGAGGTCATCTCGGACAAATACTCCCTGCCCGAGCTCGCCCGCGAGAACCTGGAGCTCTCGCTCGCGGCGGTTATGCAGGGATCCGCGCTGCACCGCACGCCGCGCACGTCGGAGGACCAGCGCGAACGCTACGGCCACGTCATGGAGACCATTTCCGACGCCGCCTTCGCCCGGTACCGGACGCTGATCGATGACCCGGACCTGCCGGCCTACTTCATGGCGTCCACCCCGGTGGAGCAGCTGGGGTCCCTCAATATCGGTTCCCGGCCCTCCAAGCGGCCCGATTCCGGCGCGGGGCTTGAAGGCCTGCGGGCCATCCCGTGGGTTTTCGGCTGGACGCAATCACGGCAGATCGTCCCGGGCTGGTTCGGCGTCGGCTCCGGGCTCAAGGCCGCCCGCGAAGCCGGCCACTCGGCCCAGCTGGTGGAAATGATGGACGGCTGGCACTTCTTCCGCTCGGTGCTCTCCAACGTGGAAATGACCCTGGCGAAGACGGACATGGACATTGCCGGCTACTACGTCTCGACCTTGGTACCGGAGGAGCTGCACCATCTCTTCCGTGCCATCCGGGCCGAGTACGAGCTCACCGTCACCGAGATCCAGAACCTGACCGGCGAGGACCTGCTGCTGGACGCACAGCCCACGCTGAAGCGTTCACTGGAGATCCGGGACCAGTACCTCGACCCGATCAGCTACCTGCAGGTGGAACTCCTGCGCCGCGTGCGCTCCGAGGCCGCAGGGGAGAGCATGCCCAACGGCGAGATCGACGAACGCCTCCAGCGCGCCATGCTCATTACGGTCAACGGTGTGGCGGCCGGCCTGCGCAACACCGGCTGACCCCGGCTGGGGGTCCGCCCGGCGGTCCCGATAGGGTTGGGGCATGCCGTCGTTCCAGACCAGACTGAAGATCACCGGGCTCAAGCCGGGCAACCCGCCGGAGGCCGTGATGGCTGCGGCTGTCGAAGCGCTGGAGACGCGGCACCACGTCGAAGCGAACCAGCTTGACCTGGCCGGAGGCGTTCCTCAGCTGAACCTGCGCTTCCTGGTCGAGCCCACCTCCTACACCGGCGAGAACAGCCAGGCGCTGGAGTCGGCAGCGATGATGCGCGACGCCGTCGAGCGCGTTGCGGTGACCGGAAACCTCATGGTGCTCCGCCGCAACCGCGGCCGCTGGGCGCCCGTGTAGGCAGGTGCCGGGCGCCGGGCTCAGAAGTCCAGTTCCTCCTCGGGCCCGTCCACCACTGGGGAGCGGTTGCCGCGCTTGCGCGTGACAATCACCCCCACGACGGCGCCGACCAGCATCCCGACGCCGACCCCGATCAGTGAGCTCGCCCAGAACGGCAGTCCGGTGGCGGCGCCGGTGGCATAGCCGAGGCCGACGGACCAGATGGCCCAGAGGAGGCCGCCGAGGGCTGCGCAGAGGCTGAAGCCGCGGGTGGAGACGTTGGCGATGCCGGCGGCGGCCGTGGTCGCCAGGCGCCCGCCGGGGATGAACCGGATGCCGATGATGGCCCCGTAAGTGGTGGACCGGCCGGCCTTCCCGATCGCCGTGTGCACGGACTGGTGGAATGCCCGGCCCCACCGCCAGCGGTCCAGCACATGGCTCAGGCGCCGTTTGAAGAGCTGGAACACCAGAATGTCGCCGAACCAGGAAGCCGCCGCGGCGAGGAGCACCACCAGGAACACGTTGGCACGGCCGACGGCGGACAGGGCGCCCCCGGTGATGACCACCATTTCGGACGGAAGCGGCGGGAAAATGGCATCGCCCATGACCACCGGGATGATCCAGAAATAGATCGCGTCCCCCCAGCTGTCAGCGTTGCCGAAGTCCATGGGCACAAGGTACCGCACTTCCGGCCGGACGCCCGGCTGGACGCCCGTCCGTGACGGGTGCGGGCTCGTGCGGCTTTATGGGAGGGCCGGCTGCGGGCCGTTTGGTTATGTGGCTTGGCGGGCCTCGGTGAGCTCCAGCCCGCTGCGGTACTCCACCGGGTTGCCGGTGATGGGGTCCACGAACCGGATCCCGCGGGCCAGCAGCTGGAGCGGCTTCGAATAATCGTCCGGCGCCTTGTCCAGCAGCTCCGGGTAGAAGGCGTCGTTGACGATCCCCAGTCCCAACGAGGCCATGTGCACCCGGAGCTGGTGGGTCTTGCCAGAGTGCGGCTCCAGCCGGTACAGCGCACGGCGCGGGGCGCCGTCGGACGCGGTGTTGGGGATGCCGGCGCCGGGGGTAGCCGGGGCGGCGCCGTCGAAAGTCCGCAGCCGTTCAATCCGGGTCTCGGCGTTGGGTTCGCCGTCGATCACCTCGGCCAGCAGGTAGCTGCGGGACTTGGTCATCCGGTTCCGGACCACGACGGGGAAGTCGACGGCGGCGTGCCCGGGCGCGGGCTCCGCGGCGGACACGCACTCGTACTCCTTCTGGACCTGGCGCTTCTCGAAAAGCACCTGGTATTTGCCCCGCGTTTCGGGATTCGTGGAGAGCAGCAGGATTCCGGCGGTCATGCGGTCCAGCCGGTGCATGGGAATGAGGTCCGGGAGGTTCAGCTGGTTCCGGAGCCGGACCAGTGCGGACTCCTGGATGTAGGTGCCGCCGGGCGTGGTGGGGAGAAAGTGCGGCTTGTCCACGACGAGGAGGTGGTCGTCCTGGTGCAGGATGGCCAGTTCCACCGGGATCCTGGTCTCCGGCGGCAGGGTGCGGTAGTACCAGATAAAGGTGTGGTTCCGCAGCGGCGTGGCGCGGCTGAGCGGGATGCCGGCCTCGCCCACGATCTCGCCGGCGTCGAAGCGGTCCTCGATGCCCTGCGGGTCGATGTGGCCCCAGCGGTGCATCATGTAGTCCATGGCGGTGTCCCACGGCCCCTCGTCCGGAAGGCGGAGGCGGGTCGCGTTGACGCCGTCGCGCACGGGCAGGGGGGATTGCATCACCGGTCCATTCTACTTTGCCGCCAGGTTGCGCCCGCGTGGGTGGGCCCAGCCGCGAAATCGCCGGAAACCCTCGAGTACGCCGGAGCTTACGACGAGCCGGCACGTTTCCGGCGACCTCGGTGCAGGCGCGTTCCGACGGTAAAAAAGTTCTTGACAAATAAAACTGTCGGTGGCCAGACTGGAGGCATGTTGGACATCGAAGTGATCGAAGACCCGGCCGCGGCGGAGGCGTCCTTGGACCCGATCCGGACCCGCATCCTGATGGAACTCGCCGAGCCTGGCTCGGCCACGCAGCTCGCTGCCAGGGTAGGCCTGCCGCGGCAGAAGGTGAACTACCACCTCAAGGCCCTGGAACGGCACGGGCTGGTGGAACTGGTGCAGGAGCGTCGGAAGGGCAACGTCACGGAGCGCATCCTGCGGGCGAGCGCAGCCTCCTACCTCATTTCCCCTGCGGCGCTGGCGTCGGTGGCCCCGGACCCGCACCGGTTCTCGGACCGCTTTTCGGCCTTCTGGCTGCTGGCCCTGGCCAGCCGCATGGTTCAGGAGACGGGCCGGCTGATCGCAGGAGCAGCCGCAGCCAAACAGCCGCTGGCCACCTTCGCCATCGACGGCGAGATCACCTTCCGCACGGCCGCGGACCGGGCCGCGTTCGCCGAGGAACTCGGCGTCGCCGTGACCCGGCTCGTGGACAAGTACCACGACGGCGGACCGGCGGCCCAGGGGACGGGGGTTGCCGCGGGGCGCAAGCACCGCCTCGTCGTCGCGCTTCACCCTTCACTCAAGACATCACCCAAGAACCCATCAGCTAAGGAGCAGGACAATGACTGACAAGCGGAACTTCGAAATCATCGTGGACACGGAACTGCCCGGCACCCCCGGGAGGGTCTGGGAAGCGGTCACTGCTGGCACGCCGGCGTGGATGTTCCCCACGGACGAGTGGCCGGCCGTGCGCACGGTGGATGAGTACCCGGCCCATTTGGTGTCCCGGATGGACGGCCCGGATGGCTGGTTCAACCAGTTGGAGCACGTCCTGGAACCGCTCGACGGCGGCCGCGCCCGGCTGCACTACGTCCACAGCGGCATCTTCGCCGAGGACTGGGACCAGCAGTACGACGGCGCCAGCAAGCACACGGAGTTCTACCTGCACACCCTCGGCCAGTACCTGCAGTATTTCGACGGCAGGCCGGTGGTCTTCACCGACGTCCAGGCACCTGCGGCCTCGGCGACGCCGGACGGCTTTGTCCGGCTCAAGAAGGCCCTGGGCGCCGAGGGGGCGGCGGCTGGCAGTGCCGTGGAGCTGGAGCTCGACGGCGTCGGGAAGCTCTCAGGTGAGGTGGACTTCGCCAACGAGAATTTCTTTGGCCTGCGCACCGCGGACACGCTGTACCGGTTCTTCGGCCGCAATGCCTTCGGCGCCACGGTCGGCATGACGGTCCACGACTTCAGCGGCAGCGGGGATTCCGAAACCACAGCGAAGGCCTGGGGCGGGTTCCTAAAGAACGTCTACGCCTAGCCGTTCCGGATCTGCCGTCCGCGTCCTCCGCTGAACCCGTAACGCCGGCGCAGGCTCAGGCGATGGCCGCGGCCGGCGGAGCTCCGAGGTTCCGCCGCAGTTGCGGGGAAGCCGCCAGCTTGTCCTGGGCAGCACGCAGCGCCAGTACGGCGGTTTCCAGCTGTTCCGGGGGCAGGGTGAACGGCACGCGGAGATAGTGCTCGAAGGCGCCGCCTGTGCCGAAGCGGGGCCCGGCCGCGAGCCGGATGCCGAAGTCCGGGGCCACCACGGCCAGCGCGGTGCTGATGGGGGCGGGAAGGCGGCACCATACCGACAAGCCGCCGTCGGGCCGTTCGCTCTGCCAGTCCGGCAAGTGTGCGGCGATGAGCTCCAGCAGGGCGTCGCGGTTGTCCCGCAAGGTGGCCAGCCGGGCCGGGAGGGGTTCGGAGAGCGCGTTGACGAGGTGGGCCGCCGCGAGCTGTTCCACCACCGGGCCGCCGAGGTCCATGGTGGTGCGGGCGGCGGCGAACCGCTGGATGAGGGATTCATCGGCCCGGATCCAGCCGGTCCGCAATCCTGCCCAGTGCGACTTGCTGAGGGAGCCGATGGAGACCACTGCGGGGCTGAAGGCGGCCAGCGGCGTGGAGGCGACGCCGTCGAGGTTCAGCTCCCGGAGTGTCTCGTCGACAACGAGGACTGTCCCCGCTGCTGCGGCGGCGCGGACCAGCCGGCGCCGCTGGGCATCGGACATCAGCCGCCCGGTGGGATTGTGGAAGTCCGGGACCACGTAGGCCATGGCGGGCCGCTGCTGCGTCAACGCCGTCTCGATCGCCGCCAGGTCCCAGCCCGGGCGGCCGCCGGAAGGCGCTGCGGACGGGGCGGCGGCATGGGCGGCCGGCATGGCCACCGGCACCAGCCGGCAGCCCGCGGCCCGGATGGCGTCGATCGCGTTCGGGTAGCTGGGATGCTCCACGAGGACCTTGTCGGCCCGGCCGGCAAGGGTGCGGAGCACGACGTTCAGCGCGTGCTGCGCGCCGGATGTCACCAGAATCTGCTCCGCCGTGGTGGGCACGCCGGCGGCCGCGTAGTGCCCGGCGATGGCTTCCCGCAGCGGGTTCACGCCGAGGGCGTCGTAGCCGAACCCGGGCAGCAGCGCGGGCAGCTCGGTCAGGGCCGAGGCGAACGCCCGGTGCACCACTTCGCCGCTGGCCGGCAGCGAGGCATAGGCGAGGTCGAGGATTCCATCCGGAACGGCCAGGCCAGGGGCGCCGCTGAGGTTCGCCCCGCTATTGCCGGTGCCACGTGGACTGGCCTGCGGGATGCAGGTCCGGCCGCGGCTGCCCTGGCCGCTGCTGAGGAAGCCCTGCTCGCGCAGCAATGAGTACGCGGCGGTGACTGTGGTGCGGCTGATGCCGAGGGTCGCGGCGAGGGCACGTTCGCTGGGCAGTGCGACGTCGAGCGGCACGCGGCCGTCCAGGACCAGGAGGCGGACGACGTCGGCGAGCTCCCGGTAGGCGGGTGCCGCGCCGAGGTTCCACTTGCCGAGCAACCGGGCCAGGGAGCTGGGATTCAGGGATCCGGACATAGAGCCAGTATTTCAGACTGGCTATGGAATGCAAGGCCAGTTATCCGGCAGGATGGATCCATGATGACCCGCAGACTCTCCCAGCTCCTTATCGGCCTCGCCATGTACGGCATCTCCCTGGCCATGTTCATCCGCGCCGGCCTCGGACTGGACCCCTGGGACGTCTTCCACCAGGGTCTCGCGGTCAAGACCGGGCTGAGCATTGGCACGGTGGTGGTGATCGTCAGCTTCCTCGTGCTGCTCCTGTGGATTCCGCTGCGGCAGTGGCCCGGCATCGGCACCCTGTGCAACGCCGTGCTGGTGGGCGTCTTCGCCGATGTCGGACTGGCACTGATTCCCGAGTTTTCCCACCTCGGCGGGCAGGCCGGGATGCTCGCGGGCGCCATCCTGCTCAACGGAATAGCCTCCGCCTGCTACATCGGCGCCCGGCTGGGACCCGGGGCGCGGGACGGGCTCATGACCGGACTCGCGCGGCGCACGGGCTGGTCCGTGCGGACGTCCCGCACGGGCATTGAAGTCGTGGTGCTCGGAGCGGGCTGGCTCCTGGGCGGATCCGTCGGCGTCGGGACGGTGCTGTACGCCCTGGCGATCGGCCCGCTGGTGCAGCTCCTGCTGCCGCGGTTCACCGTGCCGGAGCTGAAGGACTCCACGCTCCCGGCAGTGGCAACAGATCCCGCCGTCGCTACACCCTGAGCCGCAGTTAGCTAGCCGGTGCCCGGCGCCGGCTGGCACGCAGGGCAGTAATAGATGTCCCGTTCCTCGGTGCCGGTGGCCCTCGCGAGGACCCCGCGCCGCACCGGGGTCCGGCACTTCAGGCAGGGCTGGTGTTCGCGCCGGTAGACCCAGTAGCCGGGCAGCCCGGAGCTCCGGCCCACGGCAACGCCGCGCGGGTTCAGGACCGTGGTCCGGCGTCCTGGCCCCAGGTTGGCCTCCAGCAGGAGCTTGGCATCGGTGATCATCGCGGCCACGTCCGGCACTGCGGAAACGGGCGCCGCCGGGTGCACGCCGGAGAGGAAGCAGGCCTCGCAGCGGTAGATGTTGCCGATCCCCGCGAGGTTCCGCTGGTCCAGCAGCGCGACGCCGATCGGGACGTCCGGTGCGGCGCGGATCCGCCGCTCCGCCTCGGCCACGTCCCAGTCCGGGCCGAGCAGATCCGGGCCAAGGTGGCCGACGATGGAATCTTCCTCGGAGGTGCGGACCACTTCCAGGATGCCGAGCGAGAAGCCGACGGCGTCTGCCGCGGCGGTGCGGAGCACGCACCGGGCGGTGAAGCCCGGCTTCCGCCAGCGGCCACCCGGAGGGTACACCTGCCAGGTTCCCTCCATCTTGAGGTGGGAATGGATCGTCAGCCGGTCCGGTTCCGCCGGGCTGCCACCACGTTCCCGGGCCGGGCTCTCGACCCGCATAAGCAGGTGTTTGCCGCGCGGGACCACCTCGGTCACGGTCCAGCCGCCCAGCTTGAGGGTGGCGAACCGCGGAACGCGGAAATCGGAGGAGATCAGCTGCTGGCCCGCCAGCGCGGCATGCAGCTGGGCGGCCGCGCGGAAGACTGAATCGCCCTCAGGCACGGATCCTCAGCCCCTTCGGGGTGGAGTAGGCGCCGGCATGGGCCAGGGCGGCGGCGACGGGTGTGTCCAGGATGCCGTGGCCGTTGACCTTTTCCATGATCAGTTTGTCCACCGCTCCCCGGGTGACCACACCCACCAGGGCCGCGCCGGCCGCGGCCAGGACCTCCGTGTCCTCGCTGAACGCCAGCAGGGTCTTGCCGCCGCGCTCCACGTAGAGGACCAGGGCGCCGTCGACCAGCACCACCAGGGCGCCCGCCTTCCGGCCGGGACGGTGGCCGGTTCCCGCCTCGACGTTCAGCGCAGGCCAGGGCAGGGCGGCGCCGTAGGGGTTGGCGGGGTCCGTCGCGGCCAGGGCCAGGGCCGCCGGCTCGGGCTTGTGCAGCTGGGTGTCCTCGGCGTAGGAGCGCAACCGGTCCACGGTGGCGGGCACGGCGAACTGTGCCGCGCCAAGGTGCTCGATGAAGTAGCCGCGGCGGCACCGGCCGGCTTCCTCAAGCCGGGCCAGGACCTTGTACATGAGGCCGAAACCGCCCAGGATGTTCTCCGCCATGACCGAGCCGCGGGTGACCACCCCGTACCGGTCCAGCAGTAGTTCCGCGGTGGCCCGGGCATGGATGGTGGCATCCAGTTCGGGTGCGGGCAGGGCGGACCAGCGGCCCGCGGCCAGCGGGGGAGTGGGTGCCGTGCCGGTTACGGAACCGTACCGCCCTCCGGTCAGCCCGGGGGACCCGAGCAATCCGGTCCCGTGGGCGCGTCCCAGCCGGCTCATCCGGGGAGCCCGGGCCCGCGGCGCGCGGGCAACCTGCCGGTGCGCCGTGTGTCCGCCGGCAATCATCGCCCGGACCGGGGCGAAGGTGTCGCCGGTGATCCGTCCCGCCCAGGCGAGGTCCCAGAGTGCGGAGACGACGTCCTGGTCGCTGAGCACCGCGTCCATGCCCCCGGCGACCTCTGTCAGCTGCCGGAAGAAGTAGCCGCCGCCATTGTTGCGCAGGTGGTCCAGCAGCCGCTGCTGCGCGTCTCCCGGTTCGAAATCGATGGCCGGGTTCAGCGTGAGCTCGGCGGAATCGGCCAGATGCAGGCTGACCCAGCCGTCGTTGCCGGGGAGTGAGCCCGCACCGGACCAGAGCACTTCGCCGGCCGCCATGAGTTCATCGAGCATGGCGGGCTGGTAGTCCGATACCCGGCCGGCGAGGATCAGCGGTTCCCAGGCGGAGGCCGGAATGGGCACGCCTGAGAGCTGGTCGACGGCGGTGATGATCCCGTCAAGTCCGCGCAGCGCCGACTGCCCGCGCTTGCCCGGGACACGGACATTTTGCCAGGCCGGCAGGAAACGTCCGTACGCAGCGGCGTCTACGGGCTCGACCTCGGCACGCAGCGCTGCCAGCGAGCGGCGGCGGAGCTTGCGCAGGACTTCGGCGTCGCACCATTCGCTGACGCCGGCCAGCGGCGCCACCGCAGCGGCGGCCTGCGTCTCGGAGTCCGCATCGCCGGCGTCGGCCCCGGCGTCGGGCACCGGCGGGGGCGAGGCGTGCGGACGGAACTCGCCTTCCACCACGCGGCCGTCCGCGGCGAGCCGCTTCAGCGCGGTGCCGACGACGGCGACGCCGAGTCCCAGGCGGGCGGCCGCCTCTGCGGAGGTGAAGGGCCCGTGGGTGCGGGCATAGCGCGAGACGAGGTCGCCCAACGGATCAGCGACCGGCTCGATGAAGGCCAGCGGCACACCCATCGGCAGCGGGACGCCGAGGGCGTCGCGGAGGCGGGCGGCGTCCTCCACTGCGGCGTAGCGTTCGGCGCCGCCGACGTTGACCTTGATGGCGCGGTTGGCGCGCTGGAGCGCCACGAGGTGCGCGGCGGCATCGGCGACAGGGGTCTCGACCTGCGGAGCCCGGACGTCCGCAACCTCGGCGGGCCCGGCGTCAACGCCAGGCTCAGTTTCCGCAGCGGGTCCGGCGGCCAGCGCAGCCTCAACGGCCGGTTCGAGCCGCGCGGCGACTTCCTCCGGGGTCAGCGGGCCCAGCAGCCGGAGCAGGTCCGCGACCCCTTCGAGCCCCCGGACCTTCCGGTCCGGCGCGAGGCGCTGCAGCTCCCGCTCGGTGGCGTCAATGACCTTGGCATCGAGCAGCTCGCGCAGCTCCACCCGGCCCAGGAGCTCATTGAGCAGGGTCGAATCCAGCGCCAGCGCCGCGGCCCGGCGCTCGGCCAGCGGGGAATCGCCCTCGTAGAGGAACTGCGCGACGTAGCCGAACAGCAGGGACTTGGCGAACGGTGAGGGCTGCTGGGTGGTGGTCTGCACGATCCGGAGCTCGCGGCGCTCGATCGACGCCGCGATGTCCTTCAGCGCCGGAAGGTCGTACACGTCCTGCAGGCACTCGCGGACAGTCTCGAGGACGATCGGGAAAGTGGGGTACTTCCGGGCAACATCCAGCAGCTGGGCAGAACGCTGGCGCTGCTGCCACAGGGGCTGCCGTTTGCCGGGGTTCTGCCGGGGCAGGAGCAGGGCGCGGGCGGCGCACTCGCGGAAGCGGGAGGCGAAGAGGGCGCTGCCGCCGACCTCCGCCGTCACGATCTGCTCGAGTTCCTCCGGGTCGAAGAGGAACAGCTCGGCGCCGGGCGGCTCGTCCTCCATCATGGGCACCCGCAGCACGATGCCGTCGTCGGCGGCCATCGCGGAGCCGTCCAGCCCAAAGCGCTGATGCAGCCGCTGCCCGACGGCGAGGGCCCACGGTGCGTGTACCGGCATGCCGAACGGGCTGTGCAGCACCACCCGCCAGTCGCCGAGCTCGTCGTGGAAGCGCTCCACCACCAGGGTGGTGTCGCTGGGGACCACCTCGGTGGCCAGCTTCTGCTCGCCGAGGTACTGGATCAGGTTGTTGGCGGCGAAATCGTCCAGGCCGCTGGCCTTGCAGCGTTCGGTGGCCGGCCCGACGTCGGACGCTGACAGTTCGCGTACGAAAGCGCCCAGGGCGCGGCCCAGGTCCACCGGCCTGCCGAGGGAGTCGCCCTTCCAGAACGGGAGTTTCCCGGGCTGGCCGAAGGCGGGGGAGACCAGGACCCGGTCGTGGGTGATGTCCTCGATCTTCCAGCTGGTGGCACCAAGTGCGAAGACGTCACCCACGCGGGATTCGTAGACCATTTCCTCGTCGAGTTCGCCGACCCGGCGGCCGCCCTTGGCCGCGGCGGCGGCCGGGCTGGCGGCCCGGCCGTCGCCACCTGCGGAGCCCGCGGCGCCGGAGGAACCGGTCCCTTCGGCCTCGGTGCCGATGATGTAGACGCCGAAGAGCCCGCGGTCCGGGATGGTGCCGCCGGAGGTGACGGCCAGCCGCTGAGCGCCGGGGCGTCCCTCGATGGTCCCGGCGTTCCGGTCCCAGATGATGCGGGGCCGCAGTTCCGCGAATTCGTCTGACGGGTAGCGGCCGGCGAGCAGGTCGAGCGTTGCCTCGAAGGCGGAGCGGGGGAGCGAGGCGAACGGCGCCGACCGCCGCACGGTGGCGAACCAGTCCTCCACATCGATGGAACCCAGCGCCGTGGCCGCGACGGTCTGCTGGGCCAGGATGTCCAGCGGGTTCGCCGGGACGAAGAGCCGTTCGATCTTGCCGGCGAGCATCCGTTCCACCGTGATAGTGGTGTGCACCAGATCCGCGCGGTGCTTGGGGAACAGTACGCCCTGGGAGACCTCCCCGACCTGGTGGCCGGCGCGGCCCACCCGCTGCAGCCCGCTGGCCACGGACGGAGGGGATTCCACTTGCACTACGAGGTCCACGGCGCCCATGTCGATGCCGAGTTCGAGGGAGGATGTGGCCACGACGCAGCGCAGCCGGCCGGATTTCAGGTCGTCCTCGATCAGGGCCCGCTGGTCCTTGGAGACCGAGCCGTGGTGGGCGCGGGCCAGGACAGGATCCGCGCCGGCGGTGCTGCCGGCCTGCGCCATCATGTGGGCCGGGGTCGCCGTCGACGTCGGGGCCGCCTGCCCTGGCGCCCCTGCGGCGCCGCCGGCCGGCGCTCCCGCCGGGACGGCTTCGAAGTCCGGCGCCGCGGCACCAAACTCGGCCCAGCCGCCGCCGGCGGCCATGAGCTGGCGCTCGGCGTAGATCTCGTTGAGCCGGGCGGTCAGCCGTTCGGCGAGCCGGCGGGAATTGGCGAACACAATGGTGGACTGGTTGGCCAGCACCAGGTCCACGATCTTCTCCTCCACGTGCGGCCAGATCGACGCCTGCGGCTGCAGCCCCGAGGCCGGGCCGGAGTCGAACGCGCCGGCCGCGCCCTGCAGATCGGACATGTCCTCCACCGGCACCGAGACCGTCAGGTCCCAGTTCTTCTTCGACGGCGGGGCCACGATCTCCACCGGCGCGGAGCCGGCGAGGAACTGCGCCACAAGCTCCTTGGGCTCCACGGTGGCCGAGAGCCCGATCCGCTGGGCCGGCTTGGGCAGCAGGGCGTCGAGGCGTTCCAGCGACACGGCCAGATGCGCGCCGCGCTTGGTGCCGGCCACGGCGTGGACCTCGTCGACGATGATGGTGTCCACCTCGCTCAGCGTCTCCCGCGCCTTGGACGTCAGCATGAGGAACAGCGATTCGGGGGTGGTGATCAGGATGTCCGGCGGGTTGCTCAGCAGCGAGCGGCGGTCCGACGCCGGGGTGTCGCCGGAACGGACGCCCACAGTGATCAGCGGCGCGGGCAGGCCGAGGCGTTTGGCGGTCTGGGTGATCCCGATCAGCGGGGCGCGGAGGTTGCGTTCGACGTCGACGCCGAGCGCCTTGAGCGGCGAAATGTAGAGGACCCGGGTTTTGCGTTTGGGCGCCTTCCGCCGGATTCCTTTCGTGGTGTCCAGGCCGGGCAGCGACTCGGGCTCGGCGGGGGCTGAGACGAGCAGCCGGTCGAGAGCCCAGAGAAAGGCCGCGAGGGTCTTTCCGGAACCGGTCGGCGCGACCACGAGAGCGTGCGCGCCGGAGGAGATCGCGTTCCAGGCGCCGTTCTGGGCCGGGGTGGGCTCAGCGAAGGCACCCAGGAACCAGTCCCGCGTCGGCCGGCTGAACCGGTCCATGGCGTCTGCCTCGAGTGTGCCTCCGGCGTGCTCCTGCCCCTTCATTCCTCCATCATGCCCTAAGGCAACGACAGGAAATGGCGGGCCGCAGCCCGGGCGGTATCACCAAACGTGGCATCCACCCGCGCGAGGTGAAACTTTGCGCCCATGACCCGGACGGGCATGGGCACAACGTCTCACCTCGGCGTGAGAAAACCTACTGGGCCTGGAAAGCGCCGACCGTGAGCAGGTTGATGCCGGCGTTGCTGCAGGCGTCCCGGGGCTGGGCGACGAACAGCGATGCGGTGTCTTCAGGTGGGTAAACACGGAAGCCTGCCGCCGCAACGACCGTGCAGTCCGGGTAGTTGCGGGCCTGGGTGTAGCGCAGCGTGGCGGCGCCGGCCTGGCCCGGCTCGAGCAGAACCTCGGTGGGAGGGGTGGTGTCCCGGGCCGCTGCGGCGCCGATCGGGTCCCCATCGGCACCGGCGGTGAGGGAGACGCCGGCAAAGCCAAACAGGAGGCAGGGTTCGGAGCCGGTGTTCGTCAGGAGCAACTGCATGTAGACGCTGCCGGCCGCGCCTCCGCCGGTGGAATCGGTGGTGGCCGTCAGCCCTGCTGCCTTGCAGAGTGCAGGACCGGCGGGTGCTGGCACTGCCGGCGTGGGAGTCGAGGCGCCGGCGCCGGCGGCAGCGCCGGAGGAGGCGGGCTGGCTCGCGGAGCTGGTGGGCGAAGCCGCTGGAGTGCTGGACGCCTGGGACTGCGGGGTGCCGGTGCTGCAGCCGGCGAGGAAGAGCACTGCCGCGGCTGCCGCCGTCGTAAATGCCAGTCTGTTGGTGATTCGCTGAGCCGTCATGGCACCACCCTCGTGCCCGACGTGGCTGGAGTCAACGATGCCACGACGGCCGCGCCCGATTGATGCCCGGATTGTGATTTCCGGGCATCAATCGAGGTCAGCTACTCCTTGGGGGCGGAGCCGGGTGCCGAGGCCCGGACCGGGACGGGCTTGTTGCTCCGGCCGCGGACCAGGGCGAGGCCGCCGAGGGCGAGGCCGCCCACGCCGGCCACCAGCCCGGCCCAGCTCCGGGCCTGGGCGCCGTCGTCGTTCACCGCAGCGGCCTGGACGGTCTCCGGGGTGGTGTCCGACGTGCTGGCAGCATGGGCCGCGTGCCCGTCAGCCGCAACGGCGGCCGTGACCGTCACGGACGGTGCCGGTGCCTTGAGGGAGTGCGGATCCTGCCCCTCGGCGGGGAGCTGGGACCAATCAGTCTGGCCGACCTCACAGTTCTGCAGCGTCGGGAAGTAGAGGGTCTTCCCCGCAACATCGGGCAGCTTGACGGAGAGCACCAGGGCATCGCGGAGGGAAGGATCCAGCGGTGACTTGGCGGTGTAGACGATCTGGCTGGTCCGCTTGGTGATGGAGGTGCCGTCCGCGAGCTTCTTCGGCTCGGCCAGCTGTTCCGTGACCTTCTCGGCTGTCCAGTTCGGGTTGACCGTGGGCTGCGCATCGTTGAGTTCGGCGGGCAGTGTGATGGTCACCTTCGTGGTGCCGGACTCCTCGCAACCGTGCGGGATTCCGAAGGTCAGCAGGGCGTAGGAGTTCGCGGTGGTCTTATCCGGGGTGACGCCGACGTGCGCCGAGGCGCCCGAAATACCGGCGAGCATCAGGGCGGCGGTTCCGCCGGCTACAGCAGTGGCAGTGAGGGTACGGCGCAGGACGGGTAGGGAGGAAGTCTTCACAGGGTTGCCTTTCAGGCGTGCGCTGCCCGGGGGCGACGCAAAAATGGGGAGGGCGCGGCGGCGATGCCGGTGATCCGGGCCCGCTACTCGGGGCCCGGTGTTTTCCAGCGGCCGCGGCCGAGTTTAGGTCAGGAAAATACGACGGCGGCGGGCGGCCCGCGGCGGCAATCGCGCCGGAGATTCCGCCACGGCAGCGGCGCGGAGCCCGCCGGCCAGCCGATAACCGCTGGCGGCGCCGCCACGGCTGCGGGCGCTGCCGGGACAGGGAGCCCGAGCAGCGGGCGGAGCCAGGCCGCGAGGGACCACAGGGCCGCCTCGCCCCTGGCAAGGAGAACAGCGCAGAGGAGCGTAGCCAGCGCGTGGCCGGCAAGCATCAGCAGTGAAAGCAGGGCAAATTGTGAGTCCGGCACGGACGCGGCGAACTGGCCGTCACCACCGACAGACAGGGCAACCGGTCCGAGGTGGTGCGGCGCTGCGTGGCCCGCCGGTTCTGACGAGGTTCCGGACGCGGGGACGCTGAAGGCGGTGAACGCCTTGTGCAGCACCAGTTGCCCGGCGCCCAGCAGGCCGGCCATGGCAGGAAAGTTGAGCTTGAGCCGGGTGGCGGTGGTGGAAGCCAGCGCCGTCAGGGCCAACAGGGCCAGCAGGATGCCGGGGGAGGGGAGTCGGCCGCCGGCCAGCGTGTGCGCTCCGGCGGCCAGGGACAGGACCGTGAGTGCCACCATGGCCGAACGCAGGGCGTGGAACGGGGCTCTGGCGGCTGTGCGCACGGAACACTCCCTTCACCGGCGGGGGCCATGGTTGCTCCCGCGGGCGGTAGTGCCTGCGGGCTGTCCCACGATTCTACCGGCCGGGCTGGGAAAAACCTGCGGCCGGGAGGCCGGCTGCCCGGACGGGATCAGTCTGTTTCGGGGCCCCAACAAAAATGGCAGTCCTCCGTGCACAGTTCGTCGACTGACAGTTCCTCGGCCGGGTTGCCGATTCGTCGGGCGGTCAAAAGTCCGGGGGCGCCGTTGGCCCGGTCCTGCTGCAAAGTCACGATGTGTCCTGAACGTTATTGGTGCGGAACGCTGATGGGATTTAGCTAACCCTGTGGGGAAGCGGCTCCTCAATGGAACAACTGACGGCTACAACAACTCCGCCTTGTGCAGGCGTCCAACCAATGCCTGGGGCACGGTGGCCGGCAGACAGAGATACCCCGGTCCCAGGACCGGGGTATCTCTGTGGACGTGAATTCAGTTCACGGTGTCAGCTGACTGTCAGTCGACGGTTTCAGTTCACCGGGGCGGCGGCAGCAGCGCCGGAGAGCCGGAGCCAGGTGTCCACCACGGTGTCGGGGTTCAGCGAGACGGAGTCGATGCCTTCCTCGACCAGCCACTCGGCGAAGTCCGGGTGGTCGCTGGGCCCCTGGCCGCAGATGCCCACGTACTTGCCGCGCGCCTTGCAGGCCTTGATGGCCATGCTCAGGAGCTTCTTGACGGCAAGGTTGCGCTCATCGAAGCTTGCGGCGACGATGGCGGAATCGCGGTCCAAGCCGAGGGTCAGCTGGGTCATGTCGTTGGAGCCGATGGAGAAGCCGTCGAAGTAGTCCAGGAACTCGTCGGCCAGCAGCGCGTTGGACGGGAGCTCGCACATCATGATGACCTCGAGCCCGTTTTCGCCGCGGCGCAGGCCGTTCTCGGCGAGCAGGTCGATGACGCCGCTGGCCTCGTCCACGGTGCGCACGAACGGGATCATCAGCTTGACGTTGGTCAGGCCCATCTCGTTGCGGACGAAGGACAGTGCCTCGCACTCCAGATCGAAGCAGTCCCGGAAGGACGGCTCGAGGTACCGGGAGGCGCCGCGGAAGCCGATCATCGGGTTCTCTTCATGCGGCTCGTAGGCCGGCCCGCCGACGAGGTTGGCGTATTCGTTGGACTTGAAGTCGGACATCCGGACAATCACCGGCTCCGGCGCGAACGCCGCGGCGATGGTCGCCACGCCCTCGGCCAGGCGCTTGATGTAGTAGTCGCGCGGGCCGTCGTAGGCGGCGATCCGCTCCCGGATTTCTGCCAGGACGTCCGCGGGCTGGTCGTCCATGTTCAGCAGCGCTTTGGGGTGGATGCCGATCTGGCGGTTGATGATGAATTCCAGCCGGGCCAGGCCCACGCCGTGGTTGGGCAGCTGCGCGAACGTGAACGCCTGCTCGGGCGTGCCCACGTTCATCATGACCTTGACCGGGGCCTCGGGCAGCTGGGTGATCTCGGTTTCCTCGACAACGAAGTCCAGCAGGCCTTCGTAGATGACGCCGGTCTCGCCGTCGGCGCAGGAAACGGTCACGTCGAGTCCGTCGGAGAGGACATCCGTGGCGTCCCCGGTGCCGACGACGGCGGGAATCCCCAGTTCGCGGGCGATGATCGCCGCATGGCAGGTGCGCCCGCCGCGGTTGGTCACGATCGCGGAGGCTCGCTTCATGATCGGTTCCCAGTCCGGGTCGGTCATGTCCGCGACGAGGACGTCGCCGGTCTTGAAGGCTGCCATCTGGTCAATCGCGGTGAGGATGCGGACGCTTCCGGCGCCGATGCGCTGCCCGATGGCGCGGCCCTCGACCAGCACCCGGCCCGTCTCGTTCAGGCGGAAGCGGCTCAGGCTGCCGGAGGTCCTGCGGGACTGCACGGTTTCCGGGCGTGCCTGCAGAATGTACAGGCCGCCGTCGATCCCGTCCTTGCCCCATTCGATGTCCATCGGGCGCCCGTAGTGGTTCTCGATGGCGACGGCGTGGCGGGCGAGCTGCTCGACGTCGTCGTCGTCAAGGCTGAAGCGGTTCCGCAGGGAAGCCTCGACCGGAACGAAGTCAATGGTGTGGCCGACCTCGCGGTTGCTGGTGTAGGTCATCTGGAGCGCCTTCTCGCCCAGCCCGCGCTTGAGGATGGCCGGGCGGCCCGCCTCCAGGGCGGGCTTGTAGACGTAGAACTCATCCGGGTTGACGGCGCCCTGGACAACAGCCTCGCCGAGGCCGTAGGAGGAGGTGACGAAGACGGCGTCTTTGAACCCGGATTCGGTGTCCATGGTGAACATGACGCCGGAGGCGCCGACGTCGGAACGGACCATGCGCTGGACGCCCGCCGAGAGTGCCACTTCGGCGTGCTCAAACTTGTGGTGCACCCGGTAGGCGATGGCGCGGTCGTTGTAGAGGGACGCGAAGACATCCTTGATGGCCTGCAGGATGTTCTCGATGCCGCGGACGTTCAGGAAGGTTTCCTGCTGGCCGGCGAAGGAGGCGTCGGGGAGGTCTTCCGCCGTGGCGCTGGAGCGGACGGCCCAGGAGAGGTCCTCGGAGCCGCCGTGCTTCTCCACCAGCGTCTGGTACGAGGCGCGGATCTGTGCTTCGAAGTCCGGCAGGAAGGGCGTCTCGCGCATGAGTTTGCGGATTTCCTGGCCGGCTGCCGCCAGCGCCGTCACATCATCGGTGTCCAGGCCCACCAGCCGGTCGGCGATCTTCTGGTCCAGTCCCGAGTCGGCCAGGAAGCTGCGGTAGGCGTCGGCGGTGGTGGCGAAGCCGTCCGGGACCTGGACGCCGGCCGACGTCAGGTTCTGCACCATCTCGCCGAGGGAGGCGTTCTTGCCGCCCACCCGGTCCAGGTCCTTGAGGCCGAGTTCTGAGAACCACAGGATGTCTGTCGTCATGGTTACTGCTCCTTTGCAGATGATGGCATGCGGTATCGCCGCCCGCCCGGGGCGGTCGCCGGTTGATGGGCGCAATCGCTGTCAACAGTGACAGGTCTCCGCCGGTGTTTCCACCTGATGTGGTCCACGCAACACTTGTGAAGCCCCTGCCCTTAATGCTTGAGGTTCATTTTTTGCAGGATGGTGGCCGCCATTTCCTCAACCGAGACGCTGGCCGAATTGAGGTAGGGAATCCCGTGGGACACGTACAGCCGCTCGGCGCTGCGCAGCTCGAAGCCGCACTGGCGCAGTGATGCGTAGGGCGAGCCGCGGCGGCGTTCGGTGCGGACCTGGCTGAGGCGCAGGGGATTGGTGGTGAGGCCGAAACATTTTGAAATGAACGGCCGCAGCGGCTTGGGGAGTCCTTCCCTGTCAAAGTCCTCGTCCACCAGCGGGAAGTTCGCGGCAAAGATTCCGTGCTGCAGCGCCAGGTACATGGTGGTGGGCGTTTTGCCGCACCGGGACGGGGCCACCAGGATGACCTGGGCCTTTTCGAGCGCGCGCAGGCTCTGGCCGTCGTCGTGCTCCATGGCGTATTCGACGGCGGCCATCCGGGACTGGTAGCGGGCAGCGTTGCCCAGTCCGTGCGCCCGGCCCGGCTCCCCGCTGGCCGCGGTCCCCAGGGCCCGCTCCAGCTGCCCGACGTGGGTCCCAATGAGGTCCACGATGATCCCGTTGCAGGTGCCCAGGGTCTGGCGGATTTCGCTGCCGACGGCGGTCGAGAAGACGATCGGCTGCAGGCCGGTGACGGCACGGTGGTCGATCACCTTGACGACGGCCCGGGCCTGGTCGACGGTGGTGATGAAGGGGATCGTGATGCGGTCGAATTCGTTCTCGGGGAACTGCGTCAGCAGGGTGTTGCCGAGCGTTTCTGCGGTGATGCCCGTGCTGTCCGAAAGGAAGTAGACCGGGCGGAGAGCGTCATTGGTCATAAACGCATTGTGCACCAGTGGGGGCTTCGGGTAGTTCCGCGACGCTCTGGGGAGCGTGGAGTAGGGTGTGTCTCACGTCACTAAGGGAGCCCAATGAGCTACAAATTTCGAACCGTCAAGGTTCGCGGCACGGACCTGGTCGGAACCATTGCCCGCAAGCACGGGACCCCGTCCGAAATCTACGAAACCTCGAAGGACCCCAGCACGTCCGTGGTGCCCGTGTATTTCCAGGAAACCGGCGAGGTCCGTTTCTTCGACCGCTCGGTTCTGGAGGACGTGGTGACCCCGGCGGGCTGACGAAGTCCCTGAACGCACAAACCTGGAAACCGTGGCATCAAAAATCACGGAATGTGCGGATTTTCAAGTCAAACGGGTGCCTATTGCCCGTCAAAGCTAAGCCGTCTAGCCTGACGATGGGATCTGGCCCGGGCATCTTTCTGGGGAGAGACCATTTCGGTGTTCCGATCGAGCCGGATTCCGCAAAGGCTGGCTCCATGGTCTCAAAACGATGGAGCCAGCTTGCCGGAATCTTGGTGCTGAGTGCCGGTGCGAGGGGCGTTACGGTGTCTTCGGTCGAAGCGCAATCAGCCAGCCGGCCCACTCGCGGGCGGCGCTGAACGTCCACGTCTTCGCCCCGCTTGGTCCCGCGTTCGCCTGAATGCCGTCGGCAACCTCGAAGCGGCGTGCGCCGGTCTCGACTGCCTGGGCCATGCCGGCCGGCGAAGTGAGGCTGACCGAGCCGGAGTTGACGCTCATGCATCCGACGAGCATCGCTTTCGAGGTCGTGCTCGTCACTGCCGGGACGGTTCCCGAGGATGTCGCCGCGCCGGACGCGGTCGTGGCGGCGGTGTCAAGCCCCGCGGCGCCGGAATACCTCGCGATACCCCCTCCGCTTGTCGTCGAAGTCGTGGTCCAGGAATAGCTCGCCGACTCGGACGCAGTGGCCACCTTGTAGTAGCCGTACACTTTCGGGTTCGCGATGGTGGTCACGGCGGCCAGCCGTGTCCACCCGGCCGGGGCACCTGTCGTGGTGATGCTGCCGCCGTTCAGGGAGAGGCAGCTGACCAGGAGATCGCCCTGGGCGACGTTGGCGGGCTTGGGGATCGTGAGCGTGGTGCCCGCCGCAGTGTTCGTGGCTTGGCTTACCGACTCGCGGACGATGCTGCCGCTGCCGCCGCCGGGGTCGCTGGGGCTGACGCTCCAGGTCTGCGTCGCTGCCGTCGCATCGGTGTTGCCGGCCGCGTCGGTGGCCCAGACACCGAAAGTGTGGGATCCGATCGACAACCCGGTGTAGGTCTGGGGCGAGCTGCACGCGACGCGCGGCCCACCGTCCAGGCTGCACTGGAACGTCGAATTGGCTTCACTTGAGGTAAAGGCGAAGGAGGCGCTGGTCGACGTCGATGCCGCAGGCGGTCCCGACGTGATCGTCGTCTCCGGGGGCACCGTGTCCGCCGGCGGTGGGGTCGTGTCTACGGTCCACGTATAGCTGGCGGGAGTCGGGTCGGCGCCGTACTGGTCAGCGGCACGAACCTGGAAGGTATGCACGCCAGCAGACAGTCCTGTGTGCGACACCGGACTGATGCAGGTGGCGAATGCCGCCGAGTCGAGTGAGCAGGCGAAGGTCGCGCCGGTCGACGTCGAGGTGAAGCCGAACTGAGCCGATGTGGAGCTCGTCGGGTTGGCCGGCTGGCTCGTGATCGTCGTTTCCGGCGGTTGGGAAGTGGGGGTCCCGGCCCCGATTTTGCGCGGGTCGTAGGCAGCGTCGATGAGTAGAGCGGGCGTGTAGGCGGCAGCGATGGACTGCCATGGCACCGCCTTGAAGTTCTGGCGCTGCCCGCCGTCGTTGGCGGTGTCCTGTGTGACGAAGAAGCCCTGGGGGAAGGGCCCGCCGACGCCGAAGTTCGTGACGTCTACCCCGTCCATGCCGGTGACGGCATCGATCCCGTTCCCGGCCGGGATGGCGAAGGCTCCCAGCGGTCGATTGTCGTCGCGGGTGTAGGCGTGGAATCGGTTCGAGCCCTGGCTCGCGGCCAGCAGGTAACCGGCGCCACCGCTGCCGTAGTAGATGCTGATGCCCTTGATGTCCTGGACGATGTCGCCGCCACTCTCAGTGGTGCTGACAACTCTCGTCCCGGCGGTCGAGTCCCCCGGCTCGGCTCCATAGCGCCAGATCCCGCCGATGTCCTCCTGCGCGATGTAGAGCCGCTTCATCTCATCATCGGCCACCAGGCCCTCGGTGTGGGCGGGACCGCTCACCGTCCAGCTGCGCACGAGCCGTCCCTTAACTGATCCGGTGGAGCCGTCGAGTTCCCACTGCTCGACCTTGCCGATATCGGTGACATAGGCGAAGTACTTGCCGGTGTCCGGGGAGTGGTAGAAGGAGAACCCGCGGGGCGTGGCGATGTTGGCGGTGGGCGCGAAGCTGCCGACCTTCGTCAGCGAGCGATCCGACTCGTTGACCTTGTAGAAGTCGAGGCTCCGTGCCCGGTTCGAGACACCGACCAAGCCGACGCGGCTGCTGCCGAGGGGGAAGTTGTAGCGGACGTCAACGTTGTTCATCCGTCCGTCGGGGTAGTAGAACAACTCCCGTCCTGACAGGTCGTAGACAACAAGACCGCGCCCATCCGTGCTCTTGTCCGTGCCGATGATGGTGCTCTTCGACGGGTCGGTGGGATGGATCCAGATGGCTGGGTCGTCCGCGGCATCCCCTGATCCGTGTATCGGGGCCGTTTCGACCGTTGCGCTCACCTGTGCCACGGCCGCACTCGCGACCGGAGCGGCGAGCCCCACAAGCAGTCCAGCCACCATCAAGGGTGTGAGGATTCTGGCGACTATGCGCATGATGACCTCTCTGTCATCTGGGAGAAAAGTCCCGGGAAGCCACGCCTGTAAATGGGAGATCTGCATGCGGATGAGCACAGTGACGTTCAACGGGTGGCGGGTGATTCACGGTCAACCCGCGGAGTTAACGTTCTAGTCCTGCGACCTTGGGAATACCTTGGAGGCCAGGCCAGAAACCGAGCCGGCCAAGGCCAGCTCCACAGGGATTGCCAATGCTTTGCCGAAGAGTCCGGTCCGGGCAAAGCAAAGGCCCCCGGCCTCCCCCATAAACAAAGGGAACCAGGGGCCTCGCTACTTGGCGGTGACGGTGGGATTTGAACCCACGTTGGCTTTTACACCAAACAACATTTCGAGTGTTGCACCTTCGGCCGCTCGGACACGTCACCAACCTGAATAGGTTACCGGAGCCATGCGCTGATCCACAAAACGGCGCTCTGCCTGACGCGCGGGCGGCACGCCCGGGACCCATGACACTTCCCCGTGCCGTGCCACGGCACTAGATTCATAAGCAAGATGAGTACTTCTGAACAGCACACCACGGCCACCGCTTACTGGACCGTCGGCCCGGAGAAGGGGGAGCTCCGGCGCGAAGAACTGCCCGCTCCCGGCCCCGGGGAAGCCCTGGTCCGCACCCTGTTCTCGGGCATCAGCAAAGGCACCGAACTGGTGGTCCACAACGCCCGCGTTCCGGAATGCGTGGCAGAGGAAATGGCCGCTCCGAACCAGGAAGGCACCTTCCCGGCCCCGGTGAAGTTCGGCTACCTCTCCGTCGGCGTCGTCGAGGACGGCCCGGCTGAATGGCTGGGCAAAACTGTCTTCTGCCTATACCCGCACCAGGACCGCTACGTCGTGCCCGTGGAGTCGCTCACCGAGGTTCCGGAGGACGTCCCCGCCCGCCGCGCCGTGCTCACCGGCACCGTCGAGACAGCCATCAACGGGATCTGGGAGGCCGGACCCCGCCTCGGCGACCGCGTCGCCGTGATCGGCGCCGGCCTCGTCGGCGGCATGGTGGCCAAGCTGCTGAGCGGTTTCCCGCTCGGACGGCTGCAACTGGTCGACGTCGACCCGGCCAAGCGGGCGTTCGCCGAAACCCTCGGCGTCGACTTCAGCCACCCCGACGACGCCCTGCCGGACTGCGACATCGTGATCCACTGCTCCGCCTCGCAGGAAGGCCTCGAGCGCGCCCTGCAGCTGGCGGGCGACGACGGCGACGTCATCGAAATGTCCTGGTACGCCGACCGCAAAGTCACTGTGCCGCTGGGGGAGGACTTCCATGCCCGCAGGCTCTCCATCCGCGCCAGCCAGGTCGGCGTGGTGGCCCGCGCACGCCGCCACCGCCGCACCAACGCCGACCGGCTCCAGCTCGCCGTCACCCTGCTGCGCGATCCGGCATTCGATGTGTTCCTCACCGGCTCCTCCGCGCTCGACGAGCTGCCCGACGTCGTCCAGCAGCTTTCCGACGGCGCGTTGGACGCACTCTGCCATGTCATCGAATACCCCGCCACCACAGAAGCCACGAGGTAAATCCGTGTTCAGCCTGACCGTCCGCCGCAACTTCATGATCGCCCACAGCCTCCCGCGCCCGGCGTTCGGCCCCGCCCAGGGCATGCACGGCGCCACCTTCGTCACGGAAGTGACCTTCCGCCGTCGGACCCTCAACGACGACTCGATCGTCCTGGACATCGGCGAGGCCGGCGAAGTGCTGGACTCGATCCTCGAGGGCCTGAACTTCAAGAACCTCGACGAGCACCCGGACTTCGCCGGCAGGCTCAGCACCACCGAGGCCCTGGCCCAGTACGTCGCCGACGCTGTGGCAGCGAAGATCCGCCCAGGGGCTGACGGCAAGGAACTGGCCGGGCTGGACGTCACCCTCCGCGAAACCCCCGACGCCTGGGCCAGCTACTCGCTCGACTTCGAGGCCAGCTAGGACCTCGGTGCCGGCAAGTAACGGGGTGCCAGCAAGAAACACAATGCAGCCGGATAGCTTCCGCCTCCGGCTCGTGGTGCCCGGCAACGTGCGCCACAACTCCGGCGGCAACGTCTACAACGCCGCCCTCGCCCGGGAGCTGGCCGTACTGGGGGCAGACGTGGACACCTGCCCGCTCGACGGCGGCTGGCCGGTTGGCAGCGCGGAGGACCGGCGCCGGCTGGCCGCCCTGCTCTGCGACGACGTCGACGACGGCGGAGCCTCCGGCAGCACCGCCGCCGGGCACACCGTCACTATCGTCGACGGACTCCTCGCCTGCGGGGCGCCGGACGAACTGGCAGCCGCCGCAGCCGCCGGCCGGCCCGCCTGGATCCTGCTCCACATGCCGCTGGACGACACCGGGCAAGATGAAGCCGGGCTGGAACGCCGGGCGCTGCGGGCGGCGGCCGGGGTGATCTGCACGAGCACTTCGGCTGCGGCCCGGATCCGGGCCAGGCACGGACTCGACGGCATCCGGGTTGCACTGCCTGGCACGGACGGCGCCGCGCTGGCGTTGGGATCGGAGCCGCCGCATCTTCTGGCCGTCGCCGCCCTGCTGCCGAACAAGGACCAGTCACTGCTCCTTTCCGCGCTGTCGGCCCTGACGGACCTGCCGTGGACCGTGTCCCTGATCGGTTCCGACACCGCGGACCGGGCCTATGCCGCGCAGCTCCGGGACACGGTGACGCGGCTGGGGCTGCAGGGCCGCGTCCGGATCCCGGGGGAGTTACGGGGAGGAGCGCTCGAAGCGGAATGGGCTGCGGCCGACCTCAGCCTGCTCATCTCGCAGGCCGAGACCTTCGGGCTCGTGGTCACGGAATCGATTGCCCGCGGTGTGCCCGTCGTGGTCCGTGCCGGCACCGGCGCCGTCGAAGCGCTCGCCGCCGGCACCCCCGCTCCGACGCCGACGCTGACAGCGCCTGGGGCAGAGCCGGATACGGCAGAGCCGAGTACGGCAGAGCACGGCACGGCACCGCCCCTGCCCGGTGCCGCCGTCGCCCTCGGCACGGACCCGGCTCCCCTCGCGGAGGTGCTGCGGCGCTGGCTGTCCGAACCCTCCCTCCGGACCCGCTGGCGGGCCGCGGCGCTCGACGCACGGGACCGGCTGCCCGGCTGGGACGCCACGGCCCGGACCGTGCTGGAAGCGGTGAACCCCGATCCTCCGGCGGCGCCGCCGTCGGCCGCGGGGGAGGAAAAGCCTGGCGCGGAAGATTCCCCTGCCGCGCAAGCTGTTGGACAATGACCCCATGACGCCCCAGCCCCTGAGCACGCAGCCCCTGACCGCGAACGCGCCGCCGGCCCGGACCCTCACCCGGGAGAAGCTCCGCGCCTGGGCCTGGCACAAACAGGGCCTGGACGGTTCGCTGGCCGGCTGCACGTCGGAGCAGGTGTTTGCCCGGGCGGGCTGGGCCCGCTCCGTGGGCGGCGCCAATCCCTACCTCACGCTATTCGCCCGCGCCGGCATCCGGCGTGAGCAGGTGGACGCCGATGTCCTGGCGCACCGGATCCTGGAACTGCCGACGGCGCGCGGCTGCACCTACGTCCTGGGCCGGGACGACTTCGCCTGGGCCCTCAAGCTGGGCAAGGATGCCGGCGAGGCATTCCGGGTGCTCGGCAGGCTCGGGGTGGACCGCGGCGAGATCACCCTGCTCGAGGAACAGGTGCTGCACACGCTCGCCGAGGCCGCCGTTCCGCTGGACCCGCGGCAGCTAAAGGAAGAACTCGGCGAATCCGTGCGGAACCTCGGCGAGGAAGGCAAAAAGAAAGGTGCCGCCACCACGCTGCCCACGGCCCTCGGCATCCTGCAGGCGCAGGGCCGGATCCGTCGCGTCCCGGCCAACGGGCGCCTGGACCAGCAACGCTATTCCTACGAACTCTGGAACCTGCCGCCCAGCCCGCTCGACGACGACGAGGCCCGCGCCGAGCTGATCCGCCGCTACCTCGGCTGGACCGGAGGGGCCACGTTCAAACAATCGCAGTGGTTCACGGCGTTCACCGTGGCCCAGAGCAAGGCGGCGCTGGCCGCGGCCGGAGCCGTGGAGGTTCCCACCGCCGCCGGGGACGTGCTGTGGATGCTGCCCGACGACGTCGAACGGCTCGGGGATTTCGAAGAACCGGCGGACGAGCAGATCCAGCTGCTCGCCGGAACGGATTCCCTCGCGCTGTTGCGGCGCAATGCCGCCGAACTGCTGGCCGATGAGGACCAGCACACCCAGGCCCTGGGCTCGCTGGCGCTTCAGGCAGACCTCCCGGACCATCCCATCTTCGACCGGGGCCGGATCATCGGGCTGTGGCAATACGATCCCGGCAAAGAACGGATCGTGCCCTGGCTGTTCCACGCGCCCACGGACGCCGTGACCCGGCGGATTGCCGAAACCGAGGACTGGATCCGCGAGGACCTGGGCGACTTCCGCGCGTTCAGCCTCGACTCACCGGCCACCCGGCAGAAGCGGATCGACAACCTGGCGGCGGCCGCAGCAGGCTCCGCCGCCGGCAGGTAGCGCGGCCGGGACACCGCTGGCACGGGCAGACGCGATGGCGAAGGCTCAGGCGCCCCGGTGCCCGGCGAAGAAGTCCCGCAGCAGCACCGCGCATTCCTGCTCCCTGACGCCGCCGTACACTTCCACCCAGTGGTTGAGCCGGCGCTCGCGGAGAATATCGAACACGGACCCGGCGGCGCCCGCCTTCTCGTCCCACGCCCCGAACACCACCCGTGGAATCCGGGCCAGCACCACGGCCCCGGCACACATGGCGCAGGGCTCCAGCGTCACCACCAGGGTGCAGTCCTCCAGCCGCCAGCCGTCACCGGACTTCCCGCCCTGGGCGCTGAGTTCCTGCAGCCGCGCGGCAGCCGCGCGGATGGCCACCATCTCAGCGTGCGCCGTCGGGTCCCCGAGCGCCTCCCGCTCGTTGCGTCCGCGGCCCAGCACAGAGCCGTCGGGACCAATGACGACGGCGCCGATCGGCACGTCCGCCGTCGCCAGCGCGGCACGTGCCTCGCCCAGGGCAAGGCCCATCCATCCGGCATGCCTGGGCTCAGGGAAAGTCATGGCTCAATGATAGTTTCGAACACTAAGCAAGCTGTGCAGCACGGAGGAGGCAGGAGACGGACGTGACCACCAGGACTGAGAGCTGGCTGATGCGGCGCTGGGGCAAGTGGGTTGTGCCCTACGCCGCCCTGTGGGTCACGATGCTCGCGGGCGGCGTGCTGGTGGTTCTCCTGGCTGTGCTCAGCGCCGAAGTCTACGACAACGTGGTGGACGACGCCGGCCTGGCGAATCTGGACAAGCCAACCCTGGCGTTTATGGAACAGCTCCGCAGCCCTGGACTGGACTCCTTCGTCACAGGGTTCACCAACATCGGCGGCGGAATCGGCATGCCGATCCTGGCCAGCATCCTCACGGCGTGGCTCATCTGGGCCTCCCGGACCTGGCGGCCGCTGATCCTGATCGGGGCCGCCGCAGCTGTGTCCACCACGGCCACCACGCTCGGCAAGAAACTGATCGGCCGGAACCGCCCCGACCACGCGGACGCCGTGCCTCCCTACGAGGACTCGCCGTCGTTCCCCAGCGGGCACACGCTCAATACCACTGTGGTGATCGCGCTCGTGGTGTACCTCGCATGCCTGCAGGTGAAGCGCACACTTGCGCGCGTCGCCCTGATCGCGGCTGGTGTGATCTTCGTGGCCGCAATGGGGATGAGCCGGGTCTTCCTGGGCCATCACTGGATGACCGATGTGATCTTCGGATGGCTGCTGGGGCTGGCGTGGGTGGCGATCGTGATCATGGCCCACAGGCTCTTCCATGTACTGCGGCACCGGGAACAAGCAGGTCCCGCGCCCACGTTCGACCACCCCGCGCACCTCAAAGACGGCGACGGGGTGACCGGCAGCGGCACCGGCAAAGACGGCCGGTCCGGCGGTAAGGACGACGTCGGCGCCCGCGGTCCCACGGGCGGGCCACCAGCCGCCGGGTGATAGTTTTGACCCATGCGCACTTTCGTTGTGGACCACCCGCTGGTCGCCCATAAGCTCACCGTTCTGCGGGACAAGAACACCCCGTCCCCGGTCTTCCGCCAGCTCACCGAGGAACTGGTCACGCTCCTGGCGTACGAGGCCACCCGCGAAGTCCGCACCGAACCGGTCACCATTGAGACCCCTGTCAGCACCACGATCGGCACCGCTTTCACCAAGCCCACCCCGCTGGTGGTCCCCATCCTGCGGGCGGGACTCGGCATGCTCGAGGGCATGACCAAGCTTGTCCCCACCGCCGAGGTCGGTTTCCTGGGCATGGCCCGGGATGAAGAGACCCTGGACATCATCACGTATGCCGAGCGTCTCCCCGAGGACCTCACCGACCGCCAGATCTTTGTCCTGGACCCCATGCTCGCCACCGGCGGCACACTGCGCGAGGCCATCAAGTTCCTCTTCAAGCGCGGCGCCTCCGACGTCACCTGCATCTGCCTGCTGGCCGCCCCGGAAGGCCTCGCGAAGCTGGAAGAAGAGCTCTCCGACGCCAACGTGACGATCGTGCTCGCCTCCATCGACGAGAAGCTCAACGAGAAGTCCTACATCGTCCCGGGCCTGGGCGACGCCGGCGACCGCCTCTACGGCGTGGCCGGCTAACCAGCCGCCGGGTTTAGACCCGCCGTCTCGGCGGGTTCACGCGCTTGGGATTGCCCTACCGCAAATCGCTGTCCGGGACTAGCCTGTGCCCCATGGACTGGAAACTTGAGCTTGTCTTTGTCCCCGTGTCCGACGTGGACCGTGCCAAGGATTTTTACGTCAATAAGGTCGGTTTCAACGCCGACTACGACGAGCGGCCCATGGACGGCATCCGTTTTGTCCAGCTGACCCCGCCGGGTTCCGGCTGCTCGATCGCCATAGGCGAGGGGCTCAACGACGCTCCGCCCGGCACCGCCCCCAGCCTGCAGCTGGTGGTCAGCGACATTCAGGCCGCCCACCGGCAGCTCAAGGACAACGGCGTGGATGTCAGCGACGTCGATGTCCAGGACTGGGGGCACTTCGTCTACTTCGCCGATCCCGACGGCAATAAATGGGCGGTGCAGTACCTGCCCAACCGTCCCAACGGCTAGACGCGCCCTAAGCCGAACCGTCCGGCCACGGCTCGGCGGTTCCCGCGGGCTGTCGCCGGCAGAGCTAAGGCCCCGGATCCAGTGGGATCCGGGGCCTCAGCTGAGTCCGACATTCTGGTGTTTAGTACCAGTTGTGGGCGTAGTGGAAGTTCAGGGCGCCACACGGTGAGCCGTAGCGGTCCTTGACGTACTTCAGGCCCCAGTTGATCTGGGTCCGGTAGTTGGTCCGGTAATCAGCGCCCGCGCTGGCCATCTTCTCGGCCGGCAGGGACTGGACCACGCCGTAGGCGCCGCTGCTCTTGTTGGTGGCCGTCGTCTTCCAGTCAGACTCCTTGGTCCAGAGCTTCGTGAGGCACTGCATCTGGTCTGCCGCCCAGCCGTGGGATCCCAGCTGGCTGGCTGCGTAGGCCTGCGCGCCGGCCGGGTCGTCGATGGCAACGGGGGCGGGCGCCGGTGCCGGCTCGGGCGCGGGTGCCGGTGCGGGAGCCGGGGCAGCTGCCGGGGCCGGTGCTTCGGCAGGCTCGATCTCGGTGGACTGTGCCGCGACGTCGCCGGTGGGGATGGTGGCCTGGTTGTCGACCCGGACGCGCTCAAAATCGAGGTGGGTCAGGGGATCCGCCGTGGTGGCTGCTTCCGTGGACGTGCCCGCGGTGGCATTGCGGGCAGCCGTCTCGGAGGCATGCCCGGCGGCGCCGACCCCCACGAGGACCGCGCAGGCGGCGGCAACAACGGCCGCGCGGCGGCCGGTGGTGCCGAAGTTCTGGGCAAACCGGGACAGGGCTGAAGCGGGCTTGGCCGGTTCAGCGCGGTGGCGCGACACCTCGGAGCGGGTCTTCTTCGTAACGCCATCAGGGCGCGTTTTTGGCTTGAATTCAGTCATGATCGCCTCTCAACGCCTGCGGAGTTAGCTGTCGGGTTCGGATGAGGTCATCCGGCCGCACGGAATCTCACGTGTCGGCTTCACCCCAAGGGTGCAAGATCTGCAAATGCCCGGGAACTCTGGGTCCCCCGCCTCTGCCTGGTGCAGCGGAATCCGGGAGGCGGCAGAGTTTGGCGTGCATCCGGATGTGCGGCGTCAGTGATGGCCACACCCTAAAAACCGTACAGGACCAGGCAGCTTAAGTCACATTTAGGTAACGGAGATCACGACGACGGTGTGGCGGCTTGCGCCGCCGGATGCGCCGCCTGGGCCGGGTTTGGCGCGGGCAGCCGCACCACAAACTGGGTCCGGCCGGGCACCGACGTCACACTGACCGTCCCCCCATGAGCCTCAACAATCGACTGCACGATCGAGAGTCCCAGCCCGCTGGTTCCCTCGGCGGAAGTCGGGGGAGGCGGCCCCGTGGAAGCACTCGCGGCGGACGGAGACCGGGGTGGGCGCAGCGGCAGGTGCGGCAAGGGCCGCCGGACGGCTGCGGGCGTCGTCACCGGCACCGGGTTCTTCCGGGAAGCATCCGCCCGGGTGAAGCGCGCAAAGACGCGGCCCACAAACTCGGGGGCGATCCCGGGCCCGTTGTCGGTCACCGTCACCACGGCACTCCCGTCCGGGGTGCGCCCTACGCCGGTCACTACAGTCGTTCCGGGCCCCGTGTGCTTGCGGGCGTTGGAGAGCAGATTGGCCAGCACCTGGTGGAGTTGGGTGGCGTCTCCGCGAACCACCACAGGCTCTTCGGGGAGCTCCAACTGCCAGACGCGGTCCGGGGCCATCACCTTCTCGTCGCTCACCGTCTCCACGGCCAGCTGGGTGAGGTCCACGTCGCTGAGCTTGAGCGGCTGGCCCTCATCCAGCCGGGCGAGCAGGAGCAGGTCCTCCACCAGGGTGGTCATCCGCTCGGACTGGCTCTGCACACGGGCCAGGGACTTCTGCCCGTCGGGGGTGAAGTGCTCGGTCATCCGCATTAGCTCGGTGTAGCCGCGGATGGCGGTCAGGGGCGTGCGCAATTCATGCGAGGCATCCGCCACGAACTGGCGCACCTTCATCTCGCTCTCCTGCCGGGCTTCGAGGGCATTGGAGACGTTGTCCAGCATCAGGTTCAGGGCATGGCCAACGCTGCCCACCTCGGTTCCCGGATGGGCTGCCGACGCCGGAACCCGTACGGCAAGTCCCACTTCTCCGGCGTCGAGCGGGAGGCGGGAGACCTGCGTCGCCACCTCGGAGAGCTGATCCAGCGGCTTCATGGTCCGGCGGATCAGCGCCGTCCCGGCCAGGCCGATCACTACGAGGCCGCCGGCGGATACGACCACCGTTGTCCAGACCAGGGAGGCCAGCGTGTTCTGCTTCTCCGCAAGCGGGAGTCCGGTCACCATCACGTCACCGTTCTGGGCCTTCGCAGCCACCAGCCGGTAGGAGCCGGCGGACAGGATCCGGTTGACCGGCTGGTCGCGGGGGGAGAGCTTCAGGAGGATCTCGTCGTCTTCGGCGGTGAGTGACTTGCGGGTGGCGTCCTCCGCGAGAAAACCGGCGCTGCGGACCGAATCGTCCACGATCCTGGCGTTCAGGGTGCCGACTCCCTGGCCGCGTGCCTCAAGGGGATCGGAGCGGCCGCCGGCGCGGCCAAAATCGCGGACACGGTCCGAGGCCTGTTGCAGCTGCGTGTCCAGTTGCCGGGTCAGGAAGAGGTCCATCGAGGCATAACTGACAATTCCTACGGCTCCGCAGATCGCCACGAGCAGCGCCATGGCGACGAGGACAAGCCGGGTGCGCAGGTGCCACGTGGACGGGTCGCGCCACCTGATAGTGAAGCGGCTGGCAGTGCCGGAGGGTTCGGGCACGGATCAGTCCGCCGGCTTCAGGACATAGCCGGCGCCGCGCACCGTGTGGATCATGGGCGGGTGAGTGGCGTCGACCTTCTTGCGGAGGTAAGAGATATAGAGCTCCACGATGTTGGCCTGCCCGCCGAAGTCGTAGTCCCAGACCCGGTCCAGGATCTGGGCTTTGCTCACGACTCGTTTTGGGTTCTCCATGAGATAGCGCAGCAGCTCGAACTGGGTTGCCGTGAGGTGGAGCTCTTCCCCCGCCCGCCGCACTTCCCGCGTATCGATGTTCAGGACGAGGTCTCCGACGACGAGTTCGGCGGTATCCATGGCGGCCACCCCGGAACGTTGGACCAGCCGGTGCAGCCGCAGGAGCACTTCCTCCATGCTGAACGGCTTGGTTACGTAGTCGTCCCCGCCGGCAGCCAGCCCGGTGATGCGGTCCTGGACATCGTCCTTCGCCGTCAGGAACAGGGCCGGCACCTCCGGCGCGAAGGCGCGGATCCTGCCCAGCAGTTCAACGCCGTCGAACCCGGGAAGCATCACATCTAGCACCAGCACGTCGGGCCGGAAGTCCTTGGCAAGCTTCATGGCTTCCGGGCCATCCGCCGCGACAGCAACCGACCAGCCCGCCATGCGCAGGCCCATGCTCATGAGCTCGGAGAGGCTGGGCTCATCGTCCACGACCAGGGCACGGATGGGGGATCCGTCCGGATGCGTCAGCTGGGGGAGATTGTTTGTCATGGAGTGCGAAGTGGCCATGAGACTACTCTCCGATCTGCCGGTTTGGTGCGCCTTTGGGGATCCTGTGCGGCACCTGTGGATCCCAGCCTAGCGAGCTGGACATCCCGGGAGCGCTGGTCCGGCCGCAATTTTCGAAAATCCCGCGGTGACCACTCTGTGGGACGGCCGGCGGCTATTGATAAGCAGGCGAACTGTCTGTCCGAGTTGGCTTACCATGAACGATTTTGCGGTTTGACCATGGTTGCCCGAACAATATTCGGTCGCAAGGGCATGGACGGCGATCGATAACCAGAACGTTTGTTATTTTATTGACCCGGCAGAATTGTGATCTGCGCTACAAATTGGCGTTTCGTCTCGCATGGTGGACATCCGGGTCCATTGTTACTTGCAAGTTTTCATTGTTACGTTGCACACTTCAATTGTGAACAAGAACTCAACAGCACCTGCAGTCGCAGTTTTTTGGATCAGCACACCCGCTGATACCGATAAGCGTTGTTGTCGAATGCACGCCTAACTTTTACACCCCGAAAGTTTCTAGGCATTCGCCCCCAGCCCAGCGTAGGGCGCCCCTCCCCAGATTTCATTGCGGGGAAAAGTAGCATTCGAGCCGCGATGACGGCCATTCACATTGAGGTAAGCAATCCATGTCAGTTGCATCCGGATACGTCCACATCTCCGTCCGTAACGCCGGCAAGGCCGGCCAGGCCTCCGGTATCCGCCAGGGCTTCGGCAGCCGCCCGTCCTTCGCCCCCGCCGGATCAGGCGCCAGCTTCCCCGCCCCGGGCTATGCACCGCAGGGATATAACCCCAACTCTTATGGGCAGCTCCGCGCTGTTCCGCCGGCGCCGGCCACGGCCCCGACCCCCGTGATCGCCCCGGGTGACGGCAGTCCCGTCCGTCCCGTCCCCAACGACAACGTCGCCCGCGGCTTCGTGCTCTACATGGGGATCGACGAGGAAACCGCGGCGGCCGCCGGGACTTCCATCGCCAAGCTTGCCCAGGAGATCCGGGCCTACGCCCAGTCCCTGGTGTCCGGCGCTGAAAGCTACGCTGCCGTCGCCGTCGCCCCGGCCAGCGCCCCGGGCTCCGCGCTCGACGTCGTCCGTTCCACGTTCGGTGACCCCACGGTGGGCGCCCGCCAGCGGTCCGAGACGGCCCGCCTGCAGCAGCCGCAGGACCCGCGCCCCTCCGGTGTGCTGATTGACCTTGCCCGCCGTGAGGTGGCGCTCGACGGCGAATCCCTGAACCTCACGTTCAAGGAATTCGAGCTCCTCAACTACCTCGTGGAGAACGGCACCCGCACCGTGGGCCGCGACGAGCTGCTCGAGGGCCTGTGGCGGAACGCCGAAGAGGTGCCCAACGAGCGCACCATCGACGTCCACATCCGCCGCCTGCGCTCCAAGCTCGGCCGCCTCGCCAACACCGTGCGAACGGTCCGCGGCCAGGGCTACCGCTTCTACGAGCACCCCGAAGTTGTAGTCTGGGCCGCTCCGGAATACTCGATCTAGCCTTAGTTCCACGCGAAGCGCCCGTCCCTTAACTGGGGCGGGCGCTTTTTCCGTTTCCCGGAAGCGAAGTGGCTTTCCGCCGTGCCTTAGACACCTCCTTCGTTCCTCAGTCGGCGATGCGGCACTACGCGGAAAACCGCTTCGCTTCCGCAGGGCCGCCACGTCCCCAGTCGCGGGACGGCGGGCTTTGGGCGGGCTGGCTGACGGGTATGTGCCTTCGCGGCTGTGGGGTGGCGGTTGGACTCTGTTGTGTCTGCTGGGTCCGGCGTAGTCTCGGACCGTTGGGCCGACTATTGGGAGGAAGACATGTCTGTTGCACGGATCACTACCCTGAGCGCGAACTCCAAGACCTCGTTTGATGCCGCCATTAAGGAGGGCGTCGACAGGGCCAACAAGACCCTGCGCAATGTCACGGGGGCGTGGGTGAAGGAACAGAAGGTCGAAATCAGCGACGGCGCTGTGGTTGCCTGGCACGTCGTGCTTGAAGTGACCTTTGTCCTTGAGGACTGAGCGGCCGCTGGCGGGATGCGCGCCCGGGGATCAGCCGCCGCACTAGGATTGAGCCATGAGCGCGCATCACATCAAACGGCTGGTGATCATGCGGCACGCCAAGTCGGATTGGCCCGGCGGCGTCGCGGATCATGAAAGGCCGCTCGAAGAGCGCGGCCACCGCGATGCCCCGCAGGCCGGAAAATGGCTGCTAAAGCACGGCGTGGTCCCCGACTTCATCCTCTGCTCCAGCGCTTTGCGCACACGGCAGACGTGCACGTGGGTCTGCAGCGAACTCGGCGACAAGGCTCCGACGCCGAAACTCGAGGACGGGCTCTACGCCGCCTCGGCGAAGCGGATGCTGACAGTCATCAACCACGTCCCGGACACCGTGACCACCCTCATGGTGATCTCGCACATGCCCGGCGTGCAGGACCTCGCCATGCACCTTGCCTCCAGGGATTCCAACCACGACGCCTACATGGACGCCGCCACGCGGTACCCCACGAGCGCGCTGACCATCATGGAGACCGAAAAGACCTGGGCCGAACTGGACGGCCAGGACGCCAGGCTCACGCATTTCAAGGTTCCCCGGGCCAAATAAACTCCGCGGCGCCGCTCCCGGATGCATAGTCATGCAGGCGATTGTGCGGTTTACTGATGCTGTCTACTCGTGGACTAATGGCGATCGGGAGAAAAGGCGGAATCATCGTGGATTCAGGACAGCTTATTGGAATCATCATCGGCGTCGTTGTAGTGATCGCGATCGTCGTCGTAGTCACCATGGTCAGCCGCAAGCGCAAGGTGGAAGCGAACCGCAACAAGGCCGTAGAAATGCGTGAACAGGCCAAGACCGAAGAGATCGGCGCAAGGGAGCGCGAGGCGAAGGCCGCCCGCGCCGAGGCCGACGCGAAGCAGGCGGAAGTCGAGGCCGAGCGCCTGCGGGAGGAAGCCCGCGAACGGCAGCAGGAAGCCGAGCACGTGCGCGCCGGCGCCCAGGAACAGTTGCGGAAAGCGGACGAACTGGACCCCGACGTCGTCACCACCGAACGCGATGCCCAAACGCCCCGCGAAGCCTCAGGTAATGGAGAGCTTCGCCGCGACCGCGGCGACCGGAACCCTGCCTCACCCGGCCAGACGACGCCAAATCCGGACGGCAGCCAGGTTTCCAACGAGCCGGCCCCCAATGACCCGGACCATACCGAAAGGCCCCGCGAGGACAATCCCCGCAACCTCTGACCGTTCACGCCCCGACTAATCTTCGGCACGTGGGCCCGATACTGCGGCGGAGCAGGGCCGGAACCGGCATAGTGGCAGGGTGAACACCCGTCATTCCGCCCTCGCCCTGCTCGTCGCAGTACTTTGGGGCGTCAACTTCGTCGCGATAGACCTCGGGCTGCACCCGGACGGAGCGGAGATGCCGCCGCTGCTGTTCGTGGCGATGCGGTTCACCCTGGTGGTTGTCCCTTGTATCTTCTTCATCCGTAAGCCGGACGTGGGCTGGAGGGCGATCGTCGGCGTCGGGCTGTTGATGAGCGCCGGACAGTTCGGCCTGCTGTATCTGGCCATGGCGCTGGGCATGCCCGCGGGCCTGGCCTCCCTGGTCCTGCAGGCGCAGGTCCTGCTGACAGTGCTCCTGGCCGCCGGGTTCCTCGGCGAGCGGCCCAGCCGGCGGCAGTTTGCCGGCGTTGTGCTGGGAGTGGCCGGCCTCGCTGTCGTGGCCGTCGGCCGCAGCCTGGTCGCACCGGTGCTTCCCCTGATGATCGTGCTCGCCGCGGCGCTGTCCTGGGCCGCCGGCAACATCGTCGCCCGCAAGGCGAAAGCGGCGTCCGGGCTGGGGCTCGTGGTGTGGTCAGGGGCCGTGGTGCCACTGCCCCTGCTGGGCCTGTCCCTGCTGGTTGACGGGCCGACCGCGGTGGCGCAGTCACTGGTGGAAGTCCAGCCGGTCACCGTGCTGAGCGCCCTCTATACGGCCATCTTCGGTTCCCTCGTGGGCTACGGCATCTGGAACAGGCTCCTGGGACTGTACCCGTCCTCCGCCGTCGTGCCGTTCACCCTGCTGGTGCCGGTGGTCGGGATGACAACGGCGTGGCTCGTCCTGGGCGAAGTGCCAACCCCCGCCGAGGTGACCGGCGGGCTCCTGCTGCTGGCCGGGGTGGCGACGGCGGTGCTGCGGCCATGGAGTATCCGCCCGTGGGACATCCGGTCGCGGGACGGTCGACGCCGGGACCGCCGGCCGCAGGCTCAGCGGCGGGGCGACGTCCGCGCCGAGGAGCGCGCGGCTGACGTGCCGGGTGACTTGGCCGCAGCCGAACTCCCGGCGGAGGAAGCTGGCCGCTTGACGCCCGAGGACGCCGCCCGCGGGGCGGGAACCCGGGCCGACTGAGGCTTGGCCGGTTGCGCCGTCGTTCCCGTTGCCCTTACCGCACCGGATTTGGCGGGCCCCGCCTTGGCCGCGGGGCGTGCGGCCGTCCGGGGTGCTGCCGATTGTGGGGCGGCCGTCCGTGGAGTGGCAGTCCGCGGTGCCGCCGGCCTCGGCGTCGGCCGCGGGGCGGTCCTGGACGGTGCGCGCCGGGTGCCGGAAGCCCGGGGTGCCGGGCGTCTCACGCCCGACGCCGGACGCCGCCGCGGGGCGGATCCGGCGGCGCGCCCACGCCAGCCCCTGCCTGGAAGCAGCGTCCCGGCCACCAGCAGCAGCAAGGTGGCCGAGCCGGAGGCTGCAGCGAGGTAGAAGTAGAGGTCCGGATAGGCGGTATCCACCGGGGTGGACATTGCGTCCGGATCGTCGTTGAAGGCCAGGCCCCACTGCCGGAGGAACGCGATGGTGAAGGCGATGAACAGGATGCTCCCGATCCCGCTGGCGGCCAGGGTCCGGTGCCGCCGGCGGATAACCACCTCGGAGACGCACGCCACATAGGCCGCGGCGGAGGCCGCCAGGAACCACAGGAACACGGACTCGTGCAACGTGATGCCGGTCAGCGCCAGCAGCGCCAGCGCGGCCAGAAACGCACCGATGGCAATCTTGCCGTTGTTACCCATGTGGCCCATGTGAATAATCATCCCCGAAAGGGGCTACTTCACGATGTAGCCGCGCATGGACGCCATGATCGCGTTGACACTTTGCTCGCGGGTCCGCTCCGGGTTGTAGGTCTGCCGGTCCAGGCCCACCACGAAGCAGGCTCCGAAGATGGCTGTCTCGAGGCTGCCCCGGGACACCGCCGGATCCACCGGGTAGACGGCAGCCACCGCATCAACCGCCGCCCCGACCACGGCGAGCAGCCGTCCGCGCAGCTCGGCGAAAGTGTCCTGCCACTCGCTGGGGGTCCGCCAGTTCTCGCTGACCCAGAGCCGGGCGAAGGACGGGTATTCGTCCATGAAGTCCATGGCCTGGCCGATCATTTCGTCCATCGCAGCGAGCGGGTCCGCGGAATCGTCCCTGACGCTCAGCAGCCGTGCCAGCAGGATGTCCACGCCGTGCCGCAGCAGCTGGGCGATCAGGTCCGACTTGCTGCCGAAGTTGTAGTAAACCGTGCCCTTGGAGACTCCGGCGGCCGCGGCGATCTCGTCGACCGTCACTCCCGCCACGCCGCGCTCGCCGATCAGTTCCATCGAGGCTTCGAACAGCTTCTGTTTGGTTGCGTTGGTGCGGGACGGCCGGAGCTTCTTCGCGGTTCCCGCCGGTGTCTCCGCCTCGGTTTCCCCGGCAGTTTCCGGGCCAGTTTCCGGGCCTCTGTCGTCACTCGTACTGCCGTCCGTGGGGCTACTCATACGGTGATCTCCGGTTTCAGGGTTTTCAGGGTCCAGTACTTGTGCTTCCGGACTGCCAGCGTGGACAGGGCCATTCCCAGCAAAGTGTAGCCAAGCAGCCCCAGCATCGTGGGCAGGATGACGGCAAGGTCTGCCCCGTAGATCAGGTGCCGCATGCCGTTGACCACGTACCCCATCGGCAGGAGCTGGTGCACCACATGGAGCGGCTGCGGCGTGGTCTGCCAGGGGAAGGTGCCCCCGGAGGAGACCAGCTGCAGCACCAGCAGGATGAGCACCACAAGCTTGCCGGGGGATCCGAGCAGCGCGACGACGCCCTGGATGATCGCGCTGAACGCCATCGCGGCGGCCAGCATAAGGAACCACATCAGCCAGGGGTGGGCGGGGTTGAGCCCCAGCCCCACGTCCACCACGAGCGTGAGCAGGCTCGCCTGGACGGCGGAGACCGCCAGGAACGGAAGCCAGCCGCCGACGGCGATTTTCCACGCCGGGGCGTTCGACGCCAGCGCCCGCTGGGTGACCGGCCGCATCGCCTGGATCAGCATAAAAACACCGATCCAGAGCGCGAGGGTGAGGAAGAACGGTGCCAGGCCTGCGCCGTAGGAGCCGGCCTTGGCCTGGGAGACGTTGCTGACGGCGACCGGATCCGCCATCACCTTGGCGAGACTGTCTTTCTGGGTATCGTCGGGGTTGGGGACCTGGCCCGCGCCCTTGGCGAGTTCAGCTGCGAGGGTCCCGGCACCCTCGGACGCCGTGGCGGCACCGCTTTCCAGCCGGGCGGCGCCGTCGTCGAGCGTTTGCGCGCCCTCGGCAAGTTTCGCGGCACCGTCCAGGGCGCTTTGCTGCCCGGCGGCGAGTGTGGCGGCGCCGCCGGAGAGCTGGTCCGCGCCGCTGGATGCCTGGCTGATGGCGCCGGCGAGGGCTGGGGTCGCGCCGGCCAGCCTGGCCGCGCCGGCGCTGACGGCAGCGGACCCGTCGGCCAGCTGCTGGATCTGCCCGGCCGCCGACTTGAGGGCGGCTGCGGGGCCAGGGGACGCGGGCGGGGTGGAGTTGGCGTCGAAGTCCGCCAGGATTGCGTCCGCCTGGGCCGGGGTGATGGCCCCGGCGGCGATGAGCCGGCTGTTGGAGGCAACCACCCGGCTGCGTTGTGCCTGGGCGGCCGCTTGTTCGGAGGCGGCCAGCTGCCCGGCGAGGCCCTGCACCTTGGTGTTGAGCGCGGCGTTCCCGGCGGCCACCTGCGCGGCGCCGTCCGCGAGTGCCCGGGAATCGGCGGGCAGCGTTGCGGTCTTGTCCTTGAGCTGGGTGAGGCCGGCGCTGAGCTGCCCGGCTCCGCTGCTGAGGGCATTGGCGCCGTCCCGGAGCTTGAGCTGGCCGTTGTGGAGCTCGATGGCGCCGTTCCTGAGATCGCCCGTGCCCTGGTGCAGGGTAACGGTCCCGTCGTGGAGGCTGGCGACGCCGTCGGCGAGTTGGCCGGCGCCGTCGGAGGCCTCGAGCATCTGGGTGTGGATGGTCCCGAAGCCGGTGAGGAGCTGGTTGGCGGTTTCCTCGCCCACCTCGGTGGCCACCGTGGTGTGCACGGCGGTAGTGAGCTTGTCCACGATGGTGCTGAGCAGGTAGTTGTTCGCATCATTGGTGGTGACGTTGAGCATGGCCTGGTTGGCGGCGTCGAAGCTGCCGGGGGAGACGAGGTTCGCCGAGAAGTCCTTGGGGATTTTCAGGGCGAAGGCGTATTTGCCGCTGCTGACGCCCTGGTCCGCTTCCGCCGTGCCGGCGACCGTCTGCCAGTTGAAGACGTGCCCGTCCACGAGGCTTTCGGCGACCTTTCGGCCGGCCTCGAGCCGGGTGCCGTCGGCGGACGTGGCGCCGGTGTCCTCCACCACGAGCGCGGCGTCGATCTGGTTGAGCTTTCCGTAGGGATCCCAGTTGGCGTAGAGGTACACGGCGCCGTAGAGCAACGGCACCATGGTCAGCGCCAGGATGGTCAGCTTGGGCAGCAGGCCGCCGGTCATTCGTTTGAGTTCGGAGCGGGCCAGCCGCAGCACAGTCACTTTGCGTCCTCGGTTTCGGGGGTGTTGGAAGCTTCAAGGGGTTCGTGGGCAGCATCGGCGTCTGAGCCGGCGGGGCCGCTGCAGGCGTTGCCGATCGCCGCGGCGGGTCCGGTCCAGCCCGCCGGGTGGCTCATGACGGTGGCGACGACGGCGAGCGGACGGCCGGCGTCGTACGCCAGCTCCTCCAGCCGCGGGAGCCAGTCGCCCGGGTCGCCGTGGCGGTCCGGTGAGTCCACCACGAGCAGATCCGTCCGCGGGTTGGCCAAGGCCAATGCAGTGAGCAGCTCGATCCGCCGGGCGGCCGGAAGCTGCTCGGTCCAGAGCCCGGCGATGTCCTCGAAGCGGTTGACCTTGAGCCAGGGCTTACTGAGCAGCGAACCCCGGTAGCGGCGCGGGACCAGGGCCAGGTCCTCGGTGACGAGGTCGCGGACACTGAGGTGCTGCTCGGGTTCGTTCACCCCCGGGGAGTCGACGACGGCGCTCGCCTGCCGCAGCCTCTTGATTTTGGAGCCTCCGTGCCACTCAACGCCGTCCAACTCAAAGTGGCCGCCGGAGGGCTTGAGCCGTCCGCTGAGGGCCAGAGCCAGGGCGGTGCGCTGGTCCTGGCGGCTGCCGGAGACCAGCAGGAGTTCGCCGCGCCGGACCTGAAGGGAAGTGGCCGGCAGCAGCTCGTCCCGTCTGCCGTTCACGGACAGCTGTTGCACGCGGAGCAATGGGGGCCTTTCGCAGATGTATGTCTACGTCAAGGCTAACTAAACTGACTGGTCAGTTCAAATAGATTGGGATGAATGTGATCAAGCAGACCGCGCAGGCCCGGTCCGCCGGCCAGTCTCACCTCGCCGGATCAGAGCCCGTACTCCTCGAGCAGCCGCAACCAGACCTCGCTGATCGTGGGGTAGGCCGGCACTGCGTGCCACAGCCGGTCCAGAGGCACTTCGCCGACGACGGCGATCGTCGCGGCATGCAGCAGCTCGGCCACATCCGGTCCTGCGAAGGTGGCACCCAGCAGCACCTTGCGGTCCTCGTCGACCACCAGCTGGGCCCAGCCCTCGTACCGTTCGGCATGCAGCGAGGATCCGGCCACCTGGATGGGAAGTTCCACGGAGGACACCCGGAAGCCGTCCTGTTCCGCCCGCCGCACGCTCCGGCCCACATTGGCCAGTTCGGGATCGGTGAACACCACGTTGGGGACAGCGTGGTCGTCCGCGGTCCGGGCGTACCGGCTCCACGGGGCGGCCCCGCCGCTGAGCTCACCCTTGGCCCGGGCCGCGATCGCATCGCCCGTGGCGCGGGCCCCGTACTTTCCCTGGTGGGTCAGCATGACCTTCCCGGCCGCGTCGCCGGCGGCGTAGAGCCACGGGTCGGCGTCGTTCCCGTTGCCGCCCGACACAACGCCCGTGGAGTCGGTGCCTAGCCGCAATTCCTTCCCCTCCGCGGCGGCGAGGCCGACACTCTCCAGGCCGATCCCTTCGAGGGCGGGGTGCCGGCCGGTGGTGACCAGCAGCTTGTCCACCGTCACGGTGGCGTCCTCCAGTTCGAGAGTGAGGGTGCCGTCGTCGTTCTCGCGGACGCTCTTGGTTCCGGTGTGGAGGTGGAGGTCGACGCCGTCCGCCCGCAGCCCCGCCGCGACCAGCGAGGCGGCCTCCTCCGGGAAGGCGCCGAGCAGGCTGCCGCGGGCCACCAGGGTCACGGAGGCTCCGAGCCGGGCGAAGGCCTGGGCGAGTTCGGTCCCGGCCACGCCGCCGCCGAGGACCGCCAGCCGGTCCGGGATCTCGCGTGCGGACGTCGCCTCCCTGGTGGTCCAGTAGTCCACGTCGGACAGGCCTTCGATGGCCGGCACGGTTGGCGCTGACCCGGTGGCCACCACGACTGCGTGCCGTGCCGTGAGCTCGTAGCTGTTCCCGTCGAGACCGGCGACTTCAACTTTCCGGGTGTCCGTGATCCAGCCGTGGCCGCGGATCAGCTCGATCCCGGTATCCTCGAGCCACTTAACCTGGCTGTCATCCTGCCAGTTGGATGTGAAGTGGTCGCGGCGTTTCAGCACGGCGGCTGCGTCGAGGGTCCGGGTGACGGCCTCTTCGGCGCCGGGGACGGTCTGGGCTCCGTGGAGGGCCGTGCCGGGACGCAGCAGCGCTTTGGACGGCATGCAGGCCCAATAGGAGCACTCGCCGCCCACCAGTTCGGCTTCGATCAGCACTGCGGTCAGCCCGCCCTGCACCACGCGGTCCGCCACGTTCTCGCCCACGGCGCCGGCGCCGATCACAATGACATCGAATTCCCGTTCAAACTGTGCCGTCATGGCAAAAGCCTACGCCCGGCGCAAGGCCCGGGAGGGTCGCTGGAGGCCCTTTGCAGGACGTGGGACCACCACTACTGTTGGGAGCATCATTGGGGAGGGGGAGGCGATGACGTCAGGCAATGTGAGCGCGGGCGCACGCGGCGCGGGCGCAGCGGGCGGCGCGGCCGCCGGCAGGTCCCTGCCGCCGGTGAGGTTCAGCGCGCAGGCCCGGCTGCGGGCGCTCCAGGCTGACATCATGGATCTGATTCTGGAGCGTGAACTGGAAGCCGGGGATCCGCTGCCGACCGAGAATGAGCTTTCCGCCGTGCTGGGCGTGGGCCGGAACACCTTGCGGGAATCCCTGAAGGTCCTGCAGGCCCTGGGTGTGATCGAAATCCGGCATGGCTTCGGTATGTTCGTGGCCCCCAACAATTTTGACGCCCTGGCCGACGGCCTCACCTTCCGGGGCCGGTTGTCACTTCGGCACCATGGGCAGGAGGCCCTGCAGCTCGTGGACGTGCGGCAGGCGCTGGAGTCCGGGCTGATTGCACGCGCCATGGACCTGATGACGGCGGAGCGCCTGGCGGCTGTCGAGGAATCCGTGCTCCGGATGGAAGCCCTGGCCGCTGGCGGGGAAAACTTCGTCGAAGCGGATGCCGAATTTCACCGCCGGCTGTTCGAACCGCTCAACAACGAGCTGCTGGTCAGTCTCCTGGGCGTCTTCTGGAAGGTTTACCGGCGGCTCCACCTTGAGTTGGGCGGAGCCGAACGGGGAGGGGTTGCAGTGGGAGCGGCTGGGCCGGGCGGAGTTGAGCCGGGATCAGTTGCCGTGGGCGCAGCGGAGAAAGCCAGTCTCCTGGAAACGGCGGCCGTGCACCGCGGGATCTACGAAGCTGTGGCCAGCGGGGACAAAGCTCTCGCGGCCCAGCGGCTCAACGGCCACTTCGACGGCATCCGGGACCGGATCAGCCAGGCCATCGTGCCGTAGCCGAGTCGCCCCCTGTCGTCGAACTTCTTTCGAGTGCTCCGTAACCGCCCTTTTGGCCGCCCGGAAGGGCATAGCGGAGCAGTCGATGGTGATAGCGGAGCCGCTCGGGTGGACGCCGTGATGTTCGCGGACACGTCGACGGCGCCGACACCTGCCGGGAACGAGTTCAGCAGACGCCGCCCATCAACCCCGCCCCGACGTCGCCGAGTGGCCGCGCGACGTCGCGCCATAAGCGGGCACCCGCCGTCGGGCGTTAAACAAAAGATCCGCACCGGCGGACCGGTGCGGATCTTTTTCTCTGTGCGCCCAAAGGGATTCGAACCCCTGACCTTCTGTTCCGTAGACAGACGCTCTATCCAGCTGAGCTATGGGCGCATTCTCTGTTCTTGGAACTTCTCGCTCCCCGAACCTCGAATTACTTTACGCGAGGTGGGGCCGTAGTTACAAATCGAACCGGGTGTAATCTGGCTGACTAGACCGGTCTACGTGACCTTAGTCACAAAATCGGGTCTTTTCGTAACGTCGATTCCTTGAATTTCCGGGGTTTTTGATTTCGGGCGCCCCGGACATCCCACATCTGGCCCCGATTTCGGGGGGTGATCTAGCCCTACATTTAGGAAACACCACTGAACCCGAGGAAGGGAACCGTAATGGGAGATCTGGCGCGACTGCCGTTGCTTGAAAAGGCACCCACCACGCATGCCGGCTTGCTGGCATGGGTTGAAGAGGTAGCCGAACTGACTCAGCCGGACCGGATCCACTGGGTAGACGGCTCCGAAGAAGAGAACACCCGGCTCACGGACGAGCTCGTTGCCGCTGGCACGCTGACCCGCCTGAACGAGAAGCTGTTCCCCAAATCTTTCGCGGCTTTCTCCGATCCCGCCGATGTGGCCCGCGTCGAGGAGCAGACCTTCATCTGCTCCGAGAACGAACGCGATGCCGGCTTCACCAACAACTGGATGGCCCCGGCGCAGATGAAGGAGAAGCTGCGCGGACTGTTCAGCGGCTCCATGCGCGGCCGGACCATGTACGTCATCCCGTTCGTCATGGGCCACCTCGACGCCGAGGATCCCAAGTTTGGTGTGGAGATCACGGACAGCGCCTACGTTGTCGCCTCCATGCGCATCATGGCCACGATCGGCACCGAGGTTCTGGACAAGATCACCGCCACGAAAGCCTTCTTCGTCCCCGCCCTGCACTCCCTCGGCGCCCCGCTGGCCCCCGGCCAGGCCGACGTCGCCTGGCCCTGCAACCCGGACAAGTGGATCGTGCACTTCCCCGAAGAGCGCTCCATCTGGTCCTTCGGCTCCGGCTACGGCGGCAACGCCCTGCTGGGCAAGAAGTGCTACGCCCTGCGCATCGCGTCCGTGATGGCCCGGGACGAGGGCTGGCTTGCCGAGCACATGCTCATCCTCAAGCTGACCTCCCCGGAGAAGAAGAACTACTACGTTTCCGCGGCGTTCCCGTCGGCCTGCGGCAAGACCAACCTCGCCCTGCTGGATCCGACCATCGAGGGCTGGAAGGTCGAAACCCTCGGTGACGACATCACCTGGATGCGGTTCGGCAAGGAAGGCGAGCTCCGCGCCGTCAACCCTGAGGCCGGCCTGTTCGGCGTGGCTCCGGGCACCGGCTGGGGCACCAACCCCAACGCGATGCGCGCCATCGCCAAGGGCCACAGCATCTTCACCAACGTCGCCCTGACGGACGACGGCGGCGTGTGGTGGGAGGGTATGACCGAGGAGGTGCCCGCGCACCTGACCGACTGGCAGGGTAACTCCTGGACCCCGGATTCGGACAAGCCTGCTGCCCACCCGAACTCCCGCTTCTGCACGCCGATCGACCAGATCGACATGCTGGCCGAGGAGTACTACAACCCGGACGGCGTGGAGCTTTCCGCGATCCTGTTCGGCGGCCGCCGCAAGACCACCATCCCGCTGGTCACCGAGGCGCGCAGCTGGTCCAACGGTATTTTCATGGGCTCCACGCTGTCCTCCGAGACCACTGCCGCCGCTGCCGGTGCCGTCGGTGTTGTCCGCCGGGATCCGATGGCGATGCTGCCCTTCATTGGCTACGACGCGGGCGATTACCTGAACCACTGGGTCAACCTGTCCGCCAAGGCCAACCCGGAGCGCCTGCCCAAGATCTTCCTGGTCAACTGGTTCCGTCGCACTGCCGAGGGCGGCTTCGCCTGGCCCGGTTTTGGGGACAACTCCCGTGTCCTGAAGTGGGCCATCGAACGCCTCGAAGGCAAGGCCGATGCCGTGGAGACCCCCATCGGGTTCGTCCCCACCGCCGACGCGATCGACCTCACCGGGCTGGACATGACTCCCGCCCAGGTTGAAGAGGCCGTCCGGGTTGATCCGGCCGAGTGGGCCACCGAGCTGGCCTCCATCGAGGAGTGGTTCGCCAACTTCGGCAGCTCATTGCCTGAGGCGCTGCAGGCGGAGCTGGACGGGCTGAAGTCCCGCATGGCAGCGCACTAGCAGCCAGCAAAACACGACGACGGCGGCCCCGCACCTTGCGAAAGGTGCGGGGCCGCCGTCGTACTCCCATCGTGCGGAGCACTTGATGGGGAAATTAGCTGGCGAGCCAGATGTCCGGGCCGAAGACCTCGTAGTGGATTTTCGTCGCGGGGATGCCGGCGTTGATGGCCTCGTTGCGGATGCTCTTCATGAAGGGGAGCGGGCCGCAGAGGTACAGGGACGCGTTGGCGGGCAGGTCCACTTCGCGCAGGGACATGAAGCCCTCCCTGGTGCCGGCGACCGGGCGCTCGAGCCAGAGCTGGAGGTCGGCGCCGTCGAGGCGCTCGACGTCGTCCGTCATCTGGGAGCGCAGCGCCCAGGACTCCAGGTCGCTTTCCGCGTGCAGGACCAGGACCTGGCGGTCGGAGCCCGTCTCTGCGAGGGAGCGCAGGATGGACGCGGTGGGCGTGCAGCCGATGCCGGCCGAGGCCAGGACGACAGGTCCTTCGCCGTCCTTGAGGGTGATCTCGCCGTAGGGGTTGGAGATCTCGAGGATGTCGCCCACCTGGACGTTGTTGTGCAGCACCGGCGAGACTTCGCCGCCGTCGTCCTTCTTGGTGGTGAAGCTGCGGCTCGTGCCCGCGTCGCCGGACAGCGAGTACTGCCGGACCTGGCGGAGCCCGTCCGGCAGGGCGACCTTGACGCTGACGTACTGGCCCGGGAGGGCGGAAGTGATGGGCGTGTCGTCCGCCGGTTCCAGGGTGAAGGTCATGGAACCGGTGCCGGCGGCGGTCTTGGCGGCGACCCGCCACGGGCTCCACATCGTGCCGTTGGCCTGGGCTGCGTAGAGGCCCTTTTCCAGCTTGATCAGCGCGTCCGCCATGAGCCAGTAGACCTCGGTCCAGGCCTCGGCGATTTCCGGAGTGATGACCTCGGCCAGGTCCTCGGCAATGGCGGCGAAGAGGTGCTCGTAGACCACCTGGTACTGCGGTTCGGTGATGCCGAGGGAGGCATGGCGGTGGGCGATCCGGGCGAGCACGGTCTCCGGCAGGGTACCGGGGTTGTTCACCAGGTGGGTGGCGAAAGCGGCGATGCTTCCGGCCAGGGCCTGCTGCTGGTTGCCGTTGCGCTGGTTCGAGCGGCTGAAGAGCCCGTCCAGCAGTTCCGGGTGTGCTGCGAAGAGGCGGGCGTAGAACTTGGGCGTGATTTCACCGATCCGGGATCCGACCAGCGGCAGGGTGGCCTCGATGACGGGGAAGGACTTGTCCGAGAGCATATTGACTCCTGAGGTAGTGGCCCGGGGTCTGCAACCGGACCGATGCAAATACCTGCATTTGAAATGCGTGTATTCATATCTCTGTTCTACAGGGCGTAGAAAACAAGTTCAAATCGAGGGAATTCCCGGGCGTGGCGGGGTCGGTGACACGGGGAGTGCGGAGTGGGTCGAGGGTGAGGCTGGGTCCGGCTCAGAGCCCGGGGCGCAGCCCGATCGCCTGGAACACCGGCGCCATTTGCCGGGAGGTCGGCAGGGACGCGACGACCAGGCCGTCCAGTTCGCCGTAGAAGGCCTCGCGGGCGCGGGCGAGGGCTCCGCGGAGGCGGCATTCGTTGATCAGCGGACACGCTCCGCCGGCGCCGACGCAGTCAGCCGGGTCGGTGCGGGTGTCCAGTTGCCGCAGGAGCTGCCCCACAGTGGCCAGCCGGCCGGCGCTGCTGAGCCGGGAACCGCCGTTGCGGCCGCGTTCGACGTCGATCATCCCCAGCTCGCGGAGCTTCGCCATCGCCTTGCTGACGTGGTTGTACGGCGTGCCGACAGCGTCCGCGATGCTCTGGGTGGTGAGGAGTCCGCCGTCGGGAGCGGCCGCGAGCACCATCATGGCGCGCAGGCTCACATCCGCGAAGGCGTTGATCTTCATAACACCAGTTTACGGGCGGTCTAGTCCACCCAGACGCCGGGCTCGTTGGTATCGGCGGAGAGCTCGCCGAATTCGAGCTCACGCGTTGCGGGGTTCGCTGCGTACGGAAGGACCGCGGCGAAGAGGGAGCCGTCGCGGTGCTCCGCGGCCACGTGGATAGCGTCCGAGGCTTCCTCCAGCAGCGTGATGTCACAGACGATCGCGGCGGCGCGGAACTCGTCCCGGTGCTGGCGCAGCAGTTCGGTGAGGTCGCTGATCATCGAATCCGCGTCGAAGTCGGCCTCGGTGCCTTCCGCCGCGTCGGCGGGGGTCACGGCAACCAGCCGGACCTCGCCGTCGTTCTCGACCACGAGGGCGAACGGCAGGAACCCGCCGTTGCGCTCAAGCTGCTCCTGGGCGGCGCCGACGCCGGTGCCGAGCAGGTTCTCCAGATCGGTGGCGCTGGCGTCCGGAACGCTGTCACGCCACGACTGGGCAGAGGATGCGGTTGCGTGCTCGGCTGCGGTTTCCGCAGGCAGTTCCGACACGGCCCTAGCCCCGGACCAGCGCCAGGACGCGGTCGCGGACGCGCTCCATGGTGGCGGTGTCGGTCGCTTCAACGTTGAGGCGCAGGAACGGCTCGGTGTTGGAGGGGCGCAGGTTGAACCAGTAGCTGCCGTCGGTCGCGATGAAGGTACTGCCGTCGAGGTAGTCCACCTCGACGTCCTCGGTGTGGAAGTCGTGCCGGACGCGTTCCACGGCGGCGGCCTTGTCCTCGATTTCCGAGTTGATCTCGCCGGAAGACATGTACGGCTCGTATTCGCGGCCGAGCTCGGACAGCGGACCGTCCTGCTCGCCGAGGGCTGCCAGGACGTGCATCGCGGCGAGCATGCCCGTGTCCGCGTTCCAGAAGTCGCGGAAGTAGAAGTGCGCGGAGTGTTCGCCGCCGAAGATGGCGCCCTCTGCGGCCATCACAGCCTTGATGAAGGAGTGGCCCACGCGGGTGCGGACCGCCCTGCCGCCGTGGCGTTCCACCAGTTCGGGGACGGCGCGGGAGGTCAGGAGGTTGTGGATGACGGTCGGGTTGGCTTCGCCGAGGCCCTGGGCGCGGGCGATCTCGCGCCGGGCCACCATGCCGGTGATCGCGGACGGCGAGACGGGCTCGCCCTTCTCGTCGATGACGAAGCAGCGGTCGGCGTCGCCGTCGAACGCCAGCCCGATGTCCGCGCCGTGCTCGACGACGGCGGCCTGCAGGTCACGCAGGTTCTCCGGTTCCAGCGGGTTGGCGGGGTGGTTCGGGAAGGAACCGTCGAGCTCGAAGTAGAGCGGAATGATTTCAAGCGGAAGCTTGGGCAGCAGGGCGTCGCCGAGCACCGCCGGCGTGGTGAGGCCCGCCATGCCGTTGCCGGCGTCGACGACGACTTTGAGCGGGCGCGTGCCGGAGAGGTCCACGAGGCTGCGGAGGTACTCGGAGTAGCCCTTCAGGACATCGTGGACGCCGATCAGGCCGCGGCCGGGGACAGCGGGGATGGAACCGGAGTTGAGGTATTCCTCGGCGCGGGCCTGGATTTCCTTGAGCCCGGACTCGGAGGAGATCGGCTCGGCGCCGGCCTTGGCCATCTTGATGCCGTTGTACTCCGCGGGGTTGTGGCTCGCGGTGAAGGTGGCTCCGGCTGCGTTGAGCGCACCGCAGGCATAGTAAAGCTCATCGGTGGAGATCAGGTCGAGCAGCTGGACGTTGGCTCCCCGTGTGGCGGCGCCGTTGGCGAAGGCCTTGCTGAATTCGGGGGAGGAGGGGCGCATGTCGCCGCCGACGAGCACCGTCTTGCCCTCCAGCTGCAGGACGTCGACGAACGCCGCACCCACAGCCTCGACGATTTCCGCGGTAATCGATTCGCCGACAATGCCGCGCACGTCGTAGGCCTTGAAGGAGGCCGAGAGGTCAAAAGTCTTCGTCTTTTCCGTAGTCACGCGTCTTATCTTACGTTGAAGCCGAATCACGCTGTGGAGGAGCACTGCCGGTTTCCTTCAGCCGCTGGGCTCCCGCGCATCCTGTGATTGTCCACATAGCGGCGCCCGTGGCTTCGTCGCTGTCGGAGGGGGCTGGGATACTGAAGCAATGGCCAATAACCAGAACGCTGCAGTCCTGTCCGCGCCCGACGCCCCATCCGCCGGACTCTCGGGGACACGGGAGCAGGCGCAGGATGTCCTGCGGAAACTGGTCGGCCACCCGGCCGCGGAGTTCCACGAGGGCCAGTTCGAGGCGATTGAGGCCCTTGTCGACGGCGGCCGGCGCGCCCTCGTCGTGCAGCGTACCGGCTGGGGAAAGTCGGCGGTGTACTTTGTCTCGTCCCTGCTGCTGCGTCAGCGCGGCGCCGGGCCGACCCTGATCGTGTCCCCGCTGCTGGCGCTCATGCGGGACCAAGTGGCCGCCGCGGCGCGGGCCGGGGTCCGGGCGGTGGCCATCAACTCCGCGAACCAGCTGGACTGGGACACCGTCCGCGAGCAGCTCGCGGCGGACGAGGTCGATGTCCTGCTGGTCTCGCCGGAGCGGCTCACCAACCCCTCCTTCCGCGAGAACCAGCTGCCGGAGCTGATCCGCCGCACCGGCCTGCTGGTCATCGATGAGGCCCACTGCATCTCCGACTGGGGGCATGATTTCCGCCCCGACTACCGGCGCATCGCGGACCTGATCACCCAGCTGCCGGATACCGTCCCCGTCCTGGCCACCACTGCCACCGCCAATTCCCGGGTAGTCCACGACATCGAGGAGCAACTCGGCGCCGGTGTGCTGACCATCCGCGGCGCCCTGGGCCGCGAGTCCCTCCGACTGGGTGTGCTGAGCCTGCCGGACTCCCGCGACCGGCTTGGCTGGCTGCTCACGCACCTGAAAGACCTGCCCGGCAGCGGAATCATCTACACCCTGACGGTCTCCGCGGCCGAGGACACCGCCAGGCTCCTGGCCGAAGCCGGCCACGAGGTCCTCGCCTACACCGGACGCACCGACCCCGCGGACCGGGAACGCGCGGAACAGCTCCTCAAGGACAACCAGGTCAAGGCCCTCGTCGCCACCTCCGCCCTGGGCATGGGCTTCGACAAGCCGGACCTCGGGTTCGTGGTGCACCTTGGGGCGCCGTCGTCCCCGGTCGCGTACTACCAGCAGGTCGGCCGCGCCGGCCGTGGCGCCGCCAACGCCGACGTGCTGCTGTTGCCCGGTTCCGAGGACCGTGACATCTGGCAGTACTTCGCCACCGCGTCCATGCCCTCGGAGGAAAAAGCCGGAGCTGTGCTGACGGCCCTCGCCGAAGCGGGAACCGCCGTGTCCACAGTGGCGCTGGAAGCCCGTGTGGATCTGCGCCGGACGCCGCTGGAACTGCTGCTGAAGGTCCTGGCGGTCGACGGCGCCGTGGAGCGGGTGGGTGGAGGCTGGCGTTCCACCGGCCAACCGTGGACGTACGACGCCGAGCGCTACAGCCGGATCGCGGAGGCCCGGGTGGACGAACAGGACTCCATGGTGATCTACCAGGACACCGCAGGCTGCCGGATGGAATACATCACCTCGGTCCTCGACGACGAGACCGCCCGCGCCTGCGGCCGCTGCGACAACTGTGCCGGAACGTGGTTCCCGGCCGACATTGCCGCCTCGGCCACCGAAGCCGCCGGCCAGACGCTGAGTCGTGCGGGTGTACCGCTGGAACCCCGGCTGCAGTGGCCCAGCGGCATGGACCGCCTCGGCGTGCCCGTGAAGGGCAAGATCAAGCCCGACGAAAGCGTCGCCGGCGGGCGGGCGCTGGCACGGCTCACGGACCTGGGCTGGGGCGGCGCCCTGCGCGAAGCCTTCGCCGCCGGAGCCCCCGACCGCACGGTGGACCCGGGCATGCTGCAGGCCTGCGTCCAGGTGCTGCGCGAGTGGGGCGCCGGCGACAGCAGGACTCCCGGCTGGAGCGGTGCAGGCCGCCCGGCTGCCATCATCAGCGTCCCGTCCCGCGGCAAGCCTGCCCTGGTGGACTCTCTGGCCCGCGGCATCTCGGAGATCGGCCGGATCCCGTACCTGGGGCAGCTGCAGCTCGAGCACGGAGGACCGACCGGTGGGCGCGGCGGCAACAGCGCCTACCGGCTTGCCGGGGTCTGGGACCGCCTCGTGGTGGGACCGGAGCTGGAAGCAGCCCTGGCCGGCATCCAGGGCCAGAGCGTGATGCTGATTGACGACCTGGTCGATAGCCGCTGGACCGTGACCGTCGCCGGCCGGGCCCTCAGGCTCGCGGGCGCCGGGGCCGTGCTGCCGCTGGTGCTTGGCCAGGCCGGCTGACCCCGGCTCCCGCGTGGCGGGGCAGCGTCAGGCTGTCCAAGGCGCTCAGGAGCATGATCACGGCAATCGCCAGGAACGCCGCCCGGTACGGTCCCGCCGGGTCCGCACTTGAGGCGCCGGCGTCGGCCAGCAGGGGGCCGCTGGCTTCGAAGACCCGGATCAGCAGCGCCCCGATCGCGATTCCGGCCGCCGTCGCGAGCTGCACCAGGGTCGCGGAAACGGCGTTGGCCGACGGCAGCTGGGCGGGATCGACGTCGGCGTACTGCACCGAGGCGTAGGCCGAGAACCCGATGGACCGGAAGGCTCCGCTGGCTACGAGCAGCGCCAGGATCAGCGGTTCCGGGGTGCCGGCGTCGAGCAGGGCGCACAGCGCAAAGGTGGCAGCCGAAGCCAGGGAGGCGAAGACCAGGACCGGTTTGAAACCGAAGCGGCGGATGAGCGGGGTCGTGGCCGGCTTGATCCCGATATTGCCAACGAAGACCGCCGCGACGAGCACTCCGGCGCGCAGCGGATCCCAGCCGAATCCGTTCTGGAACATCAGCGGCAGCAGGAAGGGCACGGAGCTGATGGTCAGGCGGTAAATGAAACCGCCCGTCGCCGTGGAGCGGAACGTCCGGGTGGAAAAGACGCCGAGATCGAACAAGGGGGAGCGCGTCCGCCGCATCCACCAGGCCGCGGTGCTAAGGAACACGAGCCCCGCTGTGATGCCGATGACCGTATAGGCGCCGGACTCGCGGCCGCCGGCCAGCTCCAGCCCCACCATGACGGACCCCACGCCCAGGGTCGTGAGGGCCAGCCCCAGCCAGTCCAGGCGGCGTTGGCGGTCGCCCTTGGTGCTCGGGACCAGCCGCAGAGCCGCGACGAACGCGGCGAGCCCCAGCGGGAGGTTGACCAGGAAGATCCAGGGCCAGGACAGGAATGTTGTGAGCGCGCCTCCCACCAGCGGGGCGAGGACCGGAGCCAGCAGACCGGGCCACACCAGGTAGGCCGTGGCACGGAGCAGATCCTTCTTCGCCGTTCCGCGGAGCACCACAAGGGTGCCCACCGGGACCATCATGGCGCCGCCCGCGCCCTGCAGCACCCGGCTCAGGGTCAGCATGGTGAGGTCCTGGCTGAGAGCGCACAGCAGCGAGGCCACCGTGAACACCGCTATGGCCAGGCAGAACACCCGCCGCGCGCCGAGACGCTCTGCCAGCCAGCCGCTGAGCGGGATTCCCATCGCCACGGTCATCAGGTAAGCGGTCATCGTGATGTTGACGTCCGCCGACGGGACCGAGAAGTCCGCGGCGATACTGGGGATCGCCGTGGTCAGGACGGTGCCGTCCAGGAACTCCATAAAAAACGTGGCGGCGACGAGGAGGGCCAGGCGGGGACTCCACTTGTCCACGGATGCGCCGGAGGGCGGCGAGGGCTCACTCATGCAGGGAACTCCACGACGCCGGGCTCAGCCTTGGGCGGCTGGCCCGGCCCCGGCCGGCCCGGACTCCAGCACCGCCATGGCCGCATTGTGTCCGCCGATGGCGCTGACGGCACCGCCGCGCCGGGCGCCCGACCCGCAGAGCAGGATCTGCGGGTCATCCGTCGCGACGCCCCAGCGCTGCGCAGGGGAGTCCCGCGGCGCGTTGTCCTCGACGAAGGGCCAGTCGAGGCCGCCGTGGAAGATATTGCCCCGCGGCATGCCGACCGCCCGCTCGATGTCCAGGGTGGTCTTGGTTTCGATGCAGGGCTGTCCGTCCGGTCCCGTCAGCAGCAGTTCCTCAACGGGTTCAGCCAGAACCGAGTTCAGTGACTTCAGGACGGCCGCCTGCAGCTCCGCCCGGCGCTGGTCATTGTTCTCCGCCGTGATCAGCCGGTCCGGGACGTGCAGGCCGAAAACGGTGAGCGTCTGCGCACCGGCGGCCTGCAGTTCCGGTGACAGGATGCTGGGGTCCGTGAGCGAATGGCAGTAGATCTCGCAGGGCAGCGGGTCGGGAATGGTTCCGGACGCGGCGGCGAGGTAGGCGGCGTCGAGTTGCGACCAGGTCTCATTGATGTGGAACGTCCCGCCGAAGGCCGCTTCCGGGCTGATGGCTTCATCCAGCAGCCGGGGGAGCCGCTTCAGCAGCAGGTTCACCTTGACCTGGGCACCCTCCCGGAGGTGGTTCGGGTTCTTGGTGGGGGCAGCGCCGCTGGAAGCGCCGGAGCCCCTGAGCCGGTCCAGCACCGCCGGGGCCACGTTGGCGAGGACCCAGGAAGCGGTGGCCGTGTGCTCTGCGCCCTCGTGGCGGTAACTGACCTTGCCTCCCGGGCGGACCGCGGTGACGTCCGCGGACGCCAGGATGGTCGCCCCGGCCTCGCGGGCGGCACGTTCCAGTTCCCCGGACACGGCGCCCATCCCGCCGACGGGCACGTCCCAGTCGCCCGTTCCGCCGCCGACCAGGTGGTACAGGAAGCAGATGTTCTGCTGCAGGTCCTCGTCGTCTGCCCGGGCGAAGGTGCCGATCAGGGCGTCCGTGAGCACTACGCCGCGGACCAAATCGTGCTGGAGGGACTTGGCGATGGTGTCCCCGATGGGCCGTTCCGTCAGGGCGTCCCACTCAGCCTCCGCGCCGGCCCGGGCCGCGAGGTTCCTCGCCTCGGAACGCGTCGGCAGCGGCGAGGTCATGGTGGGCCACAGGGCCTCGGTGAGCTGACGGAAGCCCGCGTAGAACTCTGTGAAGGCCCGGAACTCGCCGTCGGGGGCACCGACGGCGGCAAAGGACGCCGCGGTGGCCGCCGCATCCCCGTTGTCGACCAGGAGAGCGCGGCTGCCGTCGTGCGGGTCCGGGGTGTAGGACGAGTACCGGCGCCTCGCCAGCCGGATGCGCAGGCCCAGGTCGTCAATGACCTGCTGCGGGAGGAGGCTCACGAGGTAGGAATAGCGCGAGAGGCGCGCGTCGACGCCGTCGAACGCCCGGGCGGATACCGCTGCGCCGCCGGGATGCTCAAGCTTCTCCAGCAGGAGGACCTTCCGGCCGGCCTTGGCCAGGTACGCGGCCGCGGCGAGGCCGTTGTGGCCGCCGCCGACAATGATCGCGTCAAACGCGCTGTTTTTCGACATGGGATTGCTCGACATGGGCCCATCCTGCCATCCAGGCTGCCGGAAGGCGTCCGTTGTCCGGCCCCCGGACGCACCGTGGCGGTGGTCGGCCACACGCCGGGGACGGGGAGCCCGCCCCGGGTACGCAAAAGGCCCCGGTCCAAGGACCGGGGCCAAACGCGGAGACGGGGGGATTTGAACCCCCGGTGGAGTTGTGCCCCACACTTCATTAGCAGTGAAGCCCATTCGGCCGCTCTGGCACGTCTCCAATTGCTATTAACTAGCCAACCAAGGATACGCAGAAGGTGCCATGCAGTGCAAAACGGCCAACGCGGGGTCACTTCCGGCCCATCCCGGGCCGCCGGATGGGCGCAGAGTGACCCCGCGTTGCTTTGTCCGGGGTCAGGCGCTCCGGCCTGCCAGCGCCCGCCAGAGGAAGTGCTGGCTGCGGCTCTGCAGGGCGGCGGCCTGGCGGTTGTCCGAGGCCCCCGCATGGCCGCCCTCCAGCGCCTCGTGGAACCAGACGTTGGGGATGCCCATCGCCTGCATGCGGGCGGCCATCTTGCGCGCCTGGACCGGCCCCACCCGGTCATCCGAAGTGGCCGTCCAGATGAACGCCTCCGGGTAGTCCACCCCGTCCCGGAGTAGGTGGTAGGGCGAGAAGGTCTTGATGAAGTCCCACTGGTCCGGCACGTCCGGGTCCCCGTATTCGGCGATCCAGGAGTAGCCGGCGGACAGCTTGGTGTAGCGGCGCATGTCCAGCAGCGGGACCCCGCAGGAGACGGCGCCGAAGAGTTCCGGGTACTGGGTGAGCATGTTCCCCACGAGCAGGCCGCCGTTGGATCCGCCCACGCAGCCGAGCCGCGCCCGCGACGTCACGCCGCGCGAGATCAGGTCCGCCGCCACCGCGGCGAAGTCCTCGTAGGCCCGGTGCCGCTTCTCCTGCAGGGCCGCGCGGTGCCACGAGGGCCCGTACTCGCCGCCGCCACGGATGTTGGCCACGACGTAGACGCCGCCGCGGGTGTGCGGGGCGTCGCCCTCGTGGCCTGCGGATTCCTCGGTGCGGCGTTCCAGCCAGGCCCGGCCGATCGCGCCGCTGTAGGCGGGGGTCCGGGAGATTTCGAAGCCGCCGTAGCCGGAGAGCTGCGTGGGGTTCTGCCCGTCCAGGACCAGATCCTTGGACGCCACCTGGAAGTACGGCACCTTCGTGCCGTCCTTGGACACGGCAAAGTGCTGCTGGACCTCGTAGGCCTCTTCGTTGAAGAACGACGGCGAGGTCCGGACCACCTCGTGCGTGCTGTCCACGCCGCCCCGGCCCGCACGCCTCAGGGTGCCGCGGGTCAAAGTGCTCGGCGTGGTGAAACCGGTGGCCACGAGCCAGAAATCGTTCCCGGCTCCGGGCGCCTCGACCTCGGACACCACTGTGGCGCCGTCAGTGCCGTCAGTGTCGAAGTCGTCATCCGAGCCGCTGGCGGTGTCCTCGTCGTCGACGGCGTAGGCGTTGACGTCGTGCAGCGGCGGGCAGGCATCCAGCACGGTCGAGGCCCAGGCGGTGTCCGTCCCGGGCTGTTGCGGATCGAGGACCCGGATCTCCGAGGACACGTCGCGGAGTAGGTTCAGCAGCAGGAAGTCCCGCGTCCAGCTCCAGGACTGCAGGGAGGTGTGCTCGTCCGGGGTAAACAGGACGGACAGGTCCCGGCTGCCGGACAGGAATGCCTCGAACCCGGCGGCGAGCAGGGAACCTGCCGGGTAGGTCATTGCGCCGACGGTCCAGTCCTTCTGGGGCCGGAACAGCAGCCATTCGCGGTGCGAGCTGAGATTCACGTCCACCGGGACGTCGAGCTGGACCCACTGCCCCTCGCGCAGCACCGAGGTGGTCCTCTCGAAGAAGCTGATCCAGTCCACTGCGAAGGTCCGCTCGAAGCCCGGGGTGGAGTCGTGCGCCACCAGGGCCATCATGTGGTCCTCGGGGATTTCGAACAGCCGTTCCGCCGCGGCCAGGGATCCGCCGCGGTGCAGCTTGACGCCGGTCCGGGCGTAGGAGGACGTCGTGCTGGGCAGCCCCTCGGCCGTGGAAGCGACCAGCAGGGTGTCGGCGTCGAGCCAGGAGGCGTTGCCCTTCGCTGTCGGCAGGTCGAAGCCGCCAGCCGCCGGATCCACGAAACTGCGGGACTCGACGTCGAACTCGCGGTAGCGGTTCGCGTCGCCGCCGTCGGGGGAGAGGGCAAGCAGCGCCAGCCGGTGCGGCTCGCCCTCGGCCGGGCGCAGGAAGCTGGCGCCGTGGAAGACCCATTCCTCGCCTTCCGCTGCGGCCAGGGCGTCCACGTCCAGCAGGACATCCCACTCCGGTGATCCGCCGCGGTAGCTGTCCCAGCTGGTCCGGCGCCACAGGCCCTTCGGGTTTTGCCGGTCCTTCCAGAAGTTGTAGTACCAGTCCCCGTGCTTGCCCACCATCGCGATCCGGTCGGTGGAGTCCAGCACCTCGAGGATGCTGCTTTCCAGTGCGGCGTACTCCGCGTCCTCCAGAAGCTCCTCGGTGCGGGCGTTCTGCTCCCGGACCCAGGCAAGCTGTTCAGCGCCGTAGATCTCCTCGAGCCAGACGTTCTCATCGACGGGTTCGGGGGCGGTTCCATCAGTTGCGGCCCCGGCGGGACGGTCGGACGCGGGCGGGGGAACAGCTTCAGTGGTGGTCATTTTTCCATCCAAGCAACATCGGCGCGCCGGTAGCAAGTCAAGCGGCGCCCCGCGGACCGCGTCCCGGGCCGTCCGGCAGGTCAGGCACGTCAGGGCTGCGGGTCCGCAGCGGATACGCTGGATGCCGTGGGCATATCGCAGAGCATCCGGACGGCAGTGATTGGCGCCGGTCCCCGGGGCACGAGCGTGCTGGAGCGGCTCCTGGCCAACTGGGTGCCCGCCGGGCCGGACGCCACCCTGCACATCGACGTCGTTGATCCGTATCCCGCGGGTCCGGGGCATGTCTGGCAGCCCGGCCAGTCCCGGCTCTACCTGATGAACACCCAGTCGTTCTATCCCACGGTCATCCCCGAGGACCCGGACGTCGCGCAGCCGCTGGCCGGGCACACCTTCGACCGCTGGCGTGAACTGCAGCGGGAGCAGCCCCACCCCGCCCTCACGGCCGGGGAGCGCGCCGAACTGTCCGGGCTGGCCTCGGAGGACTTCCCCAGCAGGGCCCTGTACGGCCGCTACCTCCGGTCCACCCTGGAGGAGCTGTTGTCCCGCCTCCCCGCCGGCGCCACGGTGGATTTCCACAGCACGACGGCGACGTCGGTCCGCCACACTGCCGCCCTGGGGGCCGGCGACAGGGACAGCGGCCGGGTGTCGTTCGACGTCGAACTCGCCGACGGCGGGGTCCTCACCGTTGATTCCGTGGTGCTGGCGCTCGGCCACCTCGAGTCGCGGCTCAGCCCCGAGCAGCGCGAACTCCAGGCGGCGGCGGAGGAGTTCGGGCTGCTGTACCTGCCTCCGGCCGCCCCGGCCGACGTCGACTGGTCGCTGGTGCCGGCCGTCAAACCGGTGCTGGTGCGCGGCATGGGCCTGAACTTCTTCGATGCCATGGGCCAGCTGACCGAAGGCCGCGGCGGCCGGTTCCTGCCCGGCGCGGACGGCCGGCTCGGCTACCTGCCCTCCGGCCGTGAACCGCTCATCATTGCGGCCTCGCGGCGCGGCACCCCCTACCGGGCCAAGGCCACCCTCGCCGGCTACTACCCCGACGCCGTGACGCTGAAGTACTGCACCGAGCATGCCCTGGCGAAATTCGCGGAAGCGGGAATCCGGCCCGCCTTCGACCATGACCTCTGGCCGCTCCTGCACCGCGACGCCCTCTGGGCCTACTACTCGACGCTGGCGGCCTCACAGCCGGGCGCCATCCTGACGGATCCGAAGGAGTTCCTGAAGGCGCTGGAGGAGGCCCTCCGCCCGCATGCCCACTCCGCCGCGAAATGGGAAGACCTGGTGGACTCCGTCCTGGACGTCCACCTCCGTCCGGCCCACCGGCTGAACCTGCTAGGACTCGCGGCGCCGCTCGCCGGGCGGTCGTTCGCCTCCCGCGCGGAACTCGACGGCGCCGTCGTCGAGTATCTGCTCGACGACGCCCGGCGTTCCGCGCTGGGGGAGGACGACCCGGTGAAGATGACCATCGGCGCCCTGCACCACGGCCGGGCGGTCCTGAAGACCGCCGTCGCGGACGGCGGCATCACCGATGAATCGTGGGTTGCCGGGCTCCGCGGCTGGTTCGAATCATTTGTGGAAGGCCTGGCCAGCGGGCCGCCGGCGCTGCGTGCCGAACAGCTCGCTGCCCTGGTCAGCGCCGGCGTGGTCCGGTTCGTCGGGCCGGACCCGAAGTTCGGGGTGGACCGCAAAGCCCGGACGTTCACGGCGGTATCGCCCTGGGTGGGGAACAGCGCGGACGACGGCGCCGGCGAAGTGGTGAATGCCGTGGCCATGATCGAGGCGCTGGCGCCGGCCAACAGGGTCGCGGTCAACGAGTCGCCCCTGCTGGAGCAGCTGCTTGCCGAAGGCCTGGCCCGCCCCCGGCTCATGATGACGGTGGAAGGGACTCCGGTGCCGACGTCGGGGCTGGACGTGGCCCCGCACCCGTACCGGCCGCTGGGCGCGAATGGCTCGGTGACGGAAGGGCTCTATGTCCTCGGACTGCAGTTGTCCGCCGTGCAGTGGGGAACGGCCATTGCGGCCGAGGCCCGGCAGAAGAGCGGGCCGGTGTACCGCAGCGGCCAGCGCACGCTGCGGGACGCCGACGAGATTGCCCGGGCCATCCTCGGGCGCTAGGTGTCGGCTGCCCGGCCCGCACGGAAGAGCATGCCCTCCGTCGGTGCCGGGCGCTGGACATAGGGGCAACATGTCCAGTGCTGCGACCCAGGGGAGGGCATGTCCCGGCCCGCTGGCGGGAAGGCGTTGCTACTTCGGCGCCTCGGGGTAGATGCTTCGGGTTTCCGCGCGTTCGTGGCGGGGCCGGAGCCAGTTCGGCCGGTGCACTTTCGGCAGGAGCTTCGCGACCGCCAGCGCGGCATACATAACGGTGTTGATCGCCACGAAGGTCGCCAGGATGGCGAACCAGGGGGAATGCAGGAGTGACTCGGGAAACAGCAGTCCCGCGGGAACAACGGCCGTACTGGTCATGATCGTTCCGCCCCTGTGGCCTCGCGCGGACGGACATGGGTGACATGTTTCCAGCTGGCCGTCCGGCCCAGCGAGATATCGGCGACGCCCTTGAGGTAGACCACATTGAGGAACATATCGAAGAACAGTTCCGGGAACAGGGCCAGCGCGAGGAGCCTTGCCCGCCATCCGCCTTTCCACACCGTGGCGACACGTTCGACCATAAACAGTACGCCCAGCCCCAGCCAGAACGGGAACCAGATCCAGGTGTCCAGTGAGAACACCATCAGGAAGATCAGCAGAAGGTAGGAGCCCAGAGCGATCACGCCGTACCCGATCCCGAGTTGTTGGGCCCAGTAGCGCAGGGTCTGCGGAGTGATGCCATAGGCGCCGATGTTCTCCAGCGCGCCGCGCTGCCAACGCAGCCGCTGCGCCCAGAGGGTGCGCCACCCGGGCATCAGCTCCGTCACCACGGTGCACTGCGCGGGCGAGACCATCAGCCCGCCGAGGGATTTCAGCGCGATTGTCAGTTCGTTGTCTTCGGTCAGGGCTGCGGTGTCGTACACGTCGCCGGCGGTGCCCGGGATTGAGGCTCCGCGGCTGTCCGCGACGGTGCGCAGGGCCCGGGGCCGGAACAGGGAAGCGGTCCCGGTCAATACGAAGACGCGGCCGCGCCGACGCCCGATCTCCCTGCTATAGCGCAGATACTCGTTGCGCTGGAACTGGCCGATCAGTCCGTGGCCCTCCTCGCCGTAGAACAGGCCGCCGACCGCCATGAGCGCCCGGTCGTGACTGAACCGGTCCACCGCCGTCGCGAGGAAGCCGTCGTCGAGCCGGGTGTCCGCGTCCATGACCATCACGACGTCGTTGTCGCCAAGGTCGGGAAGCAGCCGCTTCAGCACCTGGTTGAGTGCGCCGGCCTTCTTCTTTGTGTTGTTCACCGATTCGACGACATCGACGCCGGCCTGACGCGCCAAGGCCACCGTGGCGTCGGTGCAGTTGTCCGCCACGACAATGACGCGGTCCGGACGGCGGGACTGCTCCAGCAGGGAAGCGATAGTCGACGGAAGCGAGGCTTCTTCGTTGTGGGCCGGGATGAGCACCGTGACCGTTACCGGACCGGCGTCAACTCCGCGCGTCGCGGACATGACCACCCGGGGTGCCAGCGGCCCCGTGAGTGGGTCGAGGGATCGGCGCGAGCGGTTGGCGATCCGGCGGTCCAGCGTGGCCACCCCGGCGGCCATGAGGAGAGCCAAGGCTATGGCGGCCAGGATTATGCGGGGGGCCGGTGCATCCGTGTTGTACAGGATGCTCCAGAAGCCGAGCAATACGCCTTGGGCGGGGGACTCGTTCAACGCAGGACCGCCTGCGGCGACGGCAAACCAGAGTAGCGCGGCCGCGCCACTTGCTGTCAGTGCGATGACGATACCGACCGCCCGATTAAATCTTCCCTTTCGCACTTGGCACATGCTACCAGCGCAACTTGTGCCCCTCTTGTCACAGCGGCACCACTTCCGAGGGCGGCTCCGGCGCCCACCAAAAGAGCATGCCCTCCGTCCGGGCTGCGCGGTGGACATATGGGCAATATGTCCATTGCTGCAGCCCGGGGGAGGGCATGCTCACTGGGTCAGGGCCGGGGACCTAGCCCCTGAGGCACTTCTGGTACTGGACCCAGGCAATCGTGTACTTGATCCAGCCCTTGAAGTCGTACCACTTCGTCGGCGGAACCGGGGCGGTGCACTTCGGCGGGACCGGTGTGGTGGCAGCGACCTGGACGCTCGCCTTCACCACGGTGCCGGATTCGACGGCGGTGAGCACCAGCGTGCCCGTGCCGGCGGCTGCGCCGGCAGGAACCTTCACGTCGACGGTGGCGGCGCCGGCGGAAACCGGTACCGCGCCAAGGGCCGTTACGGTGCCCTTCGCATCCGTGAACTCGGCGCGCAGCGAGGCGTTGACCGGGCTACCCAGCGAGGTGAGGTCCAGCTTGGAGACAGCCAGGGTGATGGCTGCCCCGCCCTTGACCTCGGCGGCGGTGGTGTTCACCACGGCAACGGAGCGGCGTGCGAAGTCGGGCGCCACAGGGCTGTGTGCCTGCAGGTACTTGATCCACGCGTCGCGGTCCACGAGTCCGGAGTCCTTGGTGCCGGTGCCTTCCTTGAAGATCCGGAAGTTGTCGCCGCCCGTTGCCAGGAAGCTGAACGTTCCGATCCGGTAGGACTTCGCCGGGTCGATCAGCGCGCCGTTGACCCGGATCGAGGTGATCCGGTCACCGGCGGCGCGTGCGGCGTCGTAGGTGTAGTTGACGTTCTTGGACAGGCCCAGCTGCTGGTACGCACGGCTGGGAACCGTGCCGTCCGGGTTGGTCTGCCACTGCTGCTCCAGGAGCGTCTTGAACTGCCCGCCGGTCAGCGACGTGGTCCACAGGTTGTTCACGAACGGCAGGACCGCGTTGGCCTCTGCGTAGGTGATGGTCCCGTCCGGCGCGAAGTACAGCTCGTTGCGTAGGCCACCCGGGTTGACGACGCCGATCTCGGCACCGCCGAGTTCCGGAGCCTTGAGCGAATCCACGAGGGAATCCGCCACCAGGTTGCCCAGGGTGGACTCGTTTGCGCGGTCGTCACGCACGGCGGGGGAGCCGCCGAACGCGGTGGTGATATCCGCGGTGACCTTGCCGACGGGCTGGTTGCCCACCACTGCTGCGTCGGCCAGGGCCTTGTCAACGATGGTCTTGACGGCGGCGACCCGCGGGTAATCGCGGACCAGAACGTCCGCCGGCTGGTCAGCGGAGGTGGTCCGCTTGACGTTGCCGGCCTTGTAGCCGGTGACCGACATGGTCTTGGTGTCGATGGTGAGCTGGATCTGGCCGATGTACTCGCCGTAGTTGCCGGTCTGGACGATCGGGCGGGTCTTGCCCTCAACGCCGGGGACCGGAGCGTCCCAGGAGTACTGCTTGTGGGTGTGGCCGTTGAAGATCGCCGCAACATCAGGGGTGACGTCGGTGACCATCTTTGCGAAGGGGCCGCCGGCGGCGACCTCCTGCGCCAGGGTGGAACCTTCCGGTGCACCGGAACCGGCGCCGTCGTGGTTCTCCACGATGATCACGTCGGCGAGCTTCCCGGCTTTGATCTTCGCGGCGACGCGGTTGATCGCGTCGACGGCGTCGCCGAATTCGAGATCAGCGATGCCCGCGGGGGTGACCAGCGAGGGCACTTCCTGCGTGACGGTTCCGATCACGGCGACCTTGACGCCGTTCATGTCGAGGACCGTGTACTCCGGCAGAACCGGCTCGGTGGTGCCCTTCTTGTAGACGTTGGCGCCCAAGTACGGGAACTTGGCGTTGCTGCCGCCCGCGATGACGCGGTCGCGCAGGTCGGTCCAGCCGCCGTCGAACTCGTGGTTGCCCACGGCCGAGGTCCGCAGCTCCAGGACGTTCAGCACATCGATGGTCGGCTGGTCCTTGGCAACGGCCGAGGCGAACAGCGAGGCGCCGATGTTGTCGCCCGCGGAGAGGAACGCGGTGGCGCCGGGGGCAGCCTGGGCCCGCAGCTTTTCGATGGTTCCCGCGAAGAACACGGTGTTGGAATCGATGCGGCCGTGGAAGTCGTTGATGCCGAGGAAGTTCAGCTCAACGCTCGCCGGGGTGACGGGCAGGTTCAGCCCCACCACCACTGGATCGTGGTCGCTCGCCCGGAACTGGTCCGCGGCGTAGTAGTCGGTCACGTTGTTGTTGTAGCGGCTGTATTCCAGGGCGACGGACTCCACGGAGTTGATGTTCCAGATGTCGGCGCCGGTGACGATGGCATTGGCACCCGGGGAGGCGAGGATGTGGTCCAGCGAGCCCACCATGCCACCGAAGAGGTAGGAGTGCTTGGCGGAACCATCGGCGTTCTTGGCCTTTTCGTCCTGGTTGACGTATCCGGCGGCCGTGAAGACGTTGATCGGGTCTTCCTTGGCGTAGGAGTTGAAATCGCCGATCAGGAAGACCTTGTCGGTGCCCTTGGAGGCCTGCAACTCGTTCGAGAACGCGAGCAGGGACTTGGCCTGCGCGGTGCGGGCGAGGTTTGAGGCGCCCTGGCCCTTGTCGGTGTCCTCCGGAGTGGCGGCTGAGCCCTTGGACTTGAAGTGGTTGGCGATCGCGATGAACTTCTTGTCATCGGAGGCGCCGACCGGCTTGAAGACCTGCGCCATCGGCTTGCGGGCACTGGCGAAGGCTGCGGTGTCGTTGAGGATGATGGACTCGCCCACCGGCTCCGCGACGGCCTTCTTGAAGATGAATGCGGTGCGGATCATATCCTCGTCGGCCAGCGGCGGTGCGTTGGCCGGCGTGCGGACGTAGTCCCAGATCCCGGGTGTGGCGATGTTCAGCGCGTCAACCAGCTTGGCCAGGGCGTCGTCGCGGTTCTTGCCGAACTGCGCCGAGTTTTCAACCTCCATCAGGGTGACGACGTCGGCGCCGGACTTGGAGATGGCGGCGACGATCTTGTCCTGCTGGCGCTTGAGGTTCTCCGCGTTGGCCGCGCCGCGGACATTGCAGCCGCCGCTGACCGTGATGGGGTTGCCCGCCCGGTCGTTGTAGAACTTGCAACCGGCGATCGTGTCGCCGGTGGTCGGGAAGTAGTTCAGCACGTTGAACGAGGCGATCTTGAGGTTGCCGCCCACTGCTGCCGGAGCGTCTGCGCGGGTGGCGCCGAAGCTGACCGGCTGGACTGCCTCCGCGTTGGCGGGGGTCAGGTGGGTCAGCGGCTGGAACTTCCAGGAGTTGTTGGTGTAGCTGAGCACCACGTTGGTCTTGAAGCTCACCGGTGCACCGACGCGGACAGGATCCGCCGTGGTCAGGTACGGCAGTTCCAGGGCCTTGGTGGTGGCGTCTTTGAGGAAGTTGGTGGTGGCGCCGTCGTCGAGCTTGATGCCGCGGGCGGCATTCGCGGCGACGGTGGCGGTGTACGTGGCGGAACCGTACTCCGCGACGGCGGTGGGCTGCTCCAGCGGCGTGGTGCCTCCGGCCAGACCGATTTCGCCGTACTGGTTCAGCGAGAAGTTATCGCTCACGGTCACGGGCCCCTGCGGGGCCAGCAGCATGCCTTCGAGGGATTCGCGGAAGGATTCCTCGGCCGGGAGGGCAAAACCGGTGGCCTTGACCTCAGGGGCTGCCTCGGTGAGCTTCTTCAGGTCCGCCGCGGCGGCAACCGTCACCTGGGTCATGCCGAAGTACTCGCTGACCGCGCCGGACACCTCGACGTAGTCGCCGGCCTGGACGGAACCGGCCGTGGCCGACGAGAAGACAAAAATAGCGTCCGACGCCGTGTGGTTGGCCGGGGTCAGGTCGCCGCCGGTGCCGGGGGTCTGGATGTAGTAGCCGGCGAACCCGCCGGTGGGGAACGTGGCGGTGACCTTGCCGCGGGTGGTCACGGAGGTGCCTACCAGCGGGCTGGCGGTACCGTTGCCCTGGATCTCGGCGATGGTTTTGGTGGCAGGGGGAGTGACCGGGCCCGGATCGACCGGAGGATCAACGGGGGCGGCCGTACCGTTGACGGCCTTGGGGGTGATTGTCGCGTTCAGGGTAAGGTCCGCGGCATTGTTGTTGCTGTCGACGCCGTTGCTGCGGTTCAGGCTCTTGACGTCACCGGTGCCCGACGGCGCGGTGGCGGCCTGGGTCTCGAAGGTGTTGGAGGTGCCATAGCCGAGCAGGTCGGCGACGTTGGCGGGCTCGATGACCGAACCGGTTGCCAGCGGGCTCAGCGCGGCAGCCTGCTTGGCCAGCACGATGGTTCCGCCGCCGATGGCAGGGTTGAAACCGGTGGCGGTGACGTCAGCGGCGGGGAGTTCGGCACCGGCGGCGGCGGTGCCGCCGTTGGCGCCGCCCTTGAGCAGGTAGTAGCCCTTGGCCGGGATGCTGCCTGCCAGCGAAGCGGTGAAGCTTGGAGCCGTAGTGCCGGTGGCTGAGCGGTACTGCAGTGACCAGCCGTCCAGGGAAACCGGGGCGTCCGAGGTGTTGTACAGCTCAACGAACTTGTTCTTGTAGGCTGCTCCGGCGCTGCCGCCGCTGAGGTATGCCTCGTTGATGATGACTGGCGAGGTGCCAGCAGCCGGGGAGACCTCCACGGCGAACGCCGGGACAGCGGCCAGTGGGGCTGCGATGAGCCCCACCGACAGCGCTGTGCCGAGCGCGGTTTTCCAAGGTATGCGTTTCATCCGCTCTAACTCTCATTAGGTGCCCGGGTAAGGGCTGGGTGGAATGTGTCCGGGTGATGCCCGCGGACTGCCGGTCACTGCTCCTGGTCAAGCAGTTTCCGGCACAGCAAAACAGGGATGAATGAACACGATGTGTACGGCATGTGCATTCGGCGAGACGTCCCCCAGCGGAACGCGTCACAGCCTTCCCGGAACGGCTCGAACGCCCGGGTCAGGGTTTCTGGTGGTGCCTGTGAGCGATGCCCGGGTGCCTTCGCCGGACGCTCCACAGCAGAATACCGGCCAGTAGCCCTTGGGAAAGGGGCTGGCCGGTATTTCTTACAACAATTTTGATAATTAGGCGGGAACGGGCCGTCCGCGCTGCGCGTTTAAGCGTCCGCGACTTGGGCTCCCTGTCCGGTGTCGGCCACTATTTTGAACTTTGCGCCGGTGGGGTCAGCGAGGGTGGCCAGCCGGCCGAAAGGACTGTCGTCGGGTCCGTCGATCACTTCGGCTCCCATTGCGACGGCCTTCTGGATGGCGGCGTCCGTGTCTTCGACGGCGAAGTAGACCTGCCAGCTGGCCGGGGCTTCGGCAGGAAGGTAGCCCGAGGCGTCCATGATCCCGGCTTTGGCGTCATCTCCGGATCCCAGCGTTGTGTAGCGGAATTCCGGGCTGTCACTCAGGACTTCGGTTTCCCAGCCGAACACGTCCTGGTAGAACTTCACGGCCTTGGCATAGTCCCGGGCATGGAGTTCGTGCCAGGCGGGGGTGCCCGGTTCGGCGGCGAGTTGGTAGCCCTTCATCTCGCCGGGCTGCCAGATACCTACAGCCGCGCCGGTGGCGTCGCCCACCATGGCCATGCTGCCTTGTTCGGGCACGTCCATGGGTTCCATGTAGACCTGTCCGCCGTGCTCCGCCGCGCTCTTGACCGTGGCACTGGCATCGTCAGAGCGCAGGTAGGTGGACCACACGTCCGGGAAGCCGGCCTGGGCTTCCTGCTTTTGCATCATTCCGGCGACGGACTTGCCGTTCTTCAGCGCTGTCATGTAGCCGCCGTATTTCTCCTGATCGCCCGTCTCGAAAATCCAGCCAAAAAGCTCGCCATAGAACGCTTTGGCCTTTTCGGCATCGGAGGTCATCAGGTCGATCCAGCAAGGCGCCCCGAGGGGGTGGTCTGGTGTTGGCATTGTGGAGTCCTGCTTTCTTTTGGCGGCAGTGAAGATGGCCCTGCCGGGCCAGTGAGTCTGTGGGGTAGTGATGAAGACACAGTGAGACTATGCCCGGGGGTCGACGGTTTCAATGGGCCCCGTTGAACGGGCCCGGCCCGCGCCCCGGGGAGCCCGGATGCCAGCCCACGCACCCCCGCCCGCAACGCAAAAATGCCCCTGGCTCGGCGGCAAAGCGCAGAACCAGGGGCATTATTCGCGGAAGGTAAGAGATTCGAACTCTTGGTACGGGGTCACCGCACACTGGTTTTCAAGACCAGCTCCATCGGCCGCTCGGACAACCTTCCCTAACGAGTAGTGTTTCATAGGCGGTCGGCAGCAACAAAAAACGCGGCTGCGCTCGCGGACAGGCGTAGCTCCTCCGCCTACTCTGGGAGAAGGCGCGTCGGACGTGGTGTGCCGCAGGCGCAACCCTGCAAGAAGGCTGCACGAAGTCTGTTAGGAATCGGGAGTTCTCCATGAAGGCTGTCTATATCTCAGGGCCCGGCGGACCCGAGGCCCTGGAGGTCCGCGACGTCCCGCCCCCGGTGCCCGGCCCCGGCGAGGTGCTGATCGACGTCGTCGCCGCGGGGCTCAACCGCGCCGACGTCCAGCAACGCAAAGGCCACTACCCGCCCCCGCCCGGCGCTTCGGAGGTTCCCGGGCTGGAAGTCTCGGGCCGGATTGCCGGGTTCGGGCCCGGCGTGACCAAGCCGTTCTCCGTGGGGGACAAGGTGGTCGCCCTGCTGGCCGGCGGCGGCTACGCCGAGCAGGTGGCCGTGCCGGCGGGACAGGTTCTGAGGATCCCCGACGGCGTCGACCTCGTCACCGCCGCAGCGTTGCCGGAAGTCGCGGCCACGGTCTACTCCAACCTGATCATGACGGCGCAGCTGCAACCGGGCGAGACCGTGCTCATCCACGGGGCAACCGGGGGCATCGGCACCATGGCCATCCAGCTCGCGAAGGCCCTGGGTGCAGTGGTGGCCACAACGGCGGGTACCGCGGAGAAGGTCGGCACCGCCAAGGCCTTTCTGGGCGCGGACATCGCGATCAACTACGCCGAAGAGGACTTCCCGGAGAGCCTGCGCGCGCAAAACGGCGGCAAGGGTGCGGACGTCATTCTCGACGTCGTCGGGGCCAAATACCTCACGCAGAACGTGGACGCGCTGGCGGACTACGGGCGGCTGGTGGTGATCGGGCTGCAGGGCGGAGCCAAGGGCGAGTTGGACCTCGGCAAGCTCCTGAGCAAGCGAGCCGCGATCATTGCGACGGCGTTGCGTCCCCGGCCCGTGGAGGAGAAGTCCGTGATCATGGACGCCGTCCGCGACGCGGTCTGGCCGCTGCTCGCCGACGGAAGGATCCGGCCGCTGGTCGCAAAGACGTTCCCGCTGGAGCAGGTCCGCGATGCGCACCGGTACTTCGACAGCGGCGACCACGTGGGAAAGATCCTGCTCGTGATGTAACAAACATATGCCACGTATGACATACGCCGAATTGCTACGCGACAGCGAATGACTGTAATGTAATTCCATACGCGGTATACACGCGTCTTGGGGCGCGTGTATGCTGTCGTCCCGCTACCCTCCGGGAGCATCATGTCCATTCGTCACAGCCTCCTCGCCCTCCTGCAGGACCGCCCGCGCTATGGCTACCAGCTCAGGATTGAATTCGAGGACCGCACCGGATCATCCTGGCCACTCAACATCGGGCAGGTCTACACCACCCTCGACCGTCTGGAGCGCGACGGCCTTGTCTGCAAAGATGGCGCCGACGGTGAAGGCCACGTCATCTACAGCATCACTACTGACGGCCGTGCCGAGGTCCGCAACTGGTTCACATCCCCCGTTCCGCGGACGAGCCCTCCGCGGAACGAACTGGCCATCAAGCTCGCCCTGGCGCTAACACTTCCCGGCGTCGACGTCGGGGCGGCCATCCACGCCCAGCGCGCCGTATCGATCCGGGCGCTGCAGGACTACACCAAAGCCCGGCGTGACATGGCGTCCCAGCACCGGCCGACGGATACCGCCCGGCTGCTCGTACTGGATTCCTTGATCTTCCAGACCGAGGCCGAGGTGCGGTGGCTGGACCTCTGCGAGGCCCGACTGATGCAGCTGACCGGCCCGACCGCCTAGCCTCCCGGGGCCAGCGGTGCGAATATTAACGCCAGCCGGTAACACTCGCGCCGTTCGTCGCCGCTGCCCAACCGTTCGTCGCCCCCACGGGGCCGCCTGGCGCAAGGGCATATCCAGGCATCCCCGCCGTTGGTAGGGTGCCTTGGGGCACATCTGTCGAGTGGATTTGCCCGGTTGGGGTTTCTCAAGGAGGAGACATGGGCACAATGCCAGATGGCAAGCCAAAGAACTTAATGGTCGAGGACGGCATTACGCCGGACCCGGCTCTGCCGCCCACAGCCGTGGACGTGACAGTGCGCGAGACGGAGGAGCGCAAATGGACGCCCACCAAGATCGCGATCTGGGTGGGAATCTCCCTGCTGGGCGCCGTGGCATGGTTCATGCTCGCGATCGTCCGCGGTGAAACGGTCAATGCCATCTGGTTCGTGTTCGCCGCGGTGTGCACCTACCTGATCGGCTACCGCTTCTACTCCAAGGTCATCGAGCGCTACCTGCTTAAGCCGAACGACCGCCGGGCCACGCCCGCGGAGTACAAGGCAGACGGCAAGGACTATGTCCGCACGGACCGCAACGTCCTCTTCGGTCACCACTTCGCCGCCATCGCCGGCGCCGGACCCCTGGTAGGCCCGATCCTCGCAGCCCAGATGGGCTACCTCCCGGGCACCATCTGGATCATCATCGGCGTCGTGTTCGCCGGTGCCGTCCAGGACTACGTCGTGATGTTCTTCTCCATGCGCCGTGGCGGACGCTCCCTGGGCCAGATGGCCCGCGAGGAACTCGGCGTCATCGGCGGCACCGCCGCGCTGGTCGCCACCCTGCTGATCATGGTGATCATCGTCGCCATCCTTGCCCTCGTCGTCGTCAACGCCCTGGCTGAAAGCCCCTGGGGTGTCTTCTCCGTCGGCATGACCATCCCGATCGCCCTCTTTATGGGCGTATACCTGCGCTTCATCCGCCCCGGCAAGATCATGGAAGTCTCCCTGATCGGCTTCGTGCTCCTCATGGCCGCCATCATCGGCGGCGGCGCCGTCGCGGCCACCGAATGGGGCCACGCCCTCTTCACGCTGGACAAGGTCACCATCGCCTGGGCCCTCATCATCTACGGCTTCGTCGCCGCGATCCTGCCGGTCTGGCTCCTCCTGGCTCCGCGTGACTACCTCTCCACCTTCATGAAGATCGGCGTCATCGTGATGCTGGCCCTGGCCGTCATCGTGGTCCGTCCGGAAATCTCGGTCCCGGCCTTCAGCGAGTACGCCAGCCGCGACAACGGGCCCGTCTTCCCGGGAGCGCTGTTCCCGTTCCTCTTCGTCACCATCGCCTGTGGCGCCCTGTCGGGATTCCACGCCCTGATTGCCTCCGGCACCACACCGAAGCTGATCGAAAAGGAACGCCAGACCCGGTACATCGGGTACGGCGGCATGCTCATGGAGTCCTTCGTGGCCATCATGGCCCTCGTCGCGGCGATCTCCATCGACCGCGGGCTCTACTTCGCGATGAACGCCCCGGCCGCCCTGACTGGCGGAACAGTGGAAACCGCGGCCGCCTGGGTCAACAGCCTGGGACTGTCCGGCGTGAACATCACCCCGAACATGCTCGCCGAGACGGCTGCCAACGTCGGCGAGGCCAGCATCGTTTCCCGCACCGGCGGCGCCCCGACCCTCGCCGTCGGACTGGCCCACATCATGCAGCAGTTCATCGGCGGCACCGCCATGATGAGCTTCTGGTACCACTTCGCCATCATGTTCGAGGCCCTGTTCATCCTCACCGCGGTCGACGCCGGCACGCGCGTTGCCAGGTTCATGCTGCAGGACTCGATCGGCAACTTCGTCCCGAAGTTCAAGGAGCACTCCTGGCGTCCCGGCGCCTGGCTCGCCACCGCCGTCATGGTCGCTGCCTGGGGCGCCGTGCTGCTGATGGGCGTCACGGATCCGCTGGGCGGCATCAACACGCTGTTCCCGCTGTTCGGCATCGCCAACCAGCTGCTCGCCGCCATCGCATTGTCCGTCTGCCTCGCCATCGCAGCGAAGCGGGGCTCCTTCAAGTTCCTCTGGATCGTGGCGGTTCCGATGGCCTTCGTGTCCGTCGTGACCATCACGGCCAGCTACCAGAAGATCTTCTCCTCCACCCCGGCGGTTGGCTACTTCGCCAACAACAGAGCCTTTTCCGAGGCCCTCGCGGAGGGCAAAACCTCCTTCGGTGCGGCGAAAACCGTTCCCGCCATGGAGGCCGTGATCCGCAACACCGCGATCCAGGGCTGGCTCTCGGTCATCTTCGTGGTGCTCAGCATCATCGTCATCACGACGGCGCTGATCGCCACGTACAAGGCGTTCCGCAACGCCAAGGCCGGCATGATCAACACAGACAATGAGGATCCGGCGCTGCCGTCCCGTGTCTTCGCCCCGGCGGGCCCCGGTCCCACGTCGTCCGAGCGTGAGCTCATGGCGCAGTGGAATCAACTGCCGGCGGACAAGCGGGCCGAAAAAGCCGGCCACCACTAAGGCAGAGGCAAACATGAACGCAATAGTTGCGGGCTTCCGGGGATTCTCCCGGTATCTGGGCGGAGTGATGGGTGCGGACGCGTACGCGAAGTACCTGGCACACCACGCCGAAGCCGGCCACGGCTCCCCGCCGATGACCGAGCGGGAGTTCTGGCGGGACCAGACGGACCGCCAGGACGCCAACCCGCAGGGCCGGTGCTGCTGACCGGCTCCGGCTGATCAGCGTTGCCGCCGCCCTCTGCTGTGTGTTGGCTGTTTGCCTGGACCTTGTCCGGGCCTTTGTTGCGCCACATGATGCGCCGAAGAGTGCCGTCCGGGGCGGCCCCCCGGCGCGGCTCCGGGCTCGTGAGAGTATGAAGCCATGAGCGATCCGCACGACACTCAGCCCGCCGACGACGCCCCCATCGAAGGCGCCACCCTGAACCCCCATACCCCTGGCCACGACGGACAGGGGACAAGGGAGCGGAACGAGCCGGGGCAGCCGGACCGGACTCGTGGACCAGGACACCCGGCACGGTCCGGGGTGCCCGCTGTGCCTGCGCGGCCCAAGCCCAGCCAGCTCCAGGATCTCGTTGACGAACCTGCGAAGGTGATGCGGATCGGCACCATGATGAAGCAGCTCCTGGACGAAGTGAAGTCCGCCCCGCTCGACGACGCGGCGCGGGCACGGCTGGCCGGCATCCATAAACGCTCCATCAAGGAACTGGAAGACGGTCTCGCGCCGGCACTCGTTGAGGAGCTGGAACGGATCACCCTGCCCTTCCCCGCGGACGGGACGCCGTCGGACGCTGAGCTGCGGATCGCCCAGGCCCAGCTGGTCGGCTGGCTGGAGGGACTTTTCCACGGCATCCAGACCGCCCTCGCAGCCCAGCATGCCGCCCGGGATCATGCCGCCCAGCTCCGCCAGCTGCCGCCCGGAACGGTGATCGCACCCGGCGTCATTATTGGCGAGAACGGCGAGCCTCAGCGGGCCGCTGCGCGGAGGCCCGGCGAGGATCCCTCGCAGGCCCCCGTACCCGCGGACCCGGACCACGGCCCCGGCCAGTACCTGTAGGGCACCCTTGGGATTCTTCAGCACCGCCCGGCAGGGGCGGAAAGACGACGCCGAACTCGGCAAGGGCCTCTGGCGGCGGGCGAACGACCGCTTCACCCGGGGCCTCGACCGCTACCACCAGGTCCTTGAAGGGGTTGAGGACGATGCCCTCTATGGCGAGCTCCTGGAGATCGCCAATGAGCTGTCCGCACTCTCCGGGCGGGTCCGGCAGGTCTGCTTGGAGGCCCAGCGCCGCGCGCCCAGCGATGGACTCGATATCCCGGGGACACTGGCCGGCGTCCACCGCGCCCTGTCCACGGCCGGCAACTCCCTGGCGACGACGGCCGAAGCAGCTGCGATGCTCCGCCTCGCCGTCGGTCCCGTCCCGGCCGGTGCGGAGTCGGTCCGGCGCCGGGCCGCATCGGTGCTGGAGCAGGTCAACGACGCCGAACGCAGGCTTGCCGAGGCGGCCGCGGCAGGCTGAGGCGTCCGCGCCATTGCTGTCTCCCGGCGGAAATTCCCGGTTAAGCGCCTAGCTTAGCTGCGCCCTTTGCGCTGGCGGTCCGGGGCCGGCGTTGGCAGGATGGCCTGATGACTTTCTCACCGGTACTGACTTTCAATGACGGCAACACCATTCCCCAGCTTGGCTACGGAGTGTGGCAGGTTGAAGACGACGTCGCAGAGAAGGTGGTTGCCCAGGCGTTCGAAGCCGGGTTCCGCCACATCGACACCGCCAAGATCTACGGCAACGAGGCAGGGGTGGGACGTGCGATCGAGCGATCGGGCCTCACGCCCGAGGACATCTTCATCACCACCAAGCTGTGGAACGCCGACCAGGGTTACGAGTCCACGGTGAAGGCCTTCGAAGAATCCATGGAGCGCCTGGGCCTGGAAACGCTGGACCTGTACCTGATCCACTGGATGCAGCCCAAGCAGGACAAGTACGTGGACACCTGGAAGGCCCTCATCGAGCTGCAGAAGCAGGGCCGCGTCAAGACCATCGGCGTTTCCAACTTCACCAAGGAAGGCCTGCAGCGCCTGATTGACGAGACCGGCGTCGTGCCGGCCATCAACCAGGTTGAACTTCACCCCTTCTTCAACCAGGCCGAGCTGCGCGAATTCAACGCCTCCAAGGGCATCCTCACCCAGGCCTGGTCACCGCTGGGCCAGGGCGGCGAGCTGCTGGAGAGCGCCGTTATCGGCCAGATCGCGGCCAAGCACGGCGCCACCCCGGCGCAGGTGGTCATCGCCTGGCACCTGGCCATCGGCAACGTTGTCATCCCCAAGTCCGTGACCGAATCCCGCATCCGCGAGAACTACGCGGCCCTGGATGTCACCCTGGACGAGACCGATGTGCAGGCCATCAACGGCCTGGACAACTCGGCCGAGGGCGCCGGCCGCATCGGCCCGGACCCGGCAGTCTCCGACTTCGCCTAAGCCACCCGCTTAGCCGGAGCAGGGCCCTCACCCGCCAGGGTGGGGGCCTTTCTCCTGCCCGGTGAAAATCGTGGATCCGGCTAGGCGGCCTGCCGGCTTTCCCGCACCGGCACCGCGTCGATGATGGCCCAGCCGTGCTCGTCGGCGGCCTGGCGGCTGGCGAACCGTTCGGCGTCCGCAACGTCATCGAAAGCCTCGGCGCGGATGCGGCCGCAGTCCGTGTCCAGATACGTGACTTCAAAGTACTGCTTGGTTTCCATGAATTAAGTGTGCAGCCGGCCTCCGACACTATGAGCTCATGGGTCCGGCGTGTTGCCAAGCCGCAGCACTCGTTCCCGGGCAAGGTCCGCGGCGCGCCTCGCCCTTTCCGCCGCCCGTGCTGCCTGCTGGGCCTCGGCAACGGCCAGTTCGCGCCGTTTCCCGGCGGCTTTGAGTTCCTGTTCGCGCTGGGCCAGCTCCTCGCGCAGCCTGCGTACCGAGTCGGAGAGTTCCGCGGCCAGGGCAGTCAGCGAGGCGAGTTCCTCGTCGCCCTGTCGGGCTTTCTCCGCGGCCGCTCCGGCGTCCTCTTCGGCGTCCTTTTGCAGTTTCCTGGCCCGTTCCAGCGCTGAGGGAGTGGTTTTCCGGGGTTCGGGGCGGACGGCCCGCAGGCGGGGCTGCTCAGCTTTTTTCGGGCGCGTGGTTCCGGGCGGCACCGCCTCGGATGAGCTGGGCGCGGGACCCGGTGTTGCCGGAACCACGAGGCCGGGCACCGCAACCGCACCCGAAAGATCCACGACGTCGACGCCGTCGGCCGACAGGGCCCGGAGGAGGCGCCCGGACTGCACGGCGGCTGCGGCCCCCGCATCGGCTGTCGCCGCACGCAGCGTTGCTTCCACCTCCGCCGCGATCGCTGGGCTGATCTTCCGGCCCAGCTCTCCGGCGACTTCCTGCGCTGCCTTCACCGCGCCGCTCAGCAGCTGGCGTCGTTCCTGTCCGAGCCGGCGGAGTTCCGTGGCATCGAGGGAGGACTGCGCGGCCCGCATCGACTGCCCCAGCCCGGCGAGCTCGCGGAGGGCCTCCGGGCGGCGGGCGGCAAGCATGTTCACCGTCCACGCCGCGACGGACGGCTTGGGGAGGGAACGCACTTCAGCGGCGAGGGGCCGCCGCTCTTTCGCGGCGGCCGCGTCTTTGGCGGCGGCGGTCCGCGCTGCGACGAAATCGTCGAACGGCAGGGCATAGAGCTGTGCCGCAACTTCCGCCAGCCCGTGCTCTCCCATGCAAGAATCATAGAAGCCCGGCCCAGGCAACGCCGCCGCCACCGGATCTTTCTCGGAGAGGGAAGGCACTCATGATCGAAATTGCCGGGCTCCCGGCCCACATCCTGCTCATCCATGCTGTTGTGGTGCTGGCGCCGATCGCCGGCCTGGCCGCCATCGTGTTTGCAGCCGTGCCCCGCTGGCGCAGCCAGCTGGCCTGGCCCCTGGGGGTGCTGTCCCTGGGCCTGGTTCCCCTGTCCCTGCTCACCGCACAGGCAGGGGAACAGCTGGAGGAGACCCGACCCGCGTCCGCCCTGATCCGGGAACATGCGGAGCAAGGGGACGTGCTCAAGGCCGTATCCGTGGTCTTCTTCGTGGTGGTCGCCGCGGCGCTGATCGCGGGCTATGACCCCATCGGCCGGCACTTCTCCTTCCTGGGCCGCCTGCGGACGAACCCCGCCGTTCGGATGACCCTCCTGGTTCTCGCGGCGGCAGCGGGGGCCTTCTTCATCTACCAGAGCATCATCACGGGCCATTCCGGCGCGGCCTCCGTCTGGGCCCGTTAACACCGTCCATTGGTCGCGCCGATCAGCGGCGCCGCGGACGCCCGGCACACGCCCGACGTCGACCCTGACACCCTCCGGACGGGAGAACGACGCCGGACCCCGGCTTGACGGCTGCCGCTAGGGACTGCGCATCCCGCGCAGGGCGGCAACCAGCACCACGAACGCGAGCAACTGCAGGACCGCCACCGAAACGATCAGCAGCGGACGGTTTTCATAGAGAGCGCCATAAAGGGCCCCGCCCGCCAGCGCCCCGGCCCCTTGAAACGCAGCGAAGACGCCGTACGCCGTTCCCTGGCGGTGTTCCGGCACCAGGTCCGCGAGCAGCGCCTTGACGGTGGAGTCCTGGATGCCCAGTGCGATGCCCCAGGCGAGGACCCCGGTGACCGCCAGCCCGGCCGCCGGGGACAGGGCCAGCACCGGCACTGCGGCGGTCAGCACGGGAATAGACAGGAGCACCCAGGCCCCGGACCGGTCGTAGAGGACGCCGCTGGCAAGGGCGCCCAGTGCACCCGCCGCCATCGCAGCCGCGTAAAGCAGCGCGACCACGGACACCGGAACGGCCGCCGTCGTCGTGAGGTGGAAGGAGATGACACCGAACGCAACCAGGCCGGCGCTCCAGCAGAACGCGGCGGCAGCGAACAGGACAAAGCTCCCGGTAAACAACGACGCCGGACGGCCTGCCACGCGCCGGGCGGCCGGATCGACGGCGGTTTCGCGGGGTTGGCCGGCAGGGGCCGCCGCCTGCAGGCTGGTTCCGGGATCGGGGATCCGGCGACGTAGCCAGAACAGCAGGAACATGGTCGCGGCCGCAGGAATGGACAGCACCGCGAACGCGGCCGAGAGGTTCCCGGTGGCCGTGAGGACCGCGGCGACCAGGAGGGGCCCGAGCAGGGCCCCGACCAGGTCGAGGGACTTGTGGACAGCGAAGCCGCGGCCCCGGCCGACCGGCTTGGCGACCGCGGCCAGCAACACCGTCTTGGCCGGGCTGCGGACGGCTTTTCCGATCCGGTCCCCGATGATCAGCACAGACGCCAGAACCAGCCCGGAAGTTCCGGCCAGGGGTGCGACGGCGAGCAGGGGCACGCAGACCGCGGTCAGGGCATAGCCGGCCAGCGTGAACGTCCAGTATTTGCGGGTGCGGTCCGCCCAGGGGCCGAACACCAGCCGGAGTCCCTGCGCCGCAGCCTCGGCGGCGCCCGTCACCAAACCGACCACCAGCGCGGAGGCACCCAGCTGGGCGAGCAGGGGGCCAGCCAGCGGCCGGGCGCCGTCGGAGACGACGTCGGCGGCCAGGCTGACGAGTCCCAGCCCGATCACCGGGCCCCACAGCACGCGCCGGTGCGCCCTGGCAGGTGCAGTCCCTGTGGCCCGCCCGCGGGCTGTGGAACTTCGATGGGGCCGGTTCATTTCCCAAGGCTCGCGGACGGAGCGCGGCAGGACAAGGGCCCGGGAGGCGCGCTTGCTGTCAGGCGGACGTACGGATGTCCAGGAATACCCACGCGATGACCAGCAGGCCGCCGAGTGCCAGCAGGAGTGCGCCGGCGACGCTGCGGCCATCCAGATCCCCGGAGGCTGGCGACTCTGCAGCCAGGGAACGCTCAGACTCCGACGGGGCCGGTGCTGACGGGGCCGTCGCCGTCGGAGCCGGGGTTGCCGTGCTGGGATCGGCGGGGGAGGCAGTGGCAGTGGCAGTCGGAACCCCGGCCGGCGGCGGGGCGCCGGGGCCGGCGGTGGGCGCTGCAGCCTGGGTGCCCGTTGGAGCAGGAACTGTTGAGGGGCGCGGGGCTGGGGCCGTTCCGGGCGGGGCCTTGGGGGAGACCGGCACGCCGGTGGCGCTGGCTGTCGGGACAGGAGTTGCCGTGGGATCCGGACGGCCAGTGGGCGGCGGGCAGATCAGCCCCGGCACGATTCCTCCGACGGGGCCACAGGGGGCGCCGGTGGCCGGCAATGCGAGGATCAGGGGCGCGGATGCCAGCATCAACGCGGCCATGATGGTGTAGCTGGCCCCTTTTGTGGTCTTCACCCGATCCATCGTAGGGGCGCGGAGGGCGCCGGGCGGGGACCCTGGCGGGGAGCGTTGGCGGCAGACCGGCCGGACACCAGCCGAAGTCGCCGCGGTGGGTTTGCCCTGGCGGCGGGTTGACTCAGCGGGAGGGTTGGGCCCCGGTCCTGGCGCGGCGTTCCTGCTGCTGCCGGGCCCTGCCAACCCCGCATCGATGGAAGCCCCGGACAATACAGCTCGCTGTCCGGGGCCACTTTGAAGGGGATTTCAGCCCTCGGGCCGGGCGTTCACGGCGTGTCCGGGTCAAACTGCCCCCGGACCGCAGCCACGGGCCCAAAGCGGGCAAAAGAAACGGCCCCGACGACTGCGCGGGGCCGATACTTGAAGATCAGAGCTTCCTGCCAGAATCGAACTGGCGACCTTCTCATTACGAGTGAGACGCTCTACCAACTGAGCTAAGGAAGCAACCGCATGAACTGTCCGGATGACCCGGGCGCTTCATGCCAGAGATAACTGTAGTAGAGTCCTCCGGCCCGGGTCAAAATGAGTGGCGGACGCCTCAGCAGACGGTGTTGTCAGCCGGGGTTTTGCCGTCCACCAGGTAGCTGTCCACGGCATCGCCGATGCAGTCGTTGGAGCGGCCGTAGGCCGTGTGGCCCTCGCCCTTCCACGTCAGCAGCGCGGCTGTTCCCAGCTGCTTGCGCAGCTCGCTGGCCCATTCCACCGGGGTGGCCGGGTCGCCCGTCGTGCCGATCACGACGATGTCGGTGGAACCCTTGTAGTCCGCCGGTGCCGGGGTCCGGACGCTTTGGTACGGCCAGTCCTTGCAGTTGGTGCCACCGTAGGCGAAGTAGTAGCCAAGGGTGGGGGAGGCCTGGCGGAGTTGCTGCTCGTCCGCGCGCATCCCGCCCGGATCCGTGACCATGGGGTAGTCCAGGCAGTTGATGGCACCGAAGGCAAAGGTCGAATTCGCGGTGTACTTGCCGTTCGGCTCCCGGTCCGCGCCGAAGTCGGCGAGCCGGAGCATCGGCGACACGTCACCCTTGAGCGCGCTGCCCAGGGCCTGGGTCAGCAAGGGCCAGTTGTCATCGTTGTAGAACGGCAGGATGAAGCCGCTGACGAACATGGAGGCGTTGACTATCCGCCCGTCCTTCGCGGACCTCGGGTCCGCCTCCACGGCCTTGATGACTTCCTGGATCTGGCCGACGGCTTCCTCCGGGGTGCCGCTGAGCGGACAGCCGCTGTTGTCGAGACAATGCGTTACGTAGGCCATGATGGCCTTCTCGAACGCCTTCGCCTGTCCGCTCGTCAGCTCCTCGTAGCTCAGCGACGGATCCATCGCGCCGTCGAGGACCATCCTGCCAACGTTGTCCGGGAACAGCGAGGCGTAGGTGGCGCCGAGGAAGGTGCCGTAGGAGTAGCCGAGGTAGTTGAGCTTGCTGTCATTCAGCACGCCGCGCAGAATGTCGAGATCCTTGGCCGCACTGGCAGTATCGATGTGGCCGAGCACGGGGCCGGTCTTTTCCGCGCACTTGGCGGCGATGGCTTTGTTGTCCGCGAGGGCCTCGGCCAGCCCGGCGTCCGTGTCAAGTGCATAGGCTTTCGCCCGGGAGGCGTCGCGCTCCTGGTCGGTGAGGCACGTGACCGGGGCGGAGCGATTCACGCCGCGCGGATCGAAACCGACGATGTCGTAGTTGGTGCGGACCTTTTCCGAGATGTTGGTGGAGCCGGCGTCGCGGACGAAGTCGTAGCCGGAGCCGCCGGGGCCGCCGGGGTTGACCAGCAGGCTGCCCTTCTTGCTGTTGCTCTTGGTGGACAGTTTGAGCGCCGCGATTTCGATGCTGTCTCCGTCCGGTTTGCTGTAGTCCAGCGGGACCTTGATCTTGGCGCACGTGAAGTCTGACTCGCACGGGACCCACTCGACTTGCTGCGTGTAGTAGCTGCGGAGCTCGGCGGGTGCGGCGTCGGCGATCTCAGGATTCGGTGTGCTGGGGCTCTTCGCCCCGCTGTCGCCGCCGAAGAGGGTGCACGAGGAGAGCACCAGGGCCAGGGCCATGGCACCGGCTGCCCGCAGGCCGATCGTTATGGATCGGGACCTTGCGGACACTGCTCGTGCAGACTTCATACGGTTCTCCTTGGAGGATCGGAGCGGAGGGGCTGCCGCTTCCCGCGGGGCGGGCGGACGGGGCGGGGCGGAGGGTCGGTTCACCGGGGACTGGTTCACTGGATGGTTTCTCAGATGAGGCTGGCGGCCATGGACTCGATGGTCAGCAGCGGGGCCACGTTGGAGGTCGTGATCCGTTTGCGGGCCTTGTTGATGGCATCCATGCGGGCAAGGGTGGTTTCTGCGGAGGAGTGGCGGGCAAACTCAACGAGTTCACTCCTGAGTTCAACGTTGACCAGTTCCACGGCGTTCCCCATCTGGATGATGAGCACATCCCGGTAGAAAGACAGCAGGTCGGTCAGCGTGCGGTCGAGGGAGTCGGTCACCGAACGCTTGGCGCGGCGCTTCTGGTCGTCCTCGAGCTGTTTGACCTGGCCGCGCATGGCCGGCGGCAGAGTGCCGGTTTCGGGTGCTCCGAGGGTGGCGAGCAAGGCGGTTTTCTCGGCGGCGTCGCGCTCGTCGTTGGAGCTGTTGGCTTCCTCGGTGGCGATCTTGACGAGTTTGTCGGCCATCAGCACCGCGGCGGTGACGCCCCGCAGGCCCAGGGGGAACCGTACTGTTTCGAGCCGCCGCTCGCGGGCTTCGGGATCACGGGCCAGGCGGCGGGCGATCCCGACATGGCTTTGCGCGGCCCGGGCAGCTCGTTCGGCGACGGCCGGGTCGATGCCGTCGCGCTTGACCAGCAGGGCCGCGACGTCGGCCGCGGGCGGAAGCCGCAACGCTACCGGGCGGCAGCGGGAGCGGATGGTGACCAGGACGTCGGCGGGGGAGGGCGCGCAGAGCATCCAGATGGTCCGGGGGGTCGGTTCCTCGATCGCCTTGAGCAGCACATTGGTGGTGCGTTCCGCCATCCGGTCCGCGTCCTCCACCACGATGATGCGCCAGCGCGCCGAGGAGGGCCGGTTCCCGGCAGTGGAGACCAGGTCGCGGGCCTCATCAATGGTGATGGTGACCTTTTCGGTGCGCACAAAGGCCACATCGGAATGGGTCTCGCCCACGATCGTCAGGCACGCCGCGCATTCGCCGCAGCCGCGCAGGCTGACCTCTTCCTGGTCGCAGTTCAACGCGGCGGCAAAGGCCTTCGCCGCGTTGGACCGGCCGGACCCCGGCGGGCCGGTGAAAAGCCAGGCATGGGTCAGGCCCTCACCCTGGGCCGCCTGGCGCAATTGATCGACGACGGCGGGCTGGCCCTGGAGGTCGTCCCAGACGCTCATGATTTCACTCCGCGGTGAAGGGGCAGCAGGGATTCCACCCTCTCGAGGATCCGGGCGGCCAGCTGATCGACCGGGAGGTGTGCGGCGAGGACGAGGTACTGCTCGGGCCGGGCGGCGGCGAGATTGAGGAACGCGGTCCGGATTCTGGCGTGGAATTCATCGGCCTCTGATTCCAGCCGGTCCTCGGCCGCGTCGCCTGCCGTGCGGCGGCGGCGGCCGACTTCGGGGTCGACGTCGAGCAGCACGGTAAGGTCCGGCTGCAGACCGGAGGTTGCCCAGTGGTTGATGTCCCGGACGGCGTCGGTGCCGAGGTCGCGGCCGGCGCCCTGGTAGGCCACCGAGGAGTCGATGTAGCGGTCGGTGAGGACAATCTCGCCGCGTTCGAGGGCGGGGCGGATGACCTGGCTGGCATGGGCGGCGCGGGACGCCGCGAAGATCAGGGCTTCGGTGTGCGCGTCGATGTGGCCGTGGCCGTGGTCCAGGACCAGGGAGCGCAGCTTCTCGCCGATCGGAGTGCCGCCCGGCTCCCGGGTCCGCCGCACTGTGAGGCCGCGCGACTCAAGGGCCGCGGCCAGCTCGGCTGCCTGCGTGGACTTGCCTGCGCCGTCGCCGCCTTCGAAGGCAATAAACAGTCCGGGGTTCTGGGTGGTCACCCTTCTAGCCTACCGACAATCCCTGACAGGAACGCGGCCGACGTAACGCCTTGGGTGCCCTGCGGGGCGCCGAAGTACCCTGTGACCATGAGTCTTTCCGAAGAACAGGCAGCCGCGCTCTCCGCAGAAACAGTCGTAGTGGCGGCGGGCCGGCCGCCGCGTGAACGCGATGCGCCGGTCAACCCTCCGCTGGTGCTCTCCTCGACCTACTTCGGCACGGGACCGCTGGGCGACGGCGACCGCGGCTACGGGCGGTATTCCAACCCCACCTGGGACCCGTTCGAGGAAGCCCTCAGCCAGCTCGAAGGCGCCACGCTCCCGGGCCTGCTCTACGCCTCCGGCCTCGCCGCCGTCAGTTCGGCCCTGTCCCTGGTTCCCGCCGGGGGAGTCCTGGTCATGCCGTCCCACAGCTACGCAGGCTCCCTGGTGATGGCCACGGAACTTGCCGAAAAAGGCTTCCTGGAACTGCGGACGGTAGACATTGCGGACACCGACGCCGTCCTGGCGCAGCTCGCGCCGGCGGACGGGCGGGCCGCCAGCATGCTCTGGCTGGAGAGCCCTACCAACCCGATGCTGGGCGTCGCGGACATCCGTGCGCTGACGGCCGCCGCGCACGCGGCGGGCGCCGTCGTCGTCACCGACAACACCTTCTCCACCCCTCTGGTGCAGCAGCCGCTGGCGCTGGGTTCCGACGTCGTCCTGCATTCGGTGACGAAGTACCTCTCCGGCCACTCCGACGTCGTGCTGGGCGCCCTGGTGACGTCCGACGCCGGACTCCGCGCCTCGCTGCTGCACCACCGCACCATCCACGGCGGCATCGCGGGACCCTTCGAGGCCTGGCTGGCGCTGCGCGGACTGCGCACCCTGGCCCTGCGGGTCGAGCGGTCGCAGGCCTCGGCGGCGGTGCTGGCCGAGCGGCTGAGCGCGCACCCGCGGGTAGGCAGCATCCGGTTCCCGGGACTCCCCTCGGACCCCGGCCACGAGCGGGCGAAAAGCCAGATGAAGGGTTTCGGCTCGGTGCTGTGCATTGAAATGGCCCCGATCGCCAGCAGCGGAAACAACAGCGGCGGCACCGGCACGGGCAGCCTCAGCGGAGCCGACGCGGCGGACCGGATGATCCGTGCCCTGAAGCTTTGGCTGCCCGCCACCTCACTGGGCGGCGTGGAGTCCTTGATCGAACGGCGGCGCCGCCACACCGCCGAGCCGGCCAGTGTGCCGGACAACCTGGTCCGGATGAGCGTCGGGATCGAAAACGTCGAGGACCTTTGGGCCGATTTGGAGCAGGCCCTGGCCACGTTGGGCAGTTAGGCTGGGGGGATGGACGGAAGAGCGCTTATTTACTATGTCGAAACAGGGATCTATTTTCTCCTGGCCCTCGTAGCCCTCGCCCTCGAGGTGTGGGCGTTCTTTGACTGCCTGCGGCACAAGGCGAACGCCTTCGAAGCGGTGTCCAAGCGCACCAAGACGTTCTGGCTGGCCGTCACCGGCGGCGCCATGGCCGTGGGCCTGCTGTCCCTCCTGGGCGGCGGAGGCGGAGGCCTCTTGGGCCCGCTGGGACTGTTCGGCCTCGTCGCAGTGACGGCAGCGTCCGTCTACCTTGCCGACGTCCGCCCGGCCGTCAAAGACGCCGGCCGCGGCGGGAGCCGCAACATGGGCCCCTACGGCCCCTGGTGACGTAACCCGGCACCCTAAGCTCGCAAGCTCGTTCAGGAACCCTGCCGGCGTGGGCCCACCCGGCACTTTACCCCGGCGCAACCGCGTCCCAGCCGACCGTCAGTTCGCCCAGCCGCCACCGGGACGGGCCGTCCAGGACCGGCCAGCCGCCGTCGCGCAGTGCCCGGCACATGGCCGTCCAGCGCTGCCGGTTCCCGAACGACGCCAGCGGCGCCGCCTCCAGCCAGGCCTGGTCCATGGCCTGCAGGAATGCGTGGATGTTCTCGCCCGGGATGTTTCGGTGGATAAGCGCCTTCGGCAGCCGCTCGGCCACGTCTGAGGGCGCCACGAAACTGCCGAACCGCATGGACAGGCTCAGGCTCAGCGGCCGCTCGGCGTCCAGCGCCACCCACGTCACCCGGCGGCCGATCTCGTCGCACGTGCCGTCAATGAACAGCCCGCCCGGCGCCAGCCGGCCTTGCACCAGCCGCCAGATCGCGGCGACGTCGGCTTCCTCGTACTGCCGCAGCACATTGAACGCCCGCACCAGGACGGGGCGGCCGGCAACCGGCAGTTCGAAACCGCCCAACTGGAAGCTGAGTCCGGGCCGTTCCAGTTCCTTGGCCAGCCGGACCCGCTCGGGCTCGATTTCGACGCCGACCACCCGCACATCGGGCCGGACCACGGACAGCCGTTCAAAGAGTTCGACGGCGGTGGCCGGGGACGCGCCGTAGCCCAGATCCACTACCAGGGGATCGGCCGCCCCGCGCAGCCGCCAGGCCTGCGGCCCGGTCAGCCAGCGGTCCAGCCGCCGCATCCGGTTGGGGTTGGTGGTGCCGCGGGTAATGTTGCCCACCGGTCTGCCGGCGCGGGGTCCGCTTTTCGCCACGCCGCGTGTTGCCACGCTCTGATTCCGCGGGGGCGCCACCCGCTCAGCCTTCTGCACCACCAGCCCACCCTATCCTCCAACGGATCCTCCGACGCGGGCGTCCCGCAACGGGCGCGGAGTGACCCTGCGTTGCGGTCGGGGGCCCGTGATGTAACGCACGGCACCGCCCGGGACCGCTCCGCTAGGATAAAAACCATGACTTATAAGCTGATTCTGCTGCGCCACGGCCACAGCGAATGGAACGCCAAGAACCTGTTCACCGGCTGGGTGGACGTTGACCTCAACGACCAGGGCCGGGCCGAGGCGATCCGCGGCGGCGAGCTTCTCGTGGAGAACAACATCCTCCCGGACATCCTGTACACCTCCCTGCTGAAGCGGGCCATCAACACCGCCAACATGACCCTGGACAAGGCCGACCGCGGCTGGATCCCGGTCAAGCGGGACTGGCGGCTCAACGAGCGCCACTACGGCGCCCTGCAGGGCAAAGACAAGGCCCAGACGCTGGCCGAATACGGCGAAGAGCAGTTCATGAACTGGCGCCGGTCCTACGACACCCCGCCGCCGCCCCTGGACGACGACTCCGAGTTCTCCCAGGCCCACGATCCGCGCTACGCGGACCTCGGCGACGCGCTGCCTCGCACCGAATGCCTCAAGGACGTCCTGGTCCGTCTGCTGCCCTACTGGGAATCGGACATCAAGGAAGACCTCAAGGCCGGCAAGACTGTCCTGGTCACGGCCCACGGCAACTCGTTGCGCGCCCTCGTCAAGCACCTCGACGGCATCAGCGACGAAGCCATCGCCGGGCTGAACATCCCCACCGGCATCCCGCTGGTCTACGACCTGGACGAGAACTTCAAGCCGCTGAACCCCGGCGGCACCTACCTCGATCCCGAGGCCGCGGCCGAGGCCATCCAGGCCGTCGCGAACCAGGGCAAGAAGTAACCCGCCTCCACACGGAATTAACGACGCCGGCCGGTCACCCCAAGGTGACCGGCCGGCGTCGTACGTTTTATGGACCGGCGCTCAGGGCCGGAGAGTTTACGCCTAGCTGTGCTCGATGCCGTTCGGCTGCCAGGCGCCGGTGACCAGGTAGGTGACCTTCTGCGCGACGGAGACGCCGTGGTCCGCGAAGCGCTCGAAGTAGCGGCTGGCCAGCGCGACGTCGACGGTCGTGGCGGGGGATTCCTGCCAGTCGCTGCGGGCGATCGCCTGGAACACGCTCAGGTGCAGATCGTTCACGGCGGTGTTGGCCTTCATGATGTCCCGGGCCACTTCAAGATCCCGGGTTTCCAGCAGCACGGTGAGCTTCTCGGCGATCAGCAGGTCGTACGCGGCGAAGCTCTTGAAGGTCTCGTGCAGCTGGGCGGGAACCACGGTTGCAGGGTAGCGGAGGCGCGCGAGCTGGGCGAGGTGGCGGGCGAGGTCGCCCATCCGCTCCAGCGATGCGCTCATCCGGAGGGAGCCCACGATCATCCGCAGATCGCTGGCCACGGGACCCTGCAGGGCGAGGATGTCGATGGCACGCTCGTCCAGGCTGTTCTGCAGGAAGTCGATCCGCGCGTCGGCCGCGATGACATCCTCGGCCAGATCGATGTCCGCGCCTTCGAAGGCAGTCGTTGCTTTCCCGATGGCCTCACTGACCAGCTTCGAGATTTCGACGAGCTGTTCCCCCACTTGGGCGAGCTCTTCCTGAAAAACCTTGCGCACGTGTGCGTCCTTTCCTCGGAAATATTGCCAGCCACCAGCAGTGGCGGGCCCATTTCGGTCACCTCTCGGCGCTCCAACTGTCAAGTGTTCCAGCGTCCGGTGAACTGTTACGCCCCAATAGGTGAACGTTAGCTGAACCGAAGCGCGAATAGCGGGAGATTTCAGTTTCTGACGCAGGCCAGAGCATAAGCTGGAGCCGTGGATCCAATGCTCATCGGCGTGATCGCCGGCCTGATCGGCCTGTCGCTTGGCGTCTTCGGCGTGCTCGCGTTCCGGGTCAGCGAGCAGCAGCGCAAACTCGTCGACGTGGAGTTCGAGGATCCCTCCCTTCCCGACGGAGCCGCCGAGGTGCTCGCCGCCGTCGGCCGCGCCTTTGTGGTGGTGGACGCGATCGACGGCGTCGTCCGGGCCAGCCCAGCTGCCTACGCCTACGGTCTGGTGCGCGGCCACACCCTCGTCCACCAGCAGCTGCTGGAGATGACGGCCAAAGTGCGGCGTGACGGCGTCATCCTCGAACGGCTCCTCGAACTGCCGCGTGGTCCGCTGGGACAGGGCACCATCGTGGTCCAGGTGCGGGCGGCCGTGATCGCGGAGGAATACATCCTCCTGCTCGCCGACGACCGGACCGAGGTCACCCGCACCGAGGAAGTCCGGAACGACTTCGTTGCCAACGTCTCCCACGAACTAAAAACCCCGGTCGGGGCCATATCGTTGCTGGCGGAGGCGCTTGAGTCCTCTGCGGACGACCCGGAGGCCGTGCGCCGCTTCGCCAAACGCACCCACAAGGAGTCCGCCCGGCTCGCCGCCCTGGTGCAGGACATCATCGAACTCTCCCGGCTGCAGGGCGCCAACGTCGCGCAGCAGGGACGGGCGGTGGACATCAATACTGTCGTCACCGAGGCGGTGGACCGGTCCCAGCTACCGGCGGAAAGCAAAGCCATCGACCTCGTCGTCGGCGGGCATGCGGACGCCATGGTCTACGGCGACCAGGACCAGCTGGTGACGGCGCTGCGCAATCTGATCGACAACGCCATCCGCTACTCCCCGGAAAACACCCGCGTCGGGATCGGCATCCGGTCCAAGGACGGCCTCGTGGCCGTGTCCGTGACGGACCAGGGCGGAGGGCTCAGCCCGGAGGACCAGGAACGCGTCTTTGAACGCTTCTACCGCGTGGACGCCGCACGGTCCCGCCATACCGGCGGCACCGGCCTCGGCCTGAGCATCGTCAAGCACGTGGTCGCCAATCACGGCGGCGAGGTGACCCTCTGGTCGCAGCCCGGCCAAGGCTCCACCTTCACCATCCGGCTTCCGGAGCTGGAAGGCCAGGACGACGGCGTTGCCGAGGCGCGCGGCCCGGCGGCCCGCGTGGCCGCCCCTCCCGCGGACCACAGCCCGTCCCAGAACCAACGACCCATACGACATGACGCCGCAGGCGCCCATGAGCAAGGAGCTACCGCTTGAGCAGGATTCTAGTTGTCGAGGACGAAGAGTCGTTCAGCGACCCTTTGTCCTATCTGTTGGGCAAGGAAGGGTTCGAGGTGGAGGTGGTGGACAACGGAATTGACGCCATCACCGAATTCGACCGCAATGGCGCCGACCTGGTGCTGCTGGACCTGCAGTTGCCCGGACAGTCGGGCACCGAGGTCTGCCGGCAACTGCGGCAGCGCTCGTCTGTCCCGGTCATCATGTTGACGGCGAAGGACGCGGAGATCGACAAAGTGGTGGGGCTGGAACTCGGCGCCGACGACTACGTCACCAAGCCCTACTCGTCCCGGGAACTGGTCGCACGTGTCCGGGCCGTGCTGCGCCGCCAGGGCGAGCCCGAGGAACTGGTGTCCAGCACCGTGCAGGCGGGCCCGGTCCGGATGGACATCGAGCGGCATGTGGTCACGGTCGGCGGCGAACCGGTCTCCCTCCCGCTGAAGGAATTCGAGCTGCTGGAAATGCTGCTCCGGAACTCCGGCCGGGTCCTGACCCGCGGGCAGCTGATCGACCGCGTCTGGGGATCGGACTATGTGGGGGACACCAAGACTCTGGATGTCCACGTCAAACGGCTGCGCAGCAAGGTCGAGCCGGACCCCTCGGCGCCCCGGCACCTGATCACGGTCCGCGGCCTGGGCTACAAGTTCGACCCCTAAACCGGAGGACCAGCAACCGGCCGGCGGCGCACAGCCGGCCCACGCCGGCACCAACAAAGTCGACACAGACGAAAGGAGGGGCACCCGAACCGGGTGCCCCTCCTTTTGTGTGGAAACTAGTGGTTTGCGCTGCTCGTCGGCGACGGGGTCGACGTCGGCGTGGCCGAGCCTGTGGGCTCGCTGCCTGCCGGCAGGTACTGCTTGTAGTCGGAGATCGTCCCGTCCAGTACCGGAACCTTGAACTTGGCGTTCTGGTTGGTTCCGTCCTCGGTGATGCTGACCTCGACGAGGGATCCCGGAGCGCCGCCGGTGGTGCTCAGGATGGCCTCGTCCGTGGAATCGTTGAGCAGCGTGTAGGAGTTCTGCTTGACCGGGATCCGGGTCTGGGAGCCGGCGGCGCCGACGATGGTCAGCGTCACGTCCTCGGAGGACGAGTTGTAGACAGCGCCGATCACACGGCCGGGCTTGTCCTCGCCGCCGGAGATGATCATCATGTTGCGGAGCTGCAGCGGGCCAACGTTGGCCTGCGTTCCGTCCGAAGCAGCGTAATGCTCGGTGGTCTGCTGGGGGTTGATGTAGCCGCAGCCTGTTACGGACAGCAGGCCGATGGCCAGTGCAGCCGTTGCCATTGCCAGCTTGCCGCGCTGGCCCCGGTTCATCGCAGTGAAACCCACGTCACGCACTCCTTGAGAGTCTTGGAACATTCTTCAGCCATAGCCTATCGGCAATCCGCGCCAAACCATGATTCGGGCCTTACACATAACCGTGCACATTGCCGCCGGATCCGGCGTCGGGAGGCCCGCTCGCGGGGAAGCCGCGCGCCCTTGGCAACGGGACGGCAATGCACTAATATCCGCTTTCGTCAAGGGGTCTGGAGGGGCCGTTTAGGCCATTTTCCCCGTATTCATGCGGTTCTTGGGTGCGTTCCATGGCAGATGTATGCCTTAAACGTGATAAACTGGTCTGCGGGAAAGGGGAATGTCCACATGGTTTTTGAGGTCGGCGAGACAGTAGTTTACCCTCACCACGGTGCAGCAAAAATTGAAGAAATCAAGATGCGCACTGTCAAGGGCGAAGAGAAGATGTATCTCAAGCTCAAGGTGGCTCAGGGTGATCTGACCATTGAAGTTCCAGCAGAAAACGTTGACCTGGTTGGGGTCCGGGACGTAGTGGGCAAAGAAGGTCTGGAGCACGTGTTTGAAGTGCTGCGGGCCGAGTTCACTGAAGAGCCCACCAACTGGTCACGTCGATACAAGGCAAACCTGGAGAAGCTTGCTTCCGGTGACGTCATCAAGGTGGCAGAGGTCGTCCGCGACCTGTGGCGCCGCGATCACGATCGGGGTCTCTCCGCAGGAGAGAAGCGCATGCTGGCCAAGGCCCGCCAGATTCTGATTTCAGAACTGGCACTGGCTGAGAAGACCGATGAAGAGAAGGCTGCAAGCGTTCTCGACGAGGTCCTGGCTTCCTAAGCAACAGTCGAAAGACAAGAATCGAACCCCGGTGGCGTAACAGCTGCCGGGGTTTCTTCTTGCCCTCTTTCGGCCGCCGCCACCCTGGTTGCTCTGTCACTTGTGGTCGCTCTGAGCGCCCCGGAAGCACCAGAACTGATAGCTCAACGGGGTGTTCCTTGGCGCTGGGACGTAGTCTTGTGCGCATGGACTCTGCACCGAGATACCCCGTCACCGCGGTCATCGTCGTGGCCGCCGGCTCCGGCCAGCGCCTGGGCTACGGGATGCCCAAAGCCAAGGTTCCCCTGGGCGGCGACACCATCCTCACCCACGCCCTGCGCGGCGTCGCGGCGGCCGGCATCGCGCAGCAGATCTGCATCGCCATTCCGCCCGGCGACCGGGAGCTCCACGCGCTCTGCGACGACTTCGCCCAGGCCCTCAAGGCCGAACACCCGGGCACGCCTCACACCGGGGGCACCGGTCAGCCCCCGGTCGTGACCATTGTCGACGGCGGCGCCACCCGCTCCGAATCGGTCCGTGCCGCGTTGGCAGCCCTCCTGCCGGCCACGGAAGCAGTCCTGGTCCACGACGCCGCCCGCGCACTGACGCCCGAGGCCGTCTTCCACCGGGTATCCCATGCCCTCGCGTCCGGAGCCCTGGCCGTCATCCCGGCCATTCCCGTCGTCGACACGGTCAAGACGGTGGAACCGACCACCGGCGACGGCGCCGCGATCGCCCCTGAGCTTGTCACCGGCACCGCAGCCCGGGAGACCCTGCGGGCCGTACAGACCCCGCAAGGCTTCGACCTTGCCACCCTCCGGCGCGCCCACGAGGCCGCGGCCTCCTTCGATGACGGCCAGGCGGCCGCCGTCACGGACGACGCCATGCTGGTCGAGCTTCTCGGCGTCCCCGTCCACGCGGTCCGCGGCGCCAGCCAGTCGCTGAAGATCACCACGCCGCTGGACCTGATCATTGCCGAGGGTCTCCTCGAAGGCCCGCTGGGTGTCCGTTGGGTGGAAGGCTGACCATGTCCGGACCCCAGAACGCCGCGATGCCCGTCATCCCGCGGACCGGCATCGGCATCGACGTCCATGCCTACGCCCCCGCGGACGCGCCCCAGCCGCTCTGGCTCGGCGGGTTGTTCTGGGACGGGGAGCGCGGACTGTCCGGCCACTCCGACGGCGACCCCGTCGCCCATGCCGCAGCCGACGCCCTGTTCTCCGCCTGCGGCGTCGGGGACCTCGGAACGCATTTCGGCACCGACCGCCCGGAGTACGCCGGTGCCTCCGGCGTGACGCTGCTGGCCGAGGCCGCGCGGATCGTCCGCGCGGCGGGCTTCGAGATCGGGAACATCGCCGTGCAGTTCGTGGCCAACAGGCCCAAGTTCGGCCCACGCCGGGAGGAATCCCAGCGGGTCCTGAGCGAGGCGGCGGGAGCTCCCGTGAGTGTCTCGGCCACCACCAGCGACGGCCTGGGCTTCACCGGCCGCGGCGAAGGCATCGCGGCCACGGCCACGGCACTGGTCTACCCGGTCGCCTCGGCGTCTTCGGAGCCCGTCGCCTAGGCTTGAGTGCAGATCCTTTCCGCACAACACCAGGAGACTCCCCGTGAAAAAGCTGCTGCCCGCCGTCGTACTTGTGGCCGGACTGCTGCTGACAGGCTGCGCCGGAACGCCGAAGATGAGCATCCCGGACAGTTGCGCGTTCCTCAACAAGGACACCTTCGTTCCCACCGGCAACCAGCAGCAGCAGGCGGAACAGATCTCCAAGCATTACCAGGAGGTCGCGGACAAGGTGGCTCCCGAGGTGGCTGCCCCGATCCAGAAGATGGCCGATGTCATGAAGGACGTCTCCGGTTCGTCCCTCGGCGCCAAAAGCGACGAACAGACCAAACAGCTCGCGGAACAGATGAACAAGATCGGCGAGTACTGCAAGTAGGAGCCCGGCGCGGTCCGGACCCCGGGGCGCGAACGCCATCGGCTAATCTGGAGCGGTGACCCTGCGCTTCTATGACACTGCATCCGCCGAAGTCCGCGACTTCGTCCCCCTGGTTCCGGGCAAAGTGAGCCTCTACTACTGCGGCGCCACAGTGCAGGGCATGCCGCATGTCGGGCACATCCGCTCCGCCATCGCCTTCGACCAGCTCACCCGCTGGCTGCAGTACCGCGGATTCCGCGTCACCTCGGTCCGCAACGTCACCGATATCGACGACAAGATCCTCGCCAAGTCCGCGGATTCCTTCGCCCCCGACTTTGAGGACGAGCCGGGCTCCGTCCGCGAGGAGGAATGGTGGGCGCTGGCCTACCGCTACGAGCAGGAATTCCTCAAGGCCTACGACACGCTGGGCGTCTCCCGCCCCACCTATGAGCCGCGCGCCACCGGCCACATCCCGGAAATGCACGCCCTGATCCAGCAGCTGATCGACCGCGGCCACGCCTACCCGGCCCTCGACGGCTCCGGCGACGTGTACTTCGACGTGCGCTCCTGGAACAAGTACGGCACGCTGACGCGCCAAAAACTCGACGACATGCAGGGGGCCCCGGACGCCGACCCCCGGGGGAAGAAGGACCCGCGCGACTTCGCCCTCTGGAAGGGCCACAAGGACGGGGAGCCGACGACGGCAAGCTGGGCCTCGCCGTGGGGCGCCGGCCGTCCGGGCTGGCACCTCGAATGCTCCGCCATGGTCACTAAGTACCTCGGCACCGAGTTCGACATCCACGGCGGCGGGCTGGACCTGAGGTTCCCGCACCACGAAAACGAGATGGCACAGTCCCAGGCCGCGGGCCACGGCTTCGCCAACTTCTGGATGCACAACGGCATGGTCACCTACGCCGGCGAAAAGATGTCCAAGTCCATCGGCAACACCGTCAGCCCGGCCGAAATGCTGGAACTCGCTTCGCCGCGGGTGGTCCGCTACTACCTCGGCCAGGCGCAGTACCGCTCGGTGCTGGACTATCAGCCGACGTCCCTGCAGGAAGCAGCGGCGGCCATGGAACGCATCGACGGTTTCATCAGCCGCGCTCTCCGGACCCTCGCCGGCGTCGACGGCGGCACCCCCGCAAGCGTCGGCTTCGCCAGCTACGGCACCGTCCCGGACGCCTTCGCCGCCGCGATGGACGATGACCTCAACGTCCCGCAGGCCCTGGCGGTACTCCACGACACCGTGCGGGCGGGCAACACCGCGCTGACCGCCGGGGAGCTCGACGCCGCCCGGGCGGCACTCGCCAGCGTCACCGACATGCTGCGTGTCCTTGGTCTCAATGACACCGCGGCGCCGGCAGCGGATGAACAGGGCACCACCGCACTTGGCGTCCTCGTTGAGGCGCAGCTCTCGGCCAGGGCGCAGGCGCGGGCCAGCAAGGACTGGGCCGCATCGGACGCCATCCGGGATACTCTCGCCGCCGCCGGCGTCGTCGTCGAGGACGGCCCGGACGGCGCAAACTGGAGCCTCAAACGCGGCTGATCCGGCGCCGTTGGGAGCGCTGAACCAGGGCACCGCCACCCCCTGCGGTCGAGGATTTAACGCGAGTCAGTAGACTGGAGTTCAGACTTATCAACGAATCGCGTAGTTAAAAGGGTGAAACTCATGGCCAACAACGGTCGCCGCTCGGTCAAACTGAAGAAGGGCCCCTCCGTCGGAACCGGGGGCCACGGCCGCAAGGCTCTTGAGGGCAAGGGGCCGACGCCCAAGGCGGAGGACCGCCCGTACCACAAGGCCCACAAGAACAAGCAGCTCGCGGAACGCTCCGCCGCCAAGCGCCCGGGAGCCCCGCGCAACCCCGGTGCCCGCTCCGGTCCCAAGGGCCGCGCCACCGAGGAAGTCGTCACCGGACGCAACTCCGTCGTCGAGGCGCTGCGTGCCGGCATCCCGGCCAAGGCCCTGCACGTTGCCATCCGCATAGAGATGGACGACCGCGTCAAGGAATCCCTCAAGCTGGCGGCCGAGCGCGGCATCCCGCTGCTCGAAACCGGCAAGCCCGAGCTGGACCGGATGACGGACGACGCCATCCACCAGGGCCTCGTGCTGCAGATCCCGCCGTACGAGTACCAGGACGCCTACGAGCTCGCGGAAGAGACCATTGATGCCTGGAAGAAGGGCCACGTCGCCAACGCGCCGCTCTTCGTCGCGCTCGACGGCATCACCGACCCGCGCAACCTTGGCGCGATCATCCGCTCCGTCTCGGCGTTCAGCGGCCACGGCGTCATCGTCCCGGAACGCCGCTCCGTCGGCGTCACCGCCTCGGCCTGGAAGACCAGCGCCGGAGCTGCCGTCCGCGTCCCCGTGGCACGCGCCGCCAACCTGAACAACACGCTGAAGGCGTTCAAGAACATGGGCATCTATGTTCTGGGGCTGGACGGCGACGGCGACGTCTCGCTGCCCGACCTCGCCCTGGCCACCGAGCCGGTTTGCATCGTCGTCGGTTCCGAAGGCAAGGGCCTCAGCCGCCTGGTCCGCGAGAACTGCGACCAGATCGTCTCCATCCCGATCGACTCCGCCATGGAATCGCTCAACGCCTCCATGGCCGTCGGCATCTCCCTCTACGAGATCTCCCGCCAGCGCTCCGCCAAGTAACCTTCGCTTCGGATAGCGGTTCAGTGTGCCGTCACCTGAGTCTTGCCGTCGCTTAGTCGTGGTTGGGTCCGCCGGTACCGGAGCTTTGCCGTCGCTTAGACACCTCCCGACGCTCCGTTCGGCCGCGGGCGGCCTCACTCCGCTCTGGTCGGCGATGCGCTCCTTGCAAAACTCCGGTACCGGCTCTGACGCTCCCGCACCTATGGCGGGCCGACGGCGGACGCTCCCGCACTCTTGGCGGGCGGACGGCAGACGCTCCCGCACCATTGCCGGGCGGCGACAGAACGCTCTCTCACGTCTCGTGGGAGAGCGTTCCCGTTAAACGGCGAAAGGTGAGGGAGCGTTTCGAAATCGACAGCGAAAGATGAGGGAGCGTCGTTTTCCCGAAGTACCTCGACACAGGTGAGTTGAATTCGAGCGGGCGGCGGTGTCTTGCAAAGGAGCGCATCGCCGACCTGAGCTTCCGCAGGCCACCCGCGGCCGGAGGAAGCGTCGGGAGGTGTCTAAGCGACGGCAAGGCGCCGGTGTCCGCGGAAGGTAACCACGGCGAAGGTGACCACTGCAAGGCGCCGGTGTCCGCGGAAGGTAACCACGGCGAAGGTGACCGCGGCGAAGGTATCCACGGGCGGACCCGGCGGCCAGCCTAGAACTTGTGGCGGTTGGCGAGCACCGGGAGTTTGGTGCGGGCTTCTTTGACGACGGCGGGGTCCAGGTCGGCGAACAGCAGGCCGGGGGCGCCGTCGAGCTCTTCGAGGACTTCTCCGAACGGGGAGACGACGACGGAGTGCCCGACGCCGGTGGGCGCGGCGCCCTTGGGCTCGATGCCCTGGCTGGCGGGGTCGCCTTGGCCGCAGGCGAGGACCAGCGTGGTGGAGTCCGCGGCGCGCGCCCGGGCCAGGAGCTTCCATTGCTCGGCCTTGCCGGGGCCGGAGCCCCAGGATGCGCACACGATGTTGACCTCGGCGCCGCGGTCCGCGTTTTCGGTGAACAGTGCCGGGAAACGGATGTCGTAGCAGGTGGCCAGGCCAAATGTCACGCCGTTCAACTCGAAGGTGACGGGCGAGGTACCGGCGTCAACGGTGTCTGATTCCGCGAAGCCAAAGGCGTCGAAGAGGTGGATCTTGTCGTAGCTGGTCTCGATGCCGCGGCCCGTGACCAGCAGGGTGTTGCGTACCTTGCCGCCGTCGCCCCCGGTGCCCGGGGTGAACATTCCTGCGACGATCACGATGTCCTGGTCCGCGGCGATGGCGCGCAGCCGTGATGCCCACGGTCCGTCCAGCGGCTCCGCGATGTCCAGGAGCGAGTTGCCGAAGGCACGCATCGTGGCCTCGGGGAACACCACGAGCTCTGCGCCGCCGGCTTTGGCCCGGGCCGCGTAGCCCGCCACGAGGGCCAGATTTCCGGCAAGATCGCGTCCGGTGATGATTTGAGCGAGTGCAATCCGCACTATTACCTCCAATTTCGGCGCTTGTTCCAGTATGCAACGCCGCTATTCCGTACACTGCACTTCGTCAGGAAAAGCAGGAACCGGGGTTATTTGTTCGGCCCCGCTAAACTTTAAGCAATGGTTATGCCCTACGTAGACACAGCTTCCACGGTAGACGCCTCGCGCGCGTTTCCGCTGGGAATCAGCGTTCCGGTCACCGGGTCGCCGGCAACGGACGACCCTCGGGGTGCCTTCGCGAATGTCGCTGTCTACGCGCCCGGGGTGACCACCCTCGAGATCGCCTACCAGGCGCCCGGCGGCATCTGGCAACTTAAGACGCTGCCGAACGTGACCGACGGCGTGCACCACGGCATCGTCGAAGGCATTCCGGCCGGCTCGCGGTACGGGTTCCGGGCCTCCCCGGACCACGAGGCGCTCCCGCTGTCCATGCCCTCGACTGATTTCGATGCCATCGGCGAGCAGCCTCTGCTGCTGGACCCCTATGGCCGGGCCGTGGATGAGCGCGACGATTTCATCACGAGCGTCCGGATGGAAAGCGGCTTCGATTGGGGCAATGACCGCAGTCCCAGGGTCCCGTGGCGCAACACGATCATCTACGAGGCGCACGTCCGCGGACAGACCAAGCTCCACCCGGACATCCCCGAAGACCTCCAGGGCACGTACGCCGGGCTGGCCCACCCGGCAATGATCGAGCACCTGATCGCATTGGGGGTCACCGCCGTCCAGCTCCTTCCGGTGCACTTCCACGTGGACGAACCGCACCTGCAAAACCTCGGCATGACGAATTACTGGGGCTACAACACCGCCGCGTTCTTCGCCCCGCACCCCGGCTACGCCACGCAGGCGGCGCAGGCGGCGGGCGCTCAGGCCGTCCAGGACGAGTTCAAGGGCATGGTCAAGCTCTTGCACGCCGCCGGACTGGAGGTGATCCTCGACGTCGTCTATAACCACACTGCCGAGGGTGGCCCGGACGGCCGGACGCTCAGCTTCCGCGGACTGGGCGAGATGACGTACTACCGCAATGACGGCCACGGCAAGTACGTGGACACGACCGGCTGCGGCAACAGCCTGAACTTCGGCGAGCCCCGCGTTGTGCAGCTGGTCCTGGATTCGCTGCGCTACTGGGTGACCGAGTTCCACATCGACGGCTTCCGCTTCGACCTTGCGGTGACGCTGGCCCGCAATGCCGCCAACGAATTCGATCCCCGGCACCCGTTCCTCGTCGCGATCGGCGCCGACCCGGTGCTGTCGGCCACGAAACTCATCGCCGAGCCCTGGGACATCGGCTACGGCGGCTGGCAGACCGGCCGTTTTCCGGCCGGCTGGGTGGACTGGAACGATCACTTCCGCGACGCCGTCCGCAGCTTCTGGCTCGCCGACCGCGCCGCGATCGACGGCGGCGGGCAGGGCGGCTCCGTGGCCCGCCTCGCCGATGCACTCTCCGGCTCCGCGCGGCTGTTCGAGCCGTCCGGCCGGTCCCGGCTGGCCTCGGTCAACCTCATCACAGCGCACGACGGTTTCACCCTGGCCGACCTCGTGTCCTACGACCGCAAGCACAACGAGGCCAACGGCGAACAGAACCGTGACGGCCACGGCGACAACCGCAGCTACAACCACGGCTTCGAGGGCCCCACTGAGGATGAGGACATCCTCGCCAGGCGGGCGCAGTCCAGCCGCAACCTGATGGCGTCGCTCATGATTTCCCAGGGCGTGCCCATGATCACCGCGGGCGACGAGCTCGGCCGCACCCAGCAGGGCAACAACAACGCCTACTGCCAGGACAACCCGATGACCTGGATCGACTGGACCAGCACTCCCGAATCACACTCGATGCTGCGCACCACCAAACGCGTGATCCGGCTCCGCAAGGAATTCCTCGCCGGGCAGCCGCACGACTACCCGACCCGCGATAAGCAGTCCTACTTCCACTGGTTCGACGAGCGCGGCGAGCCGATGGCCGGGGACAGCTGGCAGGATCCGGGGCACCGGGTGGTGCAGCTCCTGCTCGGTTCCGACGACGGCCATGTGGACGGACTCGTGGTGGTCAACGGCGGCGTCCAGGACGTCAAGGTCACGTTGCCGCCGCTCAGCAACGAGGACGGCACCGGCCACCGGCTCTTCGAACTGCGCCTGACCACGTCCGGGCTCCATGACCGGCGCCAGGGCGTCCGGGTCGCGTCGGGGGAGCGCGACGTCGTGCAGGCCAATTCCATCAACATCTACCGCACCTAATAGCTGCCAAACGCAGTCCGGCCCTCGATCCAGGCATAGGGGAACCACAAGTGAAGCTCCAGCGGCTGACGGCCCTGCTTGCACTGCTGGCCGGGCTGGTGGTGCTGGCGTTTGTGCTGGCCGGCATGCCGCAGCAGGGAGCGGCGCCGCCCGACGCCGACCAGCCGGCCACGAGCCAGACTGCCACCAGCCCGCCCGCGGCGCCGGCAACGGCCGGCGTCGCGAACCCGCCTGCGGCGCCGGCATCGTCCGCCGTCCCAAACACGTCCGGCCTGCCGGAAGTGCGGGCCTCGGAACTTCCCGACGAGGCCCGCCGGACGCTGGCGCTCATTGCCCGGGGCGGGCCCTATCCGTACACCCGCGATGACGTCACTTTCGGCAATTTCGAGCGCATTCTTCCCCGGGAGTCCTCCGGCTATTACAAGGAATACACGGTCCCGACGCCGGGCGAATCCGACCGCGGAGCCCGCCGGATAGTGGCCGGAAAAGCGGGCGAGAAGTATTACACCGCGGACCATTACAACTCGTTCAAACTCATCATCGAAGGCAAATAAAGGAACCCATGAAGATTTACTCCGCAGACACCTGGACCATCGAGGAACTGCAGGCCCTCGTGGCCGACGCCGGCCGGCGCACGGTGCTGATTCCCGCCGCTGACACCAAGCGGACCGTCCTCGAGACGTTCGCTGAGACGCTGGACTTCCCGGATGACTACGGAGTCAACCTCGACGCCCTCAACGATTCCCTGCACGACTTCGCCGACGCAGTCTCCGACGACGGCCAGGCCCCGATCACGTTCATCTGGGAAGTCCCTTCAGCCTTCCGGGCGGACCGTTCCTTCGGCGTCATCTGCGAAATCCTGCAGGACGCGGAGCGTTACGCCGGCAAGAACCTCGCCGTCATCGCCGTCTGCCTCTAAGCCCGCAACAGACAGCAGCGCCGCATCCCGGCGATCCGGGGTGCGGCGCTGCTGTCGTGTTGTTCGGGAAGCAACCCGCGGGTCACGCGTTGACGATCAGGCCCAGTTCCGCCTTGGACGCGAGGGCCGTGTGCTTCGGGAGCACCCGGACCGTGTAACCGAAGGAACCGGACCGGTCGATCACCACGGTGCCGCTGAAAAGATGCCGGCCCTTGCCGAGGTCTTCAATCGCTTTCAGCTCCGCCACCGTGACGTCGGCCAGCTCGTCGCTGTCCTCCGCCTTGCCGTACGCCACTTCGACGGACACATCATCCGGGGTGAGATCGCGCAGGGCCACGTAGGCGTTGACCTGGAGCATGTCGCCGATCTGCGGGTCCTCCGAGACACCCACCGAGTCCACATGCTCCACCTGGATCTGGGGCCAGGCGGCCCGGACCCGCGAGGTCCAGGCCGCGAGGGCCTTCGCCTCGGCAAAATTGTCCGCAACGGCACGGCGGCCGGCGACGGCGGCAGGGCGGTACAGGACGTTGACGTAATCCTTCAGCATCCGGTCCGCCGAGACTGCCGGGCCCAAGTGGGACATGGTGTGCTTGATCATCGAGACCCAGTGCGTGGGGACAGCCTGCGGCCCTGACGTCGAAGGCCCGGCAGCGCCGGCGCCGTCGGACACCGTGAGCCCGTAGAAGCGGGGGGCCACCTGTGTCTCCAGCAGCTCGTACAGCGCAGCGGCCTCGATGTCGTCGCGTTCCTCGGGGGACGCGTCGTTGTTGGCGGTCGGGATCGCCCAGCCGTTCTCGCCGTCGTACATTTCGTCCCACCAGCCGTCCAGGACGGATAGGTTGAGCGAGCCGTTCAGGGCGGCCTTCATCCCGGAGGTGCCGCACGCCTCCAGCGGACGCAGCGGGTTGTTCAGCCACACATCGCAGCCCGGGAACAGGGTCCGGGCCATGGCGATGTCGTAGTTGGGCAGGAACGCGATCCGGTGCCGCACGGCAGGGTCGTCGGTGAACCGGACCAGGTCCTGGATCATCTTCTTGCCCGCGTCGTCGGCCGGGTGCGACTTGCCCGCGATGACCAGCTGGATCGGGTGGGTCTTGTGCAGCAGCAGCGCCTTGAGCCGCTCGGGCTCGCGCAGCATCAGGGTGAGCCGCTTATAGGTGGGCACTCGCCGGGCAAAACCGATGGTCAGGATGTCCGGGTCCAGCACGGAATCCGTCCAGGCGAGTTCGGCGTCGGCCGCGCCGCGCTTTTTCCAGGCGGCCCGGAGGCGGCGCCGGACGTCCTCCACGAGGGACACGCGCATCTCCCGGCGGAGGGCCCACACGTCCTCGTCGCTGACGTTGTAGGCGAGGTCCCAGCGGCCCTGCTCTTCCGCGTCGGAGCCGAACTGGTCACGGGCCAGTGCAGAGACGCGCGGATCCACCCAGGTGGGCACGTGCACGCCGTTGGTGACCGACGTGATGGGCACCTCGGAGTGGTCGAATCCGGGCCACAGCGCGGAGAACATGCCGCGGGACACCACACCGTGCAGCTTGGCCACCCCGTTGGCGCGCTGCGCCAGCCGCAGTCCCATGACGGCCATGTTGAAGACGAACGGGTTGCCGTCGGTGTAGTCCTCGCGGCCGAGGTTCAGGATCTTGGCCACCGGAACGTCGGGAGCCAGCCCGGCGTCGAAGAAGTGCTGGATCTGCGAGACCTCGAAGCGGTCGATGCCGGCCGGGACCGGGGTGTGGGTGGTGAACACGGTGGAGGCGCGGCCGGCAGCCAGTGCTTCGTCCCAGCTCAGCGGATTCTCCCCGGACATCAATTCCTGGATCCGTTCCACCCCAAGGAAACCGGCGTGGCCCTCGTTGGTGTGGAACACTTCCGGCGCAGGGCTGCCGGTGAGCTGCTGGAAGGCGCGCAGGGCTTTGACGCCGCCCATGCCGAGCAGGAGTTCCTGCTGGAGTCGGTGGTCGCCGCCGCCGCCGTACAGGCGGTCCGTGATGCCGCGCGCGGCCTCGTCGTTGCCCGGCACGTTGGAGTCCAGGAGCAGGAGCGGGACACGCCCGACGTCGGCCCGCCAGACGTGCGCCAGCAGGCGGCGGCCTTGGGGGAGCGGCAGTGAAATCTGGATGGGCTTGCCGTTGCCGTCGGCGGAGGCTTCGCGCAGCAGGGTCAGCGGCAGCCCGTCGGGGTCCAGGACAGGATACGTTTCCTGCTGCCAGGCGTCACGGGACAGGGACTGCTTGAAGTAGCCGGCCTGGTAGAGCAGGCCGACGCCGATCAGCGGCACGCCAAGGTCCGAGGCTGCCTTCAGGTGGTCGCCGGCGAGGATGCCGAGGCCGCCCGAGTACTGGGGCAGCACTTCGGTGATGCCGAACTCGGGGGAGAAGTAAGCGATGCATGCTGGCGCACCGTCGCCGAGGCTCTGGTACCAGCGGGGCTGCTCGAGGTACTGGTCGAGGTCCTCGGCTGCGGCGTGGACCCGCTGCACCACGTCCTGATCTGCGGCGAGGCGCTGCAGTTCCTCCCTGCTTACCAGACCAAGGAAGCTCACCGGATCGTGGGAGCTCTCGGCCCAGATTTTCGGGTTCAGGCCCTCGAAAAGCTGCCGGGTGGGCCGGTGCCAGGACCACCGAAGATTGGTGGCCAGGCGGGCAAGCGGCCGGATCGGCTCGGGAAGAACGGTTCGGACGGTAAATCTGCGGATTGCCTTCACCAGCGAAACACTAACCGACAAGTCGGGGGCCCGGAACCGCTTTAAGTCTCTTTTGTATAAATGACGGACCGGCTTCCGGAAAACCTCCGGAAAAACTGAGCAGCCTTAGCAATCTGGCCGATTTGTCGATAACGTCGAGCCTGTGACGACTAACTCGCGAACCAGTGCCGTGTCCAAGCAAAAGCCGAAGGCCCTGATCACGGAAGGCCTTCGCTTTGGCCGTTTTCCGATCACCGCTGTACAGCCTGCGGTCGAAGGCGGGAAATTCCCTGCCAAGGCCGTCGTCGGGGAAACCCTGGTGGTGGGCGCCACCGCTTTCCGCGAAGGCCACGACCTGCTCGGCGTCAGCGCCGTCCTGCTGGATCCCCGCGGAAAAGAACGCCAGCGCGTCCGTCTCGCTCCGCCCCGCGGCAACCGCGGGAAGGGAACCGACCGCTGGGAAGGCCTGCTGACCCCGACCACCACGGGCAACTGGTCCTTCGTCATCGAGGCCTGGCACGACCGCTACGGCACCTGGCACCACAACGCCGAGGTTAAGGTCGAAGCCGGCATCGACGTCGAGCTGATGCTGGCCGAGGGCGCCGCGCTGCTCTCCGAAGCCTCCGAGGACTCATCGCGCCCGTCCGCGGACCGGCGGACCTTGCGAATGGCCGTCGTCGGGCTCAACGACGCCGGCAAGACGCCCGAGGAGCGCCTCGCCGCCGGATTCGGCCCCGAGGTGGCCGCCGTCGTCGACCGCCAGCCGATCCGCGAACTGGTGACCGTCTCCGAGAACTACCCCCTGCTGGTGGAGCGCGAGCTCGCGGGCAGGGGCTCCTGGTACGAATTCTTCCCGCGGTCCGAAGGCGCCGTCCGCGACCCCGCCACCGGCGAATGGACTTCCGGCACCTTCCGCACGGCCGCCCAGCGGCTCGACGCCGTCGAGGCCATGGGTTTCGACATCATCTACATGCCGCCGATCCACCCGATCGGCATCCAGCACCGCAAGGGCCCGAACAACACGCTGCTGGCCGGGCCGCACGATCCGGGCTCCCCCTGGGCCATCGGTGCCAAAGAGGGCGGCCATGACGCCATCCATCCGGACCTCGGCACGTTTGAAGACTTCGACGCCTTCGTGGCGCGGGCCGGGGAACTGGGCCTGGAAGTCGCCCTGGACCTCGCGCTGCAGGCCGCACCGGACCATCCCTGGGTCCAAAGCCACCCCGAGTGGTTCACCACCCGCGTTGACGGCAGCATCGCCTATGCGGAGAACCCGCCGAAGAAGTACCAGGACATTTTCCCGCTCAACTTCGACAACGACCCCGCCGGCCTCTCCAACGAGATCCTGCGCATCGTCTTCCTCTGGGTGAGCCACGGCGTCAAGATCTTCCGCGTCGACAACCCGCACACCAAGCCGGTGTGGTTCTGGGAATGGCTGATCGCCAAGGTCAACAAGAAGCACCCCGACGTCGTCTTCCTCGCCGAGGCGTTCACCCGCCCGGCCATGATGCACGCGCTGGGGCGGGCCGGCTTCCAGCAGTCCTACACCTACTTCACCTGGCGGAACACCAAGGAGGAACTGGAGGAGTACTTCCAGGAGGTCAGCCACGAATCACCGGCATTCTTCCGGCCGAACTTCTTCGTCAACACCCCGGACATCCTGACCGAGTTCCTGCAGTACGGCGGGCCGCCCGCGTTCAAGATCCGGGCCGCACTGGCTGCCACTGCCAGTCCCATCTGGGGCGTCTACGCCGGCTTCGAACTCTACGAGCATGTGGCCCGGCCTGGCGCCGAGGAGTACATCGACAACGAGAAATTCGAGTACAAGGACCGTGACTGGGACGCCGCGGCCGAATCCGGCCGGACGCTGGCCCCGTACCTCACCCGGCTCAACGCGATCCGCCGGGCACACCCAGCCCTCGGGGACCTGCAGAACCTGACGGTGCACGCAAGCACGGACAACGCCACAGTCGTCTACTCGAAGCACAAGACCCTTCCCGACGGCACCAAGGACACGCTCATCGTCGTCGTCAACGTGGACCCGCACGGCATCCGGGAAAGCACGGTGACCCTGGACCTGGCGGCACTGGAGCTGGACCCGGAGAACCTGACGCACAACGGCCGGTTCATGGTGGATGATCTGGTGACCGGCGAGAGCTGGGAATGGGGCGAGTACAACTACGTTCGCCTGGACGCCCATGTGGAACCCGCGCACATTCTTAGCATCCGGAGGTAGCACGAGTGAGTTTCAGCCCGACGAACCCCAACCAGCACTTCAGCCCGAAGGGGACCTTTGAACTGAACGCGCCCGGCCTCCAGCATGATCCCCTCTGGTACCGCAAGGCGGTCTTCTACGAAGTGCTGGTCCGGGGGTTCGCGGACGGAAACGGCGACGGGTCCGGTGACTTCCACGGGCTGATCGAGAAACTGGACTACCTGCAGTGGCTCGGCGTCGACTGCCTCTGGCTCCCGCCGTTCTTCCAGTCACCGCTCCGGGACGGCGGCTACGACATCTCGGATTACAACTCCGTCCTCGACGAATTCGGCACGATCAGCGATTTCAAGCGCCTCGTCGCGGAGGCCCATGCCCGCGGCGTGCGCGTGATCATCGACCTCCCGCTGAACCACACCTCGGACCAGCACCCGTGGTTCCAGGAATCCCGCAAGGATCCGGAGGGGCCCTTCGGTGACTTCTACGTCTGGAGCGACACGGACGAGAAGTACGAGGACGCCCGCATCATCTTCGTGGACACGGAGGAATCCAACTGGACCTTCGACCCGATCCGGCGCCAGTTCTTCTGGCACCGCTTCTTCAGCCACCAGCCCGACCTCAACTTTGAGAACCCCAAAGTCATCGACGCGCTCTTCGACGTCGTGAGGTTCTGGCTGGACCAGGGCATCGACGGATTCCGTGCGGACGCCATCCCGTACCTCTTCGAGGAAGAGGGAACGAACTGCGAGAACCTGCCGCAGACCCACGAGTTCCTGCGCAAGCTGCGCAAGATGGTCGACGAAAGCTACCCGGGCCGCGTGATCATCGCGGAGGCCAACCAGCCGCCGGCCGAAGTGGTGGAGTATTTCGGCAGCCAGGAAGAACCGGAATGCCACATGGCGTTCCACTTCCCGATCATGCCGCGGCTCTACTACGCGCTGCGGGACCAGAAGGCAGCGCCCATCATCGAAACGATGAAGGACACTCCGAACATCCCCGAAGGCGCCCAGTGGGGCACCTTCCTCCGGAACCACGACGAGCTCACTCTGGAAATGGTCACCTCCGACGAGCGCGCCGCCATGCTCGGCTGGTACGCCCCGGACCCGCGCATGCGCGCCAACATCGGGATCCGGCGCCGGCTCGCGCCGCTGCTGGACAACTCCCGCTCCGAGATCGAACTCATCAACGCCCTGCTGCTCTCCCTGCCCGGCAGCCCGTTCCTGTACTACGGGGACGAGATCGGCATGGGTGACAACATCTGGCTCGAGGACCGCGACGCGGTCCGCACCCCGATGCAATGGAACCCGGACCGCAACGCCGGGTTCTCCAATGCCGACCCGGGCAAGCTCTACCTCCCGGTGATCCAGTCGCTGGTCTACAACTACAGCATGGCCAATGTCGAAGCAGAGGCGGCACATTCCGGTTCACTGCTGCGCTGGACCCGCCAGATCCTAAGTGTCCGGAAGAACCACCCGGCCTTCGGGCTGGGCGCCTTCGAGCACGTCGAAGCGGACCACGACGTCGTCCTCGCCTACCTGCGCGAACTGCCGGCCGGCAACGCCGCCGGCGAGGAGCCGGAGACTGTCCTGTGCGCCTTCAACCTGTCCCAGCACCCGGTGGCCACCACTTTGCGGGTTCCGAGGTTCGCCGGCCGCGGCCTGCGGGACGTGTTCGGCGGGCAGGCGTTCCCCGCGATCTCCGATGATGGAACCCTGACGCTGACCCTGGGCAGCCACGATTTCTTCTGGCTGCGGATCCGTTCGGCCGCCTCCAACCCGGCGTCGCCCCACACGCAGGCCATGCCTATCCTGTCCATCGAAGGCTGAGATGACCCGACCGACTCTTACCCCTGCCCTGAGCGGACTGCTCGGCGGCTGGCTTCCGCGCCAGCGCTGGTTCCCCGTGAAGAGCGCGGCGTTCAGCTTCGAGCCGGCCGGGGGCCTGAGCCTCGCCGGCGGCTCTGACGGACCTGGCAGCCCCGGCGGTCCTGGCGGCGCCACCGCGTCCGGACTTGAGGTGCTGCTGCTGGCCGTGAGCTACCCGACGCCGGACGGTTCACGTACCGACGTCGTCCAGGTCCCGCTCAGCATCCGCAGCGCGCCCCTGGCGGGGGCGGAATCAGCGCTGATCGGTCAGATTTCCGGGCCGGGCCCCGCCGGAACCTCCGGCCCGGCCGGATCCGCCGGAACAGACACCGCCGCCGTAGCGCCCGACGCCCGGTGGGTCTACGACGGCGTCCACGACCCGGCGTTCATCGCGGCATGGCTCGAACTGATGCGCGGCGGCGGCCGCACTCCGTCCGGGAATGCGACCGGCCACCTCGTTGCATCGGGCTACGTCCTGCCCCGGGCCACCGGCGTGGTGAAAGTCCTCTCCGGGGAACAGTCCAACAGCTCGGTGATCGTCGACGACGGCGGATCCGCCGCGATCCTGAAGTTTTTCCGGGTGCTGTCCGAAGGCCAGAACCCGGAGGTGGAAATCGGTGCTGCCCTGACCGCCGGACACACCGTTGAAGTGCCGGCCACCCTCGGCTGGGTGACCGGGGAGTGGGAGTCCCCGTCCGGGCAGGACGGCGTCGGACCCGCGGTCGGTGAACTGGCTGTGGCGCACGAGTTTCTCGCGGGCGGGCTGGATGCCTGGCGGCTCGCCGTCGATGCGGCGAGCGGTGGGCGGGATTTCACCGCCGAGGCCCACGCGCTGGGAGCCGCCACCGCCACGGTGCACCGCCGGCTGGCCGAGGCGCTCGGCGTCGCCTCCGAATCCATTCCCGGCGGCGACATTGCGCCCGGCGTGGCCGAGCGCGTGCGGCAGTCCTGGGCGCAGGCCGGGACCGCCGTCGGACCTTACGGTGAAGCGCTCGACAGGCTCCTTGTCCGTCTGGAAGGCAGCGGCGCCGGGCCCCTGCAACGGATCCACGGCGATCTCCACCTCGGGCAGATCCTCCAGGTTCCCGGCGGTGCCGGGAAGGCACCGCGCTGGGCCATCCTCGATTTTGAGGGCGAGCCGCTCCGGCCGATTTCTGAGCGCAATTTCCCGGACGTCCCCCTGCGCGACGTTGTGGGAATGCTGCGGTCCTTTGACTACGCCGCCGGCGCGGCCGTCCGGGAGCACCCGGACGCGGACGTCCCGGAATCCTGGGTCGATGACTGCGCCGAGGCCTTCCTGGCCGGCTACGCGGACGTCATCCCCGGCAGCATCGACCGTGATTCGCCCCTCTTCGTGGCGCTTTGGCTCGACAAAGCGCTCTACGAAGTCATCTACGAACTACGGAACAGACCGGACTGGCTCTCCATTCCGGTCCACGCATCACGTCGTCTCCTCGGCAGTACTGGCTCCGGCGTCCCGGCCGAAGCCGCAGCGGAAGGTATCAAAATGACAGGTTCAGCACGTATCGATCGTCCAGGAAGTCCCATGCCGGTGGATGCGGACACCTTGGCGAGGGTCGCCTCCGGCGAACACCATGCGCCGCACTCGGTCCTGGGCGCGCACCTCGATGACCACGGGCACGTCACCATCCGCACGGTCAAGCACCTCGCCGAAGCCGTCTCCGTTGTGACCGCTGCCGGCACTTTCCCGATGACACACGAGTCCGGCGGGGTATGGGTTGCCGTGCTGGAGCCGGTGGACTCGGGACACGTGCCGGACTACCGGCTGGAAGTGACCTACGAGGGCCAGGCGCCGCAGGCGGCCGATGACCCCTACCGCTACCTGCCCACCATCGGTGAACTGGACCTGCACCTGATCGGTGAGGGCCGCCACGAGCGCCTCTGGGATGTGCTCGGCGCGCATGTCCAGCACTACAAGTCCACCATGGGCGACGTCGACGGCGTTTCTTTCGCCGTGTGGGCGCCAAACGCCCAGTCGGTGCGCGTGAAAGGCGACTTCAACGGCTGGGACGGGCGGCAGCACTCGATGCGGTCCCTCGGCTCCTCCGGGGTCTGGGAACTCTTCATCCCGGGCGTTGTAGCAGGGGCGTGCTACAAATTTGAGCTCCGGACCAAGCACGGCTACTGGGTGGAGAAGGCGGATCCGCTGGCGTTCGGCACCGAGGTCCCGCCGCTGACGGCGTCGCGCGTCGTCGAGCCCTCCTACGCCTTCAAGGACACAGAGTGGATGGAGGCCCGGGCCGGGCAGGATCCGCACAACTCGCCGATGAGTGTCTATGAAGTGCACCTCGGCTCCTGGCGGGTCGGCCTCAGCTACCGGGAACTGGCCAAAGAGTTGGTGGCCTACGTCAAGTGGCTCGGCTTCACCCACGTGGAGTTCATGCCGGTGGCAGAGCACCCCTTCGGCGGATCCTGGGGATACCAGGTCACGTCCTACTTCGCCCCGACGTCGCGCTTCGGCCACCCCGACGAATTCCGGTACCTCGTGGACGAACTCCACCAAGCCGGAATCGGCGTGCTGCTGGACTGGGTGCCGGCGCACTTCCCCAAAGACGAGTGGGCGCTGGCCCGGTTCGACGGCGAGGCGCTGTACGAGCACGCCGACCCGAACCTTGGCGAACACCCGGACTGGGGGACGCTGATCTTCGACTTCGGCCGCCGCGAAGTCCGCAACTTCCTCGTCGCCAACGCGCTGTACTGGCTCGACGAATTCCACATCGACGGCCTGCGCGTGGACGCCGTCGCCTCGATGCTCTACCTCGACTACTCGCGCGAGGAGGGGCAATGGCAGCCGAACCGGTTCGGCGGACGGGAAAACCTTGAGGCCATCTCCTTCCTGCAGGAAGTCAACGCGACGGTCTACAAGACGCACCCCGGCGCGGTCATGATCGCCGAGGAATCAACCGCGTTCCCGGGTGTCACGGCGCCCACCAGCCAGGGCGGCCTGGGCTTCGGCATCAAATGGAACATGGGCTGGATGCACGACTCGCTCAAGTACATTTCCGAGGATCCGTTCAACCGCAAGTGGCACCACGGCACCGTCACCTTCTCCATGGTGTACGCCTATACGGAGAACTTCCTGCTGCCCATCAGCCACGACGAGGTTGTGCACGGCAAGGGATCGATGCTGCGCAAGATGCCGGGAGACCGCTGGCAGCAGCTGGCCAACCTGCGCGCCTTCCTGGGATACCAGTGGGCCCACCCGGGCAAGCAGCTGATCTTCATGGGCACAGAATTCGGCCAGGAAGCCGAATGGTCCGAGCAGCACGGCCTGGACTGGTGGCTGGCCGAAATTCCGGCGCACCGGGGAATGCAGCTCCTGACCAAGGACCTGAATGAGCTGTACAGCGCCACGCCGGCGCTCTACGAACAGGACAACGACCCTGCCGGCTTCCAGTGGATCAACGGCGGGGATTCGGACCGCAACGTCCTGACCTTCATCCGCCGGGATGCCGCGGGCAACCCGCTGGTGTGCGCCTTCAACTTCTCGGGCGGGCCGCACACCGACTTCCGCCTCGGCGTCCCCGCGGTGGGGGAGTGGCAGGAAGTGCTGAACACCGACGCCGACACGTATGGAGGATCCGGCGTCCTGAACAAGGGCACCTTGACGGCAACGGACGTGGACATCGACGGCCAGCCGGCCACCCTCACCGTCACGCTGCCTCCCTTGGGGGCCGCGTACTTCAAACCCGTGAGCTGACGCCGGGCCCGCTGCCCCGGCAGCGGGCAGGCTGAGGTTCGCCGAAGAGCCCGGAATCCCCGTGATTCCGGGCTTTTTTGGCGCTCTGCAGGAGGGTGCAGCGGCGCCCCTTTGTCACCAGGGCGAAGTGGTGGTAGAGTTTATTTCCGCGCTGCTCCCCGGAGTTGATCGGCCAACAAGACCCAGAAGCCTCACGGCAAGACTGAGTCGGGGTGCCGATTTGACAAGGGTGAAGCGGCCCGGTAAGTTTGAAAAGTTGCTCCGGAGCGATCCGCGGCCCTGAGGGGTTGTGGTGGTGCCGGGTGTGTCTGTTGTTTGAGAACTCAATAGTGTGCCAAGTTTGTTGATACCAATTTATTGTATTGAATTGGTTGAATTGACCAGGTTGCGCCACCCCGTGGT
>NZ_JBFTMQ010000009.1:0-119135 GCF_056397045.1 Arthrobacter sp. 05N429
ACCCCGCAGCAGGTGGAAAACGCCGCGGAAATCGCGATGGAACACAACCTCGGCCTGACCTGTGACCCGATCGGCGGGCTCGTGCAGATCCCCTGCATCGAACGCAACGCCATCGCCGCCGCGAAGGCCATCAACGCCGCCAAAATGGCCCTGTGGGGCGACGGCACGCACCGGGTGTCCCTTGATGAGGTCATCGTGACCATGCGGGAAACCGGCAAGGACATGAGCTCCAAATACAAGGAGACCGCGATGGGCGGCCTCGCTGTGAACGTGGTGGAGTGCTGACATAGCTGTTCAGCGTCAGTTGTGCAGCGCCGCCCAGAGGTTCAGCGACGCGGCGAACACGATCCAGGACAGGTAGGGCAGCAACAGCAGCCCGGCCGTCCGGCTGATCGGTCCGAAATAGAGGATGGTGACGGCCACAGCCGCCGCCAGGGCGACGATGATGCCAAAGGCGACCCACAGCGCGGACGTGCCGAGCACCGGGTACAGGCCGAAGAAGACCGGCGTCCACAGCAGGTTCAAGACCAGCTGGACGGCATAGGCCGTCAGGGCGGGCCGGGTTCCTTCGGTCCGACGGCGCCAGACCAGCCAGGCGGCCACGGCCATTGCGGTGTAGAGGAGGGTCCAGGCCGGCCCGAACGCCCAGTTCGGCGGTGACCACGGCGCCTTGTCCGCGGTGGCGTACCAGCCGTTGACGTTGTTGGCGGTGGCAAGCCCGCCGAGCCCTGCCACCAGGGCGGATGCCGCGAGGAAGGCCAGCAGGCCCAGCAGTTGGGGACCCATCGCGCGCAGCGGGGCCGGGTGTCCCTGGCGGCCGGATCCTGTGGCAAGAGATTGTTGGTCAGGCGGCATGCTTCCAGCGTAGCGGCTCCGTTCCTGGCCGGCGCATGGCCGGACCACGGGCCGGACCACGGACCTTGGCGGATAGACTTGAACCTGCATGTCCGCATGCCGCCGACGCTCGTACCGCAATGATTGGATACCGCACCCTTGCGTGAATTCACTGCCCGCTTTGCCTCTGCCGAAGAGATCGCCAACTGGGATGCCCACGTCACCGCGAATCCCAACGGCGGCAATCTCCTGCAATCGGAGGCGTTCGCCGAGGTCAAGCAGCATTTCGGCTGGAAACCCCGTCACCTCGTGTACGAGACGGCCGATTACATGAGCTACAACCTCGTCCTGGAGAAGTCCTTCCCGCTGCTGGGCAAACTCTGGTACTTGATCAAGGGCCCGGATGTGGCCTCCGTCGAGGACATCCCCGGCATCGCGGCGGCCAACGCCGAGTTCGTGAAGCGCGCCAGGCTGGGGGTCTTCGCCATCAAGATCGAGCCGGACATCGTGCTCTCCGGGGCCGCTAAGAGCGTGATCGAAGGCGCCGGCCTCGTCAAGACGCACAACCTGCAGCCGAACGACTCGACGGCACTGCTGGACATCTCCCCGGAAGAGAACCAGCTGCTGCGCAACCTGCACTCGCGGGGCCGCAACGCCGTCCGCCGCGCCATCCGCGAAGGGGTGGAGGTGCGCAACGTGGAGCCCACAGAAGAGAACTTCCGCGCCATGTACGCGCTGATGACCAACACCGTGGAAGCCAAGTCCCAGGTCCGCGTCCGCGAATATGAGTACTACCAGCAGTTCTGGACGAATTTCATCAAACGGGACCAGGGGCGGCTCCTGTTCGTTTATGAGAACGGCGTGCCCTCGGTAGGCGCCTTCGTCATCAACTACGGCCGCAAAGGCACGTACAAGGATGGCGGGTCGCTGCAGAAGCGCGGCCAGTACGGTGACTCCCATCTGGTGCAATGGACGGCCATCAACCAGCTCAAGGAAATCGGCTGCACCGAATACGATTTCTGCGGCACGCCTCCCAGCGACCGGCTCAAGGACACGTCCAACCCATTCCATGGCCTGGGCTTGTTCAAGACCAGCTTCAGCAAGACCGTGACCGATTTTGTCGGCTGCTACGACCAGGTGCTGAACCCGCTGAAGTACAAGGCCTGGATGGCCGCGGGGGAGCGCGTTGCCCGCCAGCTCTACACCCGCCGCACGGGCCAGCAGTTCTACTAAACCGGCTGCCACGGAAATTGAGGACGCCGGAATGACCAACGAACCTGACCGCCGCCGCCGGCCGCATACTGATGGGCTGCCCAAGACCGAGCCGATGTCGGCCACGCAGGTGCGGCAGAACGCCGCGGCCAAACGGATGTTGCGCCGGCTGGTCCAGGGGGAGAACCCGCCCACGGCTCCGATGAGCATCGTGGACCGTCTCGCCGGCAGCCCCTACGCCAACCCGATGATCCAGGTGGGCGGGGTGGACACCTCTGCCCGCAAGACCATCGACTTCGCGCTGCACCTGGCCGAGTCCATGTTCCGGTACGGTGCCGGTGCCCTCGAAGTGGAAACCAGCATCATAGCCATTACGGCCGCACTGGGCCTCAAACACATCGAAGTGGACATCACCAACCAGTCGGTGGCCATCAACTACGCGCCTAAGGACCAGACGCCGATCACACTGCTCCGCGTCGTGCGGTCCTGGACTAACAACTACGCGGGCCTTGCAAAGGTGCACCAGCTGGTCACAGATATCGTGGCCGGCGGAGTGGGGCGCGAGGAGGCTGTGCGCAGGCTCGACGAAATTACCCACAGTTCCAAGCCATTCCCACGCTGGATGGTCACGGTGGCGTTCGGGGTGTTCTCCGCCGTCTTCGTCGGGGTGCTCGGCGGCGGACCCGGCGCCTCCGCCGTCGCCTTCGCTTCCAACCTGTTGGTCAGCCTGCTGGCCCGGCAGCTGGGGCGCTGGCGCACACCGGACTTCTTCGTCACCGCCTCGTGCTCCTTCCTGGTCACCTTCATCGCCTTGCTCCTGTGGCGGTTCGGCGGCCTCGTAGGGATCCAGATACCTCCTGCCATCGTGGTGGTCGGCGGCATCCTGCTGCTGCTGCCGACCGGACGGCTGGTCTCCTCGGTGCAGGATGCGATCAACGGCTTCCCGGTCACGGCCGCCGGACGTTTCCTCTCCACCATGCTGACCTTCGGCGCACTCGTCACCGGAATCGCCGTCGGTTTCGTGGTGGGTGACATGACCGGCATGGAGCCGATCGATGTCACCGAAACATTCCCTCCGGCGTATCCGTGGTGGGCCGTGGGCATCCTGATCGCCATCGCCGTTGTCGCAATCGGGATCACCGAACAGACCAGTTGGACGCTGCTGCTCCCCACCGCTGCCGTGGGTGTCGTCGGCTATCTGGTCCTCATCGGCGGTGACGCCGTGGGTATCGGGCCGCGGTTCGCACCGGCCCTCGCCGCCGTCGTGATCGGTCTGTTGGCCCGAGTGGTGGCGCTCCGGATGGGCGCTCCGCAGCTGGTGGTCGCCGTTCCGGCGGCCTTGATCCTACTGCCCGGACTCACTATATTCCGGTCCATGTATGTATTGACGATCGAGGAATCCGAAATCCTCATAGGCGCGGGCGGGATGCTCAATGCCGGCGCCATCGTGTTGGGCGTAGCGGCCGGCATCGTCCTCGGTGACACCCTTGCCCGGCCCCTGACCCGCGGCCTGGCCAGCAACGAACGACGGCGGGCGCGGCGCCGCTAGGTCTCCTCTGCGGGCTGCGCCGCCGGGTTTCCCCACCTTTGGCGGGTCCCGACGGCGTGGCGGGCCGCCGCGCGGGGGAGTCCCGCCGCCGGGATGGCAAAGGTGGGGAATCTCCCGGGCCCCGTCAGGTCTTGCCTGTCTTAGATCTTCCCGATGGGGAGCTTCTTTTCCGCCTGGAAGTCGTCCTCCACGCGGCCGTTCGCCCAGTAGCCGGACAATGAGACCTGGGCGCGTTCCAGCCCGTGGTGCACGTAAAGCACATCCCGCAGGCTCTTCATGTAGCCGCGCTCGCCGTGCGCAAAGACGTGCACCCGGCCCTCGGGCCAGTCGGCGTCGCGCACGGCTGTGACCAGCAGGTCGCTGGCTCCGGCCGGCACGCCGCCGCGCAGGAGCCAGCGAAGCTCGACGCCGGCCGGCGCGGCAATTGCCTGGATGTCCGCGTCGCCGTCCACCTCGAGGAAGGCGAGTCCGCGGGCGTCCGCCGGGAGCGATTCGATCGAAGCGCCGATGGCTGGCAGCGCGGATTCGTCACCCGCGAACAGGTACCAATCCGCGGCCGGATCCGGGTTGTAGCCGCCGCCCGGGCCGGTGAACACCAGGGCGTCGCCGGGCTGGGCTGACGCGGCCCAGGGTCCGGCCAGGCCTTCGTCCCCGTGGATCACGAAGTCGATGGCGAGTTCCCCGGCCGCCTCGTCGACCCAGCGGACGGTGTAGGTCCGGGTGTGCGGCCACTGCTCCCGCGGCATGGACTCCCGGATTTCCCAGAGGTCCAGCGGTTCCGGGTAGGTGATCCCGGGCTGCGGGAACACGATCTTGACGTAACGGTCCACGAAGGCGTTGTTCACGTAACCGGCGAAACCCGGGCCGCCGGCGATGATCCGGACCATGTGCGGCGAGAGCTGCTCGCGGCGCAAGACGGTGAGGTTGGTCTGCGGGCGGGATTTCCGGGTGGCCGAGGTGGCGGCGGGCACTGATGTCATAGTGCCAAGCCTAGCCAAGAAGCCTGAGCCCGGCCCGTACTGTGAAGCCGGTTAGGGAAGCGGCGGCAGTTCCCAGTCCACCGTGCCGTCGCCCTGTTCCTGCAGCAGCGTATTGGTCCGGCTGAAAGGCCGGGATCCGAAGAATCCCCGCGGGGCCGAGAGCGGGCTCGGATGGGCGCTGGCGATCACCGGAGTGGAACCCAGCAGCGGGCGCACGGTCTCGGCGTCCTTGCCCCACAGGATCGCCACGAGCGGCGCGGGCGCGCCGCTCGCCGTCGTGCGGTTCACCAGGGCGCTGATCGCCGCTGCCGTGATGGCTTCCCATCCTTTGTTTCGATGCGAGCCGGCCGCCCCTGCCCGGACACTGAGGACCCTGTTGAGCAGCAGCACACCCTGGTCCGCCCAGCCGCTCAGGTCGCCGTGGATCCGCGGCGGCAGCCCCAGATCGGCGTCGAGCTCCTTGTAAATATTTGCCAGGCTTCGCGGGATGGGCCGGGTAGCGCCGTCCACGGCGAAGGACAGCCCCACGGCGTGGCCCGGCGTCGGATACGGGTCCTGGCCCACGATCAGCACCCTGACATCCGCCAGCGGTTGCCGGAAGGCCCGCAGGACGTTCGACGGCGGCGGCAGGACCGGGTGGCCACCGGCAACCTCTCCGCCCAGGAAACGCAGGACATCCCGCAACTGCCCCTCGGCCGGCGCCAGCACTTCGGCCCAGCCGGGAGTCACGAGCTCATTCAGCGGCAGGTCGGCCATTGCGGGGTAGCCGACGGCGTCGGCTGCGGGGGCCTCCAGCTCGAACAAGGCATCGGAATCAAGGGAATCGGAGTTCGGCACAGGGCAATTCTCGCAGGGTGGCAAATGACAACCCTGTTATTCGTCCGTAGCATGGGGGAAGACTTTTCACCGGAACCAGCCGGGCCGGAACAAGCAGGGAGTGTGTGGTGGCCGAACAAGCGCAAGAGCACCTTTCGACGGCGGAGTCCGTTGCCGCGGATGTCCGCGACGAGTCGCCCCTGAGCAGCCGGGATCAGCAGATGCTGGCGCTGGAACGGCAATGGTGGAAGTACGCCGGCGCAAAGGAACAGGCCATCCGGGAACTCTTCGACCTCTCCGCCACGCACTACTACCAGATCCTCAATGCCCTCATCGATACCGAGGATGCGCTGGCCCATGATCCGATGTTGGTGAAGAGATTGCGTAGACTACGTACGTCACGCCAACGTGCGCGCACTGCCCGCCGCCTGGGCTCAGACGCATAAAAGCACAGCCGGATGCGCGGATTCCCGCGCATCAGCCGGCGAGGACTATTCGTCAGAAATCAGCAAGGACGTCGTTTTACCATGACCAAATACGCTCGGGATGAATTTGATCGGGTCCCGGAGACCTCCACACGCCAGGGTGTCCACCGGGCCGTCGCCGAATCCAGCCGCCGCCGTCTGGCTCCCATCCTGGCCGTCGGTGCCGCGGCCCTGGCCGTTGGCCTCGTGGCCTTCCTGATCCTGCCGAAACTCGGATTTTCCACCGGCGGAAACACGGTGGCCGTATCGGCCGAGCAGGGTGCCGGCAGCGCCGCAGCATCGCCCGCGCCCACAGCCTCCAGCCCCGCTCCCAGCGAGTCACCCTCTGCGGCTGCCACGCCTTCGGCCACGCCGACGCCGACGCCGACTTCCGCCGTCGACAAGACCCAGCCGGTGGCGATTTACAACGGCACCACTACCGCGGGACTGGCCAACCGCGTCGGCGGAACCGTCTCCACCGCCGGCTGGAAGCTCGGCATGCTCGGAAACTGGGGAGGCGTGCCGCAGAAGAGCTCGGTCGTCTTCTACAGCGGCGCCGAGCAGAAGGGCAATGCCGAGGCCCTCGGCAAACTCCTCGGCATCCAGACCGTGGTGGACTCGGCCGAATTCCAAGTGCCGCTCGTCGTGGTGCTGGGCCCCGGCTTCAAGTAGCCCGTTCCGGTTACGCCTGAATAACTATTCGCAGCCGGAGCCGCAGGCTCCCTGCGCACCGGCCAGACGGTGTGGGTAGAGTACTTGCGGACAACTTTTTGCAATCTGCGGCACGCGTTTTGCATTCTGCTCGCCCGCAGTCCGCGGCGCACATCGTGGTGTGCCGCCCGCAATCCGACTGAAAGTGTGGACACCATGGCACTGGGAACCGTCAAATGGTTCAACGCCGAAAAGGGCTACGGCTTCATCACCGTGGACGACTCCGGGGCCGATGTCTTCGTGCACTGGTCCGCGATAGCGGGCGAGGGCTACCGCGCCCTGGATGAGGGGCAGCGCGTGGAACTCGAAGTCGGCGAAGGCGAAAAGGGCCCGCAGGCCGAAAGCGTCCGGCCCGCCTAGTGACCTTCACCGCCGCAGCGCACGTGTCGCAGGACCCTGCCGAAACGATTTCCGGCCGGAAGGCTGCCGGCGGCACGGTCCGGCGCCTGAGTGTGGGCCTGCGGCGGGGCCGGGCCGTGGCCGTGGCGGCTGTTGCCGCCCTGGCCACCACGGCATGTTTGGGGCCGGCGGGCGGTGCCCGCGTCGAGCAGGCCGACGCCAGCGGCGACGGGACCCTGCGGATCGGTCTGATCCTCGACAACACCGGCCCGCAAAACTTCCTCAACGCGCCCCAACTCGCCGCCGCGAAGCTCGCCGTCAAGGAAGTCAACGCTGCAGGCGGTCACAAGGGCAAACCGGTGGAGTTGCTTCCGTCGACCGTCAGCGGCGACACCGCAGCGCAGGCCAAGGCACTCGTTGCCGCCAAAGCGGACATCGTCATCGGTCCGACGGACTCCAGCCGGGCGCCCGCTGCAATCGACGTCCTGTCCAACGCCAAGGTGGCCATGATTTCCCCCGCGAACACCGCCAGCGGGCTCAGCAGCTACGAGAGCAACGGCTACTATTTCCGCACCTCGGCGGCCGACATCGCCCAGGCCCCCGTTCTCGTCAAGCTGGCCAAGGACAGCGGCGCTGCAACCATTGCCGTTGTGTACGAGGAAGGCGCCTATGGCAAGGACGTATCCAACGCGGTGGCCGCCGCGGCCAAGGACGCCGGGCTCGGGCCCCTCGTAGTCGCGGGGTTCTCTCCGGGACGGGCGCAGCAGGCTGCTGCCGCAGCGAAGGCAGCGGCACCCGACGCCGTCGTGCTGGTCTCCCGCGCCGGTGCCCAAGGTGCCATCGCCGAGCTGAACAACGCCGGCCTTGCCGGCAAGAAGCTCATCCTCAGCGACGGAGCGGTGAGCCAGTACGGTTCAGGCCTCGGTTCCCGGGCCCTCGACGGTGCGCGGGGGATCCTGCCGGGAACCTTTGCCTCAGCCCACTTCCAGGGCGAGCTGGTTTCCGTGGATCCTGGACTGAAGGACATGACGTTCGCCGCGGAGACCTACGACGCCGTCAACCTTGCCGCCATCGCGGCGGCCGCAGCGCAGGACGACGCCGGAACCTCCATTGCGGCGAGCCTGATCACCGTCTCGGGCGGGACGGCCCCGACGTCAGGCAAAGGCGCGCCCGCCGGCGAGGCCGCGGTATGCAAGAGCTACCAGGAATGCACCGACGCCATCCGGGCAGGCAAACGTCCCGACTACGACGGCGAATCCGGTCCGGTCGGCTTCGATTCCAACGGTGACATCAGCTCCGCAAACTATGTTGTCTACACCTACGGGCCGGACAACACGGCAACCATGAGCGGCAACGAAACTTCCAGCAGCAGCGGGACTTAATCGCCCGTAGCGTATTGCGTCGCAGCGGAGCGCCGCCAGCATGCCGATAGAGGGCCCTCCTGCGCGACCACTGCTTGCACTCTCCCCGGGGGAGTGCTAATTATTGACTTAGCACTCCCGCGTATTGACTGCTAAAACGACGCCCGGTTCGCCCGGCCGCGGAGTTGAACCAGCCGATCCAGGAGCGAAAGAAACACCTGGCTGGGGTGAGATCCCGGGCCCAACGGCATACAGAGGCCGCCGGGCCAGGGATCGTCCGTCGCGGGCACCGCAGCAAAGGTTCATTCTTAACGACTGTCCCGAAAGGACTACTGCCGTTATGGCCAAGATCATTGCATTTGATGAAGAGGCACGCCGCGGTCTTGAGCGGGGCCTGAACATCCTCGCCGACGCCGTCAAGGTCACCCTCGGCCCGCGTGGACGCAACGTCGTCCTCGAAAAGAAGTGGGGCGCCCCCACGATCACCAACGATGGTGTTTCCATCGCCAAGGAGATCGAGCTGGACGATCCTTACGAGAAGATCGGCGCCGAGCTGGTCAAGGAAGTTGCCAAGAAGACGGATGACGTCGCCGGCGACGGAACCACCACCGCCACCGTGCTGGCGCAGGCCCTGGTCAAGGAAGGCCTGCGCAACGTCGCGGCCGGCGCTGATCCCCTGTCCCTCAAGCGCGGCATCGAGAAGGCCGTCGAGGCTGTCACCCGCGAGCTCCTGGCCTCCGCCAAGGAAATCGAAACCAAGGAAGAGATTGCCGCCACCGCGTCCATCTCTGCCGGTGACAACGAGATTGGCGCCCTGATTGCCGAGGCCCTGGATAAGGTCGGCAAGGAAGGCGTCATCACCGTCGAGGAGTCGAACACCTTCGGCCTGGAGCTGGAACTCACCGAAGGCATGCGCTTCGACAAGGGCTACATCTCCGCTTACTTCGTCACCGACGCCGAGCGCCAGGAAACGGTCCTTGAGGATCCGTACATCCTGATCGTCAACTCCAAGATCTCCAACGTCAAGGAACTGGTTGCCGTCCTCGAAAAGGTCATGCAGTCTTCCAAGCCGCTGCTGATCATTGCCGAAGACATCGAGGGCGAGGCCCTGGCCACGCTCATCGTCAACAAGATCCGTGGCACCTTCAAGTCCGTCGCCGTCAAGGCTCCGGGCTTCGGCGACCGCCGCAAGGCGCAGCTCGCGGACATCGCCATCCTCACCGGTGGCCAGGTCATCTCCGAGGAAGTCGGCCTCAAGCTGGAGACCGCCGGACTCGAACTCCTGGGCCGCGCCCGCAAGGTCGTTGTCACCAAGGACGAGACCACCATCGTCGAGGGTGCAGGCGACGCTGACCAGATCGCCGGCCGCGTTTCCCAGATCCGTGCCGAGATCGAGAACTCCGATTCGGACTACGACCGCGAGAAGCTGCAGGAGCGCCTGGCCAAGCTGGCCGGCGGCGTTGCAGTCATCAAGGCCGGTGCCGCAACCGAGGTTGAGCTCAAGGAACGCAAGCACCGCATTGAGGACGCTGTCCGCAACGCCAAGGCTGCTGTCGAAGAGGGCATCGTCGCCGGCGGTGGCGTTGCCCTGATCCAGGCTGGCGCCAAGGCATTCGCCAATTTGCAGCTCGAAGGCGACGAGGCAACCGGTGCGAACATCGTCCGCGTCGCCATCGACGCCCCGCTGAAGCAGATCGCCTTCAACGCGGGCCTCGAGCCTGGCGTTGTGGTCGACAAGGTCCGCGGCCTGCCCGCAGGCCACGGCCTGAACGCAGCAACCGGCGAATACGTCGACCTGCTGGCTGCCGGCATCAACGACCCGGTCAAGGTCACCCGCTCTGCCCTGCAGAACGCGGCGTCCATTGCCGGACTGTTCCTCACCACCGAGGCCGTTGTGGCCGACAAGCCCGAGAAGGCTGGCGCCCAGATGGGCGGCGGCGACGACATGGGCGGCATGGGCGGCATGGGCGGTTTCTAACCACCCTGCTACCAGGCCCTGAACGCCTGGCTGATGGATTTCCGTCAGCAACGGCACGTTTGACGACGGCGGTCCCTCCTTCGGGTGGGGCCGCCGTCGGCGTTAACCCTCGGGGGCGCTGGGTGGTTGGTGCCGGAGGTGCGGCGGCACCCGCGGGGTCGGAGGTCTGGCAGGATAGTGCAGTGACGATTACAGCAGCAGCCGACGGTTCGGCTTTAGGAAATCCCGGCCCGGCCGGATGGGCCTGGTACGTGAACGACGACTGCTGGCGTGCCGGGGGATGGCCGCACGGCACCAACAACATGGGCGAGCTCATGGCCGTGCTGGATTTGTTCCACTCCACCGCACACCTGCCGGGGGAGGACCTGCACATCCTCTGCGACAGCCAGTACGTCATCAACTCCGTCACCAAATGGATGCCGGGCTGGAAGCGCAAGGGGTGGCGCAAGTCCGACGGCAAGCCCGTTATGAACGTCGACCTGCTCAAAGAGATCGACCAGGCGCTGGTCGGCCGCAAATACAAGTTCGAATGGGTGCGCGGCCACGCCGGGCATGACCTCAACGAGGCGGCGGATGACCGCGCCAGGGCCGCGGCCACGGCCTACCAGCAGGGTGTGGCCGTGCGCCAGGGTCCCGGGTTCGGCGCCGCAGCCGAGGCGGCGGCAGAAGCCCTGGCCCCCGCAGCACAGGCAGCACCCGCTGCCGCGCAGGCGGCGTCCCGCCCGACGCACGCCCAGCCACTCGCGGCGCAGGCACTGACCGGCCGGCAGCAGTTGTTCGGAGAACCGACGCTCTTCGATGAACCCGACCTCTTCAGCGAGCTCGACGAGGACATCACGCCCGCGCCAGGCACGGACGCGAGCCCGGAAGCGATCGTCGAGGCGCTCGAACGCGAACTCCTCCGGCCGGAAACGCGTGCCGACCTCGGCCGCACCGGAGTGCTGCTCCACCCGGACTTCACCGAAATCGGCAGCTCGGGCCGGATCTGGACCAGGGACGCCATGATGATGTCCTTGGAAGAGAACCCGGGCGGTCCCGCCGAGCTGGAAATGCTGGGTGCAGACCGGCTGGGCGAGCAGACCGTCCTCCTGACGTACCGCACCCACACCCGAACGGGAACGGCCCTGCGCAGCTCCCTGTGGGTCCACGACGGCGCTCAATGGCGGCTGCGCTTCCACCAGGGCACCCCGGAAGCCTGAGCCAGCCTCCGACGCGCCGGGGGCCGGTCAGCTGAATCGCTGGGTGTTTGCCTGTTCGGCCTGGGCGTAGCTCGCTGCTGCGGAGTTCAGCGCCAGGTTGATCGATGCGAGGGATGCCTCGACTTTTCCCTGCGTCAGCGTCCACTCGGCGACGAGGGCCTGGAAATTGGTTGCGGCCGAGCCGCGCCACGTGGCCTGCAGCTCGTCGAGGCCGCGTTTCATGGCCTGGACGTCAGCGCCGATCCGGTCGACCGTTGCTTTGACGTTTGCGGACTTGAGCTGGAGGAGTTCCGTATCGACGGAGATGATGCTCATGGGATGGCCTCTCGACGGTGCCTGATCCGGACTCTCCGGACACTGCGAGCCTAGGCAGACCGCGGGGCCGGGGAACGGGGCAGGTTCCGGTATGTGGAAAAGGCGTACAGATTCCCGGCCGGTTAACTCCCGGCAGTGTCACGGGCGCCGGAACCGGCACGGGAACCCTGCTCTTCCAAGGCCTCGTCCAGGAACGGCAGGCTGACTACCAGGGTGGCGCCGCCGCCATCGGTCTGGGTGACCCTGACGGTGCCAGCATGCGAGCCGACGATGGCCGCGACGATCGCCAGTCCCAGCCCGCTGCCACCGGTCTCCCGGGTGCGGGAGGTGTCGGCGCGGTAGAACCGCTCGAAGATCCGTGCTGCTTCCTCGTCCGGCACGCCGGGGCCGTGGTCGCGGACCTCGATGACGGACTGCCGGGTCCCGTCCCCGTCGGTCCGGACGCCGACGGCCAGCTCAATGGGCGTTCCCTCAGGGGTGTAGCGCAGGGCGTTGCCCACGAGATTCCCGACCACCTGACGGAGTTTGGCCTCGTCGCCCAGGACCGGAGCCGGACCGGGGGCGCCGCCGTCGAGCCCGGTCAGGGTGATGGCGCGGCCGCGGTCACTGGCCTGGGTGTCCACGACGGCGTCGTTGGCAATCAGCAGCAGATCGGCAGGCTTCTGTTGGAGCGGCCGCTGCTCGTCGATTCTGGCCAGCAGCAACAGGTCCTCCACCATGGCCCCCATCCGCTTGGCTTCGCTCTCGATCCGCCCCATGGCGGTCGCCACATCCTCCGGGGTGGCCAAGGCGCCGTGCCGGTACAGCTCGGAGAAGCCGCGGATCGTCACGAGCGGGGTGCGCAGTTCATGCGAGGCATCGGCGGCGAAGCGACGCATCCGGTCTTCGGAGGCCATCCGGGCGGCGAAGGCCGTCTCGATATGGGCCAGCATGGCATTGAGGGAGCTGCCCAGCCGGCCCACTTCGGTGTTGGGATTCTCGATTTCCACGCGCCGGGACAGATCCCCCGCCGCAATCGCCGCGGCGGTCTTTTCGACCCGGGCCAGCGGCCGGAAGGACCGGGAAATGCTCCACGTGGCGATAAAGAAGGCCAGGACCAGGGTCAGCAGCCCGACGCCGACCACCACCAGGACGGCGTGTTCCATGACGGAATCGACCGGCCCCAGGGGGAGCCCGATGACCACCACGGAACTGCGGTTGTTGCTGTCCACGACGTTGAGTGCGACGACCCGCCAGTTGCGTCCGTCCGTGCCGCGGACCTGGAAGGGGTTCTGCTGCCGGTCCGCCGTCTCGGCGGCGGTGATGCTGGTGATATCCGGGTGGATGTCCCTGTCCCCGCCGAACGGCACCGCCGGCTGCCCCGGCGCGAAGAGCATCAGCGAGTAGTCCGTGGGGACGCTCTGGTTTTGGTCCCGCAACTGGCTGAAAGACTGCTGCTGGCGCACCGAGGCGACCGCGGCCCGGAGTTTGTCGTCGACCTGACCCTGCAGATAGCTGTGCAGCAGGGTCAGGGTCCCGGCGCCGGTGGCGGTGAGGGCCACCAGCATCAGTGCGGTCATGATGGCGACAAGCTGAGACCTCAGCGACGCCGACTTCCAACGGTGCAGCAACAGGATCAGCGCTTCTCGGCCGTCCGCAGCACGTAGCCGACGCCTCGTTTGGTCTGGATCAGGGCCGGGGCGTCAGGATCAAGGTCCACCTTGCGGCGCAGGTAGGAGATGTAGGACTCCACGATCGAGGCGTCTCCGTTGAAGTCGTATTCCCAGACGTGGTCCAGGATCTGGGCCTTGGACAGCACGCGGTTGGGGTTCAGCATGAGGTAGCGCAGGAGTTTGAATTCGGTGGGGGACAGCTCGATCACGGTGCCGCCGCGGCGCACCTCGTGGGCGTCGTCGTCGAGCTCCAGGTCATCGACGCGGATGACCGCGTCGTCGTCCTGCAACGGCTGCGTGCGGCGCAGCACGGCGCGGATGCGCGCCACCACCTCGTCGAGGCTGAACGGCTTGGTGACGTAATCGTCGCCGCCCACCGTCAGCCCCATCACCTTGTCTTCGGTGTCGTCCTTGGCGGTCAGGAAGAGAACGGGGAAGTGCTTGCCTGCGGCGCGCAGCCGGCGGGTGACGGTGAAGCCGTCCATGTCCGGCAGCATGACGTCCAGGACGGCCAGGTCCGGGGAATGGAGATCGGCCGCCGCCAGGGCCTCGCGCCCGTTGGACGCCGACACGACTTCAAAGCCGGCAAAGCGCAGGGACGTGGACAGCAGCTCGCGGATGTTGGGTTCATCATCGACGACGAGCAGCTTGGCTTCGGGACCGTTCTTTTTCATAATTCCCATGATGCTCCCAGACTCTGGGAGTTTTCTGAATGAAAGATGTGTGTTGCATGCTCCCGCCGCGGCCGTCGCGGGGTACTTAGGGCGGTCAGGTCACTGTCCCGACGTCTTTGGCGTCCATGATCCGGTAGGCGTAGCCCTGCTCGGCCAGGAAGCGCTGGCGCTTGGCCGCGAAGTCCTGGTCCAGCGTGTCCCGGGCCACCAGGGAGTAGAAGCGTGCGGCGCGGCCGTCCTTCTTGGGACGCAGCAGCCGGCCTAGGCGCTGGGCCTCTTCCTGCCGGGAGCCGAAGGAGCCGGAGACCTGGATTGCGACCGAGGCCTCAGGCAGGTCGATGGAGAAGTTGGCGACCTTGGACACCACGAGGGTCTGCACGTCGCCGGCGCGGAAGGCATCAAAGAGCTTCTGGCGTTCATTGACGGACGTGTCGCCCTTGATCACCGGCGCCTGCAGGCGTTCGCCGATCTCGTCCAGCTGGTCGATGTACTGCCCGATCACCAGCAGCGGCTCGCCGGCATGTTCGGCGACGAGCTGTTCCACCACCTGCGTCTTGGATTCGGACGTGGCGCACAGCCGGTACTTGTCCGCGTCCTCGGCCATCGCGTAGGCCACGCGTTCGTCCCGGGGCAGATCGATCCGGACTTCGACGCAGTCGGCCGGCGCTATGTAACCCTGCGCCTCGATGTCCTTCCACGGCGCGTCGTAGCGCTTCGGACCGATCAGGCTGAAGACCTCGCCCTCGCGGCCGTCCTCGCGGACCAGCGTGGCGGTGAGGCCGAGCCGGCGCCGGGCCTGCAAATCCGCGGTCATCCGGAAAATCGGGGCGGGCAGGAGGTGGACCTCGTCATAGATGATGAGTCCCCAGTCGTTGCCGTCCACCAGTTCCAGATGGGGGTAAAGCCCGCCCCGCTTGGTGGTCAGGACCTGGTAAGTGGCGATGGTGACGGGACGGACTTCCTTGACGGAGCCGGAGTATTCGCCGATCTCCTCTTCGGTGAGGGATGTCCGCTTAAGGAGTTCGTCCTTCCACTGCCTCGCGGACACCGTGTTGGTCACCAGGATCAGGGTTGTGGTGGAGCTCGTGGCCATCGCGGCGGCCCCCACCAGTGTTTTCCCGGCTCCGCAGGGAAGCACGACGACGCCGCTGCCGCCGGCCCAGAAGTTCTCCATTGCCAGCTGCTGGTAGGGGCGGAGCTTCCAGCCGGATTCGTCGAGCATGATGGGGTGCGGCGTGCCGTCGACGTAGCCGGCCAGGTCCTCGGCAGGCCAGCCGATTTTCAGCAGAAGCTGCTTGAGCTGCCCGCGCTGGGAGGAGTGCACCACAACGGTTTCGCCGTCGATCCGCGGGCCCAGCAGTGGGGCGATTTTCTTGGCGCGGCTGACCTCCTCCAGCACCGGATAGTCGGAGGTGCGCATGACCAGGCCGTGCTGGGGATCCTTTTCGAGCCGCAGCCGGCCGTACCGGGACATGGTCTCTTCGACGTCGATCAGCAGGGAATGCGGCACGGGGAAACGCGAGTACTTCAGCAGCGTGTCCAGCACTTTCTCGGCGTCGAGGCCGGCGGCCCGGGCGTTCCAGAGGCCCAGCGGCGTGAGTCGGTAGCTGTGCACGTGTTCGGGGGCGCGTTCCAGTTCGGCGAAGGCGGCGATGGCGTGGCGTGCTTCGGTGGCGAGTTCGTGGTCGACTTCGAGCAGGATGGTCTTGTCACTCTGGACGATCAGCGGTCCGTCGTTCACTGGAGCAATTCCTCCGCGGCTTCTACATCAATAATCCGGTGGATGGACAGTACGCGTTCAGTGTCCTTCTCCGGGTCGAACACCCGGACCCGTCCACCGTTTACAGCTACCGGAACAACGGTTTCCCGCACGGAATTCCCCAGGCTGTCGACGACGTTCATCACCACACGCTGTTTGAGCCGGATCGCCTTTTGCAGGGTCTCCAGGCCCAGCTGGGTTGCTTCCTCGCTGCCCGGGGCCGCTGCGGAATGCCCGACGGCGCCTCCCGCGGAGGGCCGCCCGCTGCGCAGCACGGCCAGCTGGGCGTCGACGTCGGCTTCCGGAGGGGCCGTGCGCGGGGCGCTGTAGACCGGGCGGGCACTGCCGGGCAGCGCGGTGGTGCGGCGCAGCCGGATGCCGCCTGCCTCGGATTCCTCGACGGCGGGGGACAGCCCCAGGCTCCGGAGGACGTGCGCTGTGTCCCGCGGAACGGCGTGCGAGACCAGCACGGTGGGTGCGATCCGGACCAATCCGAGGCCGGAGGCGCCGGGAGTGTTCAGCAGCTCCAGGAGCGCCGTTTCGTCGTCGCTCTGGATGAAGCTCACGGCGGATCCCACCCGCAGCCTGGCATGGCGGGCTGCGGTGTCCTCGATCAGGTACTTCAGCGGCTGCGGGATCGCCGTGGCCGAGTGCAGGCCCAGGAAATCCAGCAGCGCCTGGGCATCCTGGCCCGCGTCGAGTGCGCGCCGGACCGAGGAGACGGAGAAACGGTAGATCGTGGCCGGGCCCTGGCCCTCGGCGTCGGCCATGGTGAGGAGCTTCTCCGTCAGTTCCGGAGCGAGGTAGCCGGGCGCCACGGCGGTGAGGTCCGCCTGGAGCAGCACATGGTTCAGGGCCGCCGGCAGGTGTTCGCCCAGGATCCCCAGCGCCTCGTCGGGCTGTTCGGCCGCGATCGCCGCCCCGATCTGGCTGAGGGCGCCCGAGCCGATGAGGCCGAGCATCTCCGCCTCGGCCAGGACACCACGGATGAGGGAGCTGAAACGCCGTGCCATCCGGGGCTGGGTCCAGTCGGCGCGCTCCAGCACTGCCGCGGCGTCCAGCACCGGGGCCTGACCGTCCGACGCCGCGGCCTCCTTTGTCAGTTCAGCCAGGATTTCCAGGATCCGCTTCCGGACCACCGGAGCGTCCGGGCGCTGGGCTTCGGCCGAAAGCGCGTTGATGGTACTCCCGGCCGTGCCGCGGTGGACGGCCTGGGCTGCGGCCTGGCCGTTGACGGGCTGTCCGACGAGGGAGGGCGCGCGCTCGCTGGCGAGCCAGGCATTGACGAGCCAGAGCCACTGCTCCTGCCGCGGAAGCGTCAGCCATTCAAGCTGCGCCGGCTGGACCCAGGCGGAACTGTCCACGTCCAGGCGGATGAGGCCGGAGAGGGCGCACAACTCCGCCAGCACGCCGGCGTCGTGCATCTCGAGCCGCAGCCCGTCAGCCAGCCGCTTCAGCTCCCGGACGCCCACGCCGCCGCTGCGCAGGGTGACGAGGGGCTGTTCGCGAACAATATAGAGCAGTTCACCGACCAGCCGCAGGGTCTCGGCGATCGCGCCCAGGGCGGCATTGCGGCGCAGCGCGGCAGAGGTGGAACCCAGCCGCGGAACCGGGGGAGCCAGCGCAAACTTCTCGATGACAAAGCCTCCGCGCAGCGAGACGCCGACGCTGTGCGGCAGCTCCACGTGGGCGGCATCGAGCGGCACCAGCAGCCCGCGGGCGAGGAGCCAGTCCACCGGCCCGACGTCGGCGGCCTCGTGCAGCACGGAGGCGCGCCGTTGCGCCTGGGGAACGGCGCCCATGGCCCAGTTCCCGAAGCGTGCGAGCAGCGCGGTGGTGCGTTCCGGGGCGGTGTCCAGGATCAGCCGGAGGGATTCCGGAGTGGCCGTCCAGTGCTGCAGCGACAGGGCGGCTTCCATCGGCGTGGTCGCGGGGGCGACCGTCGCGCCGCTGCGGTGAAGTTCCGCCACGAGCTGGACCACGCGCTGCGCGAAGGCCGGCTGGAGCCGCACGAGTTCGGTGTAGCTGCGTCCCAAGCCCGCCGGATAGATACCGATCACGTCCTTGAGGCTGCCCACCGGCAAGTAGTACCGCTGTTTCGCGCCGGCCGGGACTGCGCCATGCGGGGGCTCCGCCCGGTGGACGAGGGCCAGTTCCTGCAGCGAATGCAGCATCTTTTCGATCGAGGCCAGGGTAGAGCCGTTGATCAGCTTCTTCAGCATCGGGGCGGAGGCGCTGTGCCCGGTATCGGTGTTGGTGCACAGGTGCAGGGTTTCGAGGACCTGCATTTCCGGGCGGTTGAGCCGCTCCAGGGCGCGTTGCACGCTGACGCGGCCGCTTGCCCGGGCAGCGAGGGCCGCGAAATCCGGCACGCCCGGAGAAATGAGGTCCGGCCGCGCGGAGAACAAGGCACGCAACGAATCATCGCTGCGTGCCTGCAGTTCCTTGCTGAGCGCGCGGATCAGGGACATCAGTGCAACGCTACCTTTCGTCCGGCCCTCGGGTGCGCCGGCGGGCTGCAACGCCGTCGATCACGAGCAAGAGCATCAGCAGGAAGGCCACGGGAAGCCCGTAGAGCGCAGTGGAGGTTATCCACACCGGCGACACGGCATTGTTGAAGGCCATCGCCATCACGACGCCGACCGCCGCGAGCGACAGCACGGCCGCGACGGCCGCAACGATCAACAGTGGCCGCCGGAATCGCAATGGAGTCATGGAGCTAACGCTAACAGTCCGGCCTGTTCCGCGCCCCAAACGGCCAAAGTGGGCCGGGCACGATAACCTTGAGGGAACAGACCAACACGGTCCGGGCAGTCATACCCTGAACCCGCATATCAATGCGGATGCGGTGACTGTCGGCCGTGTCACCAGCAGAACGAAGAAGGTTGATTACGTGCCTACCGGCAAGGTCAAGTGGTATGACAAGGAAAAGGGCTTCGGATTCCTCGCGGGCGAGGACGGCCAGGAAGTCTTCCTGCCGAAGTCCGCGCTGCCCGAGGGCATAACCGAGCTCAAAGCAGGCACCCGGGTTGAATTCGGCGTGGCCGACGGTCGCAAGGGCGCCCAGGCCCTGGGCTTGCGCGTGCTGGACAAGACACCGTCCATCGCCAAGGCCAAGCGGCCCAGTGCGAAGGACCTCGCCCCGCTGGTCCAGGACCTCGTCACCGTACTGGACAACCTGTCCGGCACACTGTCCGCGGGCAAGTACCCGGAAGGCAACAAGGGCAAGGCGATCGCCGTCGCCCTGCGTAAGGTTGCCGACGAGCTGGACGCATAAGGCCCGGCGATGACTTCGGAAACCGATCTGACCGACCCCACAGCCGTGGAGAGCACAGCCGTGGACAGCGCAGCCGTGGAGAGCAGCGCCTCCGGGGATAGCGCGGCCGCCGGGGACAAGAAGGCCGGAACCAAGGCGGGCTCCAAGCCACGGGCCGGGGTGCCGGCCTGGCGCACCGGCAAGCCGGATGCCTTCCTGGCCGCCGCCGTCGACGTCGCGCGTGCTGCCATCGAGGGCATCGCCCCCGCCGAACAGATCGGCCAGCACCTGGCGGCCAAGAGCGAAGGCGACCGCCTGGTCACGCACCTCTTCGAATCAAAGCTGGCCGGCTACGGCGGCTGGCAGTGGTACGCCGTGCTGACCCGGAACTCCAGGTCCAAGGTTGTTACGGTCGACGAGCTGGGCCTGCTGCCCTCCGATGAATCGATCCTGGCGCCCGAATGGATTCCGTGGGCCGAACGGGTCCGCCCCGGCGATGAGCAGGGCGACGACGAAACTGGAGAAACCCCCGCGGTGGCGCCCCGGGACGATGCTGACGAGGCCACCACGGATACCGCGGACGATGTAACCACCGACGCCGACGGCGCGCCGGAAGACGACTCCGATGACGCCGACGAGTACGACGCAGACGATGTCGATGGTGTTGAGGACGCAGACGCCGGCGACGCTCCGGAAGGCGAGTTGACCGCCGCGGAGGCTGACTAGCGGTTGGAACCATCAGGGGCGTTGCGCAGTGAGGGCTGGACATGATGTCCACCTTCAAGTCCCTGCATATCCTGAACTACCGGATCTGGTTCATCGGCGCCCTTATCTCCAACATCGGGACCTGGATGCAGCGCACTGCCCAGGACTGGCTGGTCTTTGACCACCTGACCGAACACGATGCCGGGGCCATGGGCATCACCATGGCCCTGCAGCTCGGACCCCAGCTCTTCCTCGCCCCAGTGGCCGGGCTAATGGCCGACCGCTTCAACCGCAAACAGCTGCTCGTCCTGACCCAGTCCGCGATGGCGCTGCTGAGCGCGGCCCTCGGCATCCTCGTTGTGTCCGGGGCTGCCGAACTGTGGCACGTATACGGTTTTGCCCTGCTGCTGGGCGTCGTTTCCGCGCTCGACGCCCCCGTGCGCCAGACTTTCGTCTCCGAACTGGTCCGCGACGACTACCTGCCCAACGCGGTGGCCCTCAACAGCGCCTCCTTCAACGTGGCCCGGATGATCGGCCCCGCTGTGGCCGGTATCCTCACGGTCGCCGTCGGCCCCGGCTGGGTTTTCCTGATCAACACGCTGACTTTTGTGGCACTGCTGCTGAGCCTGTGGAAGATTCCCTCAGCGTCCCTGCGCCAATTGCCCCGGGCCGCGGCCGGTAAGGGCAGGATCCGCGAGGGGCTGAGGTACGTTCGCTTCCGGCCGGACATCGTGGTGGTGCTGGTCGCGGTCTTCATCGTGGGCACCCTGGGCCTGAACTTCGTGCTGTTCATCGCGGCCATGGTCGGCACGGAATTCGGTCTGGACGCCAGCGCCTTCGGGCTGATGAACTCCATCATGGCCATCGGCTCCGTCGCCGGTGCCCTGCTGTCCGCCGGGCGCAAGAAACCCAGGCTGCGGATCATTTTCGGGGCGGCCGGAGCCTTCGGCGTGGCTTCCGGCATCGCGGCGCTGGCCCCGAGCTACTTCTGGTTCGGCGTGGCGCTGGTTCCCGTCGGGCTCTTCGCCATCACGATGATGACCAGCGCCAACGGCTATGTCCAGACGACCACGGATCCCGTGATGCGGGGCCGGGTGATGGCCCTTTACATGGCGATCTTCATGGGCGGCACACCGATCGGGGCGCCGTTCGTGGGCTGGGTCGCGAACGTGGCCGGTCCCCGGTGGTCCCTGAGCGTCGCGGCGGCGTCCGGACTGATCGCGGCCCTGATCGGGCTGGCGTGGATCATCCGCGCCAAGCAACTGCGGATCAGGTATGACCGCAGGGCCCGCGGGCTGCGCCATTTCCGGGTCGTGGCCTCCGGCCCCGGACCAACCGGCGAAGACGGGATCGGCTCCGGCGGAACCGGCCTCTGAGACGGACGGCGCCGCCCGGGGATAGAAACCCGGACGACGCCGCCGACGGCGATGGAAGCTGGCGCTGCCAGCCCCGCCTGATTCGGGAGGGCTACTTCTTCAGTTCGCCCACGACGAAGTCGATGCATTCCAGCAGCGCCGATACATCGTCCGGCTCGATCGCCACGAACGTTGCGATGCGGAGCTGGTTGCGGCCCAGCTTGCGGTAGGGCTCGGTGTCCACGATGCCGTTGGCGCGGAGCAGCTTGGCGATTGCGGCGGCGTCGATGGAGTCGTCGAAGTCGATGGTCGCAATGACGTTTGAGCGGTCCTCGGCCTGCGCCACGAACGGGGTGGCGTACTCCGAGGCCTCGGCCCAACGGTAAATGCGGCCGGCGGAATCCGCGGTGCGGGCGGAGGCGAAGTCCAGACCGCCGTTCGCGTTGAGCCACTGCACCTGGGCGTCGAGGGTGACGAGCGTGGCCAGCGCAGGGGTGTTGTAGGTCTGGTTCAGCCGTGAGTTGTCGATGGCCGTCTGGAGGTCCAGGAAGTCCGGGATCCAGCGGCCGCCGGCCTTGATCCGCGCCGCGCGCTCCAGCGCTGCCGGGGAGAACAGGCCAAGCCACAGGCCGCCGTCGGAGGCGAAGTTCTTCTGCGGGGCGAAGTAGTAGACGTCCGCTTCAGCGACGTCGACGTCCAGCCCGCCGGCCGCCGAAGTGGCGTCGACCAGCACGAGGGAGCCGGCATCGGCGCCCGCAACACGCCGGACCGGAGCGGCCACGCCGGTGGACGTCTCGTTCTGCGGCCAGGCGTAAACATCGACGCCGGTCTCAGCCTGGGCCGCCGGGCGGGTCCCCGGCTCGGACTTGATGATGGAGGAATCCGCGAGGAAGGGCGCCTTGTTGGTGGCGGAAGCGAACTTCGAGCCGAACTCGCCGAAGGACAGGTGCTGGGCCTTGTTTTCCACGAGTCCGAAGCTGGCGATGTCCCAGAACGCGGTCGACCCGCCGACGCCCAGGATGACCTCGTAGCCCTCGGGGGCGCGGAAGAACTGGCTGAGCCCGCTCCGGACCGATCCTACGAGGTTCTTGACCGGTGCCTGGCGGTGGGAGGTTCCCAGCAGCCCGGAAGCCGCAGCGAGGGCTTCCATCTGTTCCGGGCGGACCTTGGACGGTCCGGCGCCGAACCGGCCGTCCTTGGGAAGGAGGTTGGCGGGAATCGTGATGCTGGTGTCGCTCACAGTGGCTCCAATTTTCGGCTGGTACAAAGCGTGGCTTGGGAGGCGGCCCGGCAGGGTGGCTGCAACGAAGCCTTGCGTTTCATTCTGCCTGACTGCCCGGTGGGGGTGGCAAAAGAGCCCGTCATAGTCCGGTCACTGAGATTATCCGGAGTAATTCAAAATAGGCTAAGCTGACCTGCGAACGTACGGCGGACCCCGCCAGGGCGCAAGCAGCTCGCGGTACGGTGGGAACACGCAAGGACGGCGCTCGAGGAGCTGAGCTGAATGACGGATCTGATCGATACCACCGAGATGTATCTGCGGACCATTCTGGAACTTGAAGAAGAAAACATCGTTGCCCTCCGCGCCCGCATCGCCGAACGGCTGCGTCACTCGGGTCCCACTGTTTCCCAGACCGTCGGCCGCATGGAGCGCGACGGGCTGGTGGTTGTTTCCGGTGACCGGCACCTTGAACTGACGGAAACCGGCCGGAAACGTGCCATCGGGGTCATGCGCAAGCACCGTCTTGCCGAGCGCCTGCTGGCGGACGTCATCGGGCTCGACTGGGCCTATGTCCATGAGGAAGCCTGCCGCTGGGAACACGTCATGAGCGAGCGGGTGGAGCGGCGCATATTCGAACTGCTGGACCACCCCACCGTGTCTCCCTACGGCAACCCGATTCCGGGCCTTGCGGAACTCGGCGGCCCGCCATCCCAGCCCTACGGGGATGGCGTGGTGAACCTGCTCGAAGCCATGGCCGGCTACGGTCCGGCTTCCCGGGTCCGGGTCAACCGGCTGGCCGAGCCCATCCAGGTCGAACCGGAACTGCTCGTCCAGCTCGACGAAGGCGGCATCCGGCCCGGCGCCCTGGTGGCGCTGGAACGGGTGGGGGAGTACATCTCCGTCCGGGTACCGGATATCGAAGGCGCCCTGGAACTCCCGCCCGAGGTTGCGGCCCACGTCTTTGTTACCGTCGGTTAACAGGACCTAACCGACTGCTCATCGGACGACCCATGAGTTGTGCACAGGTTCGATAACGGATTTATCTCTGCAAGGCTTAATCGCCTATAGTTGATCACTAGTACCGATACCAAAGCGTTACCTGATCCGAAGCCGAGCTCTGCCAGCGGATCAGTAGCAGAGTCACCTTCTGGCAGGGGCGGGGGAACCACTTCCGGCTGTTAATCAGCCTTGGGGTGAAGTCCGTCAGCGGCAAGCACACACCACCGAGGGACTCTTTGGATGCCTCTGTGTCTGGACGCCTGCCACGGCGGACCGGGTCTTTGATCTCTCTGACCCGAATCCGACAGCTAACTTCGCAGGCTCTCCAGAGAGGAACCGTTCTTGACCACCCAGACCGCCAGGGGCCGCCGTCGTGCGACCGGTCCCGCTCCGGAGCCGCGTCCGGCCGTCGCCGTCCTGGCAGACCGCCCACGTGACGCGCACCGTGACGAACGCAGGGGCCGCCGCAGCCCGTTCCGCCAGGTAACAGACTTTGCCGCCGCCAGCGGCGTGGGGCAAAAGGCCGGCATTGCACTCGCCGCTACGGGCCTGGTCCTCACTGTTACCGTCCCCGCCACGGGCCCCGTTATGGCCACCAACACGGGGGCCACGGGATCCATCTCGGCCGCAGTCCAGCCTGATGTGACGGCTGACGAGGCCAAAATCGACTTCAACCGGACCGCCGTCACCACCCAGGGTGACCCGGACGGAAAGCTCAAGCAGTTGCTGAGCGCCCAGTCGGTCGGTTCGATTACCCGCGCGGCCTCCGCCGGGAGCCTAGGGGCGCCGCTGGCCCAGTTGAAAACAGCGTCGCCCTTTGGATATCGCGTCAGCCCCATTACTGGCGGCTCCGGCGAGTTCCACCGTGGCCAGGACTATTCGGCACAGTGCGGCACGGCGGTCCTGGCTGCTGCCAGTGGCACCGTGACGTTCACCGGCTGGCACCCTTACGGCGGCGGCAACCGCGTGGTGATCGACCATGGCAACGGCCTGGAGACCACCTACAACCACTTGTCCTCAGACACCGTCAAGGTTGGCCAGCAGGTCTCCCGCGGCGAAGTCGTGGCCATGAGCGGCACCACCGGCGCCTCCACGGGCTGCCACCTTCACTTCGAGGTCATGGTCAACGGCGAAGTTGTCGACCCGACCGGCTGGCTGTAACAAAGCTGATCGGACGCTCTCGCATTCTTGTGACACGCCGTGATCCGAATGTGACATTGAGTCCCAACTGTTGTAAGTTTGACCTACGCCAACTTTTCCGAAGTTGGCGCTCTTGAGTGGATTGCCTAGCTCTGCCACCGCTCAAGGTCCGTTCGCATTACATCGTCTGGCAGGGGCGGGGGAACCAATTTTGGCCTTCGAAAGAAGGCCTTGGGGTTAAGTCGCAAAGCTTCCCAGGAAGCAGCGCGGCCGGGTGACTCCCATCCGAATCCGACAGCTCACCTCGCAGGCATTGGGAGAGGCTACTTTCGTGTCTTCACGCCACAATGCTGCGCGTCACCGCGCTTGCGCGGCTCTTACGAGCCCGCTGAAATCCGACTCCTCGGTTGCCCTTGCCGGCGCCCGGAACGGATCTCACACCGCCGCCTCAATCTCTGCTGAGTCCGGCCCGCAGGCCATGCACCTGCATGCAGTTCCCGCTTTTGGCGCGTCTTCGCAGTACACCCTTCGCTAAGTAACCCATTTCGGGGCGATCCGGCGTACCCCCAAGATGCCGGAGCGTCCTCAGCACGCGCCTGAAAAGCGCGGCCACAGGATCACGAAAGAGAGAACTTAATGACTACTCGTGCAATCGCACGGCACCGCGCCGAGGTCACCAAGACCAACTCGCTGGCTGTTATTGCCAAGGCTGTCGGAGACAACGCCGGTGGCATGGGCCGCCAGGCCGCAGTCATCGCTGCTGCTTCCGGCCTCGTCCTGACCAGCGGTATCGCAGCCAACGCTGCTGAGGCCAACGTCCAGCGCGAGTCCACCTCCGCTTCGACGCTCGAAGTCCAGTCCGCCGCCCCCGCGACGATCTCGGCTGCTTCCAGCATCTCGATCGCTTACGACAAGACCGAAGTCGCCACCATTGCGGCCCCCGTCAAGGCGAAGCCCGTCGTGAAGGTCCAGGAAACGCCCACTGCCAAGACCGCAGGCACCAAGGTCGGCGCCGCGGCCACCGCTTCCGTGGCCGGCACCAAGGCTCCGGCCGGCGTCGCCAGCGGCATGGGCGCCACGATCGCCGCTGCCGCCTACGCCCAGATCGGCGTTGGCCAGGACTGCACCGCACTCGCCACGAACGCGCTGGCTGCTGCGGGCATCAACTACCACGGCTGGCCGGCAGGTTACCTGTCCCTCGGCCGCACCGTGAGCGCCGCCGAGGCACAGCCGGGCGACCTCGCGTACTACCAGAACGGTGGCGCGGGCATGGCCCACATCGCTGTTTACGTCGGCAACGGCATGGCAGTTCACGGCGGCTGGAACGGTGGGACCACTTCCCTCCAGACCGTGAACGTCGGCTCCGGCCCGGTCTTCATCCGCGTCGGCGGCTAAGGACAACAGCTTTTTACGCAAAGGACCCCTGCCATTCGGCAGGGGTCCTTTGCGTTGCCGCAACGTGAACTTCAGCCGACACGGGCCGCGGCCGGCAAAAAAAGATTCGGTGAAACGGCACCTCGGTGTTTACTCTTGTTTTGTCGATCCATAGCCCGACCATGCAGAGGGCAGCCGGCCCTCGTGCCCCTGGCGGGTGCGGCCGTGAAGAGGTATGCGGATGCGCACTCTCGTTCTGAATGCTGGATATGAACCGCTGGCGGTTGTGACCTTCCGCCGGGCGCTCGTCCTTGTGCTGACTGGAAAGGCCAGTGTCGTGGCGGAAGGCGACGATCCCGTCGTTGGACCGCAGGACGTCCTGGGCCGGCCCTCGGTGATTCTGCTGAATCGCTATATCAGGCCCCGGTACAACACCCTGACGACCGTCAGCCGCCGCGGCGTGCTCCGCCGGGACGGGCACCGTTGCGCCTATTGCGGCAAGGCTGCCCACACCATCGATCATGTCCAGCCCAAATCCAGGGGTGGTGCGGATTCCTGGGAAAACCTCGTTGCTGCTTGCCTGCGCTGTAACAACGCCAAAGGCGACCACACGCCGGGCGAAATGGGATGGAAGCTCAGCTTCAGCCCCGCGCCCCCCAAGGGCACAACCTGGCAGATCAAGGAACTGGAGAAGCCCACCCCGGCCTGGGACCCGTTCCTGCTGCCGGAATCTGCCGCCTGAAACGGCGCCGGCGGCTGACCTTCGGGACCGACCTCACCGCCTGCCGGCCGGTGCCTGATGTTTGCGACGCGGCGTCCGCGCCGGAGCGCGCTAGGCTGGGCCGGTGGAATTCGATGCAGTCATCCTTTCCGGGGGCCGGTCCTCCCGGCTGGGAGGCGTGCCCAAGTCGGGGCTGATGCACGACGGCGCCACCCTCCTTGATCGCGCCCTGCAGGCCGCGCGGGGCGCGGCGGCAGTCGCCGTCGTCGGGCCGGACCCGGGAACGTTGCCGGAAGGCGTGCTGAGTTGCCGGGAGGACCCGCCCTTTGCCGGACCGGCCGCAGCCATCGCTGCAGGCCTCTCCGCACTGGAAAGGCACCGCGATGTGGCCGGCCGCCCCCGGCCAACAGTGCCGTTCACCCTTGTCCTGGCCTGTGACATGCCCCGGGCGGGCGCCGCTGTCCGGGCCCTGCTGGAAGCGGCAGAGGAAGCTCCTCCGGCTGGCGGGCTGATGGCAGTGGCCGCCGACGGGCGTCGCCAACCGCTGGTGGGTTTATATGGCACGGCTGCGCTACAACGGTGTGCCCGTGAAGCCGGGCAGCTCGGCACACTCGAAAACGCCTCGGTGTTCGCCCTTCTTGCTAGTCTGGAGGTGCGGGAAGTCAGCGTCCCCGGGGGGTCTACGGATGATGTGGATACCTGGGACGATGCGTCCGCATTAGGGGTAACCGTTCCGCCCGACAGCCATGGCCGCGACAGCCATGAGCCGGCCACCCGGCCCGGGGCTCCCCAGCAGAATTCGACCTTGGAGGCAAGCGGTGAAGAGCCAGGATGAAACACTGGAAGACTGGTGCCGTGCCCTGCTTCAGGCCCTGGAACTGGAAGACGTCGAGGTAGATGTGAACGCGGTTCTGGCTTTGGCCGGGGTGGCGGCGCACTCCGTGGTCCGCCCGGCCGCCCCCCTGACGACATTCATCGCCGGCTTCGCGGCAGGCCTGGCCTCAGGCTCCGGCCAGGCCACCGATGCGGTCTCGATGCAGGCAGCAATGGTCGTGGCCAGCAAACTCGCCAAGGACTACGCAGCCAACGAAGCCTCCGGAGCATGACACCTGCACCCCCTTCCGGCAGCGCTGCTGCCGCCGGGGATGAGCATGCCGGCATGCCCGCTGGAAGCCCCGCCGGCGCGCCTCCGGGGGGCGGAGCCAGCGGCGCCGCCCCGGTCGAGGAACCCGAGGCGCCGCACCGGCACCTCGCGCACACCTGGCAGGAAGCCTGGCAGCTCGCCTTCGACTGCGCGGCGCCCATCCCCGCGTCGCCCGCTGCCCTTCGTGACGCCTTGGGGAGGAAACTCGCCGCCGACGTGGAAGCGCTCGTAGACATGCCGCACTACGCCTCGTCCGCCATGGACGGCTGGGCCGTCAACGGCAGCGGGCCCTGGATCCTGGCGGAAGCCGGCCAGCGGCTGGCCCCCCACCAGGCGAGCCCGATTGCCACGGGCGGGCTGATCCCGCCCGGCGCGAAGGCCGTGCTGCGGAGTGAAAGCGGCAAGATAGCCGCCGATGAGGACGGGCTCCCGGTCCTGCAGCTCGCCGGCGCCGCCAAACCCGGTGAGCCACGGAACGGAGAGCACATCCGGAAGGCGGCGGAGGAAGCCGCCGCCGGCGAAGTCCTGATCAAGCGCGGCACCCTGCTCAATCCCGCCCACCTGGCCCTCGCAGCCCTCGCCGGCCACGATGCGCTCCCGGTCCAGGGCAAGGCGCTGGTCCGGCTCGTGTTCACCGGTTCCGAGGTGGTCACGGCAGGAATTCCCCAGCCGGGGGAGGTGCGCGACACGTTCGGTCCCCAGCTCGCGGCCGTTGTGGAAATGCTCGGCGGGATCTTTGCCGGCGAAACGAAAATTGGCGACAGCTACGCCGAGTGGCTCGCAGCGCTCGAGGACACCGAACCCGCCGACGGCGCCGGCGAGAGTGCTGCGGCCCAGCCTTCCGGGCGCCCCGCCGCTGAACTGCTGCCCGCCGACGTCGTCATCACCACCGGCGGCACCGGCCGGTCCGGCACGGACCACCTGCGCCGTTCGGTTGCCGAGCTGGGCGGACGACTTCTCATCGACGGCATCGCCATGCGGCCCGGCCACCCCGCCGTCCTGGCAGAACTGCCCGACGGCAGGTTCATTGTCGGGCTGCCTGGCAACCCGCTCGCGGCCATGATGGCACTCTCGACCATCGGGGCCCCGCTCCTGGCCGCGCTGGGTCACCGGACTCTGCCGCCGGTCACCGACGTGCCCTGCGGCTCCATGATCGAGCCGGACCCCGGCAGGACCCGGCTGATGCCCTTCCGGCTGGTCTACGGCATGGCATCCCCGGCGCAGCACACCGGCCCGGGAATGATGCGCGGACTGGCCGCCGCCGACGGTGTGCTGGTGGTCCCGCCGCACGGCGTGCAGCTGGGGGAACCGGTCCCGGCCTTCGCCCTTCCCTGGGGTGCGGCCCTCCCCGACCTGATGCCGGCCCAGGACAAACCTGCCCCCAAGCGGGCCGCCCGGAAGCCAACGGGTACCGGCGGCCCCGTGGACTGGAGTGAACTGCTGGGGTAGTGCCCGGCCCTAACACGCGCTGGCCACCCGGCCCGGTGCTTGCCATGATGGAGTTATGTTGGTTAGGAGTACCTGATGGGCCGCGTCACGCAGCGCCGCAAGGTGCACAAGTATGTACTGGACGGTTCGCCACAAGCCCTCGAGTTCCCGGTCCGCCACCGGGAGGACGTGCTGGCCGTCGAGGAGCCGCTGGAAATCCGGATCGGGAGCCTGTCCTTCTCTGTGACCATGCGGACCCCCGGCAACGACTTTGACCTTGTGGCGGGCTTCCTCGTTTCCGAGGGCGTCATCTGGACTCCGGACCAGCTCGTCTCGCTGCGGTTCTGCGCCGGGGAAGACGAGGACGGGGTCCAGACGTTCAACGTCGTGGAAGCCCAGCTCAGGCCCGACGTCGTCCGCCCCGACACCGGGCGGAACATCTACACGTCCAGTTCATGCGGCATCTGCGGCACGGACTCCATTGAGGCCGTGCGCAAGTCCTCACATTTCAGTCCCTCGGCCGACCCTCTAATGGTTCCGGTGGCCACGCTCGCGTCGCTTCCGGACCAGCTGAGGGAAGCCCAGGCCGTGTTTGACGTCACCGGCGGCGTGCACGCCGCCGGCCTGTTCCGGATCGCCGACGACGGTTCCGCCGAACTCCTGTGCCTGCGCGAGGACGTGGGACGTCACAATGCCGTGGACAAGGTGGTGGGCTGGGCCCTCCGCGAAGGTCTGCTGCCGCTGCGCGGAACCGTGCTTCAGGTCTCCGGGCGCGCGTCGTTCGAACTGGTGCAGAAGGCCGCCCTGGCCGGCATTCCCGTCCTGGCCGCGGTCAGTGCGCCGTCGAGCCTGGCCGTCGAGCTGGCCGAGGCCAGCGGCATGACGCTGGCCGGATTCAGCCGCGGCACATCGCTGAATGTTTATGCAGGCGCCCACCGGGTGGGCCTGCCCGCAGTCGTCGGCGGGTGAGGCCTGTTCCCTGTTCTGGCTTGAGGGCCGGCGGCGAAGTAAGTTATATCCATCGATTGGATGCATTTCAGCGTCATCCACGCCAGCGCTAAGAGGAACACATTGCACGACGACCGCCGTCTCACGGAAGTCCGGCTCGACCGCTTTGTTCGCGAACGCATCGCCCCCGCGGTCTACCCGCGCAGCGTTCCGCTCACGCTGAGCAGCTGGGATGTCCCGGATGAACCCGTCCCGGTCCTGGAGGCGCTGCGGCAACAATTCGGGCCGCAGGAACATGGAGCGGCGTGGGGGCGGCCGTGGAGTACTAAATGGTTGCGCCTGCAGGGGCAGGTGCCGGACGCCTGGGGCACGGCGGCGGACACTTCGGTGGAAGTCATCGTGGACCTTGGCTTCAGCAGCGACCTTCCCGGCTTCCAGTGCGAAGGCATCGCCTGGCGGCCGGACGGAACGATCGTCAAGGCCATCTCGCCGCGCAACCAGTACATCCCGCTGAAGCTCCTGGGCAGCGGAATGTCCGTGGATTTTTATGTGGAGGCGGCCGCCAACCCCGACCTGTCGCAGGGGTGGACCTTCGCGGCCACCCCGTACGGGGACAAGGCGACCTCGGGCAACGAGCCAAAGTACCGGCTCGGCAGGATCGTCATCGCCGAACTCAACCAGACCGTCTGGGAACTGCAGCAGGACATTTGGACCCTCAACGGGCTTATGCACGAACTGCCGATGGAACTGCCCCGCCGCCACGAGATCCTTCGTGCGCTGGAACGGATGCTGGACATCATGGACCCGGAGGACGTCCCGGGCACAGCAGCGGCGGGGCGGGATGCCCTTGCCGGTGTCCTGGCCCGGCCGGCCTACGCCTCGGCACACCACCTGCTCGCCACCGGGCATGCGCATATCGACTCCGCGTGGCTCTGGCCCGTCCGCGAAACCATCCGCAAATGCGCCCGCACGTTCTCCAACGTGGTGGCCCTGATGGACGAGGATCCCGGCTTCGTGTTTTCCTGCTCCTCTGCCCAGCAGTTGGCCTGGATCAAGGAGTTGTACCCGGAGCTCTTCGGGCGGATCCGGGAGAAGGTCAAGACCGGCCAGTTCGTCCCGGTAGGCGGCATGTGGGTCGAATCGGACACCAACATGCCCGGCGGCGAGGCCATGGCCCGCCAGTTCCTGGAGGGGAAAAGCTTCTTCCTCGCCGAGTTCGGCGTCGAATGCGAGGAAGCCTGGCTTCCGGACACGTTCGGCTATTCGGCGGCCATGCCGCAGATCGTCAAGGCCGCCGGCAGCAAGTGGTTCCTTACCCAGAAGATCTCCTGGAACCAGGTCAACCGGATGCCGCACCACACCTTCAATTGGGAAGGAATCGACGGCACCCGGCTCTTCACGCACTTCCCGCCGGTGGACAGCTACAACTCGGAACTCAGCGGACGGGAGCTCGCCCACGCCGAGCGGAACTACCGGGACCACGGCCGGGGCACCATCTCGCTGGTCCCGTTCGGCTATGGCGACGGCGGCGGCGGCCCCACCCGCGAAATGCTGGCAGCGGCGCGCCGCACCGCGGACCTGGAGGGATCGCCGAAGGTTGAGCTCGGCCCGGCGGCCAGCTTCTTCGCCCGGGCCGAGGCCGAATACGAGGCACTCCCCGTCTGGGTTGGTGAGTTGTACCTCGAGCTGCACCGTGGCACCTACACGAGCCAGGCTAAGACAAAACTGGGCAACCGTCGCAGCGAGCACATGCTGCGCGAAGCCGAGCTCTGGTGCGCCACGGCCGCGGTCCGCACCGGGTATAGCTACCCGGCGGCGGAGCTCAAGCGACTCTGGCGGTTGGTCCTGCTGCAGCAGTTCCATGACATCCTCCCGGGCAGCTCCATCGCCTGGGTGCACCAGGACGCGGAACGGAACTACACGGCCGTCGGCAAGCGCCTTGAAGCGATCATCGACGCCGCCGCCGGGGCCTTGCTGGGGGCAGGGGACACAGACTTCCTGCTCAACGCCGCCCCGCACGGGCGCAGCGGTGTCGCCGCGCTGGCCGCGGCCGAGCCGGTCCTCGACGGGCAGCCGGTGCTGGTCACCGAGGCTGCCGGCGGCTACATCCTGGACAACGGGGTCATCCGGGCCGTCATCAACGCGGGCGGCCTCCTCGAATCCCTGGTCGACCATGCGAGCGGGCGCGACGCGATCGCCCCCGGGCAGTACGGGAACCTGCTGGAGCTGCACCGGGACACCCCCAACGAATGGGATGCCTGGGACATCGACGCCTTCTACCGCCGCAACGTCGTCCAGCTCACCGACGCCCGCTCGATGGCCGTGGAACACATCGGCCCGGACGCCGTCGTCGTGGTGGAACGGCTGGCGGGAACGTCTGCGGTGACGCAGCGGATCTCGCTGGGGCCGGGCGCGGAATCTTTGGCGATTTCCACGGCCGTGGACTGGAAGGAAAGCGAAAAGCTGCTCAAGCTCGGGTTCGCGCTCGACGTCCGGGCGGACCGCTCGGCCGCGGAGACCCAGTTCGGCCATGTGTTCCGCCCGACTCACCTGAACACCTCGTGGGAGGCCGCGAAGTTCGAGATTTGCGCCCACCGGTGGATCCACGTCGCCGAGCCCGGCTACGGGGTGGCCATTTCCAACTCGTCGACCTACGGCCATGACGTCACCCGGAACATCCGGGAGGACGACGGCGGGACCAACACCACCGTGCGCCTCTCGCTGCTGCGCGCACCCAAGTTCCCCGACCCCGGTGCGGACCGCGGCCGGCACGAATTGAACGTCACGATCCGGCCCGGTGCCAGCATCGCCGACGCCGTCCAGGAGGGCTACCGGACGAACCTTTCACCGCGGGTTCACAAGGGCGCCCACGGCGCAGAGCCGCTCGTAGACGTCTCGAACCCGGCCCTGGTCGTTGAAGCCGTGAAACTGGCCGAGGACGGCTCCGGTGACGTGATCGTGCGGGTCTACGAATCGCTGGGGGAGCGGTCCGCGGGGCTCGTGACGGCGCGTTTCGACGTCAACGGCGTCCACACCGTGGATCTGCTGGAGCGCCCGGCCGCTGCGCCGGGCGTGACCCCGGCTGGGAACTCGGCTGAACTGGCGCTCCGGCCCTTCCAGCTGGTGACCCTGAGGTTTGCACGCTGATGACCGGAACCGTGGGGCAGGCCCGCGCGCCCGAATGTGCCGTTAAACAGGCTGAGTGGGAGCGGTCCAGCCGGACCGCTACCACTCATCCCCCCAATGGCGCTTGGGCGGCTGCCTCGGCTCCGCACGGATTGTTCCCGTCCACGAAGCGAATGCCGCTTTCACACATTCATGATTCTCTCACGGTCTAATGATTTTGTGAATGCTTAGTCGGGGTTCCGGCGTAATGTTGCCTTAGCGTTACCTGATGGGTTGCTGATCAGCCCGGAGAACCATAGGACGGCAAGGCCCGCAACGTAGCCCAGAACCGCCGTGTAGTTGACGAAGCGCAACCCCTCGGCCCAGGCAGCTGGGGCCAGGGAGACCGGAAGGCTAAGGATCGCGAACAGGGCGCCCAGGAGGACCAGCAGGGCTCCGGCCCTGACCAGGCGGGGCTGTCGGCTCCTGACCGTGGCCAGCAACGGGGGCACCAGAATGAGCGACACGAACGCAGGGTAGGTGCGGCCGGCAGCGGTGTAATAGGCGGCCAGGGAGGCGTTCCTGCCGCCGACGTCGGAGGGGACCCGCAGTCCCGCCGACGCCCCGGTCGTGTCCAGCAGGAGAAACGTCGCCAGCACCGCCAGGCAGCAGAGCGCCAGCGCCCAGCGGCCGGCAGTGCCCCCGATGAGGCCGTAGCCTCTGGTGGCCGCGAGGCCCCTGGTGATGCGGAGGCCCACCAGCAAAACTGTCGCGAAGACAAGACAGCGCAGGATCAGGCTCGTCACATGCCGTCCACCCAAGGCGCCGTCAATCGCCACGTAGAGCTCGGAGACGGCGAGCAGGCTGCAGAGGGTGGCCAGCAGGAGGATGCCGAAGACGGTTCTGTTCCGGCCCTTCACAGCGTCCGGGACCCGCAGGAGGAGCGCCACGCAGCACACCGTCAGTGTCGCCCACTCCAGCGTTGCCATCATCAGGATCTCTCAAATCGCTTGGCGGCTCAGCCCCCAATGACTATCCAGTGAAGTCAGTTTGCATCTTCGGTGTCCGCTTAGCCACTGCCTTTGACAGCCAGATCACTGCCAGCCCGAGCAGGAGGCAAAGGACGGCGGTGTAGTTGAAGACGAAGCGCAGGTAGGCCAGTGACGGGGGGATTACCGGGGACAGGAGGCTCAGGGTAATGGCAACGGACCCAACGGCCAGCAGTGCGGCGCCGAGCCGCACGAGGCCCGGCAGCCTGCTGCGGACCGTCCTCACCATGGCCGGAAGGAGGGCAAGCGTGATGTACGCCGGATACAGGCGACCGGCGGCTCCGTAGTATTCCACGAGCGCCGCATTGCGCGCGTCCTTGTCATAGACCCCGATCAGTCCTGCGGACGAACCCGCAGTATCCATCATCAGGAAGACCACCACCACGGCCGCTGACGCGGCTGCCGCGACGGCGATCCCGACAGGGCCCGTGAGGAGGCGGAGCCCGTCGTCTGCGCCGAAGCCCCGCGCAATTCTGAGCCCAAGGGCGAAGATAGCGCCGAAGATGATGAAGCGCAGAAGCAGATTGGCCAGGTTCATGCCGCCCAAGACCTGGTCAACTGCCACGTAGGGTGCCTCGATGCTTAGCAAGAGGCCCGCTGTCAGGAACGCATAAATGAAAAAGAGCGACCGGTTCACCCCGCGAAGCGCACTGGGCACCCGCGCGATCGCCAGGATGGCGCAGGCCGCCAACGTGGTCCACTGCAGGATCGCGATCATCCGACGTTCATCCGTAATGCGCGTCTTGCCACCAGGCTGGAGATCCAGATAAGGGCGAGACCAAGCGCAAGGCACAGTACCGCGGTGTAATTGATGATGGCTTGAAGGTATGCAACATCCGCAGGGATGAGGGGGAAGAACGTGCCGAAGGCCATGGCGGTGAAAGCGATGGTCAGCAATAATGCGCCGATGCGGATGGTTCTGGGCAGTTGCTGACCGATGGCCACGAAGGTGGCGGGCAGGATGCATGCGGCCACGTAGGACGGGTACAAGCGCCCCGCCGCGGCGTAGGATTCGATGAATGCCGCATTCTGGGGGCTTCTAGCCGGCAAACCGCTCAACCCAGTGGCGGTTCCCGCGGTGTCGGCCCACAGGAACAGAATCACGGTGGCGATGCCAACCACAGCGAGAACCGTCTTGCCCAGGGGCCCGACGATGAGGCGGATGCTCTTTGGTGCATCGAAAGCCTTGGCGATCCGGTAGCCGGCCAGCAGCACCGTCCCGTAGACGACAAAGCGAAGGATCAGGTTCGTATAGTTTTCGGACCCGAGCCACGCATCGACGGACCGGTAGCTCACGTCGATGCTGAGCAGGATAGCCACGGTCGACATCGCGAAAATACCGAAAATTGACCGGTTCTCGCCCCGGAGCGCACTGGGGACCCGCGCGATCGCCACGATGGCGCAGACCGCCAACGTGGTCCACTGCAGGGTCGCGATCATCCGAGGTTCTCCCATATCTTTTTTGTCTGTTCGTGTTCCTGCTCCTGGCGGCGCAAAGTCCGGCCAAGGGACTGCAGGCGCTCACCGGCCAATGCCGTGAGTTCGCCGTTCGAGAGTGCGTCCAGGGCCGCCTGCCTTGCCTCCGGTGCCCAACCGGCTTCACGCTCCGTCAACAGTCCGGTGGCGACAAGTCCGCCCGTGAATCCTACGCCAGCCGCGCGGGCGGTAGCGACCGCCAGTTCCGGAGACAGCCGGTTCGCGGTCAACTGCGCCGAATAGTTCTGGGGCGCGACTCCCGTTGCCGCCGAAACCCGGTGCCGCAGTTCGCCGTCGTCGATCGCGTCCACCCAGTTCCGGACGGAGGTGGCGTGCGGGGCCGCGCTGAGCGCCGGGGTCAACGAGCTGCCGTTGTCGCCGAAGCCGCCATACGCCGGGGACGAGCGGGAAATAACCGCGCGGAGCAGGTCCATCGTCGCAATCTGGCTCACGAGTTCGGCAGCGGTGGGCGGCTGCGGCTGCTTCGCAAGCTCCGCATAGCTGTCAAACGAGCCGAGGTCGGCCAGGGGGCTGCGTTTCAGGGCGCGGCTGATGCTTACCAGGGTGGTTTCCGCGACCTTTCCCCGAACCAGCTGCTGGGCCAGGGTGGTGCGTTTGATCCCGGAGATCCTGCAGATATCGGCCGTGCTCGCGGTGGGAGCAACGCCATGGAGCCAGTGTTGAAACGCCTTGGCGGGTAATGGCATCTATGGCTTCCTGCGGAGTCGAATGGAAGGGGCGCTTCTGAAGATCGGTGGAGCAAGAACTGCATTGATTTTACGGGAGGTGCTGATTCAACTATGCTAGATGCTCGAACCCGCTGGTCCGTACACCCCCCAAGTCCGGACCAGCGGGTTCTTTCATGCCCGGCGGCGATTGGCCGCCCGGAGCGCCCCCCGGCCCTCTGTTTTGGGCCGCGGTGAGAGGATGGACTAATGACTGCAACCCTTGTTGCCAAGGACCTCGCCGGTGGTCACGACCACCGCACACTCTTCTCCAAACTCTCCCTGACCGTCGCACCGGGCGACGTCGTCGGCGTCGTGGGAGCCAATGGTGCGGGCAAATCCACCCTGCTCCGGCTCCTTGCCGGAGTGGACGAGCCGCAGGAAGGCACGGTCATTCTTGCCCCGGCCGACGCGTTCGTGGGCTGGCTGCCCCAGGAGCACGAACGGATCGCTGGCGAAACGGTGGGCGGCTACATAGCCCGGCGTACCGGCTGCGCCCAGGCCACCGTCGAGATGGAGTCCGCGGCGGAGGCCCTTGGCGTSGGCGCCCCCGGCGCCGACGACGACTACTCCCATGCGTTCGACCGCTGGATGGCCTCCGGCGCCGCTGACCTGGAAGAACGCGTGCCGGCTGTGCTGGCGGACCTCGGCCTGGAGGTAGGCCAGGACGCCGACATGACGGGGCTTTCCGGCGGCCAGGCCGCACGCGTGGCGCTCGCGGCACTGCTGCTCAGCCGCTTCGACGTCGTGCTCCTGGACGAACCCACCAACGACCTGGACCTCAACGGGCTGGCCAAGCTCGAGGCTTTCGTGCAGGGGCTCCGGGGCGGCGTCGTGCTGGTCTCCCATGACCGCGAGTTCCTCGCCCGCTGCGTCACCACCGTCGTGGAACTCGACCTCGCACAGAACTCCGTGGCGGTCTACGACGGCGGGTACGAGGCCTACCTCGAGGAACGCGCCGTCGCGCGCCGGCACGCCCGTGAACGGTACGAGGAGTTCGCCAACACCAAGGCCGACCTGGTCTCCCGGGCCCGCACCCAGCGCGAGTGGAGCTCCCAGGGCGTCCGGAACGCGATGAAGAAGAACCCGGACAATGACAAGATCCGCCGCGCGGCCAGCACCGAGTCTTCCGAAAAGCAGGGCCAGAAGGTCCGCCAGATGGAATCCCGCATCGCCCGGCTCGAAGAAGTCGAAGAACCCCGCAAGGAATGGCAACTACAGTTCAGCATCGGGGCGGCGCCACGGTCCAGCGCTGTTGTGGCGACGCTCCGCGACGCCGTCGTCCACCAAGGCGATTTCACCCTCGGACCCGTGAACCTCCAGCTCAACGCCGGGGAACGGATCGGTATCACCGGGCCCAACGGCGCCGGCAAATCCACCCTGCTCCGGCTCCTGCTGGGCGTCCAGCGGCCCGATTCCGGCGACGCCTCGATGGGCGCCTCCGTGGCGGTCGGCGAGATTGACCAGGCCCGCGGGCTGCTGGCCGGCGGGCTGAAACTGGCAGACGCCGTCGAAGCCGTCCTGACGGACCAGTCCCCGGCGGAAGTGCGGACCCTGCTGGCCAAGTTCGGCCTCAAAGCCGACCACACCTCCCGGCCGGTCGACTCCCTGTCGCCGGGGGAGCGGACCCGCGCGGCACTGGCGCTGCTGCAGGCGCGCGGCGTGAACCTGCTGGTGCTCGACGAACCCACCAACCACCTGGACCTCCCGGCGATCGAACAGCTCGAAGAGGCCCTCGAAGGCTACGACGGCGCCCTGCTGCTGGTCACCCACGACCGCAGGCTGCTGGAAAACGTGCGCCTCGACGCGCGCTGGAATGTGGACGACGGCGTCGTCACCGAGCTGTTGGGCGCCACCGCCCCGAAAGGCAAGAACTCATGAGCATGGACCGGGTTGCCTGGAGCTCCTTGTACAACATCACGCGCGCCTCCAGCGGCTCGAAGCCGTTCTCGAAGGAGACGCTCAAACGTGTGTTCAGCTTCGCCCGTCCGCACAAGGGCCGGCTGATCGCCTTCGTCCTGCTGTCGATCGTGATGGCCGTGCTGGCCGTCGCCACCCCGGTCCTGGCCGGGCAGGTGGTGGACGCGATCATCGCCGGCGCGGGCACCGACGTCGTGGTCTGGCTCGCCGTGCTGATCGCCATCGTGGCGGTTGCCGAGGCCGGGCTGGGACTCGTCACCCGCTGGCTGTCCTCCACGATCGGCGAAGGCGTGATCGTGGACCTGCGCACCAAGGTCTTCGACCACGTGCAGAAAATGCCGATCGCCTTCTTCACCCGTACCCGCACCGGGGCGCTTGTCAGCAGGCTGAACAATGACGTGATCGGCGCGCAGTCGGCGTTCGCCGGGACCCTGTCCGGCGTCGTCAGCAACGTCGTGGCCCTCGCCCTGACGCTGGTGGTCATGCTGGGCAAGTCCTGGCTGGTGACCGTGCTGGCCATGATCCTGCTGCCCATCTTCCTGATTCCGGCCCGCCGGATGGGTTCCAAACTGGCCGACCTGCGCCGCGAGGCCGCGGAACACAACGCCTCCATGGGCACGCAGATGACGGAGCGCTTCTCCGCCCCGGGCGCCACCCTGGTGAAGCTCTTCGGCCGCCCCGACGAGGAATCCCGGGAGTTCGCGGCCCGCGCGGGCCGGGTGCGGGACATCGGCGTCCGCACAGCGATGCTGCAGTTCACCTTCGTGACCGCCCTGACGCTGGTCTCGGCGCTGGCCCTCGCCCTGGTCTACGGCCTGGGCGGTTTCCTCGCGCTGCAGGGGCAGTTGGCCGCGGGCGACGTCGTGGTGCTGGCCCTGCTGCTGACCCGCCTTTACGCGCCGCTCACAGCGCTTTCCAACGCCCGGGTGGAGATCATGAGTGCCTTGGTCAGCTTTGAGCGGGTCTTCGAGATCCTGGACCTCAAGCCGCTCATCGAGCAGAAGCCTGATGCGGTGCAGTCGCCGCCCGGGCCGCTGTCCGTGGAGTTCGACGACGTCCGCTTCTCGTACCCGTCGGCGGACAAGGTTTCGCTCGCTTCGCTGGAAGACGTGTCCACGCTGGACACCCGCGGCGGTGAAGAGGTGCTGCACGGCATCAGCTTCCGGGTGGAGCCCGGTCAGACGGTCGCCCTCGTGGGCTCCTCGGGCGCCGGCAAGTCCACGATCGCGCAGCTGCTGTCGCGCCTGTACGACGTCGATTCAGGTGCCGTGCGCTTTGGCGGAAGCGTCCCCGGCACCGGCGTGGACGTCCGGGACCTGACCTTCGACTCCATGCGGCACACGCTCGGCATGGTCACCCAGGACGGGCACCTTTTCCACGAGAGCATCGCCTCCAACCTGCGCCTCGCCCGGCCGGAGGCCAGCGACGAGCTTATGTGGGACGTGCTGCGGCAGGCGCGGCTGGAAGACATGATCCGCTCGCTCCCGGACGGCCTGGACACGGTGGTGGGGGAGCGCGGGTACCGGCTCTCTGGCGGCGAACGCCAGCGGCTCACCATCGCCCGCCTGCTCATTGCGCAGCCGCGCGTCGTCATCCTGGACGAGGCCACCGCGGCCCTGGACTCCACCAACGAGGCCGCTGTCCAGGAGGCGCTCGGCGCTGCGCTCGAGGGCCGCACCGCCGTCGTGATTGCCCACCGGCTGTCGACCATCCGGGCCGCCGACGCCATCCTGGTGGTGGAGGATGGCCGGATTGTGGAGCGCGGAACGCACAGCGAACTGCTGGCCGCCGAGGGCCGCTATGCGGAGCTGTATCGAACCCAGTTCGCCGAGGCCAGTGCCGTGGCCGAGGAGTCCGTTCCCGGGCTCTAGCCTTGCTGCCCCGAGAGGGCTGGCAGGACGTGGTCGGTCAGCAGCGGGGCGAGGTCGTCCGGCAGCTCCGCGGCCAGGTCCAGCCAGCGGATCTCGGCGATCTCGGCGGAGGGCCGGGCATGCCATGCCCCGGGGGCGGTGAAGACCGTGGCCTGGATCTGCGTCGCAGCCTCGTTGGCGGCGTCCGCGAACCAGATGCCCAGGAGCACCAGCTCGTCCGCCGCGAGGACGATTCCGACTTCTTCCGCCAGCTCCCGGGCGGCCGTCTGGGCGGCCGTCTCGCCCGCCTCGGGCTTGCCGCCGGGGTGCATGAACTTGTCCGTGCCGCGTTTGCGGACGGTGAGGAGGCGCCCGGCCTCGTCGAAGACACAGACGGCGGAGACCACGATGAGCGGGTTCATGGCGGGCGTGTTCATGCGGCGTCCGTGGTCCGGCGGAGCACGGACGTGAGCAGCTGGTCCTTGGCCGGGCCGGTGACATCCCACTCATAGCGGAACTCATCCGGAGCGGTCCACGTGTACTGCACGCGGTAGCTGTCAGGGTCGCACCAGTGCCGGTCCCGGCCGCTCTGCGGGCCGAAGCCCATGCGGTGGAACGGCCTGCCGTCGGGGAAGAACATGTCCATCGTGTCCGGTGCGACGGCGGGCCGCAGCAGGTATTCCCGGCTGGCCGGTCCGGCAAACGGTGTGCCCGCCGGTCCGCCGGGGACGGATGCCCAGGCAACGGTGCCCTCTTCGCGGAAGCGGAGGCCGCCGTCGGGCGTTTTGGTAAAGCGGACGACGCCGGTGAAGGACCCGCGGGTGCCGGTGGACCTGTCGAGGAGGGTGCGTTCCACTCTCCAGGAGCCCAGCAGGTAGGCGCGGAGATCGAAGTCCGGAGCGGCGGCCGGCGGCTGGGGGTTCAAGTGCCCTCGATTGGAATCGAACCAACGACACCGGCTTTAGGAGAGCCGTGCTCTATCCACTGAGCTACGAGGGCGGGTATCCGTGCTGGACGGCCGCGGGCCGGCCCGTTCGGACACGGATATAAGCATACAAGGTGACGGGCCGTACTACGCTCTTGGCATGGCCGCCCCCGCTGACTCGCCGTCCCAGGACATCATCTACATCCCTGATCTGCCGTCCACGCAGTTTTACGCGGGCGCACTGGCGCTGCTCAGCGTGCTGCAGTATTTTGTGGCCGAGGCAGCCGTGATCGGCGCGTGGGCGGGGCAGCAGCCGTACAGCCGCCGGACCGGCTACATCAGCGACCTGGGCGCCGCGGGCTGCGGGCTTTTCGACGGCCGCGACGTCTGCTCGCCGGCGCATGTGCTCATGAACGCCTCGTTCGTGGTCCAGGGCATCGGGATGATGGTCGGCGCCCTGCTGCTGAGTTCGGCGCTGCTGTGCACGGCAGCGCGGCCCGGCGCACAGTTCACACTGGTGCCGGGTGGCCGCTTCACCTGGGTTGCCGCGGTCTCCGCACGTGCGCTCACCGCCGTCGCCGGAGCCGGCACCGTCCTGGTGGGGCTGGTCCCTGAGGACGCTGGGTCCGTGTGGCACGGGGTGGGCGCCATCATGTATTTCGGTGCCGGGAGCCTGGCCCTGGTGCTGCTGGGCCGGCTGTGGCTTCGGCAGACACCCCTGAGCTGGCCCATCCTGGCCTGCGGCCTCGTGTCCCTCGGCGCCCTGGTCACCGCCGGCGTGACAGGGATGGACGTGCCGGAGCCCGGGACCCTGGAGCGGCTCATGGGGTACCCCATCACCATCGGCACGGCCGCCGTCGGTCTGGTGGTCGCCCAGCGGGTGGGCCGGGACCGCTCGCTCCGGAAGGCAGCCCTGGCCCGCGGTGCCCTCCGCGCATGACGGAGGTTCTTGATCGGATGACCCAAGAGACGGTGTCTTATGTCTCATACGTGGCCGACCTTCGATTATCATGAGGGCATTCGCCGGAACATCCCGGTGCAGCGTGCGCACGTGACTCCGGCGCACGACGAATGGCCGACTTTGGAGTCCAATGGGGACGAATGTCTGATCAGCTAGTCTTGCGACGCTTGGATGCAGCGAAAGCCCTCGGGGGCTTGAAGGCTGGAGTTGTCCAGCGCGGCCCGGTCCGGCTGTCCTCCGAAGTGACTGTGCGGGCCTGCCGCCTGGCGGAAGCCCGATGACCGTCGAGGCGCTGGCCGAGCCCGACGAGCGGATACCCGAAGAGTCGGGCGTGACGGCGACTCCGGCGGGCGTCCCAATCGGTGTCCGCATGCGGGAAGGCGGCATCATCGAGGTCGCGTTGCCGGCCAACGAGGAAATCGAGGGGCCCGAGGCGCGTGTTGCCGGCGCCACGGTCCGCGCGATGGCCAACGGCCGGCGCTTGCCGGTGCTGCTGGTCATCACCGGTGTGGTGGGCGTCAGCGTCGAGGCCCGGCACGTCTATGCCACCTCGATCGCGGCGTCGGCCTTTGCCCTGGTGGGGGAGAGCCCAGTCGACCGCGTGATTGCGCACTACCTGCTGCGGTCAAAGACCGAGACGATCCCGGCGCAGTTCTTCACATCCGAGGCTGAGGCCATCGACTGGTTAGGGCAATACACGAGTGAAGACTGATCCGCCGGACCCCAGGCTGCACGCCCTCGTCGAAGGCATCGTCCGAATCGCAGGAGGCGACCTGACCACCAGGATTCCCCACTCCGGTGCCAGGGACGACGTCGCCGCGGTCATTGCCGGGATCAACCTGATGGCTGACGACCTGCAGACCATCTACCAGGAACTTGAGGAACGCGTCGAAAGCCGAACGGCCATGCTGCGCGAGGCCCAGGTTGAGCTCGAGCGGATGGCTCTGACTGACCCGCTCACCCAACTGGCCAACCGGACGGCGCTCAACTCGGTCCTGAGCCACGCCCTTGCCGAAACGTCCCGGGGTGAAATGCCGCCTGCGCTGCTGGTCCTGGACTTGGATTCCTTCAAGGGCATCAACGACACGCTGGGACACAGCGCCGGCGACGACGTCCTCCGGGTGATCTCGAAGCGCCTGCAGGACGCAGTCCGGGAGACGGACACCGTTGCACGCCTCGGCGGCGACGAATTCGCCGTCATGCTGCCGAAGTCCAACCTGGTCCGGGCCCGGCGGGTCGCCAACCGAATCCTCAAGGCGCTCGGCGAGAGCCTGGAAATCGGGGATCTGCGCATCACGTGCGGTACCAGCATCGGACTGCGGGTGGCGGAACCCGGGCAGTCCGTCGACGATCTGGTCATGGAAGCAGACACGGCGATGTACGCGGCCAAGGCCCAGCCACACAGCAGTATCAAGGTGTTCGAGCCGGCCTTGCTCTACGCCCGCCGGCTGCAGAGCGTCATGATCACCGAAATGCGCGAGGCGATCCTCCAGGACCAGCTCACGCTGCACTACCAGCCGGTGGTGGACCTGGCCACCGGAAGGATCGAAGGCGTTGAGGCGCTGGTGCGCTGGAACCACCCGGAGCGCGGCCTCCTGATGCCCGATTCCTTCATCCCGCTGGCGGAAGAGACGGGGATGATCGTAGACCTCGGCCACTGGGTGTTGAGGAACGCGGTGCGCCAGCTGCGACGCTGGCAGCAGGACCTGAACGTGGACGCCGACTTCAACGTCCGGGTCAACATCTCAACCACCGAGCTGCAGAACCTCGATCTGATAGAACACGTCCGCGACATCCTCCGCGAAACAGGGGTCGACGCCGCCAACCTCATCGTGGAGTTGACGGAGTCCATGGCCGTCAACGGCGGGGATGTGGACAAGTACTCCCTCAGCGGCCTGCGGCGTCTGGGGGTGCAGCTTGAAATCGACGACTTTGGCACCGGCTATTCGTCCATCAGCTACCTGCGGAAGCTGCCGGTCAACGTTGTCAAGATCGACAAGAGCCTGATCGACGGGCTGGGCTCAGATGCGGACGAGAGCAAATTCGTGGAGGCGGTGCTGCACCTCATCCACGCCTGCGGGCTCAAAGCTGTGGCCGAGGGCATCGAGACGGCGGAGCAAGCCGCCGAGCTGGTCCGACTGGGCTGCTCAAGCGGCCAGGGCTACTATTTCGGCCGTCCCGTTCCGGCGTCGGATATCGAGGCGCTGATCGGGCAGGGGAGCCGGTAAGTACAGCGGCACGAAAAACGGTGGGTGTCGGAATCCGACACCCACCGTTCGACTGCGCCGTCTCCGTTAGTTCTTCGGAGTGGAGTTCGGCCACCATTCCATTGCCACGACCGAGCCCTGCCCCGAGTTGCCGGTTGCAGAGACGGCAGCAGATGCGGAAAGACCCGCCGCAGCCAGGGCGCCGGCGACAAGAAGTGTTGCGAGGGTTTTCTTCATGGAGGACTCCTGTTACGTAAGTGGCTGATGTGACTCGTGTGATGCGAGATCAGTATATGTGCACTCGACACGCCTGGAAGCACCCTAATGTCTCCTAACCATAACTCCTGTGCTATTAATGCGTGCCTGCGCGACTCCTGCGCGGATACTGCGACGCTCTGACTTGCACGTCATGTACATTTCTCCGTCCTTGGGGACGGATAATTGGCTCATGCAACAAGACTCTCTACCTCCCGCATATTTCACCGCTGAGCTTCAGGCTCGGCGATTTCGGGACGACCATGATTTCGGCGCAGCCGCCAACAGCGCCGGAGAAGCTGCGGCGATAGCCTCGGCCGAAGGGGATCTTGCTGGGGAATCGGACATGAGGCTGTTCCAAGTCGAGAACTTGTTGGATGCCGGGGAGTATGATGCCTCGGCCAGACTTGCTGAGGTGTTAGTCGCGAGCCCATCATCAGCCCTTTCCCCGCAGTCCCGGGCCAAAGCCCACATCCTGATGTCGCAGGCAAAGCATAGGGCAGGGCTTCTGGAACAAGCCGCTGAATCTGCACGGACGGCAGCGGAACTCGCCGTGGGAGATGCAGATATCGAGATCAGTATGAAAGCCCGGCATGCACTTATTGCGGCACTGGCTGACAGCGGAATGCTTGCCGACGCTTGGACCGAGAGTCAAGCACTTGGCAACATCATCTCTGACGAAGTAGACGAACAGTTGGCGGGCAAGGCGTACTGGGTGATCGGCAATGTGGCATTCCTCTGCAATAACGTGGAGGAAGGGCTGCGCTACCACGAACTAGCTGCCGCGACATTCTCGCCCGCCAGGAATCTGGACGTCTGGGCAAAATTCAATAAAGCGTCTGCAGCCATGCGATTGGCTGCAGACGTCGCCGACGCGGACACATTGCGCTGCATTGAACGGGCGGAACTGGCCACTGACGTTATCGGCGGAAGTTCGAACGACTATCACTTATTGAAATTGAACCGCGCGCACTGGACCTTGCTGTCGGGTGATGCGCCGGCCGCTATCGGCCTCCTGGACGATCTTTGCAGGCTGGAGGACGGAATTTCTCCGCAAAGAACAGGGGAGGCCTGCCTGCTGCTGGGCAGGGCGTACATAGCGACCGGGAAAAATGAGGCGGCAACGGACGTTCTGTTGCGCGCCGCGGAGCAATTCGAGACTGCGGGCGCCCCGCAGCGCGCGGACCAGGCCCGGGAGTACCTCGCCAGCGAGGCCTGAGACCAGCCGGACTCGCTTCCCCACTGGCCTGGAGGGCACACGCCGCTGGGCATGCCCTCCGGTGCTTGCACGCAGGGACATAGTAGGACTATGTCCACTGGCTGAGCCAAGCGCTGGGCATGTCCCGTTGGTCCCCTTGCGGGGGCCGCGGCGCATGCCCTCCGGGTGCGGCAACGAGTGGGCATAGTGGGACTATGGCCAGTGGCCGCGCCTAGGGCTGGGCATGTCCCGTGGTCCGGGCCTTTGCCGCGGCAGGCTTGCGGCCGAGGAACACCGCGGCGCCCCCAACGACCAGGCTCAGCACCAGCAGCACCCAACCGGCGACGGTGAGGCCGGATGCCAAGGCAACCTGGCCGGCGTCGACGGTCTCGGCGGACAGCATCGAATCGATGGCCGCATTGCCCCACAGCCTGACAGCCGCGAAGAGCAGGGGAACGGCCCACAATGCCCAGCGCAGTCCCTTACGTGCCACGTTGGTGCCGATGAGCAGAAGCCACGTGAAGCCGAAGATCAGCGGGAACAGCGTGCCGGCGGTTTTGTGGATGTAGTTCAGCTGCCCGCGGGCGTCTTCGTCCATGGCGGTGCGCAGCTGCTCCACGTAGCCGGCGTCGAAGCCCCCGACCAGGGAATCCGGCATAGCAAGACCCCCGCTGAGCTGGGTGAGCTGGTTCAGAGTGAGCAGGTGGAGGTACCAGAACAGGAACAGGCTGGCCACAACACCCGCAATCAGGATCAGGTTGCTGTTGCTCTGCGCCTTTTGCGGGGTCCGGCTGGTGCTGGGGTTGATCACCGACGGCAGCTGGTGCTGGGGGACGACGGCGTTCGCGCCGTGCTTCTTGATCCGCTGTGCGGGTGTCTTGGCCATGGCTCCATTATCGCCCGGGCACACCAGTCACTGAGCGCGGGGACCCGTGAAGCCGGGTGCTGTCCGCCTGCCGCCTGTTCACTGCCGGCAGGCGCCGATAGGCTGGAGCGCGTGACCGAACTAGGAAAACACCGGCTCGGCCGGCACAGCTCCGCTGAACTCAATCCCGCCCTGGACGACTACCAGCTCGCCGAGGCCCTCGTGCGCGAGGCCGGGACCATGGCGCTCCTTATGCGGCAGGCCGGCCTGGAAGGCCGCCAAAAGACGTCGGTTTCCGACGTCGTCACGGCCGCGGACCACGCGGCCGAGGCTTATGTGCTGGAACAGCTCCAGCGCTGCCGGCCCGACGACGGCATCCTCGGCGAAGAGGGCGCCTCCGTGGACGGCACCAGCGGCCGGACCTGGGTTATCGACCCCGTGGACGGGACATACAACTTCCTGCACGGGTCCACCTACTGGTGCTCGGCCATTGCCCTGAAGGACTCCTCCGGTGTCGTGCTCGGCGGAATCTTCCAGCCGGAAGAGGACAAGCTCTGGCTCGGCGGAACAGCCCGGCCCTCAACCCTCAACGGCGAACGGCTGACCACATTCGGTGCGGAGGGGGCTCCCGGCGCCGGCCGTTCGGACGCGCCCCTGTCCGAACTCGGCGCCGCGACCTACATCCACCCCACGTGGCTGGCCGACCCGATGTGCGCCATGCCATGGCACGCCGCCGCGACCTCCGCGGCCGCGCTGCGCATGTTTGGCTCCGGCTCCTGCGACCTCAGCCGCGTGGCCGACGGCGAACTGGGCTGCTGGTTCCAGCACAGCTGCCCGGAGTGGGATTGGCTGCCGGGGAAAGCCATCGTCCTCGCGGCCGGCGGCGCGGCCGACGTCGTCCGGGTCAACGGACTGGACTGGTTCGTCGCCGGAGGCACGACGGCGGTCCGTCACCTGCGCGCCGCCCTCGAATCCGGCTCCGTGACGTAGGTCCGGGCACCCAACTCCCCGCCGCGCGGGACATGCCCAGTTCGTGGGCATGCGTCTGGACATGCTCAGTCCTCGGTTTCACGGGTGGGGGACATGCTCATTCTTGGCCGCGGGGCGTGGGCATGCGGGCATGATGCCCAGTGGCTGCGGGCAGGGGAGGGCATGTCCCGAGGGGGCGGACCTGACTGTCAGTGGCACCGCCTAGACTTGTTAACACCATGGATATGTTGTTTGACCCTTACGCCGACGGACCCTTCCAAGCTGCCTCGAACACGGCGGCGCGCACCAAAACGCCTGCCGGTCATGGGATGACGGCACTGGATTCCGCCCTGAATTCTGCCAGCGGCGTCGGGCCCGACGGCGGCCACGGGGGCAACCCGGCCGGGGAACCGGACCACCACCGGCTCCCGGGCGCGGCCGAGCTCCTCGGGGGGCTGAACCCGCAGCAGGAAGAGGCCGTCAAGCACGCCGGCAGCGCCCTGCTGATCGTGGCCGGCGCCGGCTCGGGCAAGACCCGCGTGCTCAGCAACCGGATCGCCTACCTGATCGCCACCCGGCGCGCACACCACGGCGAGATCCTGGCCATCACCTTCACCAATAAGGCCGCCGCCGAAATGCGCGAGCGGGTTGAGGCCCTGGTGGGCGGCCGGGCCAAGACGATGTGGGTCTCCACGTTCCACTCCTCGTGCGTCCGGATCCTGCGCCGCGAAGCCAAGAATGTCGGTCTAAACTCCAACTTTTCCATCTACGATTCCGCCGACTCTTTGCGCCTCATCACCCTCGTGGTCAAGAACCTGGACCTCGATCCGAAGCGTTTCGCGCCCAAGGCAATCCAGCACAAGATTTCGGCGCTCAAGAACGAACTGATCGACGCTGACAGCTACTCTTCCAGCGCGAACTACAACGACCCCTTCGAACAGGCCGTCGCCGAAGTCTTCAAGGGCTACACGCAGCGGCTGCGCCAGGCCAACGCGATGGACTTCGATGACCTGATCGCCGAGACGGTCTACATGTTCCGTGCCTTCCCGGCGCTCGCCGAATCCTACCGGCGCCGGTTCCGGCACGTCCTGGTCGACGAATACCAGGACACCAACCACGCCCAGTACGCGCTCGTCCGCGAGATCGTGGGCGAAGGCCCCGGCGCGGCTGAGCTCACTGTCGTGGGTGACTCTGACCAGTCGATCTACGCCTTCCGCGGCGCCGACATCCGCAACATTGTGGAGTTCGAGAAGGACTACCCCGACGCCCGCACCATCAAGCTCGAGCAGAACTACCGCTCCACCCAGACCATCCTCAGCGCGGCCAACTCGGTCATCTCCCGCAACCCCAACCGGCCGGAGAAGCGGCTGTGGACGGCGGAAGGCGACGGCGAGAAGATCGTCGGCTACGTCGGCGAAAACGAACACGACGAAGCCCAGTTCATCGCCAAGGAGATCGACCGCCTGCAGGACGAGGGCGATCTCCGCCCCGGCGACGTCGCCATCTTCTACCGCACCAACGCCCAGTCACGCTCCATCGAGGATGTCCTGGTCCGCGTCGGACTCCCGTACAAGGTGGTCGGCGGGACCCGGTTCTACGAGCGCAAGGAAATCAAGGACGCCCTCGCCTACCTGCGCGTGCTGGTCAACCCCGACGACGACGTCAACCTCCGCCGCATCCTGAACGAGCCAAAACGCGGCATCGGCGACCGTGCCGAGGGGGCCGTGGCCTCCCTCGCGCAGCGCGACAGGATCTCGTTCATGGCCGCCGCCCGCCGCGCCGACGAGGCACCCGGCATGGCCACCCGCTCCGTCAACGCGGTCCAGGGCTTCGTGAAGTTGCTCGACGACCTCGCCGAGGTGGCCTCCGGATCCGGTGCTGCCGCGGCACTGGAGGCCGTCCTCGAACAGACGGGCTACCTCGCGACCCTTCGTTCCAGCACCGACCCGCAGGACGAGTCCCGGGTGGAGAACCTCGCCGAACTCGTCGCCGTCGTGCGGGAATACGAGCGGGACAACCCCGAGGGATCCCTCGGCGCCTTCCTGGAAGGCGTCTCCCTCGTGGCCGACGCCGACCAGATCCCGGACGCGCCGGCGGGCACCGCCGACGAGCTGGCCGCCGCCGTCGCCGAAGCCAAGCGGCTGGGCGTGGTCACCCTGATGACCCTGCACACGGCAAAGGGACTGGAATTTCCGGTGGTGTTCCTGACCGGCATGGAGCACGGGCTGTTCCCGCACCAGCGCTCCGCCACCGACCCCAAGGAACTGGCCGAGGAACGCCGGCTGGCCTACGTCGGCCTGACCCGGGCCCGGAAGCGCCTGTACCTGACCCGCTCCGAAGTGCGCAGCATGTGGGGCCAGAGCCAGTACAACCCGGCCAGCCAGTTCATCGAGGAAATCCCGGCCGAGCTGGTGGAGTGGAAGCGCGAGGGCTCCACCCGCCAGGCCGGCGGCTGGGGGAGCGGTGGTTCCATTGGCTCGAGCCGGTACGGCGGATCTTTCTGGGGAGCAGGCACGGCACGCGGCACGGAGGCCAGCCCCTCGGCCGGGTTCAACGCCGATGTTCCGGCGGCCATTGCCAAGAACCGGGTGCAGCCGCAGAAGGAGGTCGTCGCCGTCAGCGTGGGCGACAAGGTCAACCACACGAGCTTCGGCAACGGCACTGTGCTGGCCGTCGAGGGTGCCGGGGACAAGACCGTCGCCAAGGTGAAGTTCAGCGTCGGCGAGAAGCGGCTCCTGCTCCGCTACGCCCCGCTGACAAAGCTCGACGCCTAAGCGGAACTGGTCCGCCCGCCAGCCGCCAGGGAAGCTGGGGAGGGGCACCAACAACTCTGGCGGCCCGGATTCTTCGGACTGCGCTGCATCGTTGTGCCGGGGCCTTGACCCGTCTACAGTCTGAGCATCGGGCGCCAGGAAGCGGCATTCCGCTCCGGTGCGCTACCGCAACCAACGACGGGTCGCCGCATGAAGATTCTGTTGGCCAGCCAGGCGATCGCCGGACACTTCAACCCCATGACCGGCATCGGTGTCCGCCTGACGGACGAGGGCCACGACGTCGGCTGGTACACCGGCCGCACGCTGGCCGGCAGGCTGGACGAGCTGGGCATCCCGCACTACCCGTTCGATCGCGCGATTGAGCACACCGGGGACAACCTCAATGAGCTCTATCCGCAGCGCGCCAAGCTCAAAGGACCGATGGCCATCCGGTTCGACGGCGAACGGATCTTCGCCAGCAACGTCACGAATTTCTTCGAAGACATCAGGGATGTGCACCAGCGCTTCCCGTTCGATGCCGTTGTTATGGACAACACCATGTTCATCCAGCGGCTCGTGGCGGTGGTGCTGGGCAAACCGGTGGTCAGTTTTGTCCCTATCGGCAATATGGAAAGCGATCCGCTGGTGCCCCCGATGTTCTTCGGCTTTGCGCCCGCGCGGACCCCGGCCGACAGGATCCTCCATTCGGGCGCCCGGCTCGTCTCGGACCAGTTCGTCACCAAGCCGGCGCGGACCAGTTACACGCGGCAGCTTCAGGGTTACGGCCTCCGCACCCGGCGGGGGACCCCCATCACCGACGAGCCCTACCTGTGGTCGCATGCGATTATCCAGACTGGCACGGCCTCGCTGGATTTTCCGCGGCGGAACGTCAACCCGAAAGTCCACTACGTGGGCGCCCTGCTGCCCCACCGGGCGCCCGGAGCCGATGGCCCGGAGACCGCCGCCACGCCGTCCTCGCTCACGGCAGCCACCGCGCCGTCCGCCACCGGAACGCAGCGCCGGACCGTCGTCGTCACCCAGGGAACAGTTGACAACAGGGACCCCGCAAAGCTGATGATCCCCGCCATCGAGGCACTGAAGGACACGGACACCCTCATCATCGTGGCCACCGGCGGCGCGAACACCAAAGAACTGCGACGGCGGTACCCGCAGCCCAACGTCGTTGTCGAAGACTACGTCGACTTCGCCCGGGTCTTTCCGGCCACGGACGTCTTCGTCACCAACGGAGGCTTCGGCGGGGTGCTACTGAGCCTGTCCCACGGGGTCCCGCTCGTGACGGCGGGCCTCAACGAGGGCAAGAGCGACGTCAACGCCCGGGTGGAATACGCCGGCGTCGGGATCAATCTCAAAACCGAGACACCCAGCGCCGCCGCGGTCCGCTCCGCCGTCGACACCGTGCTGGGAGATCGGTCCTGGCGCGCCCGGGCGCAGGCGGTACGGGGGCAGTTCGAGGCGGAAGACAGCATCGGCGCCGCCGTCGACGTCATCACAGCGGCCGCCGCGGGCGGGACAAGCGGGGGCGGGACACCCGGCGTCGGGGGCTGACGCCGTCAGCCGCGGGCGCCTGCCAACCTGCAGGCATAATGGAGCCCATGCGACGGACACTTCTGGGGATCCTGGCCGCCCTCATCCTGCTGGCGTCCACGGCGTGCACCATCACGCAGAAGGACCCGGACTACGTTCCGCCCGCGCCCCTGCCCGCACTGGAGCAGCTCAGGCAAGCGCCCCTGGCGGACGCTACGAAGTACGCGGCAGGCCAGGACATCCTCAGCTTCGCCACCGCGGACCGGAACATTGTCTGTTCCCTGACTTCGGCCAGGGGCGGACACGTCAACCTGCCGTATGAACCGAACGGGTTCCCGGACTCCGCCAACAACAAGTTGGCCACCGTACCCGTGGCGCACTGCGAACTCGCGGAGTATCCGAAGCCGGAGGCCCAGGACATCGCGGACGATTGCGGCGGGACGGGTCTCGGCTACCTCGGCGGCGCCGTGCTGCTCACGCCGGAGAAAGCCGGTTACGGCGAATGCCGCTCCGGCGTCACACAGCAGGAAGCGGAATTCGGGCCCAAGGGAAGCCGCGCAGGCCCGATCTCCCAGCTGCCGGTCCTCGACGAGGGCCAGGGCCTGGAGCGCAACGGCCTGCGCTGCTCCGCCTACTACGGCGGTGTCGCCTGCGGAAACGTCTCCGCTGGCGTCGCTTTCTTCGTTACGCGGGACCGTTACGAACTGATTCCCAACACCGGGAAACCGGCCGCGCAGAGCCCCTCAGCAGCCCCAAAAACCCCGTAATCTAGCGGTTTTTCTACGCTCCATAGAATAGTGTCCTTACTCACATAACGGGTACTCTGGAACGGGCCGCTCCCAAGGAAGGACTAGAGTTCCGAAAGGAGCATTGCGCCGTGTGGCTCGTTTCCAAGCTAGTCGCAGGGTGCGTTTATTCCGCAGCCCGGTAACCGCGATAACGTGGGGTCCGGCTGTACAGAAACTACTTCGACGTAGAAGGACACTAAACCGTGGACCTGTTTGAATACCAGGCGCGCGATATGTTCGAGGCGCACGGTGTACCCGTGCTTGCTGGCATCGTGGCGCACACCCCTGAAGAAGCAAAGGCAGCTGCCGAGAAAATCGGCGGCGTAACTGTCGTAAAGGCGCAGGTCAAGGCCGGAGGCCGCGGCAAGGCCGGCGGCGTCAAGGTCGCCAAGACCGCTGACGAGGCGTTTGAACACTCCACCAACATCCTCGGCATGGACATCAAGGGCCACACCGTCCACCGCGTGATGATCGCCCAGGGTGCAGACATCGCCGAGGAATACTACTTCTCCGTCCTTCTGGACCGGGCCAACCGCAACTACCTGGCCATGTGCTCGGTTGAAGGCGGCATGGAAATCGAGCAGCTCGCCGTTGAGCGCCCCGAAGCCCTGGCCAAGATCGCGATCGACCCGGCCGTCGGCATCGACCAGGCCAAGGCCGACGAAATCGTCGCCGCTGCAGGCTTCGCTGAGGAACTGCGCGGCAAGGTCGCCGCCGTCATCCTGAAGCTCTGGGACGTCTTCAAGAAGGAAGACGCCACCCTCGTTGAGGTCAACCCGTTGGTCCTGACCGGCGCCGGTGACATCGTTGCCCTCGACGGCAAGGTCTCCCTCGACGAGAACGCGGACTTCCGCCACCCGAAGCACGCGCACCTCGAAGACAAGGACGCTGCTGACCCGCTCGAGGCCAAGGCCAAGGCGCAGGACCTCAACTACGTCAAGCTGGACGGCTCCGTGGGCATCATCGGTAACGGTGCCGGCCTGGTCATGTCCACCCTCGACGTCGTTGCCTACGCCGGCGAGAACCACGGCAACGTCAAGCCCGCCAACTTCCTGGACATCGGCGGTGGAGCTTCCGCCGAGGTCATGGCAGCAGGCCTCGACGTCATCCTGGGCGACCCGCAGGTCAAGTCCGTCTTCGTCAACGTCTTCGGCGGCATCACCGCCTGTGACGCCGTCGCCAAGGGCATCGTCGGTGCACTGGCCGAGCTGGGCCACTCCGCGAACAAGCCGCTGGTAGTCCGCCTCGACGGCAACAACGTTGAGGAAGGCCGCCGCATCCTGGCCGAGGCAAACCACCCGCTGGTTACCTTGGCCGCCACCATGGACGAGGGCGCCGACAAGGCTGCCGAGCTCGCCAACGCAGCGAAGTAGAGGGACGCGACTATGTCTATTTATCTGAACAAGGACTCCAAGGTCATCGTCCAGGGCATCACCGGCGGCGAAGGCACCAAGCACACCGCCCTGATGCTGAAGGCCGGCACCAACGTTGTTGGCGGCGTCAACGCCCGCAAGGCCGGCACCACGGTCCTGCACGGCGACACCGAGATCACCGTCTTCGGCACCGTCAAGGAAGCCATGGCCGAGACCGGCGCCGACGTCTCCATCGTCTTCGTGCCGCCGGCCTTCACCAAGGACGCCGTCGTTGAAGCCATCGAGGCCGGCATCGGCCTGGTCGTCGTCATCACCGAAGGCGTTCCGGTCCAGGACTCCGCTGAGTTCTGGGCACTGGCCCAGTCCAAGGTCGACGCCAACGGCAAGCAGGTCACCCGCATCATCGGACCGAACTGCCCCGGCATCATCACCCCGGGCGAGGCCCTCGTTGGCATCACCCCGGCCAACATCACGGGCAAGGGCCCCATCGGCCTCGTCTCCAAGTCAGGCACCCTGACCTACCAGATGATGTACGAACTGCGCGACCTCGGCTTCTCCACCGCCATCGGCATCGGCGGCGACCCGGTCATCGGCACCACCCACATCGATGCGCTCGAAGCCTTCGAAGCCGACCCGGAGACCAAGGCGATCGTGATGATCGGCGAAATCGGTGGCGACGCCGAAGAGCGTGCCGCCGATTACATCAAGGCACACGTCACGAAGCCGGTTGTCGGCTACGTGGCCGGCTTCACCGCTCCGGAAGGCAAGACCATGGGCCACGCAGGCGCCATCGTCTCGGGTTCCGCGGGCACCGCCCAGGCCAAGAAGGAAGCCCTCGAGGCTGCCGGCGTCAAGGTCGGCAAGACGCCGTCCGAGACCGCCAAGCTCCTGCGCGAGGTCTTCGCAGCCCTCTAGGCTCGAAGCACCGCCAAGCACCAACGCAACGCGGGGTCACTTCCGGTTCGTCCCACCCGCTGGGATGGACCGGAAGTGACCCCGCGTTGTTTGTTTAAGGTCGACGGCGGTCCTAGACTTTCGCGCCGGCCAGGAGCTCGTCGAGCCGCTCGTAGCCTTCGGACAGTCCGCCTTCCATGCCGGACTGCGCCATGCCGTCGCGCGCCTCCATGCTGGGATAGACCCCGTGGGCCCTCAGCAGGGTGCGGCCGCCGCCAAGGTCCTCGAAGGTCAGGAACTCGATGCTGACCACATCGGGGTAGCCGTCGAACTCGAACGTCTGGATGGCGAAGTCGTTTTCCCGGACCGTGTGGAAGACGCCGTTGAAGCCGTAGGAGTCGCCGTCTGGTCCCGTGTGGGTGTAGCGGTAGGTGCCGCCGGTGCGGAAATCGTAGTGGTCGATGTCCATCTTCAGCCGCCGGGGGCCGAGCCACTGGGCGACCAGGGCGGGCTCTTTGTGGGCCCGGAAGACGTCGGCGACGGGGAAATCGAACTCCCGCTCGCAATCGATGAAGGGCAGTCCCTCCGGGACACTGAGTTTGAGGGCGTTGGTCATGATGATGAATCCTTTGCCTGTGTGCCGCCTGCCGCGGCGTTGGATTTGAGCACGGCGTCAAGGCTGCGGAACTGCTCCTCACGGACCAGCCGGTACTGGCCGATCCATGCGGTGAGCGCCTCCAGCCGCGCGGGGTTCAGGTGGACGGGCCGGCGCTGGGCGTCACGGGTGCGCGTGACCAGCTGCGCCTGCTCGAGGACCTGGATATGTTTCGAGACCGCCTGTTTGGTGATCGCGAAAGGTTCCGCCAGTTCATTCACGGTGGCCGGACCCCGGCTGAGCCGGGAGATGATGCGGCGGCGGACGGGGTCAGCGAGTGCCAGAAAGGCTGCGTCGAGCTGTTCGTCGTCGCGTTCGTCCACGGGGTGCCTCACTTCCCGTCCCGGATCCGGTGGTGTCTCTCTGCTGCTCCACTGGCAGTGACTATGATCAACCACTTCATTGATCAACCTTTAGGTTGTTAACGCTACGCCTGACCCCTGGTCAACGCAATAGTCCAAGCGCGGGGTCACCCTTGCGCGCATCCCGCACCCCACGATGGACGCGATCTAACCTCGCGTTGCTGTTTGCCCTTGCTCTGCTCATCCGCAGTTTGTTAGAATGTCAGGACAAACAAGTGAAGGAGTGACGAGTGCCTCTCGTGCGAATAGACGTCAACCAGGGGCGCAGCCCCGAACAGCTCCGCTCGATCAGTCGCGGCATCCACGACGCCATCCTGACCGAACATCCGGCGGGGCAAATTGTCGCCCAGGACGCCGGCCTCGGCTTCGAGCGCACGCCGGATGTTGTCATGATCCAGATCTTCACCCAGGCCGGACGCCGCCAAGAGGCCAAGCAGTCACTGTTTGCCGCCATTGCGGAAAAACTGGCCGCCGTTGGTGTCGCAGGCGAGGACGTATTCATCGGCTATGTCGAGAACACGGCGGGGGACTGGTCGTTCGGATTCGGCCGGGCGCAGTACGTCACGGGCGAGCTGGGCGTGGCCGGCAGGTAGCCCGGCCGGCGGCCCGCAGGGGCTGCAGAAGGCCGCCGCGGCGGCCGGACGGCGGGCCCATTCAGCCTTCCCGTGTCATGTTGTAAATATGTCAGTACAAACCTTTGACAGCACATAGATTCTAGGGCAAAGTAGTGGATGTGGCCCGGCTCACGCCGGCTTCCTAAGCATCGAAGCTCAGGCTGCGCAAAGGTACCGAGTCTCCACCAGAAAGGTCCGCGATCACCGTGACCCACGAACTTCTCACGATCGGGCGCATCAGCGTTGATATCTACCCGAATGACATCGGGGTGGATCTGGAGGATGTCACGTCCTTCGGAAAGTACCTTGGGGGATCGCCGTCCAACGTGGCGGTCGCAGCCGCCCGCCACGGCCGCCGCACCGCCGTCATCACCCGCACCGGCGACGACGCCTTCGGCAAATACCTGCACCGCGAGCTGCGCAAGTTCAACGTGGACGACTCCTTCGTCACCGCGGTGAAGGAATGGCCCACCGCGGTCACGTTCTGCGCGATCAAGCCGGCTACGGACGAGTTCCCGCTCTACTTCTACGGACGTTTCCCCACGGCGCCGGACCTGCAGATCAAGGCCGGGGAGCTTGACCTCGCCGCCATCAGGGACGCCGGCATCTTCTGGTCCACCGTCACCGGCCTCTGCCAGGAACCCAGCCGCACGGCGCACCTCGCTGCCCACGAGGCCAGGCCCCGCACCGGACTGGAGCCGGGGCAGTTCACCATCCTGGACCTCGACTACCGGCCGATGTTTTGGGCGTCCGAAGCCGAAGCCCGGGAGCAGGTCGCCAAGATCCTGCCGCACGTCACCGTCGCGATCGGCAACGACAAGGAATGCGCCGTCGCTGTCGGCGAAGGAACCCCGGACGAGCAGGCGGACCGGCTGCTCGCCGCCGGCGTCGAAATCGCCGTCGTGAAGCTGGGCCCCGACGGCGTGATGGCGAAGACCCGCACCGAACGTGTTGTGTCCGCTCCGGTTCCCGTGGACACCGTCAACGGCCTCGGCGCCGGCGACTCCTTCGGCGGGGCCTTCTGCCACGGACTGCTCTCCGGCTGGCCGCTCGCCCAGGTCCTCGACTTCGCCAACGCAGCCGGCGCGCTGGTCGCCTCCCGGCTCTCCTGCGCGGATGCCATGCCGACGCCGGAGGAAGTCACCTCCCTGCTCGCCGAACGCGGCCGCCTGGTGCCGGGCACCCACGCCCCCGAAGGAGCCACCCTGTGAGCCTTAATCCAGCATCCGTCACCGCCGCCGTCGACGACGATCCCCGCCGCTACGAGCACCTGAGCACCATCCGGCTCGAGGACCCCGCCGCGATCGCCCGCGCCGCCAAGGCGCGCCGCCGCCACCCCGGCGTCAAGGCAGGCAAACAGAACTTCATCGTCGCCGCCGACCACCCCGCCCGCGGCGCCCTCGCGGTCGGCAACGACCCGGTGGCGATGGCGGACCGCCGCCAGCTCCTGGACCGCCTGCAGATCGCCCTCGCCAACCCGGACGTGGACGGCATCCTCGCGTCCCCGGACATCATGGACGACCTGCTCCTGCTCGGGGCACTGGACGGCAAGCTCGTCTTCGGCTCCATGAACCGCGGCGGGCTCTCCGGCCTGGTCAACGAATTCGACGACCGCTTCACCGGCCACACTGCCGCCGCGCTGGAAGCGCTGGGGGCCGACGGCGGCAAGATGCTCACCCGCATCTGCCTCGGGGACCCGGACACGGTGGCAACCTTGGAAGCCACCGCCAAAGTCATCGATTCGCTTGCCGAACGCAAGCTCATCGCCATGGTGGAACCCTTCCTCTCCGTCCGGGAACACGGCAAGGTCCGCAACGACCTCTCCACCAACGCCGTGATCAAATCGATCGCCATCGCCGAGGGACTCGGCTCCACCAGCGCCTACACCTGGATGAAGCTCCCGGTCGTGGCCGAGATGGAACGCGTCATGGCGGCCACCACCATGCCCACCGTGCTGCTCGGCGGGGATCCGGACAGCAGCCAGGACGACGTCTTTGCGAGCTGGGAAGCGGCACTCGCGCTGCCCGGCGTCCAGGGACTCACCGTCGGCCGCACCCTGCTCTACCCGCACGACGGCGACGTCGCCGGCGCCGTGGCGACGGCGGCCTCCCTGCTGAACCGGTCCGTCCCGCGCACCCTGTCCACCCGCACCGCAGAAGTATCGGAGTAACGTCCCATGGGAATGAGCACTGCCTCAGGAACACGCAGAATGACGGTCGCCCAGGCCGTCGTCGAATACCTGTCCAAGCAGTACACCGTTGACACGGTCGGCGGTCAGGACTTCCGGGAGCGCCTGATTCCAAGCATGTTCGGCATCTTCGGCCACGGCAACGTTGCCGGCGTCGGGCAGGCACTCAAGCAGTACCAGCAGCTCGACCCGACGATCATGCCCTACTACCAGGGCCGCAACGAACAGGCCCAGTCCCACCAGGCCGTCGGCTACGCCCGGCACACCCGGCGCCGCCAGACCTTTGCGATCAGCACCTCGATCGGCCCCGGTTCCTCGAACCTGCTCACCGGTGCCGCGCTGGCGACCACCAACCGGCTGCCCGTGCTCCTGCTGCCCAGCGACACCTTCGCGACCCGCGCCGCGGACCCGGTGCTGCAGCAGCTCGAGCAGCCCTACGCCTACGACATCACCGTCAATGACGCCTTCCGGCCGCTGTCGAAGTTCTTCGACCGCGTGACCCGGCCCGAGCAGCTGTTCTCCGCGTTCCACCACGGCCTGCGCGTCCTGACGGACCCGGCCGAGACCGGCGCCGTCACCATCTCGCTGCCCCAGGACGTCCAGGCCGAGGCCTTCGACGTGCCCCAGGAATTCCTTGCCGAACGCGAATGGCGGATCCGACGCCCCGACGCCGACGACGAGGACATCCGCCGCGCCGCCGAGTCGATCCGCGCCGCGAAGCGCCCGCTGATCATCGCCGGCGGCGGCGTCCTGTACGCCTACGCCAACGAGGAACTCGCTAAGTTCGTCGAGCTGACCGGCATCCCGGTGGGCAACACCCAGGCCGGCGTCGGCGTCCTGCCCTGGGACCACAAGCTTTCCCTCGGCGCCATCGGCTCCACCGGCACGACGGCGGCTAACGCCATCGCCGCCGAGGCGGACCTCATCATCGGCATCGGCACGCGCTACGAGGACTTCACCACCGCGTCCCGGACCGCGTTCCAGAACCCGGACGTGAAATTCATCAACATCAACGTCGCCCCGATCGACGCCTACAAGCACGGCACCTCCCTGCCGATCGTCGCGGATGCACGCAAGGCGCTGATCAAGCTGAACCAGGCCCTCGGCGGCTACCGGGTCGGCGCGGACCTGGAACGGCAGGTCGCGGCCGAGAAGACCCGCTGGGACGCCACGGTGGACGAGGCCTTTGGCACCCGCTTCACCCCGCTGCCGGCGCAGAACGAGATCACCGGCGCCACAAGCCGCGCCATGGACGCCCAGGATGTTGTCATCTGCGCCGCCGGGTCCCTGCCCGGTGACCTGCACAAGATGTGGCGCGTCCGCGACCCGTTCGGCTACCACGTGGAATACGCCTACTCCTGCATGGGCTACGAAATCCCCGGCGGCCTCGGCGTCAAGCGCGCCGCCCTGGCCGAAGCCGCGAGGGGCGGCGCGCAGCGCGACGTCGTCGTCATGGTGGGGGACGGCTCCTACCTCATGATGCACACCGAACTCGTCACCGCCGTCGCCGAGCGGATCAAGCTGATCGTGGTCCTGATCCAGAACCACGGCTACGCCTCCATCGGCTCGCTCTCCGAATCCCTCGGCTCGCAGCGCTTCGGCACGCAGTACCGCGCCCTGGACGAGGAGCACCACAGCTTCGACGACGGCGACCGGCTCCCCGTGGACCTGGCACTGAACGCCGAGAGCCTCGGCGTAAAGGTGATCCGGATCGAACCGGGGGAGAAGGTCATCGCCGAGCTCGAACAGGCCGTTCGGGATGCCAAGGCCGCCCCCGAACGCGGCGGCCCGATCGTCATCCATGTGGAATCGGATCCGCTGCTCGATGCCCCCAGCTCCGAGTCCTGGTGGGACGTACCCGTCTCCCAGGTCTCCGAGCTCGACTCCACGAAACAGGCCTTCCAGACCTACGTCGACCACAAGAACCGCCAGCGCAAGCTGCTCGGCTGAGCTGGCCGCTGAACACCGGCCCCCAGCCACCCCTGACTCCAACTCCCAAGGACATTCTGATGAGCACCCTCACCACCACCAAAACCATCCACCACTTCATCAACGGCGCCGAAACCGCAGGTGCGGGCACCCGCACCCAGCCCGTTTACAACCCCGCCACCGGCGCCGTCACCGCGGAGCTGCGGCTGGCCAACCGGGCGGACCTGGACGCCACGGTCGCCGCCGCCCGGGCCGCCGCCGATTCCTGGGGCGACTTCTCCCTGGCCAAGCGCACCGCCGTGCTGTTCAAGTTCCGCGAGCTCGTCGCGGCCCACGTGGACGAGCTCGCCGAGCTGATCACCGCCGAGCACGGCAAGGTCCTCTCGGACGCCAAGGGCGAGATCGGCCGCGGCCTCGAGGTCATCGAGTACGCCTGCGGCATCCCGACCCTGCTCAAGGGCGACTACTCGGACCAGGTCTCCACGGGGATCGACGTCTTCTCCTTCCGCGAGCCGCTCGGCGTCGTCGCCGGCATCACCCCGTTCAACTTCCCGGTCATGGTGCCGCTGTGGATGGCGCCGATGGCGATCGCCACCGGCAACGCGTTCATCCTCAAGCCCTCCGAACGCGATCCCTCCGCCTCGATGCTGCTGGCCAAGCTGTGGAAGGACGCGGGCCTGCCCGACGGCGTCTTCCAGGTCCTGCACGGCGACAAGGAAACTGTGGACGGCCTCCTGACCCACCCGGACGTTGACGGCATCTCCTTCGTCGGTTCCACCCCGATCGCCCAGTACGTCCACGAAACCGCCACTAAGCACGGCAAGCGCGTCCAGGCCCTCGGCGGCGCCAAGAACCACGCCATCATCCTGCCCGACGCCGACCTCGACAACGCCGCGGACCACCTCGCCGCCGCAGCCTTTGGCTCCGCCGGGGAACGCTGCATGGCCATCTCCGTCGCCGTCGCCGTGGGTGACGCCGCCGACCTGCTGGTCAAGAAGGTCGAAGAGCGCGCCCTCGCCGTCAAGGTCAACAACGGCACCGAGCCCGGCGCCGAAATGGGACCGGTCATCACCCCGGCGTCCAAGGAACGCATTGTCCGGATCGTCACCGAGGCCGAGGCCGCGGGAGCTGCCATGGTGGTGGACGGCCGCGATCTCGTGGTCCCCGGCCACGAGGACGGCTTCTGGGTCGGCCCCACCGTCATCGACCACGTCAAGACCGAAATGACCGCCTACAGCGAGGAAATCTTCGGGCCCGTCCTGGTCGTCGTCCGGGTCGAGGACCTCGACGCCGGGATCGCCCTGATCAACTCCAACCCCTACGGCAACGGCACGGCAATCTTCACCTCCTCCGGCGCCAGCGCCCGCAAGTTCCAGCGCTCCGTCACGGTGGGCATGATCGGCATCAACGTGCCGCTGCCCGTCCCGGTGGCACACCACTCCTTCGGCGGCTGGAAGGCCTCGCTCTTCGGCGACAAGCACATCTACGGCCCGGAAGGTGTCTCCTTCTACACCCGCGGCAAGGTGGTCACGTCCCGCTGGCCCGAACCGACCCACGCCTCCGGCGCCTCCTACAACTTCCCGTCCAACTGACGACCCGACTCACCACCATCGACTGCTCCGTAACCGCCGTTTTGAACGTCCAAAACGGCACCTGCGGAGCAATCGATGAGAAGGAATGGCAATGACTGAGAACAAGCTGATCATCGGCACCGCACCGGACTCGTGGGGCGTCTGGTTCCCGGACGACCCGCAGCAGACCCCGTGGGAACGCTTCCTCGACGAGGTGGCCGAATCCGGCTACAAATGGATCGAACTTGGCCCCTACGGCTACCTCCCCACCGACCCCGCCCGCCTCGCTGAGGAACTCAAGGCCCGCGACCTGAAAATCTCGGCCGGGACCGTGTTCACCGCGTTCCACCGCGGACTGGACCAGTGGGAAACCGCCTGGGAGCCGGCCCGCAAAGTCGCCGAACTCACCGCCGCGATGGGCGGCGAGCACATGGTGGTCATCCCGGCCATGTGGCGCGACGACGTCACCGGCGAGGCCGTGGAAAGCGGCGAACTCAGCGAGAAGGCGTGGAGAGACCTGTTCGCGGGCCACAACCGGCTCGGCAAAACCCTGCTGGAGGACTTCGGCCTGCAGCAGCAGTTCCACTCGCACGCAGACTCCCACGTCGGCACGCAGAAGGACATCGAGACCCTCCTCGCCGCCACCGACGCCAAGTACCTCAACCTCTGCCTGGACACCGGCCACGCCGAATACTGCGGCGCCTCCAGCCTGGATCTGATCAAGAACTACCCGGACCGGATCGGCTACCTGCACCTCAAGCAGATCAACCCGGACATCCTCAAAAAGGTTAACGAGGAAAACCTGACCTGGGCCGCCGCCAATCTGGCCGGCGTGATGACCGAACCGCCGAACGGACTGCCGGACCTGCGCGCCGTCATCGAAGCCGTCGAGGCGCTGGACCGGCCGATCTTTGGCATCGTGGAACAGGACATGTACCCCGTCGCCTTCGACGTCCCGATGCCGATCGCCAAGCGGACCCGCAACTACCTGCTCTCCTGCGGCTCCCGCACCGCCGTCAACTAGACGCCAACCAGAACGAAGGACAAGAACCATGACCAAGACCCTCCGCGTAGCTGTCATTGGCGCCGGCCGTATGGGCGCAGACCACATCCAGCGGCTCAACACCCGCATCCACGGGGCCGAAGTTGCCGCCGTCGTCGACGTCGACCTGGCCCGGGCGCAGGCGGCCATCGAAGGAATCCCGGGCGCTGTGGCCCTGGCCGACGCCGACGAGGCGCTCAACAACGGCGACGTCAACGCCGTCCTGATCGCCACCCCCGGCTTCCTGCACGAGGGCATCCTGCTCAAGGCGATCGCCAAGGACATCCCGATCCTTTGCGAAAAGCCGCTCACGCCTGACGCCGCATCCGCCTGGAAGATCGTCCAGGCCGAGGAGAAGCTGGGCCGCCAGCGCATCCAGGTCGGCTTCATGCGTCGGTTCGACGCCGAATACGCCGCCCTGGGCGACATCATCCGGAGCTCCGAACTCGGCGAACTGCTGATGCTGCACCACCAGCACCGCAACCCGACCACCCCGGCCGGCTTCACCAACGAGATGCTGATCAACGATTCCGTGGTCCACGAGTTCGACGCCATCCGGTATTTCACCGGCGAGGAGATCACGTCCGTCCAGGTCCGCCTGGGCAAGGCCACGAAGAACGCCCCGGCCGGCCAGCACGACCCGCAGCACGTGCTGATCGAAACCGAGTCCGGTGTCCTGGCCGACGTCGAGATCTTCGTCAACGCCAAGTTCGGCTACGAAGTGGCCACCCAAGCCTCCTTCGAAGACGGTATCGTCAGCATCGGCGGCGACAAAGGCCCCTACACCCGCAGTGCCGGCCATTGGGGCGGAAACGTCACGCCCGGCTTCGAGGAGCGCTTCGGCGCCGCCTACGACGTTGAGATCCAGTCCTGGGTGGACGCCGCCCTCCGCGGCGAAATCGGCGGCCCGACGGCCTGGGACGGGTACGCCACCGCAGCCTGTTGCGAGGCCGGCGTCGAAGCGCAGAAGAACGGCGAGAAGGTCGCCGTGAAGCTGAATTCCAAGCCCGCCCTGTACAGCTAGGACCAACGGGAGGGGGCCGCGGCCCCCTCCCGTTCGTTCGTTCGTACCACGCACACCCGACTGACCCACAATGGAGTGTTCCACGTGAAAATCGCACTTGATCCAACGCCGTTCCACCACTCGCACACCCTGCTCGAATTTCCCCGGGTGGTGGCGGACCTAGGCTACAAGTACATGCAGATGACCCCGCACGCCGACCTCATCCCGTTCTACAACCACCCCAAGGCCGACGACGAACTGGTGGGCCAGCTGAAGGCGGCCTGCAAGGACGCCGGGATCGAAATCGCCTCCGTGCTGCCGGTACTTCGCTGGTCCGGCCCGGACGAGGACGCGCGCGAAGCCGCCGTCCGCTACTGGAAGCGTGCCATCCAGATCGCCGTGGACCTGGGCGTCAGCACGATGAACACCGAATTCAGCGGCCGGCCGGAGAAGGCCGAGGAATCGGAACGTGCGTTCTACCGCTCCATGGAGGAACTGCTGCCCATTATCGAGCGTGAAGGCATCGACCTCCTGATCGACCCGCACCCGGACGACTTCGTCGAGGAGGGCCTGGCCGCGATCCGGGTGATCCGCGGGCTCAACTCCAAGAACGTCGGCCTGGTCTACGTGGCCTCGCACAGCTTCCACATGAAGAACGCGCCGCTGGACATTATGCGCGCGGCGGGGGACAAGCTCCGCCTGGTCCACGTCGCCGACACCATGGACCACCACGCCTCACACGGGCTGCGCTACATCACCAACCCGCCCGGGAACCCGGTCCGGGTGCACCAGCACCTGAAAATCGGCGACGGCGACGTCAACTGGGACGAATTCTTCGGCGGCCTGCAGGAAATCGGCTTCCTTGACCGCGAGGACACCGTGATGGTCTCCAGCGTGTTCGCCGAGGACGACGACGCCGCCGAGGTCTCCCGCTACCAGCTGGAGACCATGAAGCAGCAGATCCAGAAGGTGAGCGTATGACGTCCACGGCCACCGCCCACCAGCGGAAGGCGCCGGGAAACCACAAACGGGCGCTGCGCACAGCGACCATCATTTCCACCTTCGGCGGGCTGCTCTTCGGCTACGACACCGGCGTGATCAACGGCGCCCTGCCGTACATGCAGGAGGACCTGGGCCTGACCCCGCTCACGGAAGGGCTGGTGACCTCCTCGCTGCTCTTCGGCGCGGCCTTCGGCGCCCTGTTCGGCGGGCGCCTCGCGGACCGCAACGGACGGCGCAAGATGATCATGGTGCTGGCCGTCATCTTCCTGATCGGCACCCTGGCCTGCACGTTCGCCCCGAACACCGAAGTCATGATCCTGGCCCGCTTCGTCCTCGGCCTCGCCGTCGGCGGCGCGTCCGTCACCGTGCCCGTCTACCTCGCCGAAGTCTCGCCGAGCGCCCGGCGCGGACGGATCGTCACCCAAAACGAGCTGATGATCGTCACGGGCCAACTGCTGGCCTTCATCTTCAACGCCTACCTCGGCAACACGTTCGGGGAGTCCGGCGGGATCTGGCGCTGGATGCTCGTCATCGCCACCCTGCCGGCGATCGCGCTCTGGATCGGGATGAACTTCATGCCAGAAAGCCCGCGCTGGCTGGCCTCGATGGGCAGCTTCGGCGAAACCCTCAGTGTGCTGCAACGGATCCGCTCCCAGTCCGAGGCCCGGGCCGAGTTCGAGGAAGTCAAAGCCATGGCCGTCGAGGACTACAAGTCCAAGATGGGTTCCTGGAAAGACCTCGGCGTCCCCTGGCTGCGCCGCATCTTCGTCGTGGGCGTCGGCCTGGCCGTCATCCAGCAGATCACCGGCGTGAACTCGATCATGTACTACGGCACCCAGATCCTCGCCCAATCCGGCTTCGGAAGGGAGGCCGCCCTGACGGCGAACATCGCCAACGGCGTCATCTCGGTCGTGGCCACGTTCGTTGGGATCTGGCTGCTGGGCAAAGTGGGCCGGCGCAGGATGCTCATGACCGGCCAGATCGGCACGACGGCGGCGCTGCTGCTGATCGGACTCTTCTCCCTGATCCTGCCCGCAGGCACCGCCCGCGGCTTCGTGATCCTGTCCCTGACCGTGACGTTCCTGGCCTTCCAGCAGGGCGCGATCTCCCCGGTCACGTGGCTCATGCTGTCCGAGATCTTCCCGCTGAAAATCCGGGGCCTCGGCATGGGCGCCTCAGCCTTTGTGCTGTGGACGGTGAACTTCCTGGTCGGCTTCGGCTTCCCGCAACTCCTGGCCGCGATCGGGCTCTCCAACACCTTCTTCGTCTTTGCCGTGCTGGGCGTCGGCGCCATCACGTTCGCCGCGAAGTACATTCCGGAGACCAAGGACAAGAGCCTGGAAGACCTGGAGCACCACTTCAAGAACGCGGCGGCCAAACAACCCGTCACCGCCTAGCCTCATCAACCAGGAAGCCCCGCCCTAGACCACGGCGTGCAGCCGGGGGAGCGCATCGACCAGCGGCGCCAGTTCCGGCACCTCCTGCGCCTCGGCCAGCGCACGCTCCAGTGTGGCGTCATGGCTGGGCCGGGCCTCCTCCAGCAGCTTGATCCCGCTCGGGGTGAGCTCAGTGTAGATTCCCCGGCGGTCATCCGCGCACAGGATCCGCGTCAGCAGGCCCCGGTCCTCGAGCCGGTTGACCAGTCGCGTGGTGGCGCTGGCGCTCAACGCGGTGGCGCGGGCCAGCTGTTGCATCCGCATGTGCCAGCCGTCCTGGCGGCTCAGCGCATCCAGCACCGTGTACTCGACGACGGACAGCTGCGCCGCAGCCTGTAGCGCGCGTTCCAGCTCGGCCTCGATCAGTCCGTGCAGGGCCGCCAGGGTCCGCCAGCCTTGCGCCCGGACCTCGACAGCGTCGTCCTTGATGCCCATCAGTTCTTCCCTTCAGATCGGCCTGCCGGGTCCCCAAAAACCAGGGAACGTCGACAGCCCACAAATTAGTTGCTTGCGCGGTATAGTTGCTTGTGCAACAATAAATAACGCGTCTGCAACTAATATCTTACGCTTCGCACTTCTTTCCGTACAGTTTTTGAAGGAGCTCCTCCATGCCCATTGGCCTGATTGCACTCGCCCTCGGCGGGTTCGGGATCGGACTTACCGAGTTCGTCATTATGGGCCTGCTGCCCGAAGTGGCCGCCGACTTCCGGGTCAGCGAAGCCACGGCAGGCTGGCTCATATCCGGCTACGCGCTCGCCGTCGTTGTCGGGGCGCTGCTCCTGACGGCCGCCGTGACACGTTTCGAGCGCAAGCCCGTGCTCGCCGTGCTGATGGTGCTGTTCATCGCCGGCAACCTGGTCTCCGCCGTCGCGCCGGACTACGGGCTGATGATGGTCGGTCGCATCATCGCGGCGCTCGCGCACGGCGCCTTCTTCGGCATCGGCGCGGTGGTCGCCGCCAGCATGGTCGCCCCCACTAAAAAGGCCGGCGCCATCGCCATCATGTTCACCGGGCTCACGGCGGCCAACGTCCTGGGCGTCCCGTTCGGTACGATGCTGGGCCAGGCCGCCGGCTGGCGGTCCACGTTCTGGGCCATCACGGTCATCGGTGTTCTGGCCTTGGTCGGCATCCTCACCCTGGTCCCGAAAACCGGTGCGGGCCAGGCCGGCGGACTGCGCGGTGAACTCCGCGCCTTCAGGTCCGGCCAGGTCTGGCTCTCCATCCTGGTCACCATCCTTGGCTACGGCGGCATGTTCGGCGCCTTCACCTACATCGCCTTCACGCTCACCGAGGTCACCGGCTTCTCGGCCTCCACCGTGCCGTGGCTGCTCATCCTGTTCGGCGTGGGCCTCTTCATCGGCAACACCGCGGGCGGCAAAGCGGCCGACCGGAACGTGGACCGCACGCTCCTGGTGGCGCTCTCCGCACTCGTGGTTGTCCTCGTGGTCTTCGCCCTCACCGCCGGCAACCAGCCGATGACCATCGCCTCCATGGTGCTGCTGGGCGGCTTCGGCTTCGCCACCGTCCCCGGACTGCAGATGCGGGTCATGAAGTACGCCACGACGGCGCCCACGCTGGCTTCTGGCGCTAATATCGGCGCCTTCAATGTGGGCAACGCCCTTGGCGCCTGGATGGGCGGCGTGACCATCACCGCCGGACTCGGCTACACCTCGCCCATCTGGGCGGGCGCCGGCATCACACTGCTCGGCCTGGCCGTCATGGCGTTCGCGGCGGCCGCGGCAAAGCGGCACGACGCCGGACACGCCACTGGACGCATCGGAGCCGGCGAAGCTGGTGCGGATTCCGAGCGGGAAGCGGAGCTCCAGCGGGCCTAGCGGCCCCGCGGCAGTGTGGACCTAACGACGACGACGGCGGCCTTTCGGGGCCGCCGTCGCCGTCGTGTTCGGGCAGTGAGCGTCCCGCTGAACGCCCGCAATTCGATCCTTCTTTACGGGGCGCAAGTCAATCGTTACGTGATTACATCCTAATGTCAGGACAAACTATTGACATTAGTGAGCTAAGTCACCATGATCAGTTGTAGATGGCTCACGGACTGACGCAATGAAGCGGTCGGCGTGGCCCGGATCAAAGGAGATTGATCGTGACCAAGTTCTCGTGGCGGAAGACGGCCCTCGTGGCGGCCGTGGTACCCATGCTGGCCCTGAGCGCGTGTTCCAGCACCGGCGGCAAGCCCGCAGATTCAGGCAACGCGGCCGGCGGCGGCCAAGTCGCCTCCACTGAGCGGATCAAGATTGCCTTGATCACCCACGCCGCAGCGGGTGACACCTTCTGGGACATCGTTCGCAAGGGGGCCGAGGAGGCATCGGCTAAGGACAACGTTGAGCTCCTCTACACGTCCGATCCCGAAGCCGGGCGCCAAGCCCAACTCATCCAGCAGGCCATCGACCAGAAGGTCGACGGCATCGCGGTCACGCTCGCCAAGCCCGAAGCCCTCAAAGACGTCCTGAAGAAGGCCGCTGACGCCGGCATCCCGATCGTCAGCCTGAACGCCGGCGAATCGGTTTCCTCCCAGCTGGGAGCATTCACCCACTTCGGTTCCAACGAGCAGCTCGCTGGTCAAGCCGTGGGCACCAAGCTGGCCGATGATGGGTACAAGCACCCGGTCTGCGTGATACAGGAACAGGGCCATGTCGGACTTGAAGCACGGTGCGCGGGCGTCAAGGCGAAGGTGCCGGGGACGGAGATCCTTTACGTTGACGGCAAGGATATGACCTCTGTTCAGTCCACCGCGACTGCCAAGCTCCAGGCTTCCAAGGACGCCGACGTCATCATCGGCCTCGGCGCCCCCATCACCCTGACTCTCCTCAAATCGGTCACTGACGCCGGCAGCTCTGCCAAGGTTGCGAGTTTCGATCTCAACGCGGAGCTCGCCCAGAAGATCGTGGATGGTGCAGTTCTGTTCACCGTGGATCAGCAGCCGTGGCTGCAGGGCTACGGAGCCGTCGATGCCATCTGGCAGAACAAGCGGGGCGGCTTCAACATCGGCGGTGGCCAGCCTGTGCTGACGGGCCCGGCGGTCATCGACAAATCAAATGCGGCCGATGTCCTGACCTTCGCCCAGCAGGGCGTCCGCTAACAGCCCGCTGGCCGGGCCGGCCGGTGCCGGCCCGGCAGCTAGGAGACTTATCATGACCGTCACCCAGACCAAGACAGAGTCAGCGGCGCTCGATGAGCGCGTCGCCAAGCGCAGTCCGTTCCAGAAGTTGCTCGGACGTCCCGAGGTCGGTGCCCTGGTGGGCGCCATCGTCCTCTTCATCTTCTTCGCGTTGGTGTCCCCGACGTTTACCCAGCCCGGCGCCCTGGCGACCATCCTCTATGGCAGCTCCACGATCGGAATCATGGCGGTGGGGGTGTCCCTGCTGATGATCGGCGGGGAGTTCGACCTTTCCACCGGTGTCGCGGTGATCACCTCGGCCCTGACGGCGTCGCTGTTCAGCTGGTATTTCACCACGAACGTCTGGGTCGGCGTTGGCCTGGCCCTGCTGGTGTCCTTGTCCGTCGGCTTCATCAACGGCTGGATCCTGATCAAGACCAAGTTGCCGTCCTTCATCGTCACGCTCGCCACGTTCCTGATGCTGACCGGCCTGAACCTAGGCCTGACCCGCCTGATCGGCGGCTCCGTGTCCTCGCCCTCAATCTCCAACATGGAAGGCTTCGCCTCGGCCCGGGCGATCTTCGCCTCCTCGGTCAACATCGGCGGCGTCGACATCAAGATCACCGTGTTCATCTGGTTCGCGCTCGTCGCGGTGGCCACCTGGGTGCTCATGCGGACCCGCGTCGGGAACTGGATCTTCGCCGTCGGCGGGGACGCGAACGCCGCCCGCGCCGTCGGTGTGCCGGTCAAGGCCACCAAGATCGGCCTGTTCATGGCCGTGGGCTTCTGCGCCTGGATCCTGGGCATGCACAACCTCTTCGCCTTCGACACCGTGCAGTCCGGTGAGGGCGTGGGCAACGAATTCCTCTACATCATCGCCGCGGTGATCGGCGGCTGCCTCCTCACCGGCGGCTACGGCTCGGCGATCGGCGGCGCGATCGGCGCGTTCATCTTCGGCATGGCCAACAAGGGCATCGTCTACGCCCAGTGGAACCCGGACTGGTTCAAGTTCTTCCTGGGCCTGATGCTGCTGCTGGCCACCATCGTCAACCTCATCGTCAAGCGCCGCGCGGAACTGAAGTAAAAGGGGCCCCGAGAACATGAATGCCAAAGAGATCGATCAGCAAACGCTGCTGCAGAATGAAAAAGATCCCCTCACCCACACCCCGGTGCACCTGCTCTCCCTCGACGGAGTCGGCAAGCACTACGGCAACATCATCGCCCTGTCCGAGGTGACGATGGCTGTGGACAACGGCCGCGTCACGTGTGTGCTGGGCGACAACGGCGCGGGCAAGTCCACGCTGATCAAGATCATCGCCGGCCTGCACCAGCACGACGCCGGCGTCCTGAAGATCATGGGGGAGGAACGGAAGTTCGGCTCTCCCCGGGACGCCCTCGATGTCGGCATCGCGACGGTCTACCAGGACCTCGCGGTGGTGCCGCTGATGCCGATCTGGCGGAACTTCTTCCTTGGCTCGGAACTGACGTCCGGTTTTGGCCCGTTCAAGAGCATGGACGTCGAAAAGATGAAGGACATCACGCTCAAGGAACTCGCCGCGATGGGCATCGACCTGCGCGACGTGGAGCAGCCTATCGGCCAGCTTTCCGGCGGTGAACGCCAGTGTGTCGCGATCGCCCGGGCCGTGTACTTCGGCGCGAAGGTCCTGATCCTGGACGAACCCACCGCGGCCCTGGGCGTGAAGCAGTCCGGCGTGGTGCTCCGCTACATCCTGCAGGCCCGCGACCGCGGCCTCGGGGTCATCTTCATCACCCACAACCCGCACCATGCCTTCCCGGTCGGCGACCGGTTCCTGCTGCTCAAACGCGGCAAGTCGATCGGCTACTACGACAAGAAGGACATCACCCTGGACGAACTCACGGCCCAAATGGCCGGCGGCGCCGAACTCGCCGAACTCGCCCACGAACTCGAACAGCTCGGCGGCCACGGCGACGTGGTCAAGGAAGTCAAGGGCGAGGTCGCCGACGTGGCCCAGACCACGGGCAAGTCCTACTAGCAACAGCCGTCCCGATTCTCGAAAGGACAAGCCTTTGGCTTACCTGAACCGCACCCCGTCCGACGCCACCCTGCCCGCGAGGATCGGGCTGATCGGCTCCGGCTGGATGGGTGCTTTCCACGCCGAGAGCATCGTCCGCCGGGTCCCCGGCGCCGAGCTCGCGGCCATCGCAGACCCCAATGTTGAGTCCGCCGCCGCGCTGGCATCCGTCCTCGGTGCCGGCAAGGTGACGGCCGACGCCGCCGACATCCTTGCCGACCCGGAGATCGACGCGGTGATCATCGCGAGCCCGGCACGCTTCCACTCCTCGCTGATCGCACAGGCCGCCGCCGCCGGCAAACACGTCTTTTGCGAGAAGCCGGCCGGACTGGGCCTCGACGAACTCGACGCCGCCCTCGCCGCCGTGGAGGCAGCCGGAGTGCACTTCCAGATCGGCTTCAACCGCCGGTACGCGGAGGACTTCCAGGCCGCCAAAAAGGATCTGGCCGCCGGAACGGTCGGGACGCCGCAGCTGCTGCGTTCGCTGACGCGGGACCCGGGCACGGGAAGCATCCCGCACGCGGCCAGGGTCCCGGCGTGGACCGTCTTCCTGGAAACCCTGATCCACGACTTCGATACCCTCAACTGGTTCAACGAAGGCGCCGAGCCCGTGGAGGTCTACGCCATTGCCGACGCGCTGGTGGAACCGGGGCTGCGGGACCAGGGCTTCCTGGACACGGCAGTCGTGACCATCCGCTACAGCAACGGTGCCATCGCCGTGGCCGAAGCTAACTTCAGCGCCCTCTACGGCTACGACATCCGCGGGGAGGTCTTCGGTTCCAAGGGCATGGTGCAGGCGGGGCGTGCCACGGAAACCGCGGCGCGCCGGTACACCGCCGACGGGATGTCGGCCGACACGCCGCGCCTGAACGTGGAACTCTTCCGGCAGGCCTACACGGATGAACTCGTCGACTTTGCGGACGCCGTGCGCGCACGGCGTGACGGCCGCAGAGACGATACAGTGCCGTCGTCGGCCGCTTATGCGCTCACGCCCGGGGCGGCGGACGCCCGGCGTGCGCTGGCCATGGCACTGGCCTGCATCGAATCGGTCAAACGCGGGACGCCAGTGGCGGTCAACACAGCGGCCGTCCATGAAAAGGCAGTCCTCTGATGCGTCTGGCCGTTTGCGCGGAAATGGTCTTCACCGACCTCCCGTTCACGGAGCGGGTGCGCCGGATCCACGAGGCCGGTTTCGACGTCGAACTCTGGGATTCGCGCACAAAGGACATCGGTGCGCTGAAGGCCACCGGGGCGGCGTTTTCCTCCATGACGGGATATACCGCCGGCAGCCTGGCGGATCCCGACACGGCGGACGCGGTAGTGCGGACGGCGGAGTCGCTCATCCCCACTGCCCTGGAGCTCGGCGTGAGCCGGATGGTGGTGCACCCGGCAGAACTCATCGACGGCCAGGCGGCCCGCCCCGTCTACCGGGCAACCGGCCAGATGTGGACCACCGGCGCCCGGACCCTGGAACGCCTGGGCAAGCTCGGCGAGAGGTACGGGGTGACCTTCTGCCTCGAGAATCTCAACACCATCCTCGACCACCCCGGCATCCCGCTGGCGCGTGCCAAAGACACTTTGGCGCTGGTGCAGGCCGCCGGGCACCCGAATGCCAGGCTCATGCTCGACCTCTACCACGCCCAAATGGGGGAGGGGAACCTGATCGAGCTCGTCCGGAACGCCCTGCCGTACCTTGGCGAACTCCAGGTGGCGGATGTTCCCGGGCGCTGCGAACCCGGAACCGGAGAAATCAACTACGCTGCCGTCGCCAGGGCGCTCGCGGAAGCCGGCTACGACGGCACCGTGGGCATGGAAGCCTGGGCCAGCGGTGACAGCTATGCGGCCCTGGAGGCCTTCCGGGCAGCATTCACCGTGCCCGCACTTCACACGGGAGCGCAAGTATGAAAGACGTCATCCTCGGGCTGGTCGGCGTGGGGCGGATCGGCGTTATGCACGCCAAGAACATCGCCTCGGTCAACGACGTCCTGAATCCGCAGGGCATCAACGTCCGGCTGCGGCTCACGGACGTCGCCGAAGACCACGCCCGGTCCATAGCAGCCGGGCTCGGTGCCGAGTTCCTGCCGTCCGTGGAGGCGCTCCTCGCCTCCGGGCTGGACGGACTGGTCATCGCCACGGGAACCGGAACCCACCCGGACCTGATCAAGGCCGGGGTGGACGCCGGGATTCCGGTCTTCTGCGAGAAGCCCGTGGCCCTGAACGTGGCGGACGCCCTGCCCGTGCTGGACTACGTCCGGGACCGGCAAGGCGTGGTGCAGATCGGCCACCAGCGCCGCTTCGACGCCGGCTACCAGGAGGCCCGGCGCGCCTACCAGGCCGGCGAGCTCGGCTGGATCCACTCGTTGCGCGCCGTCACCTGCGACATGACGCCGCCGCCGGTCGAGTTCCTGGCCAGCTCCGGCGGGCTGTTCCGGGATTGCTCGGTCCACGATTTCGACATCCTGCGCTGGCTCACCGGCCGGGAAATCGTCGAGGTCTATGCCAGGGGGTCCAACAACGGAGACCCGGCCATCGGGGCGGCAGGAGATGTGGATACGGCCCTCGCGCTGGTGACGTTCGACGACGGCACCGTGGGCACGGTCTCGGCCACCCGGTACAACGGTGCCGGCCACGACGTGCGACTGGAAATTCAGGGCTCGCGCAGTTCGCTGATGGTCGGCCTGGACGACAAAACGGCGCTGGCCTCGGCCGAAGCCGGGATCTCGTTCCCGGCCGGCGAGCCCCACCGCACTTTCGCCGAGCGGTTCGACCAGGCCTACCGCTCCGAAATGGCGGCCTTCGTCGAGCTGATCCTGGGCCGCCGGGAGAACCCCTGCACCCCGGAAGACGCCGTGGCCGCCTCCCGCGTGGCGGACGCCGCCCAGGAATCCCTCGCCACCGGCGTGCCGGTCCGCGTGGTCCAGGCCGTGGCCCACCGCACGGGCCCCTGATCTGGCACTCCACCCCGGTTCCGTCGCCGGGGTGGAGCGCCGAAGACTAAAGAACCCCGGAGCCATCAGGCTCTGGGGTTCTCTGTCTTCGGCAGACCCTGCCGTTTCAGGCGGCCCTCTCAGGCGCCGAACGGCAGCCGCGGGTCGATGTCCTGGCCTTCCCAGGTCTGGCGGATCCAGCCGTGGTGCGGGTCGTCGCTGATGAGCCAGTCGCGGACCGGACCGGGGCCCGCCATCACATTGAGGTAGTACAGGTCGTAGCCCGGTGCTGCCATGGCCGGGCCGTGCCAGCCGTAGGGCACCAGCACGACGTCGCCGGTCCGCACCTCCGCGGAGACGTCGATGGGCCGTTCGTCTGAGGCGTAGACCCGCTGGTAGCCGATCGCGTCCACGTGGTCCGGCCGTGCAGGGTGGCCCAGCGCGGCCCGGGTTTCGAAGTAGTAGATTTCCTCGAGGCTGGTCTCGCCGTCTTTCTCCTCGTCGTGTTTGTGCGGGGGATAGGAGGACCAGTTGCCGGCCGGGGTCAGGACTTCGCACACGATGAAGCGGTCCGCTTCCAGCGCCGCGGGCGTGCCGAAGTTGTGGACCTGGCGGGAGCAGTTGCCGGCTCCGCGCAGTTCCACCGGCGTCTCGGCGGCCGTGACGAGGCGGGTGGGGTAGGACGCTTTGGCGGGAGCTGTGGCCACGGCAACGCGTCCGCCGTCGGCCGAACTGATGGTCACAGCCTTGCCGGTTCCCGTGTAGAGAACGTCGCTGGGACCGCTGAAGACGCTGTCCCGGCCGGCCAGCCGGTACTCCCCGCCCTCAACCGACACCGCGAAGGAGCCGTTCAGCGGGACCACGATGCGTTCCTCGTCCACGGCGGGGAGTTCGACGGCGGCCGCCGCCCCCAGCGTTGCGACCTTCAGCCCTGTGTGGGCCCAGCCCTCCACCTCCACGGTCGAATCGGACGCGCCAATCGAGACGTCCCACTTTCCCTGGGTGGCGGTGCCGAGCGGATAGACCCAGTTGGCCATGAGTTCTGCCCTTTCGTTGCTGCGCCGGAGGAAGGCGCGGGTGTATGCGGGTGGGTGGCTTCAGTGCGGCGGGCAGTGCCCGGGAGTCCGGCGCGGGCAGCTCCTACCGCTGAACCAGAGTCATTTCAAAGCTGTAGGAATCCGCGCGGTAGACGTGGTGGCCGGTCTCCACCTGGCGGCCGGTGTCATCCACCGCGGTGCGCTCCATGGTGACGAGGGCCGAGCCGGGGGTGGTTTCCAGGAGCGCCGCCTGGTAGTCGTTGGCGATCATGGCGCCGATCCGCTGTGAGGCGAGCCGGAAGTTCACGCCGCCGTTGCGCAGGATCCCATAGAGGCCTTGTGAGCCCAGGAGCGCTTCGTCGATGGCGGTGATGTCATCGCGGACCCAGTTCTCCATCAGCGCCAGCGGTTTCCCGCCGACCTTCCGGAGCCGGGTGAAGTGGTAGACCTTCGCGCCGGCGGGAAGCTGGAGTGCCGCCCGGGTGGCGGCGTCGGCTTCGTCGTGGGAGAAGCTCAGCACGTCCGTGGTGGGCTTGCTGCCGTTGTTGCTGAGGTCATCGAAGAGGCTGGACAGCTCAAGGGGGCGCCGGACCTGGCTCGAAACCACCTGGGTGCCAACGCCGCGCTTGCGCACCAGCAGCCCCGAGCGGACCAGCTCGTCCATGGCCTTGCGCATGGTGGGGCGCGAGAGGTTCAGCTGTGCGGCAAGGTCGATCTCGTTGTCGAGTCGGCTGCCCGGGGGCAGGACACCGCCGTGGATCGCGGCCTCAATGCCCTGGACCACCTGGTGGTAGAGGGGTACCGGGGAGGACCGGTCGATGTTGAGATTAAGTTGATTAGCCACTTTTTGTATAGCCACTGTTCATGCGCTCCCTTGTGCCCCGGACCGGAAACCCGGTGGGGCCGCCGTTCACTAGTCCGGCATATGTTCTCTTGATAGGACATACTACCTAAGTAAATGGTATCAGGGGGTAGCGCGTGGTGTCAGGACAAGATACGCGAATCTACCGTCCCCGGCAGATCTCGACAAAGGTGCGGAACGGGGCCAGCCGTTCTGCGGCCGGGAGTTCCAGGGCCTCGGGGTGCCACTGCACTGACGCAACCCAGCGCTCCGGGTCCTCCAGCGCCTCGATGGTCCCGTCCTCGGCCACCGCTGTCACCACGAGTCCTTTGGCGACCTGGGCCACTGCCTGGTGGTGGCCGGAGGCAATTTTGACGTTGATGTTGGCGGGGTTGCTCCCGCTGCCGTCGTTCCCCGCTCCTCCGTCCACATAGACACCGTCCCCGCTGCCCCCGTACAGTCCGGCCACCTTGGTGCCGCCCTGCACCTCGACCTCGTGCCAGGCCCACGGGCCGGCTCCGTGCGCGGGTGCGGGCTCCCGGTGCGCCACCGTCCCCGGAGCCATGTCCTGGATCAGTGTTCCGCCGTAGAGGACGTTGAGCAACTGGTGCCCCCTGCAGACGCCGAGCACCGGCAGCCCGGCGTCGATCGACCGCCGCGCCACTGCCAGGTCCAGTTCGTCCTGGGCCGGGCTGACGTCGTAGCAGGCGTCACCGGGTGCTTCGCCGTAGAGCCGGGGGTCCAGGTCGCCGCCGCCCGGCAGGACGACGCCGTCGAGCGCCTCGAGCGGCTCTTCCGGTGACGTGAGCAGCACCGGTTCGCCGCCGCCGTCGCGCACCAGGTCCACGATGTAGTCGAAGAGCTCATTGGCCTCCGCCACCCGCGGATCCGGGGCCGCGGAGCTGCTGAGCCGGACGGGAATGCCGATGCGTGGCCGGCTGCTGCGGGGGAGGGGCGGAGTCTGCATGATTTATTCTGCACCACAATTTCTGCCTCACAACGCAGGACTAGGATTGCCGGATGACGAACAGATATCTCGTGTCCCGCAGCCGCTTCATCGCGGCCGCTCCGAAGGCCATCTTCGAAGTGCTCGCCACCCCCGCACTGCACAGCGTGATCGACGGCTCCGACACCGTTAAGGGTGCCCAGCCGCGCGGCCCCGAACGGCTCGCCCTTGGTGCGAAGTTCGGCATGGATATGAACTTGAAGGTGGACTACAAGATTCTCAACACGGTCTGCGAGTTCGAGGAGGGCCGGCGGATCGCGTGGCGGCACTTCGGCGGCCACGTCTGGCGCTACCTGCTGGAGCCTGCGGCCGACGCCGCCGGCAACCCCGGGACCCTCGTCATCGAGCAGTGGGACGCGCGGGAAGTGCGCGCCAGGATCCTCCTGCGCCTGGCCGGCTACGTCCGCCGCCACCCGGCCAACATCGAGCAGACCCTCGCCAAGCTGGACGCCTACCTGAACTCCGAGGCCGCATCCGGCGCCGGGTCAGGTTCCGGCCCGGATCAACTCCGCTAGGCGCCCGGATGAGTGCCGCCCGCAGCCTGCACCCCAGTCCGCGGACGCTGGAGGTCGAAAGCCTGGACGGCTTCGACCGGCTGGTCGCGGCCGGGGCGAGGTCCATGCAGGGCTGGCATGCCCAGTCGCTGGACCTGCGCGGACGGACGGCACAGCTCGAGGCCATGCAGGCGCAGGGCGGAATCTTCCTCGGGTGCACGTTCGACGCCGGCGTGGAAGACTCTCTGCGCAGCCGCGGCGCCCTCATCTTCCCCAAGCTTGAGGCAGTACCGTTCAACCCTTACCGCGGGAGGCTTTACACCCCGCAGGAGCTCTATGCGGGGATCACCGAGGCGCGCTACGAGGACACCCCGGACGCCAGGGTGTACCAGTGGAGTATCCGGCCCGGACAGCGCCGTCGCCTGGACGCGACCCTGGCCGCGGCCCTGCACGACCATTCGATCGGTGACGCCCTCGATGAGCTGACCCGCTCGGAACTCTGTGCCGGCCGGACCATGGTGGGTGTGATGGGCGGGCATGCCGCGCACCGCGGTTCCAGCGTTTTCGAGGAGGCCGCGCTGCTGGGACGGCTGCTGGCAAGGGACGGCCGGGTGGTTGCCACCGGCGGCGGTCCCGGCACTATGGAGGCCGCCAACCTCGGCGCCTACCTGAGCGATGCCCCGGAACATGACTTCCGCAAGGCCCTGGACGACCTCGCCACGGTCCCCGGGTTCCGGCCCTCTGTCGCGGCGTGGGCGCGGTCCGCCGCCGCCGTCGTCGAACGCCATCCAGGCGGCACGCCGTCGCTGGGTGTTCCCACCTGGTTCTACGGCCACGAGCCGCCAAACTTCTTCGCCACGCACATAGCCAAGTACTTCGCGAACGCCATCCGCGAGGCCATCCTGCTGGAACTGTGCAACGGCGGCATTGTCTTCCTGCCCGGCTCCGCCGGGACGGTGCAGGAGATCTTCCAGGACGCCTGTGAGAACTACTACGGCACGCCGGAGACCATCATGCCGATGGTGCTGGTGGGGCGTGAGCACTGGCTCCGGCGCTATCCGGCGTGGCCCCTGCTGCAGAGCCTGGCGGCGGGACGGCGGATGGAGAGCAGGATCTTCCTGGTGGACACGGTCGACGAGGCGCTCGCCGTCCTGGACAGCTAGGCGCCTAGAGGTCCTTGCGGCACTGCGCCTTGCCCAGCTCGTACAGGCCGTTCAGGTCGCCGGCGGCCAGGCCGTCCGGGGCGCCGATCTCCGGATACATGAGCTGCACCGGGTCGTTCACATGCTCCAGCCCCATCACGTGGCCGAGCTCGTGCAGGATCACCGCGGTGGCGTACGCTGCGCCGTCTGTCCGGCCCAGGTCCTCGGCGATCTGCGGGGCATCGAGTTCCAGGCTGCCGGTGACGAAGCTCTTGGGCCCGTCGCCGAAGCTGAAGTGGGTGCTGCCCCCCGTGCCGATCACCGGGCCCTTGAGCTGCGGCGCCTGGTCCGGGGTGGTCCACGCAATCAGCAGGGGCGCCCAGCGTTCCCCGTAAACGTCGTGCTGGTACGGGACGCGGGACTGGGAGGGTGCCTCGGTGGTCGCGCCGTCGTTGACGAACTTAATGCCGGTCGCCCGGGACACGGTCCTGATCGCATCCTCGACCAGACGCTCGGCACCCTCCGGAGCCAGTGCCGCGTTCACTACGTAGTGCAGCGGCCGGCACGGCGAATAGCCCACCGGGGTGCCGTCGTCGTTCACGGCCAGGAACTTGTACGAGCTGCTGGCAACGGCCGGTTTCTGCGGGTGTCCGAGCGGCTCGTCCTGCTCTTCGACGCCGGGCGGGGGAGTGTCTGTCCGCACCGCCTCCGCCGACGCCGGCTGGCCGGGCTGGCCCGCCATCGCCGTGCCCGGTCCGGTGCCGCGGCTGACTTCGAAGAGTCCGGCGAAACGCGGATCCCCGTAGATGAAACCGGCGGCAAGGAATGCGGCGCCGGCAATCAGGGCTGCGGTCGCCAGTCCGCGGAAAATCCGCCACGTGGTGCGGGGGCGGCTGTGACGCGGTGACCGGTCCCGGAACTCAGGACCCTCCACTAGGCGACCACGGCGCCGAAGGCCATGCCCAGCAGATACGTCACGCCGGCCGCGCCGATGCCGATCGCCAGCTGGCGGAGGCCGCGGGTCGCGGGCGAGGTGCCGGACAGCAAGCCTACGACGCCGCCGGTGACCAGGAGCGCCAGGCCCACCAGGACGGCCGAGACCACGAGCGCAGCAATTCCGGTCATGCCCAGGACGAACGGGAGGATCGGCACGATGGCGCCGGATGCGAAGAAGCAGAAGCTCGACGCCGCCGCGCTCCAGGCGGTGCCGACGGCTTCGTGCTCGTCCCGGGTTTCCGGGACCTCCGGCTGCAGGGAAAGGCTGGGATCGCAGTCGCAGTCCAGCAGGCCCATGCGCTCGGCGACGCGGTGTTCGGCAGCTTCCCGTGACATGCCGCGGGCAAGGTAGACCAGCAATAGTTCGTTGTGTTCGATGTCCAGCGAGGGTGCGGCGGCCAGGGTGATCTGGGTGGGACGGGTCGCGGCCAGGAGTTCGCGCTGGGAACGCACGGAAATGAATTCGCCGGCACCCATGGACAACGCGCCGGCCAGCAGCCCGGCGACGCCGCTGAGCAGGACCACGGAACTGCCTACGCCGGAGGCGGCCATGCCCATGACCAGGGACAGGTTGCTGACCAGCCCGTCGTTGGCGCCGAACACGGCCGCGCGGAAGGTGCCGGCCAGCCGGTTGCGGCCGCGGGTAGCGAGCCCCCGGACCACTTCCTCATGGATTTGTTCGTCGGCGACCATGGCCGGCGTGGCGGAGGGGTCGGAGGCATACGGCGAACGGCTTTCGGCCCGCTGGGCGAGGGCCAGGACAAACACCGAGCCGAAGTGGCGGGCCAGGAAGCCCAGCAACTGGCTGCGGAGCGAGGCGGGGCGCGGGCGGCCTGCCTGGTCGCCGAGCAGCTGGAGCCAGTGGGCTTCGTGGCGGCCTTCGGCTTCGGCCAGGGCGAGGAGGATGTCGCGCTCTTCGCCGCTGCGGTTCTGGGCCAGGTCCCGGTAGACGGCGGCTTCGGCCCGTTCGTCGGCAAGGTACTGCCGCCACCGCTTGATGTCCGCGGAGCTCGGCGCCGCAGCGGGCGACTCGTGGCGGGGTGCGGGGTGGCGGGGTTCCGGGCGGCCCGGTTCGGTGTTGTGCGGATCAGATGTGGCGTGCTGGGACACGGAAGCTCCTGGGCTTGAAAGGGCATGGTTCGGCCCCATTGCGTCTTTAGCGTACCTCGTATTTCCGCGCATTTTCGGCTGGCGATCCTGAGCGGGGAGTTTAGGCGGACCGTAAAAAGGACGGCGTCGGCGGGGAATTTTGGGCGGTGCCGTAGCCGGGCCGTAGCGGTGCCGCCGCCGGGCCGTAGAGCCCTTGACCGTCCGGGTTCGCGGTGTTCGAATGAAACCCACGGCGGGTTCTCCGGAGCCACAGCCGCCACCGAGGGCCTACGGAGGTTGCACCATGGACAACAGCGGATCCCACCCCGTCCAGCCGGCGAGGGACACGGTCGAATCCGATCCGGCCTATGACTACGCGGAGGATACCCCCGTCGATGCTTCGGAGACCGAGGAGGAGGAGTTGCTCGAAGAGGCCGAGCGGCTCGTCCCGCTGGACAAGGACGATTTCCTCGGCGAGGACCAGCCGGTGGTGCCCCTGGACGCGGACGAATTCCGCCAGCCGGAGGAATCGGAGTAAGCGGCGCTCCCTATAGCCCCGTATATACGTCAGCTGGTACTTATACGTCAGCTGGTACTTATACGCCGACTGGAACGACGGTGTTGGACCGCTTTTTGAACGCGAGTGGAACGACGACGGCGGCGCCTCCCGAAAGGGAAGCACCGCCGTCGTCGTTTATTTTCGTTGCCGGTGGGGGCGGCAGTCTTGCACGGTCCCGCAGCGAACCGGCCGCTTAGCGCGCCAGGATCCTAGTGGGTCAGGACAGGAACCTGTTCGTCCTCGGCAGCGCCGCCGGCGACCCGGCGGTGCCAGTTGGCCATGACCGCGGGATCCGTCGGCTTGGTCAGCAGCGACACCGCAATGTAGACCACCGCGGAGGCCAGCAGGCCGAAGTAGATCGGCTCGTTGGCGTAGATGCCGTCCAACGGCACCTCGGCGTTGATCTCGAGGATGATCATGGTGCCGAGGGTGATGACCGAACCCACGGCCATGGAGGCGGCTGCGGCAACACCGGTGCCGCGCTTCCAGACCAGGCCGCCGAGGATTGCGACGAGGAGCCCGCCGACGAGGATGTCGTAGGCGATGGTGAGGGCCGCGACGACGTCCTTGGTGATGATGGCGATGACGATCGCCACGATGCCGAGCCCGAGGACCCACATCCGGTTGGCCTTGACGTCGTGCTCCGGGTTGTCGGTGTCATCGGTGTTGATGTTCTTGCCGAACCAGCTTGCGACGAACGGCAGGACGTCGGCGCGTGCCACGGTGGCGGCCGCGATCAGGGCGCCGGAGGCCGTGGACATCATGGCGGCGACGGCCGCGGCGAGGACGAGCCCGCCGATGCCGATCGGCAGGAGCTGCGTGGCAACTTCTGCGTAGACAACGTCCTTGCCAAGGGCCTTGACATCGATGTCCGGCAGCGCCACGCGGGCGCCGAGGCCAATCAGGGCGCCGGCCGCGCCGTAGAGGATGCAGTAGATGCCGGCGGTGGCGCCGCCCCAGCGGGCGACAGTGGGGGTCTTCGCAGTGAAGACGCGCTGCCAGATGTCCTGGCCGATCAGCAGGCCCAGGGTGTAGACGACGAAGTACGTGATGATCGTCTGGATGCCGATGCCGTCAATCTGGAAGAAGCTGGCATCCACGCGGGCACGGATGCCCTCGAAGCCGCCGGCGGCGTTGAGCGTGAATGGCAGCATCAGCAGGAAGATGCCGACTGTCTTGATGACGAACTGGACCTGGTCGGCCAGGGTGATGGACCACATGCCGCCGATGGTCGAGTAGACCAGGACGATCGCGCCGCCGATGGCGATGGCCAGAGCGCGGTCCCAGCCGAAGAGAACCACGAAGATGGTGGCGTAGGCGCCGGTGGACGTGGCGCAGAGCATCAGCGTGTAGGCCAGCATAACGATGCCGGAGGTCTGGGTGGCGTGGCTGCCATAGCGCAGGCTCAGCATCTGGGAAACGGTGTAGATCTTGAGCTTCTGGATGGTGCTGGCGAACAGCAGGCTGAGCAGCAGCACACCGGCGCCGATCGCAACCACGAGCCACATGCCGGAGATGCCGAACTTGTAGCCCAGGCCGACGCCGCCGACCGTGGAGGCGCCACCGAGCACGACCGCGGCCATGGTTCCGGTGTAGAGGAATGGGCCGAGGCGGCGGCCGGCCACCAGGAAGTCGCTGTTGTTCTTGGTGCGGGACTTACCCCACCACCCGAACGCCAGCATGGCGACCAGGTACACCACCACAATGGCGATGTTGACGAAACTTGCGTCCATTAAGGGCTCCTCAGAGCTGTTCGGAGCAGGGCTGACCCGGCCGGGGCACGATATGGCGCCGGGGATCAGGTGCTTCTTGACGGGTACGGTGACGGACTGCCAGCGGAAATGTCCCTTGGGTAAGGTACTCCACCGTGTCTATGCGGCAGCAATTGCCTTATAGGCAACACTTGTTGCCAAACAGTATGTTGTGACCCGGGTAACAGTCAAGACGCATTACGCGTCGCGGGTGGGTCCGGCGTCCACCGGACGCCGTCCCGCTAGTATTGCTCCAACGATGGGGCCGAGCGGCCGGCCGTGAAAGGTTCCTAAATGAAGGCTCTACCAGTAGAACCGAGCAACGTTCCCGTTGCCATCGGTTCCCGGATCCGCGCCGCCCGGCAGTCGCAGCGGCTCACCATCGAGCAGGTCGCCGACGCCACCGGCCTGACCAAGGGATTCCTCAGCCGGGTCGAGCGAGACCTCACCTCTCCGTCGGTGGCGTCCCTCGTGACGCTGTGCCAAGTGCTTTCCATTTCGATCGGCGACCTTTTTGCCGCTCCAGAAACGCATCTCACCAAAAAGAACGAAGGCCCGCGGATCTCGCTCGGCGGCGAGGGGATCGTTGAGCGGCTCCTGACCGCGCGCTCAGAGCGCCGTGTACAGATCATCCAGGCCGTGATCGAGCCTCGCGGCCGCGGCGAATCGGAACTCTACGCGGTGGACTGCGATGTCGATGTGCTCCACGTTGTCCGGGGCAGCATCCGGCTGATTCTCACCAATGAGGAATTCGAACTGCATACGGGGGACACCGTGACCTTCCCGGGCCGTGAGCCGCACACGTGGGTGAACCCGACGGACGACGCCGTCGAGGTCCTCTGGGTGCTGGTCCCCGCCGCGAGCCGCTAGGGTCTGCGCCCGGGTTGGGGTTTTGCTGCGTTCCTGCCCGGTTACTCCCTCCCGGGGTGCTTCCCGGAGGTGCTATGCCCCGGAATTCTGCGGGTTCTCCGGCGTGGGTGCCGGAGTAACTGGGCAGGAACGTCAGGGGCGGGTCGGGCCAGCGCAGGCACCTCAGCGCGCGGGCTGTGAACGCCGGCCCAGCACTGCCCGGATCTCGGCCAGGACGCGCTCCGGTTCGAACCAGATGTGCTCCGGCATATACCGGAGGACGGCATAGCCGCCCAATGTGGAGGCGTTGTTTCGGCCCAGGTCCCGGCGCAGGGACTCGCGGCTGGAATGGAATGCGAAGCCATCCACCTCGACAATCAGGTAGCCCTCGATCAGGAAGTCGACCCGGCCGATCCCAGGCAGGTAGACCTGGGCGTCGTAGCCGATTCCGTTGGCTCGGAACAGGTGCTGGGCATCGACTTCCACGATGGACTCGGCGCGCAGATCCAGCTGGTGCAGCGCTTTCAGAGCCTGGCCGGACCGGTCGGCCGTGAGCTGGGCCTTCAACAGTTCCAACGGGACGCCATGCAGGCGCATTGCCGAAGTCGCGATGGCTGTTGATGCCGGGGGAGCGAGGCAGGTGATTGCGTGCAGCACGACGTCCTCGACCGCGGCCAGTGGCAGCGTGGGATGACCGTCGAACCTGACCGTCCGGTGCCGGACGAAGCCGTGTCCGCGGCCGTGGTTGCACGCGAGGTGGTGCTGGGCGGGGGTGTCCCGCAGCCAGAGCCCGTAGTGTCCTGCCGCGCTCGCACAGCTGACCCGGGCGTTGTTCCGGACCGCTGCCTCGAACTCGGGTTGGCACTTCGGAAGGACAAAGACGCCACGCCGTGGCTGGCGTGCGACAGCGGCCAGTCGGGAAATTTCTGTCCGGGAGTAGCCGGCGGCCAGGAGTTGCCCGGTCCGGGCGACGCCGCCCACCTGCGCTAAGTAGTCCAGGGGTTCCATCCAGCCAGTACAGGGGTAGGCGCACGCAGGCGGAAGGCGGCAATCGGGCTATCTGGAAAACCCGCCGCCGGCTTCGTGCCTCAGGACACCAAGCCCGCGGATCCGGCCGCGCTCCTGCCCGGTTACTCCCGGCAGGACCGGCCCCAGACATACGCAGTCCCCGGTTTTCCGTGCAATCGCGCGGCGCAGGCGGGTTGCGAGCGTAGGTAACTGGGCAGGAGCGTCAACACCGCCCAGCTCAGTCCATCGCCGCCTGCCCGCCAGTCGCTCGCCGTCGCCCCCCGCCCATCTCCGCCCGCCACCACCAGCCAGAGCGCACGAGTAAACATTTGATGCACAAGAGGCAACTTCGAGTGTATGATGGCTGTCACACCCGTCGGTCAATCCTCGAAGGAGAGGCTTTCTTTTGGAAGAGCTGCGCATCGAGGCCAATGGCAACCTTGGCCCCATCGATTCATCCCGCATTCCGCGCTACGCGGGAGCCGCCACCTATGCGCGCCTGCCGCGGCTGGACCAGGTCGCCAAGGCGGACGTCACCGTTGTTGGCGTGCCCTTCGACTCGGGGGTCTCCTACCGCCCCGGCGCCCGCTTCGGGTCCAACCACATCCGCGAGGCCAGCCGCCTGCTGCGCCCGTACAACCCGGCCTGGGACGTCAGCCCCTTCGAAAACATCCAGGTGGCCGACGCCGGCGACATGGCCGTCAATCCCTTCAACATCAATGAAGCGATCGAGACCATCCAGCAGAACGCCCTGGACCTGACCGCCTCCGGCAGCAAGCTGGTGACCCTCGGCGGGGACCACACCATCGCGCTGCCGCTGCTGCGTGCCGCCGCCGAACGGGCCGGAGAGCCCGTCGCCATGCTGCACTTCGACGCGCACCTGGACACCTGGGACACCTACTTCGGCGCGGAATACACCCACGGCACGCCCTTCCGCCGGGCCGTCGAGGAAGGCATCCTGGACACCGAGGCCATCAGCCACATCGGCACCCGCGGCCCGCTCTACGGCAAGAAGGACCTCGACGACGACCACCGCTTCGGCTTCGGCATCGTCACCTCCGCCGACGTCTACTACCAGGGTGTGCTGGAAACTGTCGCCAAGGTCCGCGACCGGATCGGCAACCGCCCGCTCTACATCTCGGTGGACATCGACGTGCTCGATCCCGCCCACGCGCCCGGCACCGGAACCCCGGAAGCCGGCGGCATCACCAGCCGCGAGCTGCTGGAGATCATCCGCGGCTTCCGCGGCATGAACCTGGTCGGGGCCGACGTCGTCGAGGTGGCCCCCGCGTACGACCACGCGGACATCACCGGCGTCGCCGCCAGCCACGTGGCCTACGAGCTCGTCACCCTGATGGCGGACCGCGCGGTTGAAGGCAACCGCTTCGGCACGGCGAACGGCTACGCCGCCCAGGCCCTCGGCCAGGAATCCCGCCGCCCGGCCGGCTTCGCGACACCGGCGTCCCAGCGCGTCGAGAGCGGGGTCTCCCAGTGACCGGCGTGCGCAACGGCGGCGACCTCGTCGTCGAGACCCTCGAGGCGCTCGGCGCCAAAACCGTCTTCGGCATCCCGGGCCAGCACGCCCTGGGCCTCTTCGACGCCATGGGCCGCGGCAACCTGCACTTCGTCTCCTCCCGGGTGGAAAACAACTCGGCCTTCGCCGCCGACGGCTACTCCCGCGCCACCGGCGAGGTCGGCGTCCTCTTCCTCTCCACCGGCCCGGGTGCGCTGACGTCCCTGGCCGGGCTGCAGGAGGCCTACGCCACCGGCGTTCCCATGGTGGTCGTGGCGAGCCAGATCCCGCTGGAAGGACTCGGCGCCCGCCGCAAGGGCATGCTGCACCAGCTCGATGACCAGAAGGCCTCGGCCGCGAACGTCACCAAGAGCCAGCGGCTGATCCAGCACGCCTCGGGCATCCCCTCCGCCATCCAGGACGCCTGGACCGAAGCGATCTCCTCGCCGCAGGGCCCCGTGTGGCTGGAAATCCCGCAGAACGTCCTGCTGGATCCCATCATGGTTCCCCCGGTGGAGGACGCCCTCGCCGAAGCGGCCGACAATCCGCCCCGCGTGGAACTCGTCCGCGAGGCCGTGAAATGGCTGTCGACGGCGGAACGTCCGGCCATCATCGCCGGCGGCGGCACCCGCCGCGGCCGGGCCGAGGAATCCCTGCTCTCCATTGCGGAGAAGCTCCGGGCTCCGGTCATCTGCACCCCCGGCGGCAACGGGGCATTCCCATGGAACCACGAGCTCTCGCTGCAGTCCTGGATCGAGGACCAGCACATGACGGAGCTCCTCGAGGACGCCGACGTGCTGATCGTGATCGGCTCCTCCCTGGGCGAGGTCACCTCCAACTACTTCACCTTCGAGCCGCGCGGCCGGATCATCCAGATCGACGCAGAACCCCGCGTGCTGGAATCCAACCGACCCGGCCTGGGCATCCGGGCCGACGCCGGCCAGGCGCTCGCCGCGCTCGACGCCGCCCTGACGGAGCCGCACGGGGAGCGTGCGGACTGGCACGGTACCTCGCCGGAGACGCTGGTCAAGGAAACCCTGGCCAAGGTCAAGGCCCGGCTGGAATCCCAGGACCTCGGCAAGGAACTGAAGTTCATGGCTGACATCCGGGAGGCCGTTCCCGCCGCCATGCAGACGTTCTGGGACATGACCATCTCCGCCTATTGGGCCTGGAGCTGCTGGGACGCCCGCGAAGGCCAGTTCCACTCCGCCCAGGGCGCCGGCGGACTCGGCTTCGGCTTCCCGGCGGCGATCGGCGGCGCCGTCGGCCTGGAAACCACCGGCAAGCCCGGCGGCTCGGCCCGCGTGCTCGCCGTCTCGGGCGACGGATCGGCGATGTACTCCATCTCCGAACTGGCCACGGCCAAGCAGCACAATGTTCCGGTCACCTGGCTGATTGTCGACGACGGGGGCTACGGCATCCTGCGCGAATACATGGTGGGCGCCTTCGGCAAGGCTACCGCCACGGAGCTCGCCCGCCCCGATTTCGTCAAGCTGGCCGAGGCCTTCGGGGTCCCTGCCGTCCGGGTTGCCCCCGAGGACGTCGGGGACGCGCTCAAGGCCGGTTTCGCCGCCGACGGACCGAACGTCGTCGTCGTCGAAACCCTGCTCCAGATGTTCGCCCCCACCCACCTGGAGGCCTGAGCCCCCACGCTCAACTCCCACTGGAAAAACGCTCAGCGCGGACCGGCAGCAATGCTGCCGGTCCGCGCCGGCGTTTAAGCCGGCGGCACCCCCGAAAACAGGGTTAGTTTCCCAAAGTAACTAATTTCCTGATATATTTGTTGCCTAAGGCAAGCAAAGCCAGCAAAGGCAAAAAATAGGGAGCCGTGATGGCAGTCGCGCCGGACACCGCAGCCAAACTCGTCCACCAGATTTTCGATCTGCAACGCGCCGTCCGCTGCGTAGCCGCCGTGAAGCTTCGCGGCGAAGACACAGGTGTGGCCCTCCAAGGCGTACTGCGTTTCGTGGGGGAGGGGGAAGCCCGGGCCACCACGCTCGCGGACCGGCTCGGAGTCAGTGCCCCCGTCCTCAGCCGGCACATTGCCGAACTGGAGGAACAGGGCTATGTGGTCCGCCGGCCCGACCCCCTGGACGGACGGGCGCAGCTGATCGCGCTCTCCGCGTCTGGAGTCGAGAAGCTCCGTTTCATCGAGGAGCAGCGCGCCGCCACACTCCTTGGCTTCCTGCAGGACTGGAGCGAGAAGGACGTCGCAGAGACAACGAACACCCTCCAGAAACTTGCTGAGTCCCTCAGGACATCAGCCCGGGCAACGACGGCCGGATCCACCACCACGACCGAAATTGTTTGAGGAGCGCCCCATGGCAGCAAGCACAGAACAGCCCCCCGCACCGCCGGCGGTGATGACCCACCGCCAGATCATGGAAGCCCTGACCGGCCTGCTGGCCGCGTTCTTCACCGCGATCATCAGCAGCACGATCGTGGCGAACGCCCTGCCCACGATCATGTCCGAGCTCCACGGGACCCAGACTGACTTCGCGTGGGTCATCACCGCGGCCCTGCTGGCCAACGCCGCGACCACCCCAATCTGGGGCAAGCTGGCCGACCTCTTCAACAAGAAGTTCCTGGTCCAGCTCAGCATCGTGATCTTCGTGGCCGGTTCCGTCATGGCGGGCCTGTCGGAGACCATCCCGCTGCTGCTGACCGCCCGCGTCATCCAGGGCATCGCCATGGGCGGGCTCACCGCGCTGGCCATGGCCATCATCGGCTCCATCATCCCGCCCCGCGACCGCGGCAAGTACTCCGGCTACATGGGCGCCGTCATGGCCGTGGGCACGGCCGGGGGACCGCTTCTCGGCGGTTTCATCGTGGACAGCCCGCTGGGCTGGCGCTGGACCTTCTTCGTCTGCGTCCCGCTCGCCGTGATCGCCCTGATCCTGCTGCAGGTCACCCTGAAGCTGCCGCACGTCAGGCGGCCCGCGAAAATTGACTGGCTCGGCTCCATCCTGCTGACCTCCGGCGTGAGCCTGCTGCTGATCTGGGTGTCGTTCGCCGGCAACCCGGACTACTACGACTGGTGGTCCTGGCAGAGCGTGGCCATGGTGGGCGGCGGCGTCGTCCTGCTGGCACTGCTGGTCCTGGTGGAGTCCAAGGTGCCGCAGCCCATCATTCCGCTGAAGATCATTTCGCAGCGCACCACGGCTCTCGCCATCCTGGCCTCGATCGCCGTCGGCGTCGGGATGTTCGGTTCGTCCACCTTCCTCGGACAGTACTTCCAGGTGGCACGCGGCGCGTCGCCCACCGAAGCGGGGCTCCTGACCCTGCCCATGATCGCCGGCAACCTGATCGGTTCCGTGGTTTCCGGGCAGCTGATCAGCCGGACCGGAAAATGGAAGCGGTACCTGATCGCGGGAGCCATCCTGCTGATCAGTGGCCTCGGACTGACCGGAACCATCGATCACACCACTGAACTCTGGCAGACCGGCGTCTACACCGCGATCCTCGGCCTCGGCCTGGGCCTGCTGATGCAGAACCTCGTCCTGGCCGTGCAGAACACTGTGCGGGCCAGCGACATCGGAACCGCCAGCGCCTCGGTAGCGTTCTTCCGGTCGGTCGGTGGCGCCATCGGCGTCTCCGTCCTGGGCGCCGTCATGGCGAACCGGGTCAAGGAACTCGCCACGGAGGGACTCACCGCCGCGGGGATTCCCGTCAGCGGCGGCGCCGGCGCCAGCATGGACCTCAAGGACATGCCGCAGCCCGTCCGCGAAATCATGCGGGCCGCCTACGGCGACGCGACCGCCCAGATCTTCATGATTTCCGCGATCATCGGCCTGGTCGCCCTGGTGGCGATCCTCTTCATCAAGGAACAGCCGCTGCGGCGCACCGTGGACATCGTCAGCCCTTCAGCAAAGGGCGACGGCGGCCCGGCCCCGTCCGCCGCGACTGCGGTTGAGTCGGCGGCCCCCGCCTCGGCGGCATCCGCCAGCCCCGTGGCCGGGACCGGAATCGTCGACCTCGACCGGGAATTCGTTGACGTGCTCAGCCGGCAGCGCGAAAGCCAGCGCCTGAGCGACTGAGCGGGCTGCACGCTGGCGGCACCGCGGCCGGCCCGGACAGGGGCGGCCGCGGGCTTCACGGGAATCCGCGGAGCGAAAAGTACGCCGTTTGGATGATTTTCCGTCGCCGATGTTCCCCGCGGGACGGTCGTTTCGTAGAGTTGGATGGCTATGGCTGTCGGCCCCCTCTGCTAGTAATAGGAGCATCCGGTGGATGTTCCCTCGCCAGAACCTTCTCCAGCCTCATTTATTCGGTATTTCCTTAAGGACTCGTGGGCATGCTCGTCACTCTCATACGGCGCTATTCGAAGCCGTATCTGCCATACATCTGGGCAGTCATTTTCTTCCAGCTCGCCTCTACCATCGCGGCGCTGTACCTTCCCAGCCTGAACGCCCAGATCATTGACGAGGGAGTCTCCCGGGGCGACACGGACTACATCTGGCGCACCGGCGGCGTGATGCTCGGCGTCGCGCTGATCCAGGTCGCCACCGCGATCGCCGGGGTGTACTTCGGGTCCAAGGCCGCCATGGCGTTCGGCCGCGACCTGCGCCGCGGCGTGTTCCGGAAGGTCACGAGTTTTTCCGCGAAGGACGTCAACGTTTTCGGCGCCCCGACGCTGATCACGCGCGGCACCAATGACGTCCAGCAGGTGCAGATGCTGATGCTGATGGGCCTGAACTTCATGGTGGCCACACCCATCATGTGCATCGGCGGCATTTTCATGGCCCTCCGCGAGGACCTCAACCTGTCCTGGCTGGTCTGGGTCTCCGTGCCGGTGCTCATCGTGGTGGTGGGCTACCTCGTAGTCCGTCTGATGCCGCTCTTCCGGTCCATGCAGGTCAAGATCGACCGCCTCAACGGCATCCTCCGCGAGCAGATCATCGGCATCCGCGTCGTCCGTGCCTTCGTCCGCGAACCCCACGAAGCCGAGCGGTTCGGCGCGGCCAACAAGGAACTGACCGACGTTTCGCTGAAAATCGGTGCGCTCTTCGTGCTGATGTTCCCGGCCATCGGCATGATCCTGCACATCTCCACCGCCGCCGTGCTGTGGTTCGGCGGGCAGCGGGTCGACGCGGGCGAAATGCAGGTCGGCGCGCTTACGGCCTTCCTGCAGTACCTGCTGCAGATCCTGATGGCGGTCATGATGGGTACCTTTATGGCCATGATGATTCCGCGCGCCTCGGTCTGCGCGGACCGCATCGGCGAGGTGCTCGACGTCGAACCCTCCATTCACGAGGCACTCACCCCCGTGGCACCGGCCGCAAAGGCCGGCCGCGTCGAATTCCGGAATGTGTCGTTCGCCTACCCCGGCGCCGAAGCGCCGGTGCTGAGCGACATCAGCTTCACCGCCGAGCCCGGCCAGACCGTGGCGATCATCGGCTCCACCGGCGCCGGCAAGTCCAGCCTGCTGGCCCTGCTGCCCCGTCTCTACGACGCCGCCTCGGGGGAGGTGCTGCTCGACGGCGTCCCCGTCACCCAGCTGGACCGGGCGGAAATCACCCAGCGCGTCGCCATGGTGCCGCAACGGCCCTACCTGTTCTCGGGGACCATCGAACACAACCTGCGCTTCGGCAAGCCCGAGGCCACGGACGGGGAACTTTGGGACGCGCTGACCGTAGCCCAGGCCGCGGACTTTGTGCGCGAGAAGAAGAACGGACTGGGCTCACGGATTGCCCAGGGCGGCACCAACGTCTCGGGCGGCCAGCGCCAGCGGCTCTGCATTGCCCGCGCCCTCGTCACCGAGCCCAAGGTCTTCCTGTTTGACGACTCCTTCTCCGCACTCGACGTCGCCACAGATGCCAGGCTCCGCCGGGCGCTCAAGGCGAAAACCGCCGATGCCACCGTGATCATCGTCGGCCAGCGCGTCTCCACCATCGCCGACGCCGACCAGATCCTGGTTCTCGACAACGGACGGATCGTGGACCGCGGCACGCACGAAGAACTGCTGGAGAGCTCCAGTACCTATCAGGAAATTGTCGAATCCCAGCTGACCGCGGAGGCAGTGGCATGAGCACCAAAGAGAACGTCTCGCCAAACTCCAGGAAGTCGGAGTCCTCAGGGCAGGCCTCCCCGGCAGCCGACGAGCCGGCCGCCGAATCCCAGCTCTCCGACCCGCAGGTCCCCGGCGCGGAGCCGGACGACGATTTCTACGAAGAGGAATACCGGCCCGGCGAGGCCGACGGCGGCATGTTCGGCGACATTCCGGCCAAGAAGGCCCAGCACTTCTGGCCCTCCGCGAAGCGGCTGATGGGCCTGCTGAAGCCGGAGCGGGCCGGCATCATCGCCGTGCTTGCGATGGTGACGGTCGCCGTGGTCCTCAACGTCGTGGCGCCGCGGATCCTCGGCCAGGCGATGGACGTGATCTTCGGCGGCGTCGTCGGCAAGCAGCTGCCGGCCGGCGGCACCAAGGAGCAGTTCGTCGAGGGCCTGCGCGCCCAGGGGCAGGACAACTTCGCGGACATGCTCTCCAAGATGGACGTCGTCCCCGGCGTCGGCATCGATTTCCAGGAGCTAGCATTCCTGATCAGCGTGGTCCTGGTGATGTACTTCGTCGCCAACATCTTCCTCTGGCTGCAGGGCTACGTCCTGAACATCCTGGTCATGCGGGTTGTCCGCAAGCTGCGCGACGACACCGAGAAGAAGCTCAACAGGCTCCCGCTGAACTATTTCGACACGCGCCAGCGCGGCGACATCCTTTCCCGTGTCACGAACGACGTGGACAACATCCAGCAGGCGCTGCAGCAGGCCTTCGCGCAGCTGGTGAACTCGGCGCTGACGGTCATCGGCATCGTCATCATGATGTTCATCGTGTCGTGGCAGCTGGCGCTGATTGCCTTGGTCGCGCTGCCGCTCTCCGCTGTCGCCGCCGGCATCATCGGTTCCCGCAGCCAGAAGCTCTTCGCCGCCCAGTGGAAGAACACCGGCGAGCTCAACGGCCAGATCGAGGAGTCCTTCTCCGGCCACGACCTGGTCCGGGTCTTCGGCCGCGACGCCGACATGCTGGAACGCTTCGACGAGCGGAACGAGGCCCTCTACAAGGCAAGCTTCGGGGCGCAGTTCGTCTCCGGCATGATCATGCCGGTCATGCAGTTCGTGTCCTACCTCAGCTACGTCGGCATCGCCGTCGTCGGCGGTCTCCGCGTCGCTTCCGGCGGGATGAGCCTGGGCGACGCCACCGCGTTCATCCAGTACTCGCGCGAGTTCACCCAGCCGCTGGGCCAGATGGCGGGCATGGCCAACATGCTCCAGTCCGGCGTCGCCTCCGCGGAGCGGGTCTTCGAATTCCTCGACGCCGACGAGCAGGACGCCGAGACCGCCACCGAGAAGCTCCCGGCCAAGACCGACGGCCACGTCGAGTTCCGCAACGTCACCTTCAGCTACACCCCGGACAAACAGCTGATCGAGGACCTGTCCTTCACGGCCGAGCCCGGGCACACCGTCGCGATCGTCGGACCCACCGGTGCCGGCAAGACCACCCTGGTGAATCTCGTGATGCGCTTCTACGAGCTCCAGGACGGCAGCATCACCCTCGACGGTGTCGACATCACCCATCTGAGCCGCGCGGAACTGCGCGCCAAGGTGGGCATGGTGCTGCAGGATGCCTGGCTGTTTGGCGGGTCCATCTACGACAACATCCGCTATGGCAAGCTGGACGCCACCGAGGAACAGGTGATGGAAGCGGCGAAGGCTACCTTCGTGGACCGCTTCGTCCGCGCCCTGCCGGACGGCTACAACACGGTCATCGACGAGGAAGGCAACAACGTCAGCGCCGGCGAGAAGCAGCTGATCACCATTGCCCGGGCCTTCGTGGCCAACCCTTCGCTCCTGATCCTGGACGAGGCCACCAGCTCGGTGGACACCCGCACCGAAGTGCTGGTCCAGAAGGCGATGGCCGCCCTGCGCACCGACCGCACCAGCTTCGTGATCGCCCACCGTCTCTCCACCATCCGCGACGCCGACACCATCCTGGTGATGGAGGCCGGCCGGATCGTGGAGCAGGGGGCCCACGCCCAGTTGCTGGACCTCAAGGGCGCCTACTACCGCCTCTACATGTCCCAGTTCGCCGGTGAGGACGCCGACCAGGTGCTCAAGGACGACGCGACAGCGGTGCACAGCTGAGCACCGCCGGCCGTGCGGCAGAGTCCACAGAGCCAGCGTCCGCTCATGCCCGGCGCATCGAGGTGCAGATCCCGATGCGCTGGGGCGACATGGACGCCTACGGCCACATCAACAACGTCCAGATCGTCCGGATCCTCGAGGAGGCCCGCATCGCGGCTTTCGGGCCGCCCCGGGGCTCCGGGCTGCCGGGCATTGAGCCTCCGGTACCTCTCTTCAACGAGGTCCCGGAGGGGACGCTTGCGTTGATCGTGGAGCACAAGATCCGCTACGTGCGGACGCTCGAGTACCGCAATGTGCCGGCCCTGGTCCAGCTGTGGATCGGTGCGGTGAAGGGTGCCAGCTTCGACATCCACTACCTCGTCCAGGATCCCGTCACCCGCGAGGACTGCGTCCGGGCCACGAGCCATCTGGCGTTCGTGGACGAGGCCACCGGAAGGGTGCTCAGGCTGACGCCCGAGCAGAAGGGGAAGCTCGCCCGGTTCACGCCGGTTCACTCCGGGTGAGCGAAGCCTCCTCCCAAGGTGCCAAGCAGAACCGGTCCCATGGCCTCTACCTCGCTCTACGGATCGTCCCTAGAATGAACAATCCGAGGGCAGTCAGCCCCGAAGCCAAGGAGCGCGGATCATGGCGAACAAACGAGCACAGATGATGGCGAGCAAGCGCAAGAACTACGCCCGGAAGAAGGCGTGGAAAGACCTCTCGCCGGCGGCGAAGTTCGGAACCATTACCACGGCCGCCGTCCAACTCTCGCTGCTTGTCGCGGCCCAGACGGACATCACGCGACGCCCGGCGGATCAGATCCGCGGCAGCAAGGCGATGTGGCGGGTCGCCACGCTGATCAACTTCGTCGGGCCGGGCAGCTACTTCACCTTTGGCGTCAAGCGGCATCCCGCCGTCAAATAGCGACGGCTGAATGGGAGGCCGCGCGCTCTTCCGCACCTACTTCCCAGTAGGTTCCGGGCGTACCGTGATGCGGGCTGTCAGCTTAAGCCTGTAAATTGAAAGCATGACCCCATCCAAAAAGCCTGCCATGCACCGCGCCCTCGGCATCTCCAAGGAGATCGAAGACGCGGCGTGGTTTGTCTTGGGGCCAGGACTGCATGGCAAACCGTCCGCCTTGGACGGACGCACCAAAACGTGGTCGGTGCAGGCCGCCGCGGAGCTGCTGAACCGCCTCGAACGCGGGGTCCCGGATCCCAAAGCTCCCATGATGACCAACCTGCGGCAGAACCTCCAGGACGCGTCCCGGGGCGCCAAGCAGCTGGCCGTGGAGCTGCTGTTCCTGCAGTCCCTGCCGCTGGCCCACGAGGTGAAATCCCTCAAGGTCAAACGCGCACGGGTGGCGGAGGCCGCGTCCTGGCTGGAGCCGCCGCTGGAACTGCCGGACGAGCTGTTCGCCGGCATGACCGATCACGGCGTCATCCGGGACCGCACCGCGGAGTTCAACTGGACCATCTGGGACCACCTGAAATGGCTCTGCCGGTTCGTGCAGCACGTCGCCCAGCGTCCGGCGGGCGCCGTCGCGGCGGCCGTGAAGGATCCGCTGGCCTTCCACCAGCTGGTGGCCGGCACCCCCGATGACCAGCCGGCCATCCGCCGCAGCATCGAATTCCTGGTCTGGCCCAGCTACTTCGAGCCTGTGGTGGCCGACGTCGAGCGCCAGGAGATCCGCGACGCCTTTGCCTCCCTGGTGGGCGGGGCGAAGGGCGACACGGACGAGGAAATCTCCGCGGACATCCACCGCATCCGGCTGCACCTCGACGAACAGGCCGGCCAACGGATCGACTGGTACTCCCGGCAACTGGTGAGCCAGTGGCGGAAGGTGGGCGACCCCGGCCGGCGTGCCTGGCTGCTGCGCACCCACCACGACAACGCCGAACTGCTCGGCGCCTGGCAGACCGAGGAATCGGTAACGCTCGACGTCGAGCACCTCCGCCTGCTGGACCCCGGCGTCACCGCCGGGCTGGTCCAGCACGCCGTGGACGAGGACTACAAGCACCTCGGCTACGTGGAGCGGGAGGACACCAAGACCGCTGTTTTCGCCTTCCTGACCGTGATGAAGCCCGGCGACCTGACCCTCTACCAGAGCGCCGGCACCGTCCGGGTGGGGGTGGTTCTCGGTGAACCTGAGCACCACGACGACAACCGCCGGCTGCGCCGCAAGGTGCGCTGGTTCGACGAAACCCACAATATGACCGAATTGCCCCGCCACGTGCAGCGGCAGCTGGCCACCTCCGGCATCATCGTGGACATCACCCGTGTCATCCAGGCCCTTGAAGCGCTGCTGCCCGCCGAAGCGGAAGCCGAGCCCGGCGACGGCACCGAGCCGGCCGCCGTCGTCGAACCTGCCTGTGAGGGGTTCCGCCCGCTGACGCCGGAGTTCGCCGCGTCGCTGCACATGGACCTGGAGCCCCTGCAGGAAATCGCCGAACTGCTGGAGGAGAACCGGCAGCTGGTGCTGTACGGCCCGCCCGGCACGGGCAAGACCTACCTGGCCAAGCACCTGGCCGCCCAGCTCGCCGGCGACACCACCGACGAACGCGTCAAGCTGGTGCAGTTCCACCCCTCGTACGCCTATGAGGACTTCTTCGAGGGCTTCCGCCCGGACAAGACCGAAGAGGGCCAGGTGTCCTTCAAACTCGTGGCCGGGCCGCTGCGCCGGATCGCCGAAGAGGCGGCCAAGCCCGGGAACGAGAGCAAGCCGTACTTCCTGATTATCGATGAGATGAACCGGGCGAACCTTGCGAAGGTGTTCGGCGAGCTGTACTTCCTGCTCGAATACCGCGACGACCGGATCTACCTGCAGTACAGCCCCAACGAGCCGTTCACACTGCCGGACAACCTCTACATCATCGGCACCATGAACACCGCGGACCGGTCCATCGCGATGATGGATGCCGCCATCCGCCGCCGCTTCTCCTTCATTGAGCTGCACCCCAAGACCGAGCCGGTGAAGGGCTCGCTGCTGCGGTTCCTGCAGGCCCGCGACCTGGACACGACGCCGGCCCTGCTGATGGACGCGCTCAACGACGCCATCGATGAGTGGGACCGGGACCTCATGATCGGCCCGTCCTACTTCATGAAGAAGTCCGCCCAGACGCCCAAGGGCCTGCGCCGGATCTGGAAGTACGAGCTGATGCCGCTGCTGGAGGAGCACTACCACGGCCAGCTGAACCGGGCCCAGCTGGAGGAGCGGTTCGGGCTGGACCCGCTGCTTGACCGCCTTGCGCGCGCCTAGCCGGCCGAAGCCCGCCAGCCACGGCGCGCCGGGTTCCCAGCCTGCGCGTCGGATCGTCCTGGACGAGCTCTCCGGCGGCGTCGTCGACCGGCTGGACCCGGACAGCGCGGCCTTCCTGAACGGCAGCGGCCTGGCCAAAGCCTCGCCGATGGGCATGGGGCTGTACCGGATCGAGCCCGTGGGCAAAGTCGGTTCGGTGCGGACGCCGACGGTGCAGCTCGAAGTGCGGCCCAAGGAACGGCTCGGCCTGGACCGGCTCCTGTTCCTGCTCGGCTACGCCGGGGACCAGGGCTTCCGGGAGGATTCCGTCGCCGCGGTCGAGGAAGCGGATCTGTGGAGTGCACTCGCGGAGTCGCTCGCTCAGCTCTCGGACCGTGCGCTGAGCCGCGGGGTGCTGCAGGGCTACCTCAACGTCGACGAATCGCTGCGGACGGTCAAGGGCCGGATCCGCATTTCGGACCAGATTTCGCGCCGGCCCGGGATGCTCGTGCCGCTTGAGGTGTCCTACGACGAGTTCACCGAGGACATCGCGGAGAACCGCATCCTGCGGGCGGCGCTGGAACGGATGTCCCAGGTCCCGGGTGTGCGGCCCGAGGTGCTGAGCCGGCTCCGCCAGCTCAAGGGCAAGCTCGCCGCCGTGACCCGGCTGCAGTCCGGCGCTCCCTTGCCGGCATGGCGGGCCAGCCGGATGAACACCCGGTACCAGGCTGCGCTGCGGCTCGCCGAGGTGATCCTGCGCCACGCCTCGGCGGAGGCCGGCGACGGCACGCAACAGTCGGCGTCGTTTGTGGTGGACATGTCCGTGGTCTTCGAGGACTTCGTGGGGACCGCGCTCCGCGAGGCCATGGCCGCATATCCGGGGGAGATGCGCCTACGCTACAACGCCCTGCTCAACGAGGCCGTGCGCGATTCAGACCGGATCGTGGTGCAGCCCGGCGCCGTCCACTTCCTGGGAGGCCGGCCGGTGATGGTCTACGACGCCAAGTACCAGGCCGCGGCCGACGCCGGGGCGTCCCTGTCGGGGGACCACTACCGGATGCTGGCGTACTGCACGTCCCTGCGCGTGCCGACAGCCTGGCTGGTGTATCCGGGCGCGGGCGAGATCAAGCTGCGCAGGATCCTCAACACCGACATCGACGTGGTGGAATTCCCGCTCGACCTGTCGAGGCCACCGGCGGAAATTCTGGCCTCCGTGGCGGACCTGGCACAGCAGTCCTGGGGCGAAGTGGTGCGTCAGGCGACCATCAGCCGCTGACGTACTCCTTGGAGTCGCCGCTAGCTGGCTTCCTGGTCCACGGAAACAGACAGGAGGTGGCTCAAGAGGGCCTTTTCCGGCTGGCCGGGGTTGTTGGCGACATGCCGGCGAAGTTTTTCGCGTACCTGAGCCTCTTCGGGCTTGGTGTCGGAGAGAATCGCATCAATGATCGCGGATACCTGCCGACGCAGGGGTTCGAGATCCGGATCGACTTCGGGGGACCGCCGGTACTCCTGCGGCCGAAAGCCAGGGGATGACTTCGACGGCCACGTGGCAGTCCTGGGCGACGTGGTGGACCTCAGCAAGTGCGGCATCTGGCGCTCTCCCGTGGAGTAGTAGTACGAGTAAGTGCGGACCCGATAGGGTCCTTGTCCCCAGATTCGGATATTACCCGAGGCAGAACAGTCTGTCTCGGATAGACGCAAAGTGATTCTTATGCCGCTCTCAGCTAATGCCGGACTATCAGGACCGCGGCCGCGTGGCGCGGCCGACTGCGGGTCTGTTGCGCCCGGGGTCCGGGAAAGGATTCTCGCGGTCGCCTACGAACTGTTCTCCGCCCGCGGTGTCCGCGGCGTCGGCGTAAATGAACTGATCAGCCGCTCGGGTGTGGCGAAGGCGAGCTTCTACCGGCACTTTGCGTCCAAGGACGAACTGGTGCTCGCCTTCCTGGCGCGAAGGGACCAGCAGTGGACTGTGGACAAGATTGTCGCCGAAGCGCTGCGGAGGGGAGCCAACCCTGAGGAGCAGCTGCTGGCGGTCTTTGACGTGTTCGCCGACTGGTTTGCGCGCGAGGACTTCGAAGCGTGTTCGTTCGTCAACATCCTGCTTGAGATGGGACCAGGGCACCCGCTGGGCAAGGCCAGCATCGACTACCTCGCGAAGATCCGCGGCCACGTGCAGCAGCTTGCCGAGGAAGCGGGGCTGAGGGATCCGGAAGAGTTTTCCCGGTCCTGCCACATCCTGATGAAGGGCTCGATCGTTTCAGCGGCCGAGGGGGACCTCGCCGCGGCCGGCCGCGCCCGGCAAATGGCCGGTTGGCTGATCGACCACCACCGGGTCTAGTTTTCTGGGGCGGAGGCAGACGCGGGAGGGGCTGGGGCGGGTGGTGCTGGGGCGGGTGGTTCAGGTGCGGGGCGTGCTGCGGCGGGGCGGGAGTTGCTGGCCAGCAGGAACTCGTCCAACTGCTTTTCCAGCGCGGAAAGATCCTTGAGCCCGCACTCCCAGACGGTGAGGACTTCCCAACCCAGGCTCGCGAGCTGATCGCGCTGCAGGGCGTCGCGGTTCCGCGTTCGAGTACGTTTGGTTTCCCAAAACTCGGCGTTGGCCTTGGGCGCGTGTTGCCCCACCCGGCAGTCATGGAAGTGCCAGAAGCAGCCGTTGACGAAGATGACTTTGTGGCGGCCGGCGAAGACCAGGTCCGGGTTGCCAGGGAGGCGTCCGCCACGAGTGGTGCCGTGGAGCCGGTAGCGGTAGCCCTTGGCGTGCAGCAGCTTCCGGACCAGCAGTTCAGGCTTGGTGTTCTTCCCGCGGATACGGGACATATTCCAGCTGCGCCGCTCGGGTGTCAGCTTGTCCGCCATGAATTAAGTCTAGGCGGCGGCCGGTCGGGCGGCAGGCCGGAGGGGGCCCCGCGGGATTAGGTCGTTTAGCGGTCGACGGTGGTGGCCAAGTCGAGCAGGCAACGTTGCCGCCGTCGTACCTCTGTTAGATCTCCCGCTCCGGATGCTCGCCGAACTGGAAATGGCGCCCGCTGACCGTGGTGGGCTCGATCTCGACGTAGAAGTCCTTCAGGGTGGGCACCCACGGCTTGAGCCCCAGGGCCTCTGCCGCTGCGATGTCGGCGGACTGGTCCAGCACCCGGGCGGTGCCGCGAAGGACAACCGACCAGGCCTCATCGGCGAGTATGCCGTCCGTTTCGAACAGCACCTTGGCATTGATCGTCAGTTCAGCGAGTTTGTTGCCGGGGGCCGTCCGGAGGTAGAGCTTCCGGCCGCTGACGGCGTAGTTCACCGGGAAAATATCGGGTTCGCCGCCCACGACGACCACGAGCCTGCCGTGTTTCGTGCCTTCAATCAGCTTCCAGCACTGGTCGTCATCGAGTACGAGGATGGGATTTTCGTCTGCATGTTCGAACATCATGGGTTCATTGTTCTGGGCCATGTAGAAAAGCGCCAGAGGCCTGCGCCGGGAAATCGGTGGGAGCCGAGGTCAATCAAGCGCCTGTGGATAACTTTGATGTCCCAAATGTGATGTCGGTTACCCTTAAGGCATTGTTTGGCTTCAGGCGTCTTGATTTTCTATCGGGGGGAATAGCTGACCATGACATCTCGCACTTCAACCTTCGGCCGCCGGAGACGCATTTGCGCCGTTTTGGTTGCGATGACCCTGCTGCCAATCACAGCGTGCACTGGCGGAGGAACAACTCCTGGTGCAACAGCCGCGCCCGCGACTTCGAGCTTGGCTGGGACGCCGACTCCCACGGCTTCCCCCACCCCGACGGCCAGCTACAAACCGGCGGACGCCTCCGGCAGGGCACAGAACGTGCCAGTTCCGGTGCTGCCGGAAGCTGCGAAGGCGGAGACGAAGGAAGGGCTCGAGGCGTTCGCGCGGTACTGGTTTGCGCAGTTGAACTTCGCCTACGAAACAGGGAATGCGTCAGGATTGGAATCTGTAACAGCTCCCTCCTGCGAGTTCTGTGCCAAGATAACCAGCTCCTTGGCCGAGAACTACACGAACGATCGATGGCTGGCTGGAGGGCGCATTGAAACTCCATCGATCAGCACGACTTTTGAATCTGACGCGGACGGCCAATATCAGGTCGTCGTGCAGGTGCAGCAAGGGACAATTACATACATTGCGTCGGGGGGAACTGAATTTCGCGAACGCACGCAGCCATCCGACACCGGAAACGTCATGCTCGTGACGTACAAGACCGGTGAGTGGCAGCTTTCCAGTCTTCACCCAATTCGATGAGCCAATCGAGTTCGCCCCGTTGGCGTCGCGTCGTGGGCTCAATCGGCATTGCCTGCATTCTAGTCGGAACGCTATTTATCTCTAGCCCGGCGATCGCGGAGGGTGATGGAATTGACGCTGGTTTTGGCAATCAGGGCGTTGACGTCGGTGGCTGGAGACTGGACCCTGCGACCGGGAAATTTGTGGCGCTTCAACCGGGAGCCATGCATGCCGACCCCAACCAATACAAGTACGAACTGCAGTGCCACCTGGGCGGCGGCGACTTTGACACGGAGTGCCTTGCCGTCCTCGTGGATTGTAAGAATGGCCCCGACGGAAAAGAAGGAATTCCTGTCGTCTGGCTGAAAGCGCCGGCGGGAGTGCCGAATCCAACATGGACCTTTCACTCGGGACCCACGTGTCTTTTCGACCCGCGACCGGAGGATTTGCTTCCCAGAATTGCCGCCATGATCCAAACGGAGTTCCAGCGGCTGCCAGTCACCGCAGGATCTGTCACGGCCCAGCCGAGCCCGCACACGCTCAGGGGCGCTGAGACTAACTTCTTCGCAGACGCGGCGGAACAACAATTCGACGTCACCATCCTGGCCCAGAAAGTCCATGTTGTCGCCAAACCCGTCCAGTACACCTGGAGTTACGGCGACGGTACCTCGCTTGGGCCGCAGACTGCCGCCGGCGGCCCCCTCCCGCAGGAGCGCTGGGGCGAAAAGACCGCCACCAGCCACGTCTATACCCAGACCGGCGACTTCCCAGTGGTGCTGACGACGCACTTCCAGGGGACCTACTCGGTCAACGGCGGCCCGCCCTTGCCCGTCCCCGGCCAAGGGCAATTCAGCTCGCCTCCGCAGACCGTGAGCGTCTGGCGCTCCATCACCCGGAACTACGCTGACGACTGCCTCCGCAACCCGCAAGGCCAAGGCTGCCCCGGCGTCGCACCTCCTGCTCCCTAGCGTCCAACAGTCGGCACCCCAAGAAAACAGCAGGTGCCAGAGATCGCGTCTAGGCCCCGCAGTTCCCGGTCGACGCGTTCCGTCCGGGCACTCACCAGCTGGCAGCGTGGATCGAGGTCCCAGTAAGCGATTCGAAAAGCAGTGACAAGCCCAGCTTCGGGAACCACACTGAGGATGGCGGCCACTTTCTCTGACAATCCAACGACCTGCCGTGGATGCGCCCGGACCGGGTGCATCCGCGGCCCGCACTGCGAAGGAAAAACATCATGAAAGCAGCACGATTCCACGCCCGTGAAGACCTCCGGATTGAAGATGTTCCGGTGCCGGAGCTGCGCCCGGGGGCGGTGAAAATCGCCGTCGCCTGGTGCGGAATTTGCGGTACCGACCTCCACGAATTCCTCGAAGGCCCCATCTTCACACCGCCGCCCGGAAGTCCCCACGTGCTTTCCCATGAAGCCGCCCCGGTAACCATGGGACACGAATTTTCCGGCACGGTCGAGGAACTGGGCGAGGGAGTGACCGGGCTCGCCGTCGGGGATAGCGTGGTGGTGGAGCCCTACATTGTCTGCAACGAATGCGGCCCGTGCCTCAGCGGTCACTACAACCTCTGTACCAAGCTGGGCTTCATCGGCCTGTCAGGCGGGGGCGGGGGCCTGAGCGAGACGATCGTCGTCGACACCCGGTGGGTCCACGCCGTCGGCGACATCCCACTGGACGAAGCCGCCCTCATCGAACCCCTCGCGGTGGCCTATCACGCCGTCGGACGCAGCGATGTCAAAGCGGGCGACGTCGCCGTCGTCGGCGGGCAGGCCCCATCGGGCTCCTGACCGCAGCGGTCCTCAAGGGCCTCGGCGTGACCACAATCGTCACCGAGCTGTCGGCAGCCCGGAAGGACAAGGCGGTCTCCTCGGGAGTCGCGGATCATGTCCTGGATCCCAGCTCCGACGACGTCAAGGCGCGGGTGTTGGAACTGACCGAAGGAGCGGGGGCCGATGCAGCCTTTGAATGTGCCGGCGTGAATGCAGTGCTGGACACCATGCTCGACGTCGTGAAGCCGGCCGGCGTCGTCGTCAACGTGTCGATCTGGGGACATCCGGCCACCGTCGACATGCAAAAAGTGGTCCTGAAGGAAATCGACCTGCGCGGCACCATCGCCTACTGCGGCGATCACGCGGCGGCAATCAAGCTCGTCCAGGACGGGAAGGTCGACCTGAAACCCTTCATTACGGGGAGAATCGCCCTGGATGATCTGGTGGACAAGGGCTTCGACACGCTGATCAACCACAACGACACAGCGGTGAAGATTATCGTCCATCCGTAGTGATCCGGGTCGCACATGGAATAGTTGCAGGCGCCGTGCAGTTGCCGCATACAGACAATGTCTTGTGAAAGGAACTGCATGCTGTTTTCTCCGATGACCCTCGGCGAGCTGGAACTGCCCAACCGACTCGTGATGGCGCCGCTGACCCGCGTCCGCTCCGGCAGGGAAGGCATCCCCGGCCCCCTCGTGGTCGAGCACTACCGGCAGCGCGCGTCGCTCGGACTGATCGTCAGCGAGGGCACCTACCCCAGCCGCGCCGGCCAAGGATTCCCGGGCCAGCCCGGCCTGGTGACCGAGGAACAGCTCAAAGGCTGGGCCAACGTCACTTCCGCCGTGCACGCCGAGGGGGGCCGCATCTTCGCCCAGGTCATGCACGCCGGACGCGTCACGCATGAGGACACCAACGGTGGCCACGAAGTGGTCGCACCCAGCGCCATCGCGATCGACGGCCAGACCCGCACGTACGAGGGCAAGAAGCCTTTCCCCGTGCCCCGCGCCCTGTCCACCACTGAGCTTCCGGGCATCGTCCAGGAGTTCGTCACGGCGTCCCTCAACGCGATCGGTGCGGGGTTCGACGGCGTCGAGCTGCACTCCGCTAACGGCTACTTGCTGCACGAATTCCTGGCTCCGTCCTCCAACCAGCGCGACGACGTCTACGGCGGCTCGCCTGCGAACCGGGCACGCTTCGTCATTGAAGTGGCCCAGGCCGTGGCAGACGCCGTCGGCGCGGACCGGGTCGGCATCAGGATCTCGCCGGAACACAACGTCCAGGGAGCTGTTGAGCTCGACGCCGCGGATGTCAACGAGACCTACAAGGTCCTGGTGGATGCCCTCGCGCCCCTGCAGCTCGCCTACCTGAGCGTGCTGCACAAGGACCCCACGAGCGAACTCGTCCAGGACCTGCGCGCCCGCTTCGGCGGAACCTTCCTGCTGAACTCAGGCTTCGGTGTCATCACCACCCGCGAGGAAGCCCAGGCCCTGGTGGCCGATGGCCACGCTGACGCCGTCGTCGTCGGCCGCCCAGCGATCGCAAACCCGGACTTGGTCCGCCGCTGGCGTGAAGGACTCCCGACCAACGAGCCGGACCCGGCCACGTACTACACCGACGACGCCAAGGGCTACACGGACTACCCGGCGTACCAGAACTAGTACCGGCCGCCTCCCGGCCGCACCCGCACCACACACCGCTGGACATGTCCCGCGGGAGCCACGAACAGTGGGCAGAATGCCATTCTGTCCACTGTTCGTGCTTAAGACTGAGCATGTCCCGTGGGTGCGGGTGCCAAGCGTGAGCATGTCCAGTGGTGGAGGCGAAGAATGGGCATGTCCCGCTTAGCTGGCGGCGACGGGCCGCTGGCACAGCCCGATGAACCCGCCCAACTGCTCCAGGCCCTCGGGGTGCGGGGGGAGGTAGTTGGTCAGTTCGGGTGCCCGGACCACGACGGCGCGCCACTGGCCGCGGGAGACCGCCACGTTGATCCGGTTGCGGGAGAGCAGGAACTCCATGCCGCGGGGCGCCTCGGCCACCGCCGAGCACGCCATCGACACAATCACGACGGCGGCTTCCTGGCCCTGGAACTTGTCCACCGTTCCCACCCGGACTCCGGCGAGTCCCGACCCATCGAGCGCATCGCGGACGACGTTGACCTGGGCGTTGTAGGCGGCCACCACCAGGATGTCCGCCACTTCCAGCGGACGCGCACCCTGCTCCGAATGCCAGCTCAAACCCAGATGCCGCTTCACCTGGAGGACGACCTCGTCAGCCTCCTCGGAAGACGACGTGATGTTGCCGCTGTGTTCCACCAGGACGGTCTCGATCCCGGCAGGGACCCCCTCGAGCCGCCGGAGGTCGGCGGCCGGCGCCGATTGCAGCCTGCCCTCATAGGAGAGTTCGGATACGGCCCGGCACAGCTCCGAGGTCATCCGCCACGAGTCGGCCAGGAAATAGCCAAGTTCCGGCGGAAGCGTGGCATGACCGGCGGAAACCCAGCCCAGGGCTGACTCGTCCACGGGTTCGGGATGGGCCCCCTGGCTGACCTGCGGCAGCTGCTGGGGATCGCCGAGCAGCAGCAGCCGGCTGCTGGCCTGGGCCACGGCTAGCGTGTTGGCAAGGGAGAACTGTCCGGCCTCGTCGATCACCAGCAGGTCCAGCGATCCGGCCGGGACGTTGGCCCCGGTCATGGTCCACGCCGTGCCGCCGATGAGCGCGCCGCCGGGCGTGCCCAGCAGCCGCGCCACATCCTTGGCCGAGCGCTGCGCCCATGGGAGGGGCTCCGCGTGCTTCACTTCCTTGGCGACCACGGAAGGATCGACGCCGGCCTTGGTCACGGCCGTCTTGAGCAGGTTCTCCACCACTGCGTGGGATTGGCCGACGACGCCGACCTTCCACCCAAGCGCCACCAGCCGGGCGATGACATGCGACCCCACATGGGTCTTGCCGGTCCCGGGAGGACCTTGGACCGCAACGTAGGAATGGTCCAGGGCCTCGACGGCCGCCGTGATCGCATCGATGAAACGGTCCGGGCCTTCGCCGGGGAGGGGCAGCGGAGCCCCGGAGGCCAGCCGTGGCGGAACCCGGCGGACCAGATCGAGGGCGGGATGGTGCGGGAAGGCGGACCCGGCCCGCAACGCCGCGGTGACTCCCGAGGCCAAGGCCGCCAAGGCGTCCTCGAGGCCCTTGGTCTGGATGGGCTGGTCTTCGGTCAGCGCGACGGGCACCTGGATATACGGCTCGATGGTCTTGCGCAGCTTGTCCCGGATGATGACGGTGTCCCTGCCATCCTCGTGCCCCAGCTCCAGAACCTCGGTGCCGAACCAGCCGTTACGCCCGGTCCCGTTGATACCTGTGCCCTCAAGCCCGGACGGAAGCGGCGGCTCGTACATGCGGAACCACGTGCTGCCCTCACGGAGGTCCGAGCCCGGGCTGACCGTGCCGATCAGCTTCACCCTCCGCTCCGGAAGCTTGGCGCCGTCCTTCCACCAGTCCCCGAGCACCTCCGCGTCCTCAACAAGGAAAACGTTGCGGTCCTGCTGGTGATGCGTGTCCGGGCCGTTCTCGCAACGGTCGAAGTGCGCCCACCAGAAAGCCTTGCGCTCCCGGCGGTGATAGCTGACTGCCGCGGCCAGCATGGACACCGCCTTCCGGTCATCCTCGGACAGCCCGACGCCGGGAGCCGCCAGTTCGGCCAGCGCCACTTCCAGCGGATCCAGGTCAGCGTCACTCGACCCGGTGACGGCGCCTGTTTCCGCACCGGCCGCCGTCGTTGTGGCGGGGGAGGCGCCGCCGCCTAGTCCGACCCCGCCGAGTGGTTTGATCCCTCGCTCCCGGGCCAGCCCCAGGAGCCAGTTCCGGAGCTCCAACGTGGAAAGGCAGTCGTATTCGTTGTAGTCGGAGATCCCGGCGAGGATGCTGGCGGCTTCCTCGGCCCGGCCGTCGTCGCGGGCATCGCAGTAGTGGGCGTAGGCAACCACCGAGGCGCCGGCGTCCTTCACGTCCCCGGAGCGCAGATTCGTCCCCATGTAGAGCGGCTCGAGTTTCTTGATGCTGTAGGAATTCTCGGAGATCCGGATGCTGTTCCGGACGGTCTGGTACAGATCCACCAGGAGCCCGTCCCGCAGCCACTGGTCCACAGTCTCTTCGCCGGCAACGTGCATCACGGAAAGCTTCCGGAGCGCCGTCTTCTCGTAGGCGGCGTAGTGGTAGACGTGCATGTCCGGGTAGTCCTGACGGCGCTTCTGCACATACTCGAGGAAGTCGAGGAACGCCTGTTTCTCCGCCTCCCGGCTGTGCGCCCAGAACGGCCTGAAAACTCCGGCGACGCCGGGACCCGTCGGTGCCTCGATGACGCCGAACAGGTACTCCAGCCCCCAGATTCCGGTCGCGCTTTCCTGCCAAAGAGGGTCGCCCTCGAAGTCGAAAAAGATGTCGCCCTCACTGGGCGGGGGCAGCTCGGCGAGCGAGTTCTCCGGGATCACGCCGAAGCGGATGTTGTGCTCTGCACCGTCCTTGAGGAAGCGAACTTCACCGTCCGCTGCGCCGATGCCGCTCTGCATCCGGGCCTGGTCCTGCAGGCGCAGCATTGAGGCGTTGGGATTGACCAGGGCGGCTTCCGCGAGTTCCCGGACCGTGCGGATGCCGTCGGCGCGGAGTTTCTTGCGCTGGGCCGAGTTCATCCGCGCCACGAGGAGCAGATCATCGGTGGCCACGACCTGCTCCTGGCAGTAATCGCAGCGGCCGCAGGCGGTGATTCCGGCAGCATCCCACTTCACGGGGCCGGGCTGCGCCAGGTGCGAGGAGGTCAACGCCATGAAGCGGTCCCGCCGCTCCCGGAACACCGGCAGGATCTCCGAAAGCTTGTGGTGGCTTCTGACGTAATCGAAGCCGCCGCCCGGGAGCGGAACGGTGGCTCCCAGGATCAGGGTCACCGCAGGGTCCGGCGCAATACCCGCCTTCAACAACTGGTCGCCGTAGGCTCCGAGTTGGAGCAGGGCCGTCACCTTGGCGTGGCGGGCCAGCTTGGTGTCGAACACGGCGTAAGTCCCGTTGGCCTGGCGGACCAGGAAATCGGAGCGGCCATGGAACTGGCCGTCGAAGAAGGCGGCCTGGAACACCACGTCGGCGCCGGAGCGCAGGGCGTCGATGGACTCCCGGTGCTTGGCCAGCAACGTGGCGCGGTCCATGGCCTCGGCCGGCACGACGTCGTACACGCCGCGGCCGGCGGCCGGATCCCAGTGGCCGAACTCCGCGACGAAGCGGTCAAGGACTCTGTGCTCGTGGAGGTCGCCCAAAACGGCGGCGTGCTTGAGCATCTCATCGTCTTCGAAGGCTGCTTTAGGGGAGCGGCCCAGCTTCTCGTCGAGTTTCCGGAGCAGCTGGTACTCACAGCCGGCGGCCGTGACGAGGTCGCTCGCGGAGAAGACCAGGTCCGGTAAGGACCCCGGGCCTTCCGGTTCAAGGAAAAACACTGTGCCCCCGATGATGATGCACTGCCGGATTGAAGGCTGGTCCGCCTTGGACGGATGGTCAGCGCAGCCCGACCGTCTGTACTTCAAGCTATCAAAGCCCTCTGACAAAACCGGCGGGCGCCCTGGGTGGAACGGGCTGGTTCCTGTCGCACGCCCGGCGTATGGTCTGAAAGACGATGACCGAACAGCAGCCCTTCCATCTGGTCCAGCGCTACCCGCATTTCGAGTTGCGCCGCTATCCCGCGCACGTCGTGGCCGAGGTGCAGGTCAACGCGACGTTCGACCGTGCCGGCAATGCAGCCTTCCGCCACCTGTTCAATTACATCAGCGGAAACAACACTGCACGTCAGAAGCTTGCGATGACGGCCCCGGTGATCCAGGAGCCCGCTCCTTCGCAGAAGCTGGCGATGACCGCCCCGGTGCTCCAGAGCGGTCCGCTGCCGGGAAGCGGGGAAACCGCTGATTTTGTGGTTGCCTTTGTGCTCCCCCCAGGCCTGACGGCAGAGACGGCCCCGGTCCCGACAAATCCAGAGGTCAAGATCCGGACCATCCCCGGGTCCCTGACCGCAGCCCTTGGTTTCTCGGGGAGCGGGTCGGGAGCTGCCTTTGAACGGCGCAACGAGGGCCTGCAAGCGGCACTGGTGCTGGCCGGGCTGACAGCCGTGGACCTACCGCGGTTCGCCCGCTTTGATCCTCCGTTCAAACCCTGGTTCCTCCGCCGCAACGAGGTTCTCCAGGACGTGCAGGAGCCTGTCCCGCCTTCGGGCGCGCCGGGCCCCTGACCCCGGTAAGGCAAAATGGCTTGGTGACCCAACTCCCGCAGCGCCCGTCCCCGTCAGCCTCCACACCGTCGCCCAAGACCCAGACTCCCGAGACCCAAGAGTCCGGCATCGCCGCCCAGATCGCCGCCGAACTTGGCGTGCAGGCCTGGCAGGTCAAGGCCGCCGTCGACCTGCTCGACGCCGGCTCCACTGTGCCCTTCATCGCCAGATACCGCAAGGAAGCCACCGGGACGCTCGATGACACCCAGCTCCGCGAGCTCGAGGAGCGGCTGCGCTACCTGCGCGAGCTGGAGGACCGCCGTCGGACCGTCCTCGAAGCGATCGCCGCCCAGGGTGCGCTGACCCCGGAACTGCAGGCGGCGATCGTCGGCGCCGACACGAAGTCCCGGCTGGAAGACATCTACCTCCCGTTCAAGACCAAGCGGCGGACCAAGGCGCAGATCGCCCGCGAGGCCGGGCTGGAGCCGCTCGCCGACGCGCTGTTGAAGCGGCCCGAGCTGGACCCGGAACGCGAAGCGGCCAAGTATCTCAACGCCGAACACGCCATCGGAGACGCCGCCGCGGCCCTTGCGGGCGCGCGCTCCATCCTGGTGGAGCGCGTCGCCCAGGACGCCGACCTGGCCGCCACGCTGCGGGAGCGGCTCTGGACCCAGGGCCGGATGGTCTCCCGCGTCAAGAAGGGAAAAGACGCGGAGGGGCAGAAGTTCAAGGACTATTTCGAGTTCTCGCAGCAGCCGTCGGGGATGCCCTCACACCGCGTCCTGGCCCTGCTGCGCGGCGAAAAGGATGGCGTGCTCGAGCTGGATCTCGCCGAGGCTGAACCGAACGACGACGCCGCCCTCACCGCCGCGCGCGGCCGCTATGAAGCCGCCGTGGCCCGGTTCCTCGGGGTCGCCGACCGCGGCCGGCCCGCCGACGCCTGGCTGCTGCAGACCGCGCAGCTCGCCTGGCGCTCGCGGGTGCTGGCCCGGCTGACCGCGGATCTGCGGAGCCGGATGTTCGCCGCCGCCGAAGACGAGGCCGTGCGGGTCTTCGCCGCCAACCTGAGGGACGTGCTCCTCGCCGCGCCCGCCGGGAACCGCGCCACCCTGGGCTTGGACCCGGGACTGCGCACCGGGGTGAAGGTCGCGGTGGTGGACGGCACCGGCAAGGTGGTGGCGACGGACACCGTCTACCCGCACGCCCCGGCCCGGAAGTGGGACGAGGCGCTGCGGACCCTCGTCACCCTCGCCCGGAAGCACGGCGTCGAACTCGTCGCGATCGGCAACGGCACGGCGTCCCGGGAGACGGACAAACTCGCTGCCGAACTGCTGAAGCAGCTCACCGCCGGCCCGGACCCTGCCAAGGACACCAAGCCGCAGAAGATTGTGGTCTCGGAAGCGGGCGCCTCCGTGTACTCCGCCTCGGCGCTTGCCGCCGCGGAACTGCCCGGCATGGACGTGTCCCTGCGCGGCGCCGTGTCCATCGCCCGGCGCCTGCAGGATCCGCTGGCGGAGCTCGTGAAGATCGAGCCAAAGTCGATCGGCGTCGGGCAGTACCAGCACGACGTCACCGCCGCCAAGCTCGACCGCAGCCTCGATGCGGTGGTCGAGGACTGCGTGAACGCGGTGGGCGTGGACGTGAACACGGCGTCCCCGGCACTGCTGAGCCGTGTGGCCGGCGTCGGGCCGCTGCTGAGCGAGAACATCGTGGCCTACCGGAACGAACACGGCCCGTTCAACAAGCGCAGCGAGCTGAAGAAGGTGCCGCGGCTCGGCGCGAAGGCGTTCGAACAGTGCGCCGGGTTCCTGCGGATCACCGGGGGCGCGGAACCGCTGGATGCCTCCAGCGTGCACCCCGAGGCCTACCCGGTGGCGCGGAAGATCAAGGCCGCCGCCGGCGGGAAGGCGCCGGCCGCGGGAAGCTACGCCGCCCTGAATCCGCAGGACTTCGTGGACGGTTCGTTCGGCCTGCCCACGGTGCAGGACATCATCGCCGAGCTGGAGAAGCCCGGCCGTGACCCGCGTCCGGCCTTCGCGGCGGCGACGTTCTCGGAGGGCATCGAGAAGATCTCCGACCTCAGGCCCGGGATGGTGCTGGAGGGAACCGTGACCAATGTGGCGGCTTTCGGCGCGTTCGTCGACGTCGGGGTTCACCAGGACGGCCTGGTGCACGTCTCCGCGCTGGCGAACCGCTTCGTCTCCGATCCCCGCGACGTGGTCAAGTCCGGCCAGGTGGTGCGGGTCAAGGTGCTGGAGGCCGATCCGGAACGGAAACGCATCTCCCTGACGCTGAGGCTCGACGACGAACCGGCGGCCCCCGAGGCACGCGGGGGCGGCGGCCGCGCGGGTGGCGGGCGTGCGGCACCGCAGGCGCCGGCGAGGCAGCAGTCCGGGCAGAAGCAGCCCGGGAAGCCGGCACCTGAGCGGCGGACACCCGCCAGGCAACCGCAGAAGTCGACGCCTGCCCCGGCGCCGGATAACACAGCGATGGCCGAAGCGCTCCGGAGGGCAGGCCTCGGAAAGTAGCCCGGAGTAGGGGGCGCCCAAAAAGAGCGCCCAAAAGAGGCCGCCGAAAGCAGGTCGCCGAACCCAAAGCGACCGCTCATCGCGCATTTCCTACCGTTCGTCGCAGAAGTAGTACGTTTGCTGTCGATCTGCACCATGATTGCCGGAGGCAACGGCCCAATCGCGGGTCCTTCGCCTCTATGCCGCAGGGACACCGACGTCTTCGACAAGCAAGGGGAGCACTTATGGGCTGGCTGGACCGTGACCGAACGATCGCCCCGCCGGGATTCAACCGGTGGCTGGTGCCGCCCGCAGCGCTCGCCGTGCACTTGTGCATCGGCCAGGCTTACGCCACGAGTGTCTACAAGACAGCGCTGGTGAAGCACTTCGGCGCCAGCCTGACCGAAATCGGTGTGATCTTCTCGATCGCGATCGTGATGCTGGGCCTTTCTGCCGCGATCATGGGCACCTGGGTGGATAAGAACGGTCCCCGCAAGGCGATGTTCACCTCGGCCGTGTTCTGGGCCAGCGGCTTCCTGATCGGCTCGCTCGGGATCTTCAGCGGGCAGTTGTGGCTGGTCTATCTCGGTTACGGCTTCGTCGGCGGCATCGGCCTGGGCATCGGCTACATCTCGCCGGTCTCCACCCTGATCAAGTGGTTCCCCGACCGCCCGGGCCTCGCCACCGGCATGGCCATCATGGGCTTCGGCGGCGGTGCCCTGATTGCCAGCCCCGTCTCCACGGCGCTGCTGAAAATGTACGACCCCAACTCCGGCGCCAAGGGCTGGGTGGCCAGCGGCGACTCCGTCGGCAAGCTCTTCCTGACGCTCGCCGTGGTGTACCTCGCGTACATGCTGTTCGGCGCGTTCACCATCAAGGTCCCGGCCGATGGGTGGAAGCCGGCCGGCTTCGACCCGGCCAGGGTGAAGGCCGCCACGCTCGTCACCACGGATAACGTGTCAGCCCGGAATGCCGTGAAGACCAGGCAGTTCTGGCTCGTCTGGATCGCCCTCTTCTGCAACGTGACAGCAGGCATCGGCATCCTGGAACAGGCCGCACCGATGATCCAGGACTTCTTCCGCCAGTCCGACGGCGTCTCCCTGGTGAGCGCCGCCGTCGCCGCCGGCTTCGTGGGGCTGCTCTCGATCGGCAACATGTCCGGCCGCTTCGCCTGGTCCGCGACGTCGGATGTGACCGGCCGCAAGCGCATCTACATGATGTACCTCGGGGTCGGCGCCGTGCTCTACACGGTGCTGGCGCTGGCCGGCTCCACCAGCACCTTCCTCTACGTGGCGCTCGCGTTCGTCATCATCTCCTTCTACGGCGGCGGCTTCGCGACCGTCCCGGCCTACCTGCGCGACCTGTTCGGCACGTTCCAGGTCGGGGCGATCCACGGCCGGCTCCTGACGGCGTGGTCCGCGGCCGGCATTGCCGGGCCATTGATCGTCAACGCGTTCCTCGACGCCCAGGGCAAGCCCGGCCAGTTGACCGCGGCGTCCTACCAGCCCGCCCTGCTGACCATGGTGGGGCTGCTGGTGATCGGTTTCGTCGCCAACCTGCTGGTCAAACCGGTCGATGCCCGGTTCCACGAACCGCGCCCCGACCGTGTCCGCTCCGAAGAACCTGCCATGGAGGCCTGAGATGAGTACTGCGCAGACAACTGTGAACCCGACACCTGTAAACCCGTCGACCGGGAAGCTGGTGATCGCCTGGGCGCTCGTGGGAGTGCCCCTGGGGTACGGCGTGTACGAGACCCTGACCCGCGTGGCGGCCCTGTTTGGCTGACATCGGCACCGGTTCCCTGGCTTCACCGCGCACCGCCACGGGGGAGTCCGCGCCGGAGTCCCCGGTGGAGTTCACCCGCCCCGATGCTTTCACCACCCGCCCCACGCTCCAGGGCACCTTTGGGATGAGCGCCTCCACACACTGGCTTGCGACGGCGGCCGCCCAGGCCGTGCTGGAACGCGGCGGCAACGCGTTCGACGCCGCAACGGCGGGGGCCTTCGTGCTGCACGTCGTCGAGCCGCACCTGAACGGTCCCGGCGGGGACATGACAGGCGTCTTCGTCACCGCGGCAGAGCCCGGCACGCCTGTGGTCCTCATGGGCCAGGGTCCTGCCCCCGCCGGAGCCACGGTGGAGCACTACCTCGCCGAAGGCCTGGAACTGGTGCCCGGCTCCGGCGCGCTGGCCGCCGCGGTTCCCGCCGCCGTCGACGCCTGGCTCCTGCTGTTGCGTGACCACGGGACCTGGGAACTGGGCGACGTGCTGGAATTCGCGATCGGCTACGCCCGCGACGGGCACCCGATGCTGGGCAGGGTCGGGACGACCATCGCGGCCGTGGCCGAGCTGTTCCAGACGCACTGGCCCACGTCGGCCGAACTGTGGATGCCCGGCGGACGGATCCCGGCCGAGGGGGAGCTGGTCCGGAATCCGGCCTACGCCCGGACGCTGCAGCGGCTGGTCGACGCCGGGGCTGCCGGGTCTGCGGGGTCTTCGGATGCGACTCCCGGCGAGGCCCCGGGCGGGTCCCCGGGGAGCGGCTCCCGCGAGCATGGCCGCGGAGAGCGCTCCGGCAACGGCTCAGGTGGGCACGCCCGCAATGCCCGGATCGACGCCGCTCGCCGGGAATGGCGCGAAGGTTTCGTGGCCAAAGCCATGGTGGAGTCTGTTCAAGCACCGCACCGGCATTCCTCCGGAACGGATCATCGGGGTGTCCTTGAACTGGAGGACCTTGCCGGGTTCGAGGCAGGCTACGAGGCTGCCGCCACAGTGGAGTTCCGGGGGCACACCATCGCGAAGACAGGGCCCTGGGGGCAGGGTCCGGCGCTGCTTCAGACGCTCGCCATCCTCGAGGGGTTCGATGACCGGTATCTGGATCCGTCCACCGAGCGCGGCGTGCACACCATTCTCGAAGCCCAGAAGCTGGCGCTCGCGGACCGGGAAGCGTACTACGGTGACACGGATGTTCCGCTGGAGTATCTCCTCTCCGCTGAGTACTGCGCCGGACGCCGGGCGCTGATCGGGGAGCGGGCATCGCACGACTTCCGGCCCGGCATAGTGCCCGGGTATGAGCCGTATCTGCCGCCTTTGCGGACCCAGTACACACTGCCTGTGCTCGCGGGGGCGGGCTCCGGCTCCGCCGGGGCCGTGGGGCTCGGGGTGGGCGAACCGACCGTGGCGCCGAGTGGGGAGACCCGGGGCGACACCTGCCATATCGACGTCGTGGACCGCTGGGGCAACATGGTCTCGGCCACGCCGTCGGGTGGCTGGCTGCAGTCCTCGCCCACCATCCCGGAACTGGGCTTCTGCCTCGGCACCCGGCTGCAGATGACCTGGCTGGAGCCGGGCACACCCTCGACGCTGACGCCCGGCAAGCGGCCGCGCACGACGCTGACGCCGACCCTCGTGCTGCGGGGCGGCCATGCTTTGACAGCACTCGGTTCGCCGGGCGGGGACCAGCAGGATCAGTGGCAACTGCCGTACCTGCTCCGCACGATCGTTGGCGGCTACTCGCCGCAGCAGGCCATCGACGCACCAACGTTCCATACGACGTCGATGCCTGGATCATTCTGGCCGCGCACCTGGGAGCCCGGCGGCGCCGTCGTCGAGGACCGGCTCGGTGAGGACGTGATTGCGGGACTTGAGCGCCGCGGTCATGTTGTTACCAGGGCGGGCGGCTGGACGCTGGGCCGCCTTTCCGCCGTCGTGCGGGATCCTTCGACGGGGGTTCTGCAGGCCGCGGCTAATCCCCGGGGAGCACAGGGGTACGCCGCGGGACGGTAGCGGCTGGTTCCGAAAGTTGCGCTGGTGCTGCACTGCTGTGTGCGGCGACTCTCAGGAGCTCAGCCGGTGAATTCGTTGAGCGCGATCACGTTGCCTTCGGAGTCTTTCAGGAATGCTGATTTCGCCTGACCGAAGTCCATGACGTCCCCGCTGGCTTTTCCCTCCACTCCGGCGAAGCTGGCAGGGCCGAGCGGCTGGAAAGTGACGCCCCGGGCTTTGAGCGCCTCGACGAGCTCCTCGATGCCGGTGACCATGAAACTGATCATGGGGTACGGCGGTGGAGTGCGGTCGGGCATTTCGCTCAGGGCAACGCTCGAGCCCTCCGCTGCGCCGAAGACCATGGGGTCGTCGGTCGGGCCGGTCAGCAGGTCCAGGCCTAGGACATCACGGTAGAACCTTCGGGCTCGGTCCCCGTCTTGGGCAGGCAGGATCGGGTTGACGTAGAAACGGTTGAGCATGCGGGGCCTCCTCGTTCGCAGTGCGATTGCGGATGCTTCAATCGTGGCAGAGTCCTGCCGTCAGCGGCCGGGTTTTAAGTAGCGGCTGTCAGCCCGCCGCCACAAGCCGGTCCAGAAAGCGGACCGACTCCCCGGTGATCTGATGTTGCGCCCGTTCGCGGGAGATGCCCGGCTCGCCGTCCCCGGGTTGCTCACCGTAGTCTCCGAAGAAGGCGTGGACGCCGCCCTCCACCGTTGCGTAGACGGTGGCCGGCGGGAGCAGGGACTTCGACGCCGTGATCTGGTCCGGAGTGGTGAGTCCGTCATTCGATCCGGAGATGGACAGCGCCGAAAGTTGGCCGGAACCCGTCATGCTGTCCGCGGGGAACGAGGCGAAAAGTAGGAGTCCGGCCACGTCCTGGTTCGATTTTGCGAAGGCGGCTGCGCTCACTCCGCCGAGGGAGTGGCCGCCAACAGCCCAAGTGGTAATCCCGGGATGCCGGTCCATCGCTCCCTGGGCCTGGTTCGTGTCCAGCAGGGCGATGCCCAGCGGTACTTTCAGGATGACGACGAGGTACCCTGCGTTGGCGAGCGGGCCCAGGATGTCCCGATAGGCATGGGCATCAACCCGCGCCCCGGGATAGAAGATGAGGCCCGCGGTGGCCTTCCCTTCCGGGGCGAGGGTGATGGTGGTGGCGTCTTCGATGGTGGTCCCCTTGGTTTGGCCGTCGGCACCGCTGGGCTGGTGGGGGAACGGATTGAGCCATGCGAGCCCCGCGACGAGGCCCAAGGCGGCCAGCCGGGCTCCGAGTCCGCGGACCAGTTGCCAGCGTGAAACACGGCGCCGTGTTTGGTGATGCATTGTCGCGTTCCGCGCCTTGTTCGGGTTCCAGCGTTCGAGCAATGTCGAGCGTCTGACGAGTGCAAACATCCAGAGCAGACCCAGTGCGAGAGCGGCCGCGAGCAGGATAGGCAACGCTGGATGGCCGCCGAGGACGGCGCTGTTGCCGAGCAGCAGCCAGAGCGGAACCACGATCAGCGCGCCAGCAGTGAAGGCGCCGCTCCAATCCAGGAGTGCCGAGCTCAGACCCGCGGGCTCGGTGCCAGCTCGTGTGGGGTGATGGGGCTGGGAGTCGTTTGGGCTGGGGTGCTGCGGCTGAAGCTGCGCTGACTTCAGATCCGCGGCATTCACCGCAGGGACGAAGACTTCAGGCGCGTTGGCTTGCACCGGGGCATTCTGCCGAGAGCTGTCCGTAGTGCTGCCGGGGTCCTCCGGCGTCCCATCCTTCACAATCCGATGTTATCTCCATGATCGAGATAATCGGATCCCTAGATCTGCCAACGACCCCTGTGACCACCGTCTGTTGTGGGCAGCTTCTTCGACAGCCTGGTTCAGGCGGCGTGGCTGAGGTCGGTGGGGTGGAAGTAGTAGTTGCGCCGGGGTTTTTGGCGTGGGTCGATGTGTGGGGGTGGGATGAACCAGGGGATGCCGGTGCGGAGTTGGATGGTCCATTGTTCTTTGTGGATCAGGTGGTGGTGGTGTGAGCAGAGCAGGGTTCCGTTGTCGGTGCCGGTGGTTCCGCCGCGGGACCAGTAGGTGATGTGGTGGGCTTCGCACCAGGGCGCGGGGATCGT
>NZ_JBFTMQ010000010.1:0-113845 GCF_056397045.1 Arthrobacter sp. 05N429
TGTTCGAACTGTTCGGCGGTCGCGAAGATTTCCAGGTGCTGGAGTCCGTGGCGGGGTTTGCGGATGAAGGCGCCCTGGAGCTGGCGCAGGAGTTCCTCGGAGGGCTCGGCGCCGTCCTGGTCCAGCGCGTCAATCCAGGACCGGGCCATGCGGGAGAGGAAGTCCGGGTCGTTCTCGGCCGCGGTGCGGGTCAGGGCGTGCTCCATCCCGGCGACGGCCTCCTCGTCGCAGGTGTGCCGGACCCGATCCAGGGCCAGGGTGATGATGGTCGCGGCCCTGGACGCGATCTCACCGGCGGCGACGGCGGCCCCGAGTTCCGCATGGACGGCAGGCAAGGGATCCCCAGGGAATCCCTGCCGCGGCAGGAGGGCCCCGCCGAGACAGAGCCGGCGGCGGGACTCGACGGCGCTGATCCTCAGCCGCGCCCGCAGAAACTCCGCCGTGTTCCGGTAACCGTCATCCACCGCGGCACCTGAATCCGCCGCAGACCCGGCAACAGCCGCCGTAGCGGCGGTCACGGCCACCGCGCAGGAAGTAGTCCCGGAATCATCATCCGGCGTGGCGGGGGCGCCGTAGCTGGTGTCGTCGCGCCAACCGGTGGTCCACGTCGTGGTGGTCTTCGCGGCGGCGGATGCGGACTGTTTCCTGGTCCTGTCCACGGCGGCGGCCGCCACGAGCTGCAGGTACTCCGCGGTCCGTGAGAACTCCTCGACCGTGCCGGCGAAATCCGCCGCCTCCCGGAACCCCCACAGCGCGGCGTCCCCGGCCGCCGTCGAACTCACGTTCCGCAGTAACGCCAGGGCACTTTTCAGACTGTCCGTGCTGACCGGTGGGTCGGAGGATTGCATTTCCCCAACGCGGCCCCCACCGGAGGGCCCCGCCGGAGCGATGCCCCGGCCCGGATCTTCGACGGTCATGAAATCCCTAGCGGCTTCCATGAACTCAGTACATCAGAGACCACCGACAGAAATAGGGCGGCCAGGCGTCGGGCTCAAATTTCAGCCAGATGATGTCGATAAACCGGGTCCGGCCCGCTAGCTGAGGACTCGCGGGCGGCCGAACTGGGTGCCGACGCCGGGGGAGTAGAGCACTGATTCGGGCGGCCCCGCCACGCTGATGCCGGCCGCTGCAACCAGTTGGTCCTCACAAGAAATCAGTTGCGCCCGGTGCAGCGGCCACGCGCTGTGGGTATTGGGAACATACAGCGTCCGGCCCCGGAACCGGGTGTGCAGGCCGAACCGGGCCGTGAGGTGGAGGGACAGCGGGTCGGTTGCTTCGACGTCGTGCTCCGGGGCAATCGCAAAATCGGTCCGCGCCCCGCCACGGAACCGCCGGACCCAGTACCCGGCAGATGGGACGCCCTCCGGGCCCTCCCGGCCCGCAAGATCCGTGCGCTCCGCACCCCGGAACCCCGCACGCGACCACACATAAGGAATCCCGGCCGCCCGCGCAGCCAGCACCACAGCGAGCCGCGACGCGTCGAGGCTGAGGAAAACCACACCCCGGGTGCCGTCGGGCTCCCGGGAGTAGAGGCGCACGTTGATTTCCGTGAAACTCCCGAAATACGGAATTCCGGGCCCGCGGCCCAGTCCGGCGCCCTTCATGCGGAATCCGATCAGCCCCACCCAGGCGGATCCGTCAAAATTGTCCGGAACCACGCCGGGAGGCATGAACGAGCCGGCCACAAACTCAGGAATGCGCCAGTGGAGGAAGACCGCGTCCGTCCACCGCTGATCCATGATGATCGGGGCCGGAAGTTGCGGGGCGCTGGGCCAGGGGTCGGGATCCATAACACGGTCCACCAGCAGGTCGGCGGCGTTCAGCCCACCCGCGAAGCAGCCGGGGATCCGTCGGGTTCCTTCTGCCATGGCCAGCGGCCGGTTATTTCCAGCTCGAGGGAGAAGCTCAGGAACGTCCGGATCAGCACAATGATGGCGAGCACACCCACACTTTCATAGGTGGGTGCGACGGCGACCGTGCGGATGATGTCGGCCGCCACGAGCAGTTCCAGCCCGAGCAGGATGGAGCGGCCCAGCAGTTGCCGGTAGGAGCGGTAGACGGAGAACGGTTCGGAGCCCGGCGTCTGGCCCCTCGGCTGGAATCCTCGCAACGCCAGCGGGATGGACACGACGGCGCCGATCACCATGACGGCCACACCGGCCACGTCCATGTACCGGCCGGCGGCTTCGATGATCTGCGGAAGTTCCATAGTCCCTCACTGGAATGCTTGCGGGTGGCTTGAACGGGGAAGCCTTAGGGGTACCGTACGCCTACGCCGGCCAGGATGTCCCGGTAACCTTCCCGGAAGCTCGGGTATTCGAACTCGAATCCGGTGTTCCGCAGCAGTGCGTTGCTGCACCGTTTGTTGCCGCCGCGGGACGGCTCGCCGCCGCCTCCAGCCGCGTCCGACGGCGGCTGGGGCAGTCCCAGCTCGGCGGCCAGAAAGCGCAGCACCTCGCCAAGTTCGGCAGGCTCATTGTCCACACCCAGATACACCGGTGCCGGGACGCGGTCCATGGTGCACAAGTGGACGATCGCCGCTGCGGCGTCGTCGCGGTGTATGCGGTTCGTGAAGCGTGGCCCCGCCGGGATCACGGCCGAACCGCCGCGCACCTGGTCAATGAGCCGCGTCCGACCCGGGCCATAGATGCCCCCGAGCCGCAGGACAACCGGCGTGATCCCGGTGCCGCCCAGCCGGCTGAAGAGCAGCTCCTCCGCCTCGCGGATGATGCGGCCTGAGAACCCGCCGGGCTCCGGCGTCGTGCTTTCATCGATCCATTCCCCGCCGGCGTCGCCGTAGACCGCGGTGGAGGAGACAAAGAGCACCCGCCGGACCGGCGCACTCGAGCCCAGGACGGCGTCCAGCACGTTCGACAGCCCGTCCACGTACGCCGTCCGGTAGGCAGCTTCCGTCGGCGAGTCCGCCGCGATTGCGACGACGACGGCGGTGGTGTCCACCGGGATGGCCGGCAGTTCCCCGGAGCCCAGGTCAGCCGCTGCGCCTTCGATAGCGGCCGGAAGTTTCTCCGGCGAACGCCGCCAGCCCACCACACGGTGTCCGGCCGCGGCGAACCGCAGCCCGGCCTCGGTGCCCAGATCGCCGCAACCGGCCATGAGTACAGTCATAGGTCCAGTCTGCCAGCAATCGCGGCGCTGCCACGCTCGGACAGCCCCGCCGTACCCTCCGGGACTGTGGTCGGAAGCTGGCGCGCAATCCGCAGCCCCGATTGGTGTCGCCAGCGGCTGATTGAGGGACCTCAGCGGGAGGCGTGGGAGCTCTGCACCGGCTGGAAGTAGTCGGTCAGGAACCCTGCCACGAAACCGGCCAGAATCAGCGCGAGCCCAGGAAGGAGGGTGATCGGACCGACATACTCGCGAATGTCGACCCTGAAAAGAAGTGCCAGGAGGACTGCGAAAAGTACGTAGGCGATCGCCGATACCGTCCCAATCGTCACGATGGTTTGTCCCCGTGACCGTCTCTTCATCTTTGGGAACTGCTTCGCGTACTCCCCGGCTGTGCCGAATTCAGCCTCCGCAGGAGCTCCTGCGGCGACCTGATGCGCCCGCATCTCATAAATTACTTCGGCGATTTCGGGTTCGGCCAACCCACGGATTCTGAGATTGAAGGCCAGGCGTCGCTCGTAGCTCATGATTGTTCCTGTGGGGTCGTTCGGATGTGGGTGAGGGCCCGGCTCATTCGGTGCCAGGCTGCTGCCGAGCGCTCCAGTTCGTTGCGCCCTTGCCCGGTGAGTGTGAACTGCTTGCGGCCCGGACCTGCCTGCTCGTGTACCCACGTGTGCTCAACGAAGCCCTGATCTTCAAGTCTCTTCAGGAGGGGGTACAGGGTCCCTCCCTTGATGCGAGTGAAGCCGTGCTGCCGGAGGACCTCGGCGATGGCGTACCCATGGCTTTCGCCGTGGCTGAGCACCGCGAGCACTGCCTGCGGAAGCGCAGCGCGGGTCAGCTCCTGGTCAAGGTCGATGCCATCCACGAATAGATAGTGTCACTAAGTAGGTAGGTTCGCAATGCGAAATGGGTTTCGCGTTGATGGGCCAACGTCGGCCGTTTACAACCATCACGTCGAAGGCCACAATGAGTCGAATCATGGCCTTCACCGACGGGCTGGAGGTCTCATTGACCCCAGCCGCGCTTTGGAGGAGTTTTCAATGACGATCCTGAGAATGACGCCCGAAGCCGAGGCCTCAGGCTTGACGGCTGAGATCTACGACGCCGACCGCCGTTCGCTCGGCTACGTGCCGAGCCATACAAAGGCCATGAGCCTGAACCCTGAGGCCTACTTCGCCTGGGAGGCCCTCACAAAAGCCATCAGCTCCTCCTTAGGCATCCGCCGCTACGAGTTGGTGACGCTGGCCGCCGCCCAGGCCATCGGATCCACTCATTGCAGGCTGGCACACGGGAAAAAGACGCTCCAGATCATTGGTGAAGAGCAATTGCTTGCCATAGCAAGGGACTTCCACGATGCTGGCCTTCCGGAGGCGGAGGTTGCCATGATGGATTACGCGGTGAAGCTCAGCGCCGATGCCGCTTTCATGACCGATAGCGACGCTAAGCGACTGCGTGACTTCGGTTTCAGTGACCGTGAGATCGCCGACATCACTCTGGCTGCGGCCGCCCGAAACTTCTTCAGCAGGGCGGTGCTGGCGATGGGCGTTGACTTAGACGTTCCCGATGGCGTCAGCGAAGAGCTGCAGAACGCCTTACTCGCACCGCTACCCCAGACGCGGGGTACAGCCGAAGAGGGCAGTGCCCCCGCAAATTCAGCCGGTAATTGAACTGTGAGGGCTACCGCGCGGGGATCGGGAAGAAGACGCGCGGATCCTGCAGCAGCGCCGGGTAGTCAAAGTCCGAGCGGCTCAGGATCTCGTCCACCTTGAAGTTGCGCGCGAAGCGGCCTTCCACGGTGATCGGACGGCCCAGGACCTTGCCGACGGCGAAGGACGCGCCGCCGTCGAACGGGACGGCAATCGTCGAGTTGCCCGGAAGCGTGGTGAACGCGTCTTCCTGGTGCTGGCGCTTGCGCGTGGGCTTCTTGACGAGCTGCTTCGGCGGGAGCTTGCGCACCTTAGGCCGGCGGGAGCCGGAATCGGCGTACACGAACTGGTAATCGTCTTCGCCCGCGGGGGCGGCTTTGGCCTTGCCGACGGGCGGCAGGCTGACGGTGTCGAGCTTTTCCGGTGCGGAGTCCCCGAGCGGCAGGCGGAGGACCCACATGCGGTCGCCGGCAGGGTCCTCGGGCACCAGCTCATGCTTGGGCTCTGGCCAGACGTACTCCAGGTCTGGATCGGTACCGGGGAACACTTCCGTGTAGAACCGCGGGTCCTTGGCGATCAGCCGGGAGCGGTGGCTGAGGTGCACATCGGGGGCGCCAAGCCACGGCGGCATCGGGATCTTCGCGGCATAGTCGGGGTGGGCCGCCTGGGGCGCGAATTCCATGATCTTCTCGCGGGTGGTGTCCTCGCCGCCTCGCGCCGTCCACTCGTCGACCATCGCCAGGCCGTACAGAGTCAGTGCGGGAACGTACCCCATCCACATCCGGATGGCCGGGTGCGACTGCCAGCCGTACTCCGGGATCACCAGCGCACGCAGGGTCTGCAGCGCTTCAACGCGCTGCTTGCCGAGCCGTTCGCGGTCCAAAACCGCGGCGCTCTGCTGGAAATCGGGGAAGGGGAGAAAAGTCTGCATCTCTCCAGTTTGAGGCCACGGAGCCAATGCGCCAATTGCGGGAGGCCGCGGGTGAGCGTGTTCACATTTCGGAATGGGACAGACAGCCCACGCGGTCGGCGAGTAAACTAGCACAAAACATCCCTGCGCCGCGGAGGGCACGCCAATGTCGACGAATTTAATCCTTGCACCTGCGGCGCCGCCTGCGCCCGGACAACTGCCCAAGTACGGACGAATGTTGAGCCCTGAAGCACAGGGCATCCTGGTCCTGGAAGAGTTCACCATCGATCCCGCGGCGGCCCGCAAGGAGCAGCACGGCTTCCGGACGGCGCTTGCCTCGGTGGCGCTGACCATGCGGCGGCTGCTGGCGCTCCGGCTGTTCATCGCGGGCGTGGCCATCGCCAACCTTCCCCTGTTCCTGCTCTCCAGCGGCTGGGAGATTTACGTCATCTCCTTGACCCTCGTGGTGGCGGTCCACGCTGCAGTGTCGTGGTTGAACCGACATGAGCCGAAGATCAAGCAGCGGCGGATGCTGGAACTGCATCTCAACCGCGAGAAAAGCGACAACTACCGCAAGGTCCGCGACGCCGTGAAGTACGTCATCGATGCCCCGGCCCGCATGAACGAGAACCTCTACCTCGAACTCCTCGCCGCCAAGCGCGTCGCACTCCACCTGGCCATGGGCACCGTGGCCCTGCTGGACACCAGTGACGACACCGCCTGGAAAGTGCGGATTGTGCGGGAGATTCCGCTCGCCGCCTAGGTCAGAGCAAACGCAACTCACTAGAACACAGCACGACGCCGGAGGGTCCCCCTGAGGGAACGCTCCGGCGTCGTGGTTTAAGCGTCTGCTGCGAGCCGATCGAGGCGATCAGCCCAGCCCAGCCGAACCGATCAGGCCGGCAGCTGCAGCACCTGGCCCGGGAACACCAGATCAGGATTGCTGATCGTGTTGGCGTTGGCGTCGGCCAGCAACTGCCAGCCGCCGGCGATGTTGAGGTGCTCGGCGACCTTGCTCAAGGTGTCGCCGCTCTGGATGGTGTAGGTCTGGCCGCTCAGGGCGACAGCCGCCACGTGGCGCGGTGCTGCGGCGGCCTTGGGGGCGGCGACCTTTGGCGCGGACGCCTTGGGAGCGGCGGCCTTGGGGGCCGCGGTCCGGGCGGGCACCTTGGCCGGTGCCGGAACGGAAGCAGGCGCAAGTGTCCTTGGCGTGCTTTGCGGAGCTATTGCCCCGCCGCTTAGGCCCAGTTTCGCGGCGCAAGCCGGCCACGCACCCCAACCCTGCCCGGCCCGAACCTTCTCGGCAACGGCGATCTGCTGCTCACGGCTGGCGTTGGCCGCGGACCCCGTTCCGCCATAAGCGGCCCAGGTGCTGGGGCTGAACTGCAGCCCGCCGGCATACCCGTTGCCCGTGTTGATGCCCCAGTTGCCGCCGCTTTCGCACTGGGCCAGGGAATCCCACGTGGAGGCGGGGGCTGTTGCCGGAACGGCTGCGTTGGCAGCCGAGGCGGACAAGGCGACGCCCGCGATCGAGACGGCCGCAAGAGTGACGCCGCGGCGCGCGGCAGTGCTGTAGGTTGATTTTTTCATGGGACAGATGCTCCTGAGGGCCACCGGTGCTCGGTCCGTCCCCGGACGTTGTCGCACTACTGCCCGCCCCTGACAATAGAGGTCATTACGGTGTCTACCGGTCGGGCAGTATCTGGTGGTGGCAGCACCGGGCACTCAATGCCCGGTGTCCGGGCATGGACCCAAGGCTAAGACAAGGCCCCACCGTTATCAAGACGTTATTTTCCCTGGCGTTCCCGGTAAAATCAGTCGTCTCTCTGCCGGGGCGCCCGAATCCGCCTCAGCCGAGTACCGCGGCGAGGTACGGCGCCGTCCGGCTCTTCTTGGAACGCGCGACGGCGGCCGGCGTCCCCACCGCGATGATCTTGCCGCCGGCGTCGCCCCCGGCAGGGCCGAGATCGATCACCCAGTCCGCTGCGGCCACCACGTCCATCTCGTGCTCCACCACGATCACGGTGTTGCCCGCGTCCACCAGCCGGTGCAGCTGCGCCATGAGGAGTTCGACGTCGGCCGGGTGCAGGCCCGTGGTGGGCTCATCCAGCAGGTACAGCGAGTGCCCGCGCTGGGCCCGCTGCAGTTCCGTGGCGAGCTTGATGCGCTGGGCTTCGCCGCCGGAGAGTTCCGTGGCCGGCTGGCCGAGCCGGAGGTAGCCCAGGCCCACTTCACGCAGGGTCTGCAGGCTGCGCGCCGCCGCCGGCACCGCGTCCAGGAACTCGGCGGCGGCGTTTACCGTCATGCCGAGGACCTCCGCGACGTTCTTGCCGCGGTAGGTGACCTCGAGGGTTTCAGGGTTGTAGCGCGAGCCGTGGCATTCCGGGCAGGGGCCGTAGCTGCCGGGCAGGAACAACAGTTCGACGGCCACGAAGCCCTCGCCCTGGCAGATCTCGCAGCGCCCGCCCGCGACGTTGAAGGAGAAACGGCCGGCGCCGAAACCACGGGCCCGTGCCTCGTCCGTGGCCGCGAATTCTTTGCGGACGGCGTCGAACAGTCCGGTGTACGTGGCGAGGTTGGAGCGAGGCGTGCGGCCAATCGGTTTCTGGTCCACCTTGACCAGGCGGTCCAGCTGGTCCAGCCCGGAGACCGGGCCGACGCTGAGCGGCTCCCCGGACCCGGCGGACCCGGCGTCGGCGGTCTCGGGGCCATCCGTGTCTTTCGCCGCTGCGTCGACGTCGGGGTGCAGCCGGGCGCCCACCACCTCCGCGAGCACCTGGCTGACCAGGGTCGACTTGCCGGAGCCGGAGACGCCGGTGACCGCGGTCAGCACGCCGAGCGGGAAGTCGGCGTCGAGTTCGCGCAGGTTGTGGCGGCTGATGTCGCGCAGCTCCAGCCAGCCGGCAGCCTCCCGCCGCGTCCCGGCCGCAGAAGAACCGGCCCCGCCACGATGGTGACCGTCGCCGCCGTCGTCCGCGGTACCGGAACGGTCCGCTGACCGTGAAGCGGCCGCTGCGGCCGGGTCCGCTGCACCTGGCCCGTTCGGGAACAGGAACGGCCGGGTCACGGACGCGTCCACCTCGGCGAGCCCGGCGACGGGGCCGCTGTAGAGCACCTCGCCCCCGCCTTCACCCGCGCGCGGGCCGACGTCGACGAGCCAGTCGGCGCGGCGGACGATGTCCATGTTGTGCTCCACGACAAACACCGAGTTGCCGGAGGACTTGAGCTGGTCCAGGACCGCGAGGAGGGGCTCGGCGTCGGCCGGGTGCAGGCCGGCCGAGGGCTCGTCCAGCACGTAGATCACGCCGAAAAGGCCGGAGCGCAGCTGGGTGGCGATCCGTAGCCGCTGCATCTCGCCGGGGGAGAGGGTGGGGGTGGACCGGCCCAGCGCGAGGTAGCCCAGGCCGAGGTCCAGCAGCACCGTGACCCGCTGGAGCAGGTCCCGGGTGATGGCGACGGCCACCTCGTTGCCCTCGCCGGACGTTTGCTTGCGGGAGGCGGTCCCCGCGGCCTCCAGTTCGGTGGTGGGGCGGATGATGTCGGCCAGCTCGCTCATGGGCACGGCGTTGAGCTCCGCGATGGTGCGGCCGGCGAACGTCACGGCCAGGGCGGCGGGGGTAAGGCCGCTGCCGCCGCAGACCGGGCAGGGGCCGGTTTCCATGAACCGCAGCACGCGGTCGCGCATGGTGGTGCTCTTGGAATCGGCGAGGGTGTGCAGCACGTAGCTCTTGGCGCTCCAGAACCGGCCCTTGTATGGCTTGGCCACCCGGTCGCGTTGGGGTGTCACTTCGACCACGGGCTGCTCCTCGGTGAAGAGGATCCAGTCGCGGTCCTTTTTGGGCAGCTTCCGCCAGGGGGTGTCGACGTCGTGGCCGAGATGGGTGAGGATGTCGCGCAGGTTCTTGCCCTGCCAGGCACCGGGCCACGCGGCGATCGCGCCGTCGCGGATGCTCAGCGACGTGTCCGGGACCAGCGAGGCTTCGGTGACGGTGTGCGCGATGCCCAGGCCGTGGCACTCCGGGCACGCCCCGGCGGCGGTGTTGGGGGAGAACGCGTCCGAATCGAGCGGGCTGGCGCCGTCGGGGTAGCTGCCGGCGCGGGAGAAGAGCATGCGCAGCGAATTGGAGAGCGTGGTGATCGTGCCCACCGTCGAGCGGGAACTGGGCGTCCCGCGGCGCTGTTGAAGCGCGACGGCGGGCGGCAGCCCGGTGATCATTTCCACCTTGGGGTTGTGGCCCTGCTGGATCAGCCGGCGGGCGTACGGCGCCACGGACTCGAAGTAGCGGCGCTGGGCCTCGGCGTAGATCGTGCCGAAGGCCAGCGAGGACTTCCCGGAACCGGAAACGCCGGTGAACGCGACGATCGCGTCGCGGGGCACATCCACGTCCACGTTCCGCAGGTTGTTCTCCCGGGCGCCGCGGACGCGGACGAAGCCATCCGCGGGGTGGCCGGCGCCCAACCCTGGGACGGCCGGGGCGGTGGGATCGGAAGCATGCTGATCACTGTGCATCCAACCGACTCTATCCGGGTCTGCCACCTGCGGGCATATCCTTACCGAATGGAAACTAACGACGGCGCCGCTCCCACCGAGGGCACTGCGCAGGACAGCCCAGCAACCGCCACCCCGGAGGTTCCCGAATTCGCCGAGGTCCCCGAGGAAGTGCACGGCCCGCTGCCGGTCGCGGAACTTCACCTGCACATCGAAGGCACCCTCGAGCCCGAGCTGATCTTCGCGCTCGCGGAACGCAACGGGATCCAGCTGCCGTATGCGGACCTGGACGAGCTGCGCTCCCGCTATGAGTTCACGGACCTGCAATCGTTCCTGGACCTGTACTACGCCAACATGGCCGTGCTGCAGACCGAACAGGACTTCGCGGACATGACCCGGGCGTACCTGTCCCGGGCCGCGCTCGCCGGGGTGCGGCATGCCGAGATCATGCTGGATCCGCAGGCACACGTGTCCCGCGGGGTGGCCCTCGAGACCTGCGTGAACGGCGTCGCATCGGTACTGGCGAACTCCCGCGAGGAGTTCGGGATCTCGACCCTGCTGATCGCGGCGTTCCTGCGCGACCAGTCCGAGGACTCAGCGCTGGAGGTGCTGGAACAGCTGCTGGCCATGGACGCGCCGATCGCTGGCATCGGCCTCGACTCGGCCGAGGTGGGCAACCCGCCGGCGAAGTTCCAGCGGCTGTTCGCCCGGGCCAAGGACGCCGGGCTCCGCCGGATCGCGCACGCCGGCGAGGAGGGCCCGCCGTCGTACATCTCCGACGCGCTGGACCTCCTGGACGTGGAGCGGATCGACCACGGGATCCGCTGCATGGAGGACCCCGAACTGGTGGAACGGCTGGTGCAGGAACTCATGCCGCTGACCGTGTGCCCGCTGTCCAACGTCCGGCTCCGGGCCGTGGACACCCTGAAGGAGCACCCGCTGCCGGCGATGCTCGCTGCCGGGTTGAACGTGAGCGTGAACTCGGACGATCCGGCGTATTTCGGCGGGTACGTGGACGACAACTTCGCGCAGCTGAAATCGATAATCGGCCTGTCTGAGTTCGACTGCGTGCGGATGGCGGCCAACTCGATCCGCTCGTCCTTCGCTAGCGAGGAACGCAAGACGGAGCTGCTGGCCGAACTGGCCGCGTCCGGGCACTAAACCCGCAGTTGCCCTATCACCTTTGGTCGCTAAAACGGGCGGATAGGAACCGTAACTGATAGGGCAACGGGCGGCGCTTCTTAGACGTCGATGCTGTCCATATGCGGGTACCGCGCTCCGGCGGCCGCCCCGGCCGGAGCCAGTTCGTCCAGGCGGGTCAGGTCCTCGGCGGAGAGTTCGACGTCGATGGCGCCCACGTTCTCCCGCAGACGGTCGCGCTTCTTGGTGCCAGGGATGGGAACGATGTGTTCTCCCTGGGCCAGCAGCCAGGCCAGTGCCAGTTGCCCCGGGGTGCAGCCCTTCGCATCCGCCAACTCCTTGACCCGCTCCACGAGTTTCAGGTTCCGGTAAAAGTTCTCGCCCTGGAAGCGCGGGGAGTGCCGGCGGAAATCGTCCGCGGCAAAGTCCTCGGGGCTGCGGAACTGGCCTGTCAGGAAGCCGCGGCCCAGCGGGCTGTAGGGGACAAAGCCGATGCCCAGTTCCGCGAGGACCGGGAAGACCTTGGTTTCCGGCTCGCGTTCCCACAGCGAGTATTCGGTCTGCAGAGCGGTGATGGGGTGCACGGCATGGGCCCGGCGCACGGTGTCGGCGCTGGCCTCGGACAGGCCAAGGTGCCGGACCTTTCCGGCCTGCACCAGCTCAGCCATGGCTCCGACGGTTTCCTCGATCGGGACGGTCTTGTCCACCCGGTGCTGGTAGTACAGGTCGATGTGGTCCACGCCCAGCCGCTGCAGGCTCGCGTCGCAAGCGGCGCGCACGTAGGCGGGGGAGCCGTTGATGCCCACCCAGGAGCCGTCGGCCCGGCGTTCGTTGCCGAATTTGGTGGCCAGGACGACGTCGTCGCGCCGGCCGGCGATGGCGCGGCCGACGAGCTCTTCGTTGGTGAACGGGCCGTACATGTCAGCTGTGTCGAGGAGGCTTCCGCCGGCGTCGAGAAAGGCCTGGATGGTGGCGACGGATTCGTTGTCAGCCCCGTGGCCGTAGAACTCGCTCATGCCCATGCAGCCCAAACCCAGGGCCGAGACGGTGAGCGAACCGAGTGTGCGGGTTTCCATAGATATCTCCTCGATCAAGACGGTGGGAGCGGCCTCCGGCGCCTGTCCGTGCAACGGGGCGGCATGCAGTTGGCCGATGGCCACTCTAGGCCTATCGGTCCGGGCGCACAACCGGGCCTCCGGGCGTGCTGAATCCCGCCTGCGCGGCCCCTGTCTGCGTTCCGCGGCCGGCCTCCGAGTACCGACTTCCATTTGCCCTATCACTCCTGGTTGCCAAAACCGGCGGATGGGCACCATAACTGATAGGGCAACGGGGGCCGGGCCCGGCTGCGCCGGGTCACCCTCGACGGAGGATGCACCGGTCGCCCCCGCCCGGCAGAGTGCAGGTATGACCGAGACCCGACAGCCGCGGACGGGCTGGCTGCGCCAGCTGATGCCGGGCGTCGACGTCGCCGCGTCGTACCAGGGGAGCTGGTTCGGCAAGGACATCGTCGCCGGAATCGTCCTGGCGACGCTGTTGGTTCCCCAGGGCATGGCCTACGCGGAGCTGGCTGGGCTGCCTCCGATCACCGGGCTCTACACGACCGTCCTCTGCCTGTTCGCCTACGCAGTCTTCGGCCCGTCCCGCATCCTGGTGCTGGGGCCGGACTCGTCGCTCGGCCCGATGATCGCGGCGACGGTCCTGCCGCTCGTAGCCTCCGACGGCGACCCGCAGAAGGCGGTGGTCCTCGCGTCTATGCTCGCGCTCATGGTCGGCGTCATTATGGTCCTCGCGTCCGTCGCGAAACTCGGGTTCATCGCGGACCTCATCTCCAAGCCCACGATGATCGGGTACATGAACGGTCTCGCGCTCACCATTCTGGTCGGCCAGCTCCCGAAGCTCTTCGGTTTCTCGGTGAGCGCGGATGACTTCATCGGGGACCTTGTGGGGTTCATCCAGGGGCTGGCCAACGGCGAGGCGGTGGTGGCCGCGGCCGCCGTCGGCATCGTCGGGATTGTGCTGATCCTGGCGCTGCAGCGGTGGCTGCCCAAGGTCCCGTCGGTGCTGGTTATGGTGGTGCTCGCGATCGGGGCGGCGACGCTCTTCGGTCTCGCCGAGCGGGGCGTCTCACTCGTCGGGGAACTCCCGCGGGGCTTCCCGCCGTTCACCATCCCGTATCTGGAGTTCTCGGATATCGCCCTCATGTTCGCCGGCGCCCTCGGCATCGCGCTGGTGTCCCTGACGGACACGATCTCGACGGCGTCGGCGTTCGCCGCGCGCTCCGGCGAGGAGATCCGTGGCAACCAGGAAATGATCGGCATCGGTGCGGCGAACCTCGCTGCGGGCCTGTTCCAGGGGTTCCCGGTGAGCACCAGCGGCTCCCGGACCGCCGTGGCGGAACGATCCGGCTCGAAGACCCAGCTCACGGGCGTGACGGGTGCCGTGCTGATTATCCTGATGCTGGTGCTGCTGCCGGGTCTGTTCCGGAACCTGCCGCAGCCGGCCCTGGCGGCCATCGTGATCACCGCATCAATATCCCTCGCCGACATCCCGGGCACGGTGCGCCTCTGGCATCAGCGTAAGACCGAGTTCAACCTTTCGATCGCGGCCTTCCTGGGGGTGACGTTACTGGGGGTTCTGCCCGGCATCGGCATTGCGGTGGGGCTGTCCATCCTCAACATCTTCCGCCGGGCGTGGTGGCCCTACGAGACGGTGATCGGCCGGGTGCCCGGCGTCGAAGGCTTCCATGACGTGCACTTCCACCCGGACGCGAAGCACCTGCCCGGCCTGGTGATCTACCGGTTCGACGCGCCGTTGTTCTTCGCCAACGTCAGGCCGTTCCGAGAAAATATCCGGCGGCTGGCACGGACCGAACCCAAACCGCGGTGGATCGTCATCGCGGCCGAGCCCATCACGGACGTGGACACCACTGCCTCGGATGTGCTGCTTGAACTGGACGCGGAGCTGAACGCGCAGGGCACCTCGCTGGTGTTCGCTGAGCTCAAGCACGGGGTCCGGACCAAGATCGAACGCTACGAACTGACCGCCCAAATCGATCCGCGCCACTTCTACCGCACCATCGACGCGGCGGTGGCCGCCTACATGGCCGAGACCGGCGCCGACTGGAGCGCCGGCGACTAGCCGGCCACGACGTCGGGAGCGTCAGGGGCGCTGCACCGGCGGGCCTGCCGGGGCACGCGAGGCACGGGTGATCCACCAGCCCAGCGCCGCCATGGCCAGCCCGATCGGAATCCCGTACGGCGGCAGGCCCGCGTTGAAGCCCAGGAACCCGGCCACAACGAATGCCGCGGCGGCCCAGGCCGGGAACATGCCCGCCCGCCAGCCTGCGATGCCAAAGATGATCCAGCCCAGGGCAAACAAGAGGTAGCTGGACAACCCGCCGACCGCCAGCATCCCGGACCCTCCCGCAAGGATGGCCTGCGGCGCCGTTTCGGCGATCCAGGGCCCGGCGAAGCCGTCGAACCACATGTTCCCCGCCATATCCATGGTGCCCACCAGTGCGGCACAGAAGGCGAAGACGCCCAGGCCGCCGGCGCTGTCCGCGCTCCTGAAGTAAACGGCCACCAGTGCGAGAACCAACCCGACAAAGACGACAAAGTAGAGCGCGTTGGTGACGATAAACGGCATCTGGCGCATCATCGCAATCCGGTCGAGGCTCCTGTCGGCGGCGAGCAGGCGGGCAAGGTCCACGGCGGCGAAGCTGAGGCCGGCAACCAGGGCAATAGGCCCGGCGGCGTTGGTGAGCGGTGACGACACGATTCCTCCTAGGCAGTGGGTCGGGGGACAGCGGCGGCGAGTTGTCCAGGCCCGGCGTCGACGGCGGATGCGGGCGCCGTTCGCCAGCCGCTCTGGCCTATGAGAATGGTGCCCAGGGCCGCAACGCTGAGCACCAGAAGGTAGATGGGCAGGAATTCCATCCGAGGCATCAGCCCGGCAGCGTAGAGCGGCCAGGAGGACCAGGAAATCGCGAAGGCCAGAACAACGAATGCCGAAAGGCGACGGCGCTGCAGCCAGGCCGTGTAACGAGGCATGACGGCTCCCCGGGATCAGGACGTATACGGCCCAGTGTGCCCCCGCCGGCGTCCGGACGCCAGCGGTTGCCGTCCCCGCGGCCCGGCAGGGGGACATCGCAGCCAAAAGCTACTCGCGGGTACCCCGTCACAGGCCTCTCGCCCCGACCGGAATGGGGTGTAATAGTGGGTCACGACACACAGAGTTAACAGTTTTTACTCGCGGAAACGCATCCATCCTTGGCAAAATGCAGGTGGATCAATTGCTTCTAGAGGAGACCCATGGGCGCGAACACTGCCGAAAACACCAACCGACGACTGAAGGCCGTGCTGGAAGTTCTGACCGAGGGGGTGTGGACGGAGGAGAAGCTGAACGCCGGAGCGGTGCTGGGCGAGGCGATCGCCCGCGTCCCGCTCAACGAGTTCGAGCGTGAGCTGCTGAGCGGCGGAATTCCCCGCGGCCACAAGACGCTGACCACCGCCACCGCGAAGCTGGTCAAGGCCGGCTGGCTGGTCAAGGGCCGTGCCGGCTGGACCATCACCGAGGACGGCCAGCGCGCCACCGTTGCGTTCGCTGATCCTGCCGCTTTCGCCGCAGCGCTCGACGCCGGAACCCCCGTTCCCGCGGACACCCCGCTGCCGTCCGCGTCCGCCGGGAAGCCTGCCGCGAAGGCCGCTCCGAAGGCCGCCAAGGTTGCCGAAAAGGTTGTCGGCAAGGCTGCCAAACTGGTCGAAGAGGCCGTTGCCCCGGTCGCCAAGTCAGTCCGCAAGCGCAAGGCCCCGGTTGCTTCGGCGCCCGTCGAGGCTCCAGCAGCTGCGGCGCCAGTCACCGTCGAGACTATTGACCAGCCTGAAGCAGTCGCCGTGGCAGGGGACTTCAACGTCCTGCTGGGCGCGCCAGCCAACTGGGCCCCGCAGTACGACGAATCCCAGATGGAACTGGACCTGGTCGATCAGCTGTGGAAGATCGCGGCAGACCTCCCGGCCGGTACCTACAGCTTCAAGATCGCACTGAACCGGTCCTGGGATGAGAACTTTGGTGCCTTTGGTGCGTTCGACGGCGCCAACCACGAGGTGCACCACTCCGGCGGCCAGTTGGTCATTCACTACGACCACCGGACCCGCGACATCGTCTTCGCGTAAGCGCCGACACGCACCCTTCTCGCCGACGCGCAAAAGACCCTTCGACACCGGTATTCGGGTGTCGAAGGGTCTTTTGCGTGGCGCGGGCAGGATAGAGCGTCGCGGGCGGGTTTGCGCGTCGTGACAAGGCAGCTCGCCGGTTCGGGGCTCCCCGGACTTCGGCGTCCAGAACCTGCCTGCCCGGCACCCGCTCACCGGCCTAGCATTGGCTTATGGAAACCGTCGAGGTTGCTGGGTTGCGGATCGCATATCAGCGGGTTGGCCACGGCCCGCCGGTGGTCCTGTTCCACGGGGCCGGCGAGGACAGCAGGATCTGGCGTCCGCAGCTGGAGGGACTCTCGGATGACTTCACGGTGTTCGCCTGGGAAGCTCCCGGGTGCGGCCAGTCCGAAGACCCCGCCCAGGATTTGTCCGCCGAAGACCTCGGTGACCTCACAGCCGGATTTCTGCGTGCTGTCGTGCCGACGAAGCCGCACCTTCTAGGGCTGTCGTGGGGCTCCATGGTGTCCCTGGAATTGTATCGCCGGTATCCCGGGATTCCCGCGTCCCTGGTCCTGGCCTCCGCCTCTGCGGGCTGGGCGGGCTCCCTGCCGCCCGAGGAGGTGGAACGGCGGTACGCCCAGGTGCTGGCCGAGATCGATCAGCCTCCGGAGAAGTTCATCGAGGACTGGCTGCCGACGCTGTTCACGGACAAAGCCGATCCCGCCGTGGTGGCCGAAGTTGCCACGATCATGGCCGACGTCCGCCCGGCCGGGATGCGGGCCCTGCTCTCCGCCAGCGGCCGGGCCGACTACCGCCCGTTGCTGCCCACCATCACCATTCCCACGCTCCTGCTGTACGGCGCGGACGACCAGCGGTCCCCGCTGAACGTCGCCCACGAGCTGCACCGACAGATCCCGGGGTCGAGGCTTGCGGTGATTCCCGACGTCGGACACCTCGCTCCGATGGAAGCGCCCGCCGCCTTCAACACGGAAGTGCGGACCTTCCTCCACAGCATCGCCGGCTGAACCAGCACGCCGGCTGAGCGTCGTTCGCGCTCAGCGTGCTAGAACCGTGTCGCTAGAACCGTGTCGGGTCCGGCCGGGGCGGGACCGGGCCGGGGTCGGGAATCGGCAGCGGACCCGGTGTGGGGAACGGGCCGGGGGTTGGTGCGGGGCCAGGTTCCGGAATCGGCGCCGGCGGCGGGACCGGCCCGGGCTCCGGGGGAAACGGATCCCCGGGCTGGGGCTCCGGTGTGGTGGGCCCGGGTTCCGGCGGAAACGGCTCAGGTTCGTGTGGCGGTGGAATGGTCATGCCAGGCTCCCTCACTCTTTGTGGATGGTGCGTATTGCGCCGGGTTGCCTCCGGCGGATTACGGTCCTGCCCGCGTTTACCCGCCGGACCGCGCTGCTCCGGCGCGGAAGACCTTCAACTCCCACGGCCGCAGGTGCAGCCGGGACACCGCGGCGTCGGCGGTGTAGTTGCCCAACACCAGTTCCGCGCTGCCCCAGGCGAGCGGCACGTCGGCGTCGTCGAGCGTTACCTCCTGGTCCTGGCCGGAGAAGTTACCCAGCACGAGCAGCCGGGTGTCCGGCAGCGAGCGGACAAAGGCGTACACGTGCTCGTCCCGTGGCAGCAGCATCGTGAAGTCCCCGTGGGAAACCACCGGCTCGCTGTGCCGCAGCGCGATCACCTTCCGGTAGAAGCTGTACACCGAGTCCGGATCGTCCACCTGCGCGGCGGCGTTGATGTGGTTGGCGTTGGGGTTGACCGCGATCCAGGGCGAACCGGTGGTGAAGCCGGCGTGCCGCGAGGCGTCCCACTGGACCGGGGTGCGCGCGTTGTCGCGGTTCAGCGGTGCCAGCGCGGCGAGGACCTCGGCGTCGGTGTGGCCCAGATGGGTGGTGGCTTCGCGGTGGTGGTTGAGGACCTCGATGTCGCGGTAGTCGCTGATCGCACCGAACGTCATGTTGGTCATGCCGAGTTCTTCGCCCTGGTAGACGTAGGGCGTGCCGCGGTGCAGGTGCAGGATGCCGGCGAGCATCTTCGCGGAAAGTTCACGGTACCGGCCGTCGTCGCCGAAGCGCGACACCGCCCGGGCCTGGTCGTGGTTGCCCCAGTAGAGGCTGTTCCAACCGCGCTCCGCCAGGCCCGTCTGCCAGTGCCCCAGGGTCCTCTTGAGGTCCGTGAGCTTGAGCTTCTTGGGCCGCCACTTGTTGCCGTCCTCCTGGTCCAGGGCCACATGCTCGAACTGGAAGACCATGTCCACCTCGGCCCGCGCGGGGTCGGTGAACAGGACGGCCTCGTCCACCGTGACGCCGGGCATTTCGCCGACCGTGAGCAGCTGTCCGGGGCGGCCCGCGAAGACTTCCCGGTGCATCTCCTGCAGGAACTCGTGGATCCGCGGGCCGCCGATGTAAAACGGTGTGCCGTCGCCGTACAGCATCCCGGCGGCGATGGGCCCGTCCGGCAGGGCGGTGTCCTTGGAGATGAAGTTGATGACGTCCATCCGGAAGCCGTCCACGCCCCGGTCCAGCCACCAGTTCATCATCTCGTAGACCGCTGCCCGGACCTGCGGGTTTTCCCAGTTCAGGTCCGGCTGCGTCCGGGAGAAGATGTGGAGGTAATACTCGCCGGTGGCCTGGTCGAACTCCCAGGCCGGGCCGGAAAACACCGAACCCCAGTTGTTCGGTGCCACGTTGTTGGAGCCAGTGCCGGGACCACCGGCGGAGCCATCAGAGGCATCCCCGCGCGGCGGCCGCCACCAGTACCAGTCCCGCTTGGGGTTGTCCTTCGAGGACCGCGATTCGACGAACCAGGGGTGCTCGTCCGAGGTGTGGTTGACCACCAGGTCCATAACCAGCTTCATGCCCCGGGCGTGCAGTCCGTCCGTCAGTTCCTGCAGGTCCTCGAGGGTGCCGAAAAGCGGGTCCACATTGCGGTAGTCGCTGATGTCGTAGCCGTTGTCGTCCTGCGGGGAGGTGTAGATCGGGGACAGCCAGACGACGTCGACGCCGAGCCGGTGCAGGTAGTCCAGCTTGCTGATGATGCCGCGCAGGTCACCGATGCCGTCCCCGTTGGAATCCGCGAAGCTGCGCGGATAGATCTGATAAACGACGGCGCTCTGGAACCAGTCGCGGGCAGGAGCTTCAACGGATTCTTCAGTGGGCTGTTCTACCGTCATCGGAACTCCTCAGCTGGTCCAGCAGGCTCGTCGGCCAGCGCCGACGCTGACCCACCAACGTCTGATTATTGAACAGTTCCCGCAGGCAGGGAAGCCCCCGACGGCGCCATGGGGACGGCGTCCGTCCGGCGGCAACTGCGCCCGGTGCAGCCGGCTGGCAGCCTCCTAGTTTTGAGAGGCGATGCTCTTGTCCCGGTCCTCGAACACTTCCTCGCCCGGGCCGGTGAACGCCTTGGAGCGCTGGATCGCCTCGATCGATCCGGTGAACAGCTGGGAGTCATGCGGATCGGCCGGGTGCCGGGTGGGCTCATCCGCGGCGGAGACCTTGCCGGGCCGCGTGGCGGCGTTCGAACCAGACGTGGCGGACGAAGCTGAGGCACCCGTCGTCCCGGACCCCAGCGAAGCAGCACCGAGCGACTCGAGCCGGACGTGTGGGAGCGCCGTCGGGTGTTCCTGCTGCAGGAACAGCACCAGTTCCTCGCGGATCAGGCAGCGCAGGTCAAAGAGCTGGGCGCTGTCCGCGGCGCTGACCAGGATGCGGACCCGGACAAAGCCGGCGGTCGCGTCCGTGATCTGCAGGATGCCCACGCGTTCGTCCCAGAGTTCGGTGGTGGCCAGGACCTTTTTGAGCTCGGCGCGCATGTCTTCCACCGGGGCGCGCCAGTCGAGGTCGAACTCCACGGTGCCCATGACCTCGGACTGCCGCCGGGTCCAGTTCTCGAACGGCGTGGTGGTGAAGTAGGTGGAGGGCAGGATCAGCCGCCGGTCGTCCCAGATGTGGACCACCACGTAGGTCAGGGTGATCTCCTCGATCCGGCCCCATTCCTTCTGCACCACCACCACGTCGTCCACCCGGATCGCGTCAGTGAAGGCGAGCTGGATGCCGGCGAAGACGTTCACCAAAGAGGTCTGGGCGGCGAGGCCGGCCACGATCGAGATCACGCCGGCGGAGGCCAGCAGCCCGGCGCCGAGGGCCTGGATTGCGGGGAAAGTGAGCATTGCGATGCCCAGCGCCACGATGGCGATCAGGGCGACGCCGATCCGCCGGGCCAGGATTACCTGCGTGCGGAGTCTGCGGGCACGGCGGTTGTCCGCCACGTCCACCCGGTAGCGGGTGAGCACCAGGGTCTCGATGATGAGGAGCACGGCGATGGCCAGCCAGGCGATCGACCCGATGAGCGCGATCTGCAGCGCGTGGTCCACGTTGCGCCGCCATTCGGCATCCTCCGTGGTCAGGCCCAGGGCGATCCGGACGCCGATGAGGCAGAGCGCCAGGCGCAGCGGCAGCCGGGCCACCCGGGAGGTCTCGCGCAGGGCCGGCTGATTGCGGTTGAACCGGAGCACAATCCGGCGTAGCAGCCAGGAGGCGAGGAGCCCGCCGGCCACCGCGAGGGTGACGGCGAGGATGGGGGCCAGGAAGGGCATGGCGGGATCGAGGACGTCTTGCATTACTTAAGCTCTAGCAAGCTTCCACGGCCAACTGAAATCGGCGGGATGTCATTGTGGGAAGCATCACGGCCGGCGATCCCCTGGCCGGCGGACTCGCACAGCCGCGAATCCAAGGGTCCAAAGGCCCTAGTTTCCCCGCGGGAAGCACCGAGAATTGACCAATCACTGAATATTCCCAGGGGGAGGGTGTCATGCGCCCAGCCGCATCGTTGGCCACAGTCATTTCCGCGTTCTGCGCGGCGGCACTACTGGCAGGGTGCGGGTCACCGGCACCGGCACCGGCCCCCACCAGTTCTCCGCCGCCATCGACGGCCACCGCCACCGCGTCGCCGGCCGCGACCGGCTCGTCCGCCGCCACCGTCCCGGCGGGCTGGAAGACATTTACGACGTCGGACGGCACCCTCGCGTTCGACTACCCGGAGTCGTGGACCATCAAGGACCCGGCCGACGAACCCGCCGAGGGCGGCGTCGCTGTGGATCTGGTGAGTGACTACGGCAAGACCATGGCCACCCTGCGGACCAACATTGCCACTGGTGCCGAATGCACGGTGAAGTTCCCCTTCATGGTGTACGACACCGAGCCCGTCCCTGCGCTGGCCCAGGGCGGAGCGACGCCGCGGTTCGTCTACGAGGGCCGGACCGGCCCCGAGACTGGTGATCCGGCGGGGTCCCTCAGCCTGGCCTACGGCATCACCTCAGGGCCGGAGCCCACCGGGGACACCGCCTGCCCGATTTCCCAGATCTTCACCTGGCCGCCCAGCGGCGCCACGTTCGGCGGCGTCTATGACCCCTTCGACACCATGCCGGGCGGTCCCCAGAACGTGGACACCCCCGAGGTGTACATGGACACCGCCGAGTACAAGAACGTCAAGCAGGCGATCACTTCACTGCGGCCGGCCGGAAAGTAGGGACGTGAGGAAAGCGGCAGGATCATCCGGCACGGCGCAGGACGCCAAGGTGCGCGCCGGCGCCAGCGCCGCTGCCGGGACGGCCCTCGCTCTGGTCCTGCTGCTGACGTCCTGCGGTCTGGTGCCGGGGCCGTCGGACGGAAGCGGTGCGCCCACGGCCGCACCGCCCACGGCGTCGGGCGCAGCGCCGAGCGCCTCGCCCACTGAAGGGACGCCGTCGTCGGGCTGGAAGACGTTCACGACGACGGACGGCGCCCTCTCGTTCGACTACCCCGCGGGTTGGACGGTCAAGGATCCCGGCGGGGCGCTCGGCGGGGAGTTCGTGGACGTGCTCAATGCCGGGGGGAAACCCCTGGCCGGCCTGCGGACCAACATCGTCACCGGTGCCGAGTGTGTCGGCAAGAGCCCGTACCAGGTCTATGACACCGAGCCGATGGTGGCTCTGGCCGAAGGCGGCGGCGCCGACGGCGGGGTGCCCCGCTACGTGTTCGAGTCCCGGGGTGACGACCCTGATGCAGTGGCCACGAAGTCCACTATCGCGGCCTATGGCATCACCATGATCCCCGAGGAGTCCGGCGATCTGGCGTGCCCGATGTTCCATCTGTTCTTGTGGCCGCCGAGTGGTGCCTTCTTCGGTGGGACCTACAACCCGGAGAACAATGCCACGCCGGGTGATGCCGCGCTGCCGTACCTGGAGAAGGCCAAGCTGTACGCGTCCACCCCGGAGTACCAGGACATCCGGAAGATGATCACGTCGCTGCGGCCGGGACCCACCTCTACCGCTTCGGCCGGCACCGGCACCCCGTCAGGGAAGTAGCCGGAATTCCCGTTAGCGGCCCGCCGTCGTCGGGGGCTCATCAGCGACGGTGCGCCGCGAGCCTGACCTGAGCGCCGTGCGGACGTTGACCTTCGAGGTGTAAGAGATCGAGCCGTACTGGAACAGCCGCACGGCGACGCGGAGCATCACGGCGGCGCCTACGCAAAGGATCGCGATCACGATTCCCGCCTCCAGCAGGCTCAGGGAGCCGAAGCCGTTCCGCAAGAGCGCGGTGACCGGGGCGGAGAACGGGAAGAAGGTGAAGATCTGCACGATCACGGACTGCGGATCGGAGATCACCAGCGACACGGCGTAGAACGGCACAAAGATCAGCGCCATCATCACGCCCATGAAGTTGCCGGCCTCCTTGGCGGTGGGCATCACGGCGCCGATGGCCACGAGAGTGGTGGTGAACAGGGCGAAGCCGCCAACCAGGATCAGCAGTCCGATGGTCATCCGGACCGGGTCCAGGACCAGCGGGGGCAGGTCCAGGGAGGTCAGGCTGAGCTCCTCGGGGAAGAACAGCCTGCCGATCACAATGGGGGAGAGGAACACGAGCATCTGCACCAGACCGATCCCGAACAGGGCGATCACCTTGCCCGCGATGAGGGTGGTCGGTTTGAGGGTGGTCAGGATCATCTCGGTGACGCGGTTTTCCTTCTCCTCCAGCGTGGAGTTCAGCATCTGCCCGGCCAGGAGCACGATCAGCCCGTAGAAGATGACCAGGAACACCATCGGCGGAATCACCGAGCCCAGGCCGCCGGATTCCTTCGTGCCGTCATAGGTGACGGTCTCGATCTTCACTTGGCCGGCTGCGAGGGCGGACAGCTGCGGCGAGCCGATCTTCTGTTCGACGGCGTGCGTCAGCATGGCCTGCGCGACGGCGGCGTACTTGCCGTTCTGGAAGATCCCCTGGTCCGCGCCGTAGACGCGCACTGTGGTCGATTCGGGCTGGGCCGGGTAGTCGAAGAATGCGTCCACGGCGCCGGACTGCACGGCCTGGATCCCGGCGTCGGGGGATTCTGCGGGGGTGGCGCCGAAGAGCGCGGCGTCCGCGGGGGTGATCAGCCCGGAGGCGTCCGTGTAGGAGATGCTGAACTGCGCGCTTTTCTGCGCTTCGGCGGCGGTGTCCGTGGTGGTGTTGCTGAGGAAGATCAGCCCAAAGACCACGGCAATGATGACCGGGACGGACAAGGTACCAATCCAGAACCGACCCTTGGTGACGGTGCGGATGAACTCGAAGCTCAGGACGGTGCCGAGGTTGTGCTGCGCCACGGCACTACGCCCCCTCCCGGCCAGGGGACGGTGCGGGGGTGGCTGGGCCGGGGTTGCCTGGTCCGGGGGTGGGAGGCTTGTTCTGGTCGCCGTAGACCCGGATGAAGATATCTTCGAGGGAGATCTTGGTGGTGGTGAAGCTCCGGACGGTCACGCCGGCGTCGATCAGGTCCTTGAGTATGACGGCCTCGTCGGTGGCGTCGGTGATGGAGAGCTCCGAGTAGTTGGTCTCCTCGAGCATCGCCTCGTAATGGGGTGAGCGGGGGATGGGGCCGCTGTGCCGGATCCGGATGATGCGGCCGCCGTACTTGTTCTGCACTTCGTCGATGGTCCCGTAGGCCTCGGCGGTGCCGTCCTTGAGCAGGATGACCCGGTCGCAGAGCCGCTCCACCTCCTCCATCTGGTGGGTGACCATGACCACGGTGGCGCCGCCCCGCTTCTGCTCGGCGATGATGTCCATCAGCAGGCGCCGGTTGACCGGATCGAAGCCCTTGGTGGGTTCGTCCAGGATCAGCAGCTCGGGGTTGTTCATGATGGTGACGCCGAGCTGAACCTTTTGCTGCTGCCCGCTGGAGAGCTTGTCCAGCACGGTGGAGGCGCGGTCCGCGAGCGCCACCCTGTCCAGGTACTCGAGCGACCATTGCTTGGCGGTGCGCCGCTCCATCCCCTTGAGCCGGCCGAAGTAGGTCATGATGTCGATGACCTTTTCCTTCTTGTAGAGCCCGCGCTCTTCGGGAAGGTAGCCCAGCCGGTCGCCGTGCTCAGGCTTGAAGTCCCTGCCATTGATGTGAAGAGTCCCGGCGGTGGGCTCATAGATGCCGAGCAGGGCCCGGATGGTGGTGGTCTTGCCGGAGCCGTTGCTGCCGAGGAAGCCGAAGGTCTCGCCGGCGTGCACGTCGAAGGACAGGTCGCGGACCACGGTGGTGTCGCCGAAGTCCATTCGGAAGCCGCTGATGTGGACCCGTGCTTCGTCCATTGCGGCTCCCGATTGCGCCGGGCTGCCTGCCCGGAGTGGTGCTGGTTTGCCGCCTAGACGGCGGGGATATGCCGGTGCCGGCGATGCGCCGGTTTTGGCACGCCCGCCCTGGTGGTGCCGGTACCGCCCCAGGCGTTGGAGCGGGCTTCCTTGATCAGGCCGGTCCCGGCGCATTCGCGGACTGCCATGATGCCGTCCGCGGCGGCCCGCTTGTCCTCAAAGGCCCTGGATATCGCCAAGACGGTACCGTCGGCGCCGAGGAGCCGGAAACGGACGTTGGCCTCAGCGTCCGTAAAGATCTCGAATTGTCCTGCCATCTTTGTTGTCCTTTCGGGCAATGCAGCACGGCGGGAGGGTGAAGCACTTCCATGTGCCATGCCGTTTTCTCGACAAGTCCCCACAGTGCACCCGACCATCCTTACGGCTGCGCTCTGCGGAAGGTAAGGGGCGAAGGTCCCTATGTGGAAAGCGAACAGTTCCTCTGGCGGTGGCCTCCGGAGTGGGCGCTAGATTGGGAGCATGGCTGAGCTTCCGAAGGGCGATTCCGGCGAGTGGGTCCGGCTGACGGCGCGGGTGGACGGTGTGGTGCAGGCCGTCGGCTTCCGCTATTGGACCGTGCGCAAGGCCGAGGAGCTGGGGCTGACCGGCACGGTCCGGAACAACAGCGACGGTTCCGTGGGCATCGCCGCGGAGGGGCCCCAGTCGGTGGTGCTGGAGTTCCGGCGCTGGCTGCGCTCGCCGGACGCGCCCGGGCGGGTGGAGAACGTGGACGAATCGATCTCCCGGGCCACGGGGGCGTTCAGCAATTTCCGGGTGGTGTACTGAGCGTTAGCAGGCTATCCGTGCTCCTCTTCGCACGGGACATGCCCCGCCTCCGCCCCGGCCAGTGGACTGACTCCCGCTATGCCCACTCCTGGGCCTGAAGAATGGGCATGTCCCACGGGCCGGGTGGGCAGGCGCCGGCCGTTACCGGGGCAAAGGACCCTCGGCAGCGGGCACGATTCTGAGTAGGGTGGCCCCATGCAGAAGATATCGCTCGATGCGCTTGCCCGTCAGCAGATTGCGGCTGCGGTGGCGGCACCGAGCGGACGTGCTGCGGATACGGCGTTTGGCGGACATGAGAAGACGCTCCGCCAGACGGTGATGGCGTTCCGGGCGGGGACGCAATTGAGCGAGCACCAGAACCCGGGCGAAGCCACCGTGTTTGTGCTCCGCGGCTGCGTGCGGCTTAGGGCCGGCAAGGAATCCTGGCAGGGGAAGACCGGGGACCTGCTGATTGTGCCGGACGGGTTGCACAGCCTGGAAGCTGAAGAGGACTCGGCGATCCTGATGACCGTCGCGAAGATCAAGACCTGACGGCCGGGCCTCGGTCGGTGCGATCGGCCGGGGCTGGACACGGCAAGGAGCCAGCTATGACTGTCGTTCCCTTCGAAGAGGTCCCGTCGACCCGGCGGTGGTGGGCGCGGGCCGCCTACCTCGCGGTGGTGTGCGCGGTGTTGGTCCCGCTGACGGCGGCCGGTGTGGCGGGCATTGTCGCGCTGCTCCTGACCGGTGCCGGCGCCGTCGTCGTGACCGTGGCCGGAATCTACTGGTTCCTCATCAGCCGCGGATTCCTGCGCTGGTGTGCGCTGGCGCTCGCGGTGCTCGCCCCGCTGGTGGTCGTGTTCCTGTACGTCCAGGCGGGCCTGCTGTTGGAGGTCATGATCGCCGTGGGTCTGGTGTTTGTGGCGGTGGTCTGTGCCCGCGCGGCCCTGCGGGAACCCCGGACAGGATCGAAGATGACCGAGTACCCTGCTCCTGCCTGGCGGCATCCCTTCCTGGTGATGAATCCGCGCAGCGGCGGGGGCAAGGTGGTGAAGTTTGACCTGCAGCGAAAGGCTGAGGAACTCGGGGCCGAGGTGGCGCTGCTCGAGGGACCCGGACAGGTGGATGTGGATGCGTTGGCCCGGCAGGCGGTGGAACGGGGAGCCGACCTGCTCGGCGTCGCCGGTGGTGACGGGACCCAGGCGCTGGTGGCCGGCATCGCGGCCGAACATAACCTGCCCTTCCTGGTGATCAGCGCCGGCACCCGCAACCACTTCGCCCTCGATCTGGGCCTGGACCGCGAGGACCCGACGGGATGCCTGGACGCCCTCCGCGACGGGGTGGAACTGCACGTCGATCTGGGCAAGATCAACGGGCGCACCTTCGTCAACAATTCCTCCTTCGGGGTCTACGCCGAGGTGGTGCAGAGCCCGGAGTATCGCGACGACAAGACCGGCACCGTGCTGCAAATGCTCCCGGACCTGATCAAGGGCGACAAGGGGGCTCGGTTGCGCGCCCAGTTCGACGGCACCACCGTGGACGGGCCGCAGGCGGTGCTGGTCAGCAACGGCCCGTACGGAAGCCATGATCTCGCGGGCCTGGGCCGCCGCACCCGGCTCGACCGCGGCGTGCTCGGCGCGGTGGCACTCTCCGCGTCCAGTACCCGTGAGGCCGTCGGGCTGCTGCGCCGGGCGACGAAACGCGGACTGGTGCAGCGGGCCGCCGTGGAGGTGGTGGTCGACGCCGATGTGCCCGAGATTCCCGTCGGCGTGGACGGCGAGGCGCTGATGCTTCCCACACCGGTGCGGTGCACGGTGGAACCCGCCGCTCTGCGGGTCCTGGTTCCGCGGAAGCGTCCGGGCGTCCCGCCCGCCCAGCCGGCGCTGGACCTGATCCGGCTACGCGAACTGGCCTGGGGGCGTCGGGCGGCATTGTCTGTCGCGGAGGCTGCGCGTGGCTAATAGCTCGGAAGGGCTAGTTGCACCTCGTCCATAGTTGCAGCCATACAAGCAGGCGCGTTTCGGGATCGTCAGGCCAATGCCGAAGAGCGGCTGCACACCCGGATTGAGGTCGCCGATATCCCGAGCGGAATCCCGGCAACGGGTGGGCGGCTCGATCGAGATGTTCGTGGACTCGGGCATCCGCCGGGGAAGCGACATCCTCAAGGCGCTGGCGCTGGGCGCCGATGCCTGCTCGATCGGCAGAGCCTACCTGTACGGGTTGGTGGCGGCGGGCTCGCCCGGCGTCGGGCGCATCATTGAGATCTTCGCGGACGAGCTGCGGCGTACGATGACGTTAGTGGGCGTTTCCAGCATCTCGGAGTTGAAAGCTCGAGGCGGGGAAATTCTGCGGGACATCCGTCATTCGGGAGAGATTGAAACCACAGCGTCAGGCAACACTCATTGAGGAGTTCGGAACTTGCGGGCACAAAGTGCCCTCCTCCCGCAGACTTGCGGGAACCTTGTGATTCTCTGAACAGCTAAGGAAACCATGCGCACCCGATACCTACTTCCCGTTCTCACCATAGCCACAGCTCTCTCGCTCTCCGGCTGCGTCAACAACAGCGAACCTGCCGCCACCGGCTCGGCATCCGGAACCGCCGACGCCATTGAGGTGAAAAAGAATGACTCCATTGCCGCGATGCTCCCGGAGAAGATGAAAACCGCGGGTGTCCTCAATGTTGGCATGGCCAACAACTACCCGCCCAACGAGTTCAAGGACGATAACGGTGCGCCGGCAGGCTGGTCAGTGGACCTCACCAACGCCCTGGGCCAAGTCATGGGCTTGAAGGTCAACTTCGACATCGGCACCTTCGACAACATCCTTCCGGCCGTGCGCGCAGGAAAGGATGACATGGGCATGTCCTCCTTCACCGACACGCTGGAACGCGAAAAGCAGGTGGATTTCGTCAACTATTACTCCGCCGGGATCCAATGGGCCGCCCCGAAGGGCAAGACCGTGGACCCCGACAACGCCTGCGGACTCAAGGTCGCCGTCCAGGCAACCACCTATGAGGACACCCACGAAGTGCCCGCAAAGTCGAAGGCCTGCACCGACGCCGGCAAGCCGGCCATCACCATCTTCAGGTACGACGCGCAGGATCAGGCGACCAACGCCCTCGTGGTCGGACAGGTCGACGCCATGAGCGCCGATTCGCCCGTCACCCTCTACGCGATCTCCAAGACCAAGGACAAGCTGGAGCCCGCCGGAGACGCCTTCGAAGTGGCACCGTACGGCATTCCGGTGGCCCAAGGCAGCGAATTTACGCCGGTCCTCCAGAAGGCCCTCCAGTCGCTGATCGACGATGGCACCTACGTCAAGATCCTGTCCAAGTGGGGAGTGGAAGCCGGCGGAGTGAAGACGGCGGACCTCAATGTGGCAGCGAAAGGGTGATGGCAGATGAGCGAGCCGGAATCCGACCGGGTGATTGAGGCGGAACCCGGCGGGACGCCGCGGACCGGAAGGGGACGGGGCGCGGAGGACGCGCCGCCGGAGGCGATCGTCGCCATACCGCTGCGCCACCCCTGGCGGAACGTGGTGGCGGTACTCCTCGTTCTCGGGCTGGCTGTCTTTGTGCTGGACGCCGCCCAGCGCCCGGACTTTGGCTGGCCGGACGTAGGCAAGTACATCTTCGACCGCCGGATCAGCCAGGCCGCGTGGGTAACGCTGTGGCTGACCATCTACTCGATGATCGGCGCGATCGTCATCGGCCTGCTGCTCGCCATCATGCGGCTTTCACCGAATCCTGTGCTGAAGAGCGTTGCCTGGTTGTACATCTGGATCTTCCGGGGAACTCCCGTCTATGTGCAACTGGTTTTCTGGGGCATCGTGTCCTTGATCTATCCCGTGTTCACGCTGGGCATTCCGTTCATGGAGCCGTGGGCCACCATCCCGAATGAGGTGTTCACCAACCTCTTCGTCACTGCAGTGATCGGGCTGGCGCTCAACGAAGCTGCCTACATGTCCGAAATCGTGCGCGCCGGGCTGTTGTCCGTGGACGAGGGCCAGGAGGAAGCGTCGACGGCGCTGGCCATGTCCTGGGGGCAGACGATGCGGTATGTCGTGGTTCCGCAGGCGATGAAGATCATCATTCCGCCCACCGGCAACGAGGTGATCTCGATGCTCAAGACCACCTCGCTGGTGGCCGCAATTCCGTTGAGCATCGACCTCTACGGTGTGTCCCGCGGTATTTCCGCAGTGACGTTCACTCCGGTGCCGCTGCTGATTGTGGCTTCCCTCTGGTACCTGCTGTTCACCTCCGTCCTGATGGTGGGACAGCACTTTATTGAGAAGCGGTTCTCGCGCGGAACCGGGCGCGTCAAGACGGGCAAGGAACCGGCGACGCCGGAGCCGGGACCGACGGCGGTTCCCGGCGGGCCCACCCCACCGCTCGGCACAGATTTTGGAGGAAAAGGATGACGGACGCGCCGATGGTGCTTGCGGAGCGGGTCTCCAAGAATTTCGGCACTAACAAGGTGCTGCGCGGGATCAGTCTCGAGGTCGATCCCGGCGAGGTGCTCTGCATTGTGGGCCCCAGCGGTTCTGGTAAGTCGACGTTCCTGCGGTGCATCAACCACCTGGAACGGGTTGACGGCGGCCGGCTTTCGGTCGACGGACAGCTTGTTGGCTACCGTCAAAAGGGAGACAAGCTCTACGAACTGAAGCTCAAGGAAGCAGCCTTCCAGCGCCAGGAAATCGGCATGGTGTTCCAGCGGTTCAACCTGTTTCCGCACCTGACCGCTGTGGAGAACATCATCCTCGCCCCCATGCGGGTGAAAGGTCTTTCCAAAGCCAAAGCCACCGCCCGGGCCATGGAACTGCTGGAGCGTGTGGGGCTGGGCGACAAGGGGGACGCCTATCCGGCGCACCTGTCGGGCGGGCAGCAGCAGCGTGTGGCCATCGCACGTGCACTGGCCATGGACCCGAAGCTGATGCTCTTCGACGAGCCGACAAGCGCCCTGGACCCCGAACTGGTGGGCGAGGTGCTCGACGTCATGAAGGAACTGGCCAAGAGCGGCATGACCATGATTGTGGTGACGCATGAGATGGGGTTCGCCCGCGAAGTGGCGGACACGCTGGTGTTCATGGATGAAGGCGTGGTGGTGGAGGCCGGACCACCCCGGCAGATCCTGAGCGATCCGCAGCACGACCGGACCAAGGCGTTCCTTTCCAAGGTCCTCTGACATCTGCAGTTGACCCCTCGGCGGTGGGTCTGGGCCGTGCTGCTGAGCGCCACCCGCCCCCTCGCCGCGGAAAGTCTCATCCGGTTCGATTTTTGCGCACCCCGTGGGACAGACTGTTGCCGTGAGCAACTCTCCCCGGACGGGCCTCGCTGTCGCAGGACTCAGCCTGGGCACGGCCCTGAACCCGCTGAACTCCTCGATGATCGCCGTCGCCCTGGTGGTGCTGCGCACGGACTTTGGGCTCGACGTCGCCACCGTCACCTGGGTAATCACCTCCTTCTACCTCACCTCCGCCGCGGGCCAGCCGCTCATGGGCCGGCTGGCGGACCGCTTCGGCCCGCGGCGCCTGTTCATGCTCGGCATGGTCCTGGTGGCCGTGACCTGCGCGGTGGCTCCGTTCGCGCCGAACTTCGCCGTGCTCTGCGTGGCCCGCGCCGTCATGGCCCTGGGCACGGCGGCCGCGTACCCGAGCGCCGTCGTCATGGTCGGGGCTCTGGCGAAGCAGGCGAACGTGAAGTCCACCCGGCCGCTGGGCCGGATCCAGATGGCCAACACTTCCGCGGCGGCCGTCGGGCCCGTGGTGGGCGGGCTGTTGGTGGGCTTCGTTGGCTGGGAGGCCCTGTTCCTGCTGAACGTCCCGCTGGCCCTGGCCGCGATCCTCCTGGTCGGGCGGTTCGCCCCGCCGGACGGGGCCCGGGAACGCGGCTCGGCGTCGGAACTGCTGCGGGACTCGGACATTCCGGGCATCCTGGCCTTCATCGGCTCCATGGTGCTGGTGATGATGGCGCTGCTCAACGTCCTGCCGGGCTACCGCTGGTGGCTGCTGGGCGGAGGAACGTTGCTGGCCGCGCTGTTCGTGTGGCGCGAACTGCGCTTCGCCCCGCCGTTCCTGGACCTGCGGCTGCTGGGCAGGAACCGACCGCTGCTGCTGGTCTATCTGGGCTTTGCATTGTTCAGCTGCGTCTATTACTTCGCGTTTTTCGGCCTGCCGCAGCTGCTGCAGGAAGCCGGCGGCTACGATCCCAGAGTCGTCGGGCTCCTGGTGCTGCCGCTGGCCGCCGTCTCGGTGGTCTCGACGCCAGTGGCCGTCCGCGCGATGGACCGGTTCGGGGTCAAACGCGTGCTGGTGACCGGCGTCGTGCTGCTCATGGTTGCCTCGGCGGCGATGTGGCTGCTCACCGCCTCGTTCGCCATTCCTCTGGTGGTTGCCCTGACCGCGTTGCTGGGTGTGCCGTACGGGGTGGCCAGCATCGCGTACAACCAGGGCATGTACCTCTCCACCCGGCCGGAGGAGCGCGGTGTGGCCGCCGGGATCTTTCAGACCTGCCGGTACATCGGGGCGATCACGGCCACGGTGCTGATCGGGATTTTCTACGGCACGGGCGTCAACCAGGCCAACTGGGGCCTCGCCGTGATTGCGATGCTGGGACTCGGGGGAGTGGTACTGGTGGTGTCGCTGCTGTGGCGGGAGCGGCGGGGCTGAAGGCCGCCGGTGCGGACTCCGCCTCACCGCCCGGCGGGCCCTTACCGTCAAACTGGAACTGCCGCAGGAGGCTGGACCGGGACGGGTCCTTGAGCTTCGCCAGCGCCAAGGTCTCGATCCGGCGGATGCTTTCGCGGGGCACTGCGTAACTTTTCGCTACGGCGTCGAGGCTCTGCGCGCCGCCCGCCAGGCCGAAGCGCATCGCAATGACCCGGGCCTCCCGGTCCTCCAGCGTTCCGAGGACGGTGTGCAGCTGCGCCTTGAGCTGTTGGTGGAAGAGCGGATCGGTGGCGTCGGGGGTGGAGGAATCCAACAGCTGTTCAGCCAGGGCCTCGGTGCCGCCCCGTCCGTCGGGCACCTCGGAGTCCAAAGAAGAAACCGGTTCGTCCACGGCCAGCAGACACTCAACCTTCCCGATCGGAATGCCCGTCAGCCGGCTGAGATCCTCGTTGCTGCAGGCGGTCCCGGCCATGGCCGCTGCCCGCTGCGCGGACCGCACCTGCTGCAACTGATGGACGACGTTGGTCGGCAGCCGGATCAGGCGGGCGTGATCAGCCAGGGCCCGAATGATGTCGCTCCGAATGCACGTGGTGGCAAGGGTGGAGAATCTGAAACCCATGGTGAAGTCGAACATGCGGACGGCCCTGAGCAGTCCCAGGTTTCCTTCCTGGATCAAGTCCGGAAGGTCGAGTCCCCGGCGGGTGAAGTGCTTGGCGATCGACACCACCAGCCGGAGATTGGCGTGGAGCAGCGCGTCGGCGGCACGCCTTCCCAGAAGGACAATGGCTTGAAGCTCCGCCACTTCGTCGCCGTGCCGCTGTCTGCCGTCCACCAAGAGCTGTTCCGCGAAAAGTCCTGCTTCGATCTCTTGCGCCAGGTCCACTTCCTGCTCGGCGGTGAGCAAGGCGTAACGGCCCAGCCGGCAAAGGTAGTCCCCGACGGCGTCGTCCGAGACCCTGCCGCCTGCGGCCAGTATTTCCGGCCAGGGAGGTTCATCCGGTTCGAATGGCTCAGGGGCGGGGGTAGCTATTGCGGGCGAGGATGGCGCGCTACCGGCAGCCTCGCGGATCGGATCAGCCATGTCATCCCCTGTCGGACGGTTCAAGCTTGTGGGGGCAGACTATGCGGCCGGTGCGACAATTTGCGGGCGCGATCTCGCGGACCGGGCGGGAGGCAAATGCGGTAGCCATGGCACCTTGACACACCCAAACCCCCGGATTACGTTCGGCCTTATCGGGGCGCTTCGCCCGTTCCACATGACTTTTCACCGTACTTCCCAGCGCTCCGAGCCGGGCCAATAATGTCGGTCCGGCAGGCGCCTGCGCGGCAATCCGGGGCGCCAAACGTCTGGGGATCCAAATCGGTCTCATGCCTGCAAGGAGTCGGAAAATGGCTGAAGGAACTGGATTGATCAAGCGGTTCTACACAGAGGTGATTGGGGACGGAAACCTCGCCCTCATCGATGAACTGGTGAGCGATGACTTCGTCGATCACAATCCCATGCCCGGACAATCGCCCTCCAAGGACGGTGTCGGGTTCTTCGTCAACACGATGCGGGCGGCCTTCCCGGACCTCAAGGCCACAACCAGCGAACCGGCGCTCGTGGACGGAAATCTGGAGGCGCTCTACGTGGTCCTGACCGGCACGCACAAAGGCGAACTGATGGTGTCGAGCCCACCGGCCGCAACGTCGAATTCAGCGGCATCGACATCATCCGCATCGACGGCGGCAAGGTCGTCGAACATTGGGGAGCCACGGACATCATAGCCCTCATGCAGCAGATCGGCGCCGGGGCTGTCGGCTGAGTGGAACTGAAGCACGACGGCGGCCGGCAAGACCGCCGTCGGGCATCAGGGAGGCCGGGTGTGTTAGGCCGCCAGCCCGCTCTGGACCTCCGCCGCGTGCTGCGGGGCCCGGGTGTCCGCGAGCCGCTTCGCCAGGTACTTGGCGTCCCGGCAGGCGCCGGGGAGGGTGTCCGATGCTGCCGCGAAGATGAAGTCTTTCCCCAGCAGGTACAGGCCCGGCAGGGCATCCACGATCCCGCGGTGCTGCTGCTCCCGCCAGTTGGCGGGCAGCGCCGGGATGTCCAGCCAGGGGTAGGCCTCGGTGAAGCCGGTGCACCAGATGACGGTTGCCACCGGAAGGCCTTGACCGTCGTCGAGCATTACCTCGCCGTCCTGGACTCCGGTGACCCGCGGCACCAGGTGGACGCCAGCGGCGCCCAGGTCCGCGAGTTTGGTGCGGATCAACGGCGTAGCCGTGACAGCCATCTTGGGCAGCACCTTGCGCCCCACCGGCGTGTTGGTGTTCAGCACGTACATCCCGGCGAAGCGGATCACCGGGAGGAAGAAGCGGGCAGCGGTCCGGCCGTGCCGGAACGGAAGCTCGGAACTCGGCTTGCCGGCCAGCCAGGTTTCATGCGTGCGGCTGGTGTCCAGGGCGATCTCCGCCCCCGAGTTGCCCGCCCCCACCACCAGGACGGGACCGGGCCTGAGCTGGGCCGGGTTCGTGTAGTTGCGGGAGTGGAGCTGCACGACGTCGGACGGCAGTTCCGCCGCGAAGCCCGGCGTCTTGGGGAGCTGGCAGGCACCTGTGGCCAGGACGACGTTCGCTGCCGTCCAGCGCTGCGTCCCAGCCGTGACATGGAACCGCTCCCCGTCGTGGCTCAGCCGGGTGACGGCCGTGTTGGGTCGAACCGGCAGGTGAAACCGAGAGGCGTAGTCATCCAGATAGTCCGCCTGCTCGTCCTTGGTGGGGAACGCGAGGGGGTCGCCTGGGAAGCGCCGGCCGGGCAGGCCGTTGTACTTGGCGGGGGTGAACAGGCGCAGCGAGTCCCAGCGGCTCCGCCACGCGTCGCCAACGCGTGTGCCGGCGTCCAGAATGACAAAGTTCCGGTGCTGCTGCGCCAGGTAGTAGCCCAGCGCGAGGCCGGACTGTCCAGCGCCGATGATGACGGTGTCGACTGCGGCAGTTCCGACGGCGCCGCCGGTGTCAGTTGCTGGGGTGGTGTTCATGGTGGTGCCTCCTTGGTGTTGCATGTGAAATGGAGTGGTTATGAACGCTGTGCCTGCTGTGGAGCCGGGTGGCCGGCCGGGTCGGAGCGGAAGCGCACGTACCAGATGAGCAGCAGCGCGGCGGCGACGACGTAGAAGGCGTGCAACGCCCAGAGCGGCCCCGGCGGGAGGCTGAAGACGTATAGGCAGTGCACGGCATTGGCGACGTTGCTTAGCGCGAGGTAGCCGAGGCTGTAGGAGTCAAGATCCCTGGTGCGCAGGGCCTTGAGCAGCATGGGCAGGTAGCTCACCGCGAAGAGGCCGGTGGAAACCATTCCTGCGAGCACTGAAACGTTCATGCCATTAACGCTATTTTTCGTCGCGTCGCGGCGAATCGGGCGAATCACCCATTTCCCATTTGGCGGGGAGCCGGAATGGGTAGTTTTACGCAGGGCGGGAACTCAGGCTAGTCCGTGCTGGTAGGCGTAGGCCGTGACCGCGGCCCGGGAGGTCAGGCCCAACTTGGTGAAGATATTGCTCAGGTGCCGGGCCACCGTTTTTTCGCTGATGAACAGCTCGGCAGCGATGTTTCGGTTGCTCAGTCCGGCGGACACCAGCTGGACCACCTCGGTTTCGCGGGTGGTGAGCGGCCCGGCGTCGGCCGCGTCATGAGCGGCGTCCCCCGTGGTTGGCGGCGGGGCCGTCCGGGCGTCCGGCGCTACGGGCACCTCAAGCCCCGACAGCTCCGGCGCGGCGCCCAGTTCGGAAAACACGGCACGGGCCGCCTCACGCTCAAGCCGGGCGGAGTCCTCATCGCCGATCGCGGCGCACAGCCTCGCCAGCAGGGCGCGGCAGCGGGCCGCTTCGAAGGGCGCGTCGAGGCTGAGCCAGCCAGACCACGCGCGGCGAAGCGGGACCAGGGCGGCTTTGGGGTCGCCTTCGTGGAAGAGGACAGCGGCTTGGGACTGGTCGGCTAGTGCGTGCACCATGGGCATGTCCATCGCGACGCACAGCGAGGCCAGTTCCTCCATGGCGGCCCGTGCTGCCAGTGCGTCGCCTGCTGCCAGTTCGATCTCCACCCGGGCGGCGAGCATCGGGCGCCGGTAGGCAGGGCCGACGCCGTCCATGGTATGCCGGAGCAGGGACTGGGCCTGGTCCGGCTTGCCTTGGGCCAAACGCAGGAGCGCCAGCCCGGGCTGCGGCGGGAAACCGGTCTCCTGAGCGTGCAGGTAGGAGGCCTCGGCGGCGTCGAAGTCGCCCCGGAGCCGGTGGATTTCGCCCTGTTCGTAGAAGCCGCCGTAGGTGGCCATCCGGTCGCCGCGGAAGGCGAGGTCCAGCGCCGTTTTGGCCGCGTCGATTGCCTCGGTCCAGGCGCCGTGCAGCCGGTACAGCTCGGCCCGGTGCATCTGGCACTGGCCGCTGAAGGCCACAAGGTTCTGTTGCCCGTCGCACCACCGGTCCAGCGCCCGTGTCCACTCGTGGGCGCGCTGCAGATCGAAGGCCAGATGGCAGGTTTCGATCACTGCGCAGTAGATGATCCCGGCGGGGATCGGGGAGATTTCCCCGACGGTGACGGCAACCATGGCCTCGTCAAGCAGGGCCAGGCCGTCGTCGAACTGGTCCAGCATGATCTTCGCCTGCCCGAGGCCCAGCGTACCGAGGGCGGCCGCGTCAGCGTCGCCACGTGCCCGTCCGAGGTCGGCGGCCCGGGTGAAGGCTTCCGCGGCGGCGGCGCCGTCGCCTTGGTAGAGGGCGCCCAGCCCGGCAGGGATGTACAGCAGGCCCTCGAAAATGCAGGGCTCGGGCAGGTCGTCGACGATCCGGTGGGCGCGGGCGAGCCAGCCGGCGCTGCGGGCCGGTTCGCCCAGCAGGATGAGGTTCATCCCGGTCCAGGCGGCGCTGCGGGCGGCGGCGGGGTAGTCGCCGTCGGCGAGGTACTTCAGGTGCGCTCGGGCCAGGATGTCCACTCCCTCGGAGCCCCGGCCGGTGAGGATGACGGAGGTGGCCAGCTGTTCCAGATCGCTGGCCGGAAGTTCGGCGTCGTGGTCGGCAGCGGTGTACTGCCCGACGGCGTCCGGCCAGCGCCGTTGGGCGTAGGCTTCCCGGCCGTCTGCGAGTGTCGACATCGCGTTGCCCCGTTTCCGGTGGCGGGTCTGAGCCTGTGGGCGCTGCCCGGCCCGGCACTCCCGGACCGGTGGTGGGCGGCTCGGCTCGTCATCTGCTTTTCAGGCTACTGCCCCCGGTTATGGGGCGGCAAGGTGCGGGGTCGAACCGCCACCGGATGGGCACCGGATTCAGGACGTGGAGTCTCTCCCGGCCTCGATCGCCTCCAGATCACGGACGGCGTAGCGGTGGTGCTCCCACTCCTCGTTAATGATTGTGTGCAGGCACGACAGGATGGTCACCGGGTGTTCGGGGCCCCAGGGGTTCTTGCGCCCCTTGGCCAGGTCAGCCGGGGTGGCGGCGGCGAGGAAGTCGCGCACCATGGCTACCCGGCCGGCCCGCACCTCGAGCACTTCCGCATACGTCGGCGCGGTCGTGGAGAAGACCGACATGTCGTAACCGTCAGGCTCGTACTCAAAGTTCGGCTGGCCTGCGGGGTGGTAGGGCTGTTCGATCTCCAGGATGGCCCGCCGCAGCCACGTGTCTGTGGCCATGACCAGGTGACGGAGCGTCTGGGCGAATGACCACTCGCCGTCCACCGAAATATCGACCGTGCCGGACGGCATCGCCGCGACCCGCTCAAGCGTCGCCTGCCAGGTCCGCTCCAGCGCGGACCAGGCGGATCGCAGCCCGTCCGGATCGCCGGCGCGTCTTTCGGCACGGCCGGGAAAGCGACGGTTGAGTTCGGCCTCGACGAAGGGGACCACATCGACGCCGTTGACGCGCAGGACGTCTCCGCCGTCGAACAGCCACGGCGCATCGATGTCTGCCCCGCCAACGTCCACGCCGCGCATCACCGTGCCGGACAGGTCGGACCGGACGAACCGGGCTCCACGCAAGTTCACGTCGACGAATCTTGCTCCGCTGAGGTCGTCGGACTGATCAAAAGCTGCCATGGCGAAAACTGTCCCACGCTTTTCACCCGGACGCACCCGAAACCGGCCGGATTCCGCTACGGAGCCATCCCCGGTGACTGGGTCCGGAGCCCGGCTTCCGTCGCTGCGGTGACGAGTTCGACGTCGTAGGCCACCAGGATGTCCGTCTGCAGCCGGACGGCGGTGGCCAGGTGGATGGCGTCGGCGCTGAGCAATTTTCCGGGCATGGCGGCGGCGTACATAAGATCCGAACGCGCCACGTCCACGAGATTGATTCCGTCCAACACTGTCGTGATCAAGTCGGCCGGCAGCCCCCGCCGGTGGCCCGCGCAGTGGAGTTCTGTATAGAGCAACATGGAGGCGACCAGCTGATCGCCCCGATGCGCGGCCGTTGACAGGTACTGCGCGGCAGCGGCGGACTCTGTCTCCTCCACGACCAGTTTGAGGGCCGCAGAAGCGTCAACGTAGATGATCACCGGTCGCCGCGCAGTTCGGACAGGATTTCCGCGCTGCCGGCGTCGCTGCTGACGCGGCGAAGGATCTGGAAATCCACGGGTTCCGACGTCGCGCGGCGCACGCTTCCGGACAGCAGGAGCCGCTCGAACGGCGAGGCGGCGGGCGGGATCAGGGTGGCGGCCACTTCGCCATTGTTGGTGACGTCGATGGTTTCGCCGTTCTTCACACGCTCAAGGATCTTGCTGCTCTGATTGCGGAGCTCGCGGTGCGGGATGGTTGTCATGACTGCCTCCGTAGCAATCGTAGCACCGGGTCTGGTTTGTGGTCAGCTGACGGTGGCGGCCAGCCGTTCGCCGTTGAAGTATTCGAGGTTCCAGCCCTCCGCGGGGTGGTGGTGGGCCAGGTTGAGCACGGCGTTGGTGACGCTCGGCAGGGTGCGGCCGACCGCGCGGCTGAGGCTCACCCGGAGGAGCGAGCCGTGCGTGACCACCAGGACGCGGCCGCCGCGGAACTCCTCTGCCAGCGTTTCCAGTGCGGCAAGCCCGCGGTCCGCAGTTTCGTCCTCGCCTTCGGCGCCGCGGAAGCCGCCGGGTGTGCGCAGGGCATCCAGCTCGGCACCGTCCTGCAGGCCCTCTGCGGGACCGAAGCTGCGCTCGGTAAGCTCCGGGACCCGCCGGGCCACGGTGAGCCCGAGCCCGGCGGCGATCAGGTCGGCGGTTTCCGCGGCGCGGCTCAGCGGTGAAGACACGATGGCGTCCCACCCGTATCCGGCCAGGGTTTCGACGGCGTCCCGCGCCTGGTCCCGCCCGACGTCGTTCAGCGGAATGTCGGTGGATCCTTGCAGCCGGCGCTGCGCATTCCAGTCGGTCTGGCCGTGACGGATGAGCGCGAAAGTTGTAACGGTCATGGTTCCAGTCTGCCTTGCAGGGCGGTGGAACCGGACATCGCTGAAATAGGGCCCGGGGCCTTCTCAGGTGCGGCTGTTCAGTACCGCCTGCAATTTCTCGAACGACTCGGTCCATCCGGCGCGGTGCAGATCCAGCCGCTCTGCCGTCAGGAACGGTCCCTGCGAGAGCACCAGGCGCGTGGCTTCGTCGGTGCTCCCCAGTGCGAGGTCGACGACGGTGTCCCGGTCATCAGGCGTCGGTTCCTCCCAGCGGAAGGTGTACACCAGGCGCCATGGCGGATCGATCTCCAGGAACTCGCCGGAAAGGTGGAACGGATCGCCGTCCGGTGGCGTCATCCGCAACCGGTAGCTGCCGCCTTCCGTCAGGCTTACCTCGGCTGCGGGGATGGTGAAACCATGCGGACCCCACCACTTCACCAGTTCGGCGGACTCCGTCAGCATCCTGAAGACTTCTTCCGGGGGAGCATCGAGCGTGCATTCCAGGTCAAGGATCAGCCCGCCGGTTTCCTCATTCATCGTTCAACTCTGTCACCCTGCGGACAATGACGGAAGCGCCGTGACACTAGTTCGTGTCCGCGTCCCCACTCCGACGGTGTCGATGGTGCAGCTCGTAACTGTCGAACACATCGGAAGACGTGGTTCCTGAATGGCCGAATTTTCCGCGGAGGACCTCCGCGAGGGCGTCCAGCGACGCGTGCAGCATACGTCCGGCGAATTGGAGTTCAGGGCTGTCGCTGCCCTGGGCCTGGGATGCGAGCTCCTGGGCGTAGGCCACCGTGGCGGGCAAGGAGCCGCGCTGCTCAATTTCACGGAAGTAGTAGGTTTCATGGAACGCAAGCAGGTCTGTGCTCACCGACGCCACGTTTCCGGCCATTGATTCCAGCAGTCCGGCAGCATGCAAGGGTTCCAGCGACAATACACCCGCCGGACCTGCAGCCTCCCTGAACAGGTTCAGCTGGCGGGCAAGGGTCCGGCGGCGGTTCAGGGCCGGGTACGTCTGCAGGATCCAAGTGACCGTTGCCGTCAGCAACCCGAACCCGGCGACGGCCTGCAGGGCCACAACCAGCCTGAGCAGCGGATTCGCCGGCACGATGTCGCCGAACCCCAAAGTGGAAAGAGTGACGAGGGAGATGTAGAGCGCTTCGGCAAAGTCGCCCCGCTGTGGAACTCCTGGTCCGTGAACAAAGCCGGCCGGCAGGTGGGGCAGATAGAGCAGGGCCCAGCCGATGGCGGCCAGGCTTGCCCAGGCGCCAATGACAGCGGCCATGGCCAAAGGTGCTGCGATGAAGGAGCCCCGGCCCCGCAGTTTTCTGGACACCAGCCAGAATCCGCGCATGATCGCCCGGCCTACCGGACCAGTACCGTGCGGGTAGAGGAGCGTACGAAAGACATCAACGAGCATCAGGAGAACCAGCCCGGCCCCCAAAACCGTCCAGAGCGTGCCTTCGAAGTCCATGCCTCATCTTAGAGGCGGCGCTGCTTCGACACCGGGAGGGACATTGCGGGGCAGGCTGACGACGATGCCCCTTCACTGATGATCAATTCGACGGGCGGCGTGCGCCAGCGCGGGAGTCGTCCGTATGTTCAGACAGCGGAGACTGTTGGCCACTGGGCGGCAGGCTGATCAGCCAGGGAAAAGAACCAAGTGGCTCAGCCCTGCTGATCGTGAAATGGCCAGTTGTTCTCTTGGGCCAGCCTTCGTAAGAATGTCCGTTTGATAGTCCAGGTTCCGTTTTTCTGAGGAGGATCCTGCCATGCGTTGTTGCTGTCCAATACGCCACCATCCCGGAGTTCCCGGAGACGCGCACGCAAAGTTCTTCCTGATCTGCTTACTATCTTGGCGGCGTCGTCAGCGCTGAGGTTGTCGTTCATGTGGCTACTCTTTCATCTCAGATCCGCCGGAGGAGATATGTTTTCTGCTCTCGCCCGACGGCGTTTCGCGCTTTTTAGCCATCTTGGGCGATGGGGCGATCATGGTCCTGAATTCTCCTAGTCGCCACCCCGACAAATGCGTAGAATCCACATTGTCTGGATCCACCCGCGCTGGGCGTTGCTGGGACGCGATGGCCAGGACGATAAAGCGGTCAGCGAAAGCACCGAGGGGCCTGATCGCAGAAATCAGGAGCACGTGATGAAAACAGCTCAAAACGTCGCAGCGGGCGCAGCATTAACTGCCGCACTCGTCGGCGGCGGCATGTATCTCGCAGTCGCTGCTCCGGACGGCGCAGCGACTTCTACAACATCGTCGGCCGCCCAGCACAAGGGTGGCCACCAAGCCAACGGCATCACGGAGCAACTGCTGACCGGCGACACTGCCGCCCGGGTGGAAGCGGTAGTGAAGGCCGCCAACCCTGACGCGACCATCGTCCGCGTCGAAACCGATGCCGAGGGGGCTGCCTACGAGGCACACATCCGGAAGGCCGACGGGACAAAAGCGACGGTGAAACTGGACGCCTCATTCAACATCACGGGCACCGAGGCAGGCAAGAAACGCTGAGGGCCGTCCACGTTCCGTGAAGGAATGCGGACGGCCCCCTGAAGGTGGAGTCGGCCGCACAGGCCCATGCCACCGGGATGGCCCGCCGCATCGAGGTATTTAGGGCACGTGGCTCGACTTCCTAGGCGGGAGATGCAGTACTGAGCCCGCCTTTCGCCCACGCGAGCGCGAGGGCGGCAATGCTGATGCCGTCACGGATCTGGTCGTCGGCTATCTCCTGACTGATCCGGTGCATATCAATCCACCGCAGCGCCGAGTACTCCGCGGCGGCCGGCCTGGCAAGAGGATCGACGCGGATTTGCACGACGTTCACCGCGTCACCGCTCAGGCCGCTTTCCGCCCAGATCTGGCCGAGCATGCGGGACTCAACCGCGATCAGACCGGTCTCTTCGAGAAGTTCCCGGGCAGCCGTCGCCTCCGGGGATCCGTCCGCGGCGTCGGCTTGTCCGCGCGGCAGTTCCCACAGATTCCTCCCGATTGCGGGGCGTTCCGCGTCAATGAACAAGACCCGCGATCCGTCGACGACGACGGCAACGGCCCCGTCACCTTCGGAATTCGACAGGATCCTGTGACGAGTCCAACCTTTTTCGTCGCGCGCCTGCACGAAGAGCCGTTCTCCCGGTGCCGTCCAGACGTCGCGCCAGCGGCGGGCCGCTGTCATGCCTTGAACCGAAGTGTGGACTGCAACTTGGAGCCCGACATGCGGCGGAGGCTGCCAAGATCCGACCACGGTGCGGCGAGGAGAGCAGCAGCAACGAATGCGATGACCGCCCACTCTGGGCCGTCAAGGGCGATGACCCCGTTGTCGTAAAGCACCACCGCGAGCCCGCCGAAAGTGACGACGGCGGCACGCAGCATCGTCGACCGCATCCGCCGGGATCGTGACGTCGTGTCACCGGCGATCTCGTCGATAGCGACCACGAGGTCGAAGAGCGACCGCCGCCCCGGGTTTCGCAACAACTCGCGCGAGCCAACAGCATCGAACGCCTGCAGCCGTGAGTACTCGGCGGGCGTGAATGCCGCGAGGCGCGTGACAACATCGCCCGCGATAGGCAGAGTGTTCGCGACCGACGACCTCGACCGGCGTCGAAGGCGCGCGCGCATCCGGGCGCTGAATCTCTCCTTAGGCCGCCGAAGTCCCCAGGCGAGCTCGGCAGCCTCAGCATCGTCGCCACGGATGCCCGAGGGCGACGGCAGCGCGTTGAAGATTGTGAGCAACCTCAGGTTGTCCCGGTTGCAGATGGCACGGTTGTAGGCAAGGGTCCACCAGCCGAGTGCAGCGCTGCGGTGTACGGCCAACTCGTGACGCTGCAGGGAGTCCGGCAGCCGCGGCGGGTTCAATAGTTCCACGTGCTCGCCGTCAAGCCACCGGGTCACAAGGGACCGGGTCGTCACGTGGGCACGCTGACACGGCTCCGCTTGGCCCAAATGCACAACCCGGCAGGGAGCGGTCTTGCGCCGGTCAGCATCGTTCGCGTACTCGAGATTCATCAGCGCGGCGACGAGTTCATCCACCTCCGGGAGCTGGTCACCGTTCGGGGGAAGCTCGGTGTCGAGCTCCGGTCCAAGGGGATTGGGTCCGAGGCTGGCGCTGCTGCGGACCTGGACGCGCCCGTCCCGCATTGCCTCGACCCAGGCGCTCCGGCCGCTCTCCCGCACTGTTTTCGCCACTTTGATATCCCGCGCGGCCCAGAGGGCCTGTGGCATCACGACCGGGTCCGAAACGCGCCAGGCCTCATCGAACTTGGCGCCGGAGGACGAATGGGACCGCTGGCTTGCATCCGAGGCACGTTCGTAGGCTCCCCCGGTCAGGGCGATGAGCGGAGACGATACCCGGTGGAGGTCGTCACGGATCGCCGCGTGATTGGCCTCGATTGCCGTCACGAGTTCGTCGTCGACGCCCCAGCGTTGCTGTCCGTCGGAGAGTTCCCATGGTCCTGATACTGCCGACGGGCTGGGTGGCGCCGGCAGCAGTTGCACTTCGATTGGGAGCGGCGCTCCAGGCTCTAATCCGAGGTGCCAGGCCAACCGCTCCGGAGGCATGGCGATGAAGAATATCCCCTCAAGGAGCTGATTGCGGTCGACGACGACCGTGCCGCCGAAGAGCAGCGCGGCTCGCAACACCCCGACAAGTATCCGCCTCGCCTCGGTCGGCCCGACTTGCAACCAGAGCTTCGACTGCTCGACCGGGTCGAGGTTGAAGACGCTGATCCGGGTGGACACGCCAGTCTGGTCATCTGTATCCGAATCCGGCATTGGTCCTCACTTGTTCTGGCGAATTAGTACTCGTGTGCTCCGGCGAGTGACTTTGCAGTCGCCGCGCTCTGAGCGTAGTCAATCACGGGAGCCCACTCGCTGTTCTTTCGTTCGAGTATCCGGCGCGTTGGGCAGGAGGTCGGGGATTCCGCACCAACCAGACGGCGTCGTTCGGCTGCAGCCGGCCGTTGCCGGACCTTTCAACCGGACGTGAGGAACCACCATGTTCCGCAGGACCAGATCGGTCCATAATGGCCACATAAGCATCTGGGACCCCTTGCGCTGGTGATGAATGGCGTGGCGTTGAAGAGTCCCAGGTGGCTGCCCCGGCTCGGCGCACGGGGCGGTCACGGGCCCCGGACCAGGACTCCGGGGACCCAAACCGGGGGGAGCAACGCCATCGCTGCGATCATCAACGCATAGAAGGGAATCATCATGCTCAAGGATTCAAACATCATCGCTGTCCTCGCCGCGAAGGACATCAACAGGGCGAAGGATTTCTACCGGGACAAGCTGGGGATAGAGCCCTCCGATTCCATGGAGGAGGGGAGCCTGATGTACAGCTGCGGCCAGGGAACAGGCTTCCTCATCTACCAGACGGAGAATGCAGGGACAGCCAAGAACACCCAGATGGGCTGGGAAACAGACAATCTCGAACAGGAGATGGAGGAACTGCGCGGCCGCGGCGTCGTCTTTGAAGAGTACGACTTCCCAGGCCTGAAGACGGAAAACGGCGTTGCCACCGCCGACTGGGGGAAGGCAGCCTGGTTCCTGGACAGCGAGGGCAACATCATTAACATCGCCCAGCGCGCGTAGCGGCTAGAGATTCCGGAGCCAGTCCTGAAGCAGGGGCAGCACGATCCTGCTGTTCATTGCACCGATGTGGTCCAGGCCGGGGAGGACACGCACCTCCCAACCGGCGGCCGTGAGCTCCCGTTCGTGGGCGGCGAGGGGCTCGCCGATTCTCACCTGCACGTTGTCCCAGGCCGGGCCGTAGTCGATCCTGTCTGCCGAGCCGGCAAAAGCCAGCCGCGCAAGACGCGGCGGCAGCGTCACTTGGGCGTCGTCGAAGCCTTGAAGCGCCTCGTATAACGTGACGAATTGCCGCATCTGCGCCTCTGATGTCTGGACCGGGAAGGCGTCCCAGTCGCCCGGCTCAATCTCGCTGAGGTCAATCGCGGCGACACCAGCCTCGACGTCGGCCGGCTGGCTGTGGGCGGCCGCTTCGGTGGCCATCCTGTGCGCCGACCGTGTAACGGAGAGCATGCTCTTGTAGGGGCCGTCGAGAGGCGGAAAGCCGCCCATGGCCAGCGCCCAGAGCCGCTCCGTGCGGACGGCAAGCTGCAGGCCGGCCAGCGCCAGCCACGAGTACCCGTAGTACGCGAAAGTATCGGCCCCGACCGCGTCCGCGATCGCCAGGAGGTCGGCGGCTAAATTGGCCGGGGTCAGGGTGTCCGGCGCAGGTTGTGCCATCCGGTGGCCCTCGTAGTCCGCCGAGATGACGCGATGAGAGCGGGAAAGACCCTGCACCAGGTTCGGCCCCAGCTCAGGGTCCGCACCCCACCGCCGCATCGTCTCGGCTTCGGACGGCGGGTAGGGCTCAATCCGGACCGGCAGCAGCACGGAACGCCCTGCTCCTTGGACCGACAGGGGGATGGCAGTGCTGTCGTGCAGGACAGCTTCAAGAGTGTGGGGCACGTTTCCTCCCGGGTTCTTCAGCTGCGGCTACGTAATACCGCCTGCAATTCTCGAACGACTCGGTCCGCCGCGGTGCAGTTCCACCCGCTCTACTGTCAGGAACGGTCCCTGCGAGAGCACCAGGCGTGAGCCGGCTCAGGTGTACATAAGGGAGCCGGGAGTCGTGAGGAGCTCGCCGGTTTCCAACCAGGTCTTCAGGCCGGAGAGGATCATCGGCCAGCCGCCATAGAGCTGGTCGTTGGCGCCTTCGCGGAGCTGGTCGTGGGTGACGGTCAGGCGGCAGGAATCACCCACGGGTTCGATCTCCCAGGTGACCCGGGATGTGCCTTCGGCCTTGACGTCCTCGCCCCAGAGCGCGCGCATGCTCTGGACGAGCCGGCGGGGCCGGTCCACCTCCAGGTTTTCGCCCTCGCCGAGGGGTTCCCCGCCCTTGGTGGCCATCTCGAACCGGGATCCCGGCGTCCAGTCCGAGGTGACGACGGACCCGAACTGGTACTTGCTGCGGATCCCGCCGTCCGTGATGGCCTCCCAGAGTCGCTCCGGGGTGGTCTTGATATAGATTTCGAAGATCTTTTCCATGGGACTTTCCAATCTGGTTTTGAGGTCGCTGAGGCCAGCGGCCCATGGTTCGGCATACTTGCTCACCCAGCGGTCGTGGACCAGCCGGATGGGCACCGGATTCAGGAAGTGGAGTTTCTCGCGCCCCCGACGGCGGGTCAACACCAAGCCGGCGTCCTCCAGGACCCTGAGGTGCTTCATCACGCCGTAGCGGGTCATCTCGAAGCGAGCCTCAAGGGCGTGGAGGGTCTGCCCGTCGTTCCTGAAGAGCTCATCCAGGAGATCGCGGCGGGTGGCGTCGGCCAGGGCCTTGAATACGGCGTCCACAGCTCCAGAATAGGTGACTGATTGGTCACATGTCTAGGGACTTTTCGGTGCCGGTGGTGCGTTCCTGAGCGGCCGAATTTGCCTCGAAGACCTCCGCGACTGCGCGTAGCGCGCTGGGCATAGTGACAAACAGAGGAACCCCGCAGTGCCGGGCACTGCGGGGTTCCTCTGTGGCTAGGCGCCTGTTACTCGGAACCGGGTTTCTGTTCCCGGTCCCGGAGATTCTTCTTGATCTCGTCGAACTTCTCCTTGATGACCCGTTCCGCCTCCGAGAGGGTTTTGCTGGCACTGCTCAGGGGATCCAACTGAACGTAGACGTTCTGGCCGACGGGCACTTCGTACTCGTCCTTCAGATGCGTGCCGCCGCCCACGCCCCGAAGGGACAGGTAGACCATAGCGTCTGTGCGGGCAACGCCGGAGAGTGTTCCGAAGACAACTGTGAAGTCGTTAGGTTCAAAGCTCACAGTCTGACCGATATGGCTGCGGTCCAGGTCGCCGGCTGCGACGGGCTTCTCGGACGGACTTCCGCTGTAGCTCATGAACTTCTCCTATAAGTCGAGGGACACGTACCCGAGCAGTCTATATACGAGGCCCGTGCAGCTCCGGCGGTTCCGCTGGCGGCGAGGACGCCGGGCATGGACCATGTGCAATCGATTAACTTTCGATAGCTAAAGGCCGAAACTCGATGCATGCAATTCACTCGATTGGCTGTCATCGCCCTTCGGATTGTCCTTGTTGTGGCGTTCCTCCTGTTGGTCCTGTTCCAGGTCATGTCCCTCCCCGGGCAGTTCGCTCACATGGCGCAGGAGAATCCGGACCGCGCGTTCCTGCAGTGGCCGCTCACCATCTTCTCGATCCTGGAGGTCGCCTGCGTTCAGGTGGTGATCGTAAGCACCTGGAAGCTGCTCACGATGATCAAGCACGACAGCATCTTCAGCAGCGGCGCACTGCGATGGGTTGACGCGATCGTCTGGGCCATTGCCGCCGCGTGGACCATGCTGGCGGTGCTGTCCGCTTCCGTGGTGCTCAGCGCGGATGACCCCGGCCTGCCGCTCCTGCTGTTCCTGATGTTGGTGGCCGGCGCCGCCCTGGGCCTTGTGGTCGTGGTGCTGCGCGCGCTGCTTCGGCAGGCTACGGACCTTCGCACCGACATGGAGGCGGTGATCTGATGCCCATCGTGGTGCGCATCGAGGTCGAGCTGGCCAAACAAAAAATGAGCGTGGGCGAGTTCGCCGACCGCGTGGGACTCACCCCGGCGAACGTGGGCGTGCTCAAAAACGGCCGGGCGAAGGCTGTCCGCTTCAGCACCCTGGAGGCAATGTGTCGGGTCCTCAAGTGCCAGCCGGGTGACCTGCTGGAGTACGTCGAGGAGTGAGCGGGTGTGACGGCGAAAGGCCTTTCAGATGTTCCGGCACCAGCGGCTGCCGGAGCCCTGAGAGACGGGCTCAGTCCCGTAGCACCCCCCGCGGCGTTGTTCGGCTGCGCCAGCACCGATCCGATCCAGCATCGTGATGAGATGGTGTCGCCATCGATTAGGACTCGGTTGCCCGATCAAACTGGGGTCGTGAGGCTCGCGCCCCGGGCACGCCGTGATGCACGTAGAGGGACATCGAGTATTACGCCGGCAGCTAGAAGGTCTGCCTGCTGCTGGCCGGTGGACTGCTGCCGCGTCGAAACGCGCATGCGCATCTGATCGGCTTCGTCATGAGGCGCTCCGCTGTGTCGTAACTCAAGGTGGCCACCCCGCTTCATTCGGAAGGTTTCGAGACATGGCTACGGCAATTGCTGGCCGCGGACGAGCCCACACCATTCCGTGGTAATTAGGGCCCTCCCATCTGTCGCGGTCGTTCAGTCGGTGAGACGCCTCGTATTCCAAGGGTTGTGAGACCGCCCCTGCTCCGGTTGGGAGACCTTCACAAGGCGATAAATCGGCCAGGGTGTCTGGAAGGCGTCGCGGAACGACGCGGAAAGCGTTCACCGGGCGCGCCAGCGCAAGTGCTTCAAAGTAGGGACTGCCCCGGCTTTTTGTTGACTCGGGGTCTTAGGCCGCTATGAGCGCGGTCCGGAGTACCTGGCGTGTGAGCCACCGCTGACGGTCCAGGACGTTCCTCTGCAGCAGCGAGAAGAAGGATTGCATTGCGGCGTTGTCCGCGCACGCGCCCACCCGGCCCAGAGACCCTCCGGCACGTTCTTTCAGGTCGTAAACCAGATTTATCGTGTCCCGCGTTGTCCGTCCCAGCCGGTCCAGGCGTAACGCGGCCTCAAGCCCGCGCGATCCGTAGTGGCGCCGGACTTCTTATCCGAGAAGATCGTCTCAATGCCGCGGCCGTCAAGGCATCCAACTGCCGGGCGAGGTTCTGCTTCGCCGTTGATACACGCGCATAACCAATCTCCATGCCGAAACCGTACGGAGAGTTATCCGTGTGACAGGGGATTGTGGCAGGGGATTTAGAACCACAAAAGGGACAGTCAAGTTACGAGGCGATTCGGCTTGGCGGGGTGTCCCACCGAGAATGTCCCGTTTCCAAGGAGTGGAACACGGCCGAAGTCGTCTCTTCTATTTGGATTTTTGTTCAGTTTCTGGCACAAGTCAGGCAGTTCCTTGTTCCGGTCCGAACCCGCAACGGCAAGGGCGTGCGAGCCGTGCTGCAAATGGACTTCTTAATATCATGCATTTTCAATCAATTTTATCGGAGTGGCGCCAGAGTTTGGCTGTTTCTCTGCTGGCCATGACGAACGAGTCGAAGGTTACTTTGCAGTTGTCGGCCACAGGACGCCAACCTTCATATAGCGCAGGGTTTGACAGAAAGTGGATTGCCAGCCCGAGTTTGGCGAATTTGCTTGAGCCGAATACACGCCGAGCAGGTTTGGGATGAGCCATGGTGATCTTCTTTCAGATGAGTATGTATTGCATGTTCAAAAAGGCTAACACCATTTTTGATTCTTGCACAGTAGTGACAGTCCTGTGCACCATGCGCTAGAGTCTGAGTATGACACCCAACGCCATCGCTGTGGACAAAGCGCAGCTCGTCCGTTTCCAGAATGAGGTTTCCTACCTCGATCGAATTCATCCGTCGGAGGATGAGATGCGTGACGATGCGGAGCTTCTGAACTCGAAGGATGGCCTTCTGATCATCGCTTGGCTCTGGCCGAGCCCGCTCTATCTGGAGAGCGATGATCCGTTCCACGTCGCGTCGCGAGTAAATCAGGCAGTGTGGGAGAATATCGCCAATCTCTCGCCGGGCATTGGTGCAGAGAACAGAACTGCGGCTGTTGAGTTTGCGTTGAAACGCCGAGTCCAAAGACAGCGCGAAGTCATCGCTCATCGCTTTGATCGAATCATTAAGTGGACAGCGGAGACGGTTGATTGCTCCATTGAGGACCTCAAAACCCACCTGAAATGGTCGGTTCCTCTCACCGACCTAGAGCTGGATCGGCTGCTCACCGGGTGCACGCCATTCGCGTTCCCGGTCATTGTCAGACTATGTAGCGCCCTCCAGCTGGAATTTGTTGACGTTGGCTTCCAAATCGACCTGGACGGCCTACTGCACCGCATCGAACGGTCAGTCGTTGCGAGCAGTATCTCCAGCCAGCTGCAGTACCTCACCATCGATAATCTCGAGAGCATCGCGAAGAAGCTTCCACGAGGATCCGCCGATGCTGGGCGGGCACAGGACCTGGATGTCTATCATGCTCCCCAGCTCGGTGGCCGCTATTGGTCGCTTTACACGGTCCTCGCCGCAGACGAGAGGGTTGCCCCTGACTACACACTCGCCGAGATTGACCGCTTCCTCGTTGAGGCTGGCGAGAAGCGCCTTCCTGCCAGCGCCACCGCTGACCGGTCCTGGTGGTCGGGAAGCGGAACGAAGTCTGAAGGGCGCCCCCAAATCAGCGCTTGGTGGGCGGCTGGCTACCGAATCCGAGAGGTTGCAACCTCTCCTTCGTCTGGCCAGATCACGGCGGTCGGGTTTGCGGCTCTTCCAGGGAGAAGCGAGTGGCTGTCCAACCCAAATCGAACGGTTCAGCGGGACTACCGAGTCCGCGGCTCGGAAAAGGTGTGGATCTACCCCAAGCTTGACGGCGCCATCGCCGGGCTGACTGTGCTTGCAGAGGCGATGGAAATGGTAGCGAAGGAAGTCGATATCCAGGGACTTGCAGCGGCGCTGACTCCGCTTGCAAAGGCGACTGAAATGGTAGCGAAGGAAGTCGATATCCAGGGACTTGCAGCGGCGCTGACTCCGCTTGCAAAGGCGGCTGAAGTGCCAACAAAGGAAGTCGACCTCCAAGGCTCCAAGGCCGGCCCGACTGGAATGACAGCAGCCCTCCAGCGAATTACAGAGCTGAATCTCTCGCGCGCCAAGCTCGAAGCCAACGTACCTGATGACCCAGACGTACACCGCCTGGTTAGGTTCCTTGGTGAAGTTGGCGAAGCCACCCGCGCCCAGATCGAGGGCCACATCAAAGAGACGCAGAACTTGGCAGTGGACCCGGCCTGGATGAAAAATCTGTTGACGAAAGCGAGACGTCAGGGCTGGACGGTCAACAACGGAACACGGAACCAGCCGAGATGGGCAGTAAAACGGTCGGCGGAACGATAAGCGGGCGCCATACGCTGGAGAGGGCACGGACACTCCGCCGCCGAGGCGTTCTTCCGCTGGACCTCCGGCCAGTCCCACGGCCGGGAGAACCTCCCCGCCACGGCCGCCGGGCCGCCCGATCAGGAGCGGGAACCCTACCAAGGCCGGGCGGATTAGAAGGTCACAGGTTCCCTCGGCCAAGCGACATCTCCGACGCGGCCTGGCTCATCGCCACCCGTGACCGAACGCACCGAACCGACCGCATAGGACTGGTCCGATTCGGAAAGTGACTGTCGTCAGTCCCGCAGGACCCACACGGCGTTGTTGGGCTGCAGCCAGCCGTCCTCCGCCAGCGGCGCGGCGCTGAGGAGCACGGTTCCGGCCGGGAGCTGCATAGGTTCGGTGCCCATGGCGACCGCGACGAAGAAGTCAGCGCTGCATTCGCAGATCAGCAGGTTCCCAGCCTCGACCCGCCAGGTGCCGCCGTCGTCCGGGCCGAAGACCTCCGTCTTCCACAGCAGCCGGCCCCAGCTCCAGTGCCTCGGTGACCGGCGCCAGCGAGGACTCCGGGTCCTGCTGCTGGAGTTCGATTGCGTGTGTGCCCCTGTTCACAGGCTGCGGCAGCCACGGCACTGATGCCTGAGCCGCGGCCGCTCCTTCAGTCAGCGGGAAACCGTGGTTCAGCGCATCGTCCGCGGTCCACGGCAGCGGGACGCGGGCGCCGTCGCGGGAGCCGCAGCCGCGGGCCCACATCGGATCCAGCGGGACGTTGACCTCGGGCACCCCGAGCTCCTGCCCCCCGGTAGAGGTACGCCGGGCAGCCCCAGCAGGGCCACGAGAGAAACCCGGGCCCGCAGGGCGCCGACTTCGCCGCCGCCGAAGCGGCTCGCGGAGGGGACGATGTCGTGGTTCTCCACCGCTCACGTGGGTGAGGCGCCGTGCAGCTGCCGGGCCGTCTCGAGCTCGAGCACACGCGGTACTTCTCCGGATGTGTAGTGTATCGGTGAGTAACAGTTCATGCAGGGGGAAACGTGCACATAGAGCGACTGGCCGGGTTTCTTCTGATTCCCCTTCCCATGGGGCATCCGATGCGGATTGGAGTGGGGTGGATAGGTAGCGTCGCCGGGCTCTTCTTCCCCTGAGAATTGGCCCGAAGGCCGCGTTCAGTGGAGCGACGGCCGCACCCCCGGCCACACCGTCCGAAAGGTGTACGCCTGCCATTGATGAGGACTGGCGCTCAGCCAGATGCGATGACGTAGGCAGCCCGGCCCCGTAGCGGCTGACGTCGCCGGCGGGTCCGACGCTAGGGCTGACCACGTGACCATTCCCCACACCCAAGTTTCGACAGAGGCCTAATGTCCCACAACCTTGAAGCACTAACACCTTTCGACTTCGAATCCCTGGCCAAGACAGTTCTGGACGCCTCGCTCGGCTTGGACCTCGAAATTTACAAGAGTGGCAGGGACCAAGGCATTGACTTGCGACACGCCTGGAGCGGCAAAGAGGGCGAGCTTATCGTCCAGTGCAAGCACACGCCAGAGGCGACAATTCGGAGCTTGCAGCGGCAGTTCAAGAATGAAGAGCTTCCGAAGATAAGCAAGCTAAAACCGAATCGCTACGTTGTCTTTACTTCTGCAGCGCTGTCCAAGGCGAATAAGGCCGCCCTTAAAAGGGACATGGCCCCCTACATCCTCCGCGAAGGCGACATCTATGGACGTCAGCAGATCGAACACTTCCTGGAGAATAATCCCGACGCCGTCAGATCCCACCTCCGCCTGTGGCTGACCAGCAGTAGCGTGCTGCAAGCTGTGCTGCGTCAGGACGTGGCAATGCGCTCGTCTGATCTCATGGGAAGAATCGAAGCCCAGTTGCCGATATTTGTCGACACTCCGTCACTTCCCAGGGCGCAGGAGATACTGCGCCGACGCCGAGTCTGTCTCATTTCGGGTCCCCCCGGTATAGGTAAGACAACGCTCGCTCACATACTTTGCGCGGAGCTAATGGCGGACGGTTACGAGGCAGTGCACGTCGCAAGTCGCATCTCTGAGGCCCGCAACCATTGGCAGGCTGACAAGAAGCAAGTGTTTATCTTTGATGACTTTCTTGGTCGCTCCGCAAAAGGGGACAACCTTGATCGAAATGAGGACGAAGATATCATTCGTTTCGCCGAAAAGGTCTTTTCGACACCAGACAAATGCTTCATAATGACGACGCGTGGTTACATTCTTGGACAGGCCAGAGTCATCTACGAAAGGCTCTCGAGTCCCACTCTAAGGCTGTCCGAGTGCCTACTGGAACTTGAAGATCTGGACCTGCGTTCGCGTGCCATGATTCTCTACAATCATGTGTGGACAACAAATCTGGATCCTTCAAAAAAGGCACTCTTCGCCGATAAAGACAACTTTTGGCCGATCCTACGGAGCAAGAATTACAGCCCACGCCTCATAAGTGTCAGCCTGGAGATCTACTCAAATGGATTGGATGACTCAAAGCTAACAGCTCCCCAGCTAATGCTCCGCAACCTCAATAGGCCGCTTGACTTGTGGCATCATGCAATTTCCAGAGACCTCTCAGATGAGGCTAGGGGGCTGTTGGATCTCATGGGAACCATTGGCGCGCAAGTGTCCTTGTCGAAGCTGAGATATATGTGGGCAGAGCTGGGAGACCCCAGGAGCGAAGCTACTGTGGAAGATCGGTTTGAAGCGATCCTCGAGATTCTGGAAGGGGATTTTATCGCCGTTGGCGGTTCCGGGGACGATCCGATGCTCATGACCGCAAATCCATCCATTGATGACTACATGGCTTTTCGGCTCCGGGATCGAGTGCGTCTTTTAGCGACGTTCTTGCTCCAAACTCCATCTCATCGTCATGTCGAAGGCATCCAGCGGGTCTTCGAGAAGCGCCTTGACTTTGACGAAAAGGACACTCGGGAGGGTGCGTGGGGAGAGTCGATTCAGCAGAAGGTCTTTGCCGCCTACATGCGACTACTGCACGAGCCTGATCCTCTTGGCGTCGGGCGGCTCAATGCAGGCCAGGAGCGATGCAGGCGACTAACCTCCCTTTGGAGCGTGGCGACTTCCGGGACCGAGATCGAAGCGGTGTTGAAGCTTACGTCGGAACTCATAGAGTGCATAGACGAAGGCTCAGCCATGTTTGACTGGGATTGCGTGGACGACATCGTAGGACTATTGATCCAGCTTGAAGGTCATCCAGAAGCCAGCCTGGCGCAAGGCCGACTAGTGGCTGAGCTGGAGTCGGCCGTCCGAGCCACACTCGGCACCTGGGACGGCGCTCAGGAGTCACTTTCCGAGGTACAAAGACTTGCCGACCCGGGTCAGTTGAACCTCGAGTCGTTGATCGAAGAAGCGCTCCACGATCATGTGATCGAAGCTCTGAAGGAGTGGCAACATATCGACGAGGACAATGAAGGTAGGCGTCTGGATGGCATGGTCGACTCCGAGCTGGAAGGAATGCTCGAGTATGCATCCAATTATTCAGAGCCCGAACGAACGTTTCCTGGCTATGACCAGGCATCGAACTATGCGATCGCAGTTTCCAGACGCCGGGAGTTGAGGCGGGGGAGTCAGTGGGACGGAACGACCGCCCGTTCGACGACGGCCGATTTCGACGTCGCCGGATTGATGAAGGGCCTCCGCTAGGGCGGAGCTAACCCGTCGGCGACCCTGTGTTCGGTCGACTAGCCTCTCTGGGCGAACACCCGTCTGATGTCGGATGGAATGCTTCCCGGCCGTTGATTATCAGCCCCTGGGCTTAAGCCCATGCGCGGATTTCACCAGGGGCGGTCCCCGCGACGGCGCTGGATTTCCGCCCCACGTGTCGAGGTTTAGATGTCCTGCGCGCCGCCCACGCCCCGATGCGCTATCACTTTCGGTCGTTCTGAGCGCTGAGAACAGCTACAAGTGATAGCGCAACGGGGTGTGTCTGGAAAGTGGACGGCCCGCTACGGCACGAGTCAGTCCCGCAGCACCCACGCGGCATTGTTCGGCTGCAGCCAGCCGTCCTCCGCGAGCGGGGCGGCGCTGAGCAGCACCGAGCCGACCGGCAGCCGCACCGGTTCGGTGCCCATTGCGACGGCGACGAAGAAGTCGGCGCTGCGTTCGCAGATCAGCAGGTTCCCCGCTTCGACGCGCCAGGTGCCGCCGTCGTTCGGGCCGAAGACCTCCGTCTTCCAGAGCAGCCGGCGGAGCTCCAGAGCCCTGGTGACCAGCGTCAGCGAGGACTCCGGGTCCTGCTGCTGGCGTTCGATCGCGTGTGAACCCCAGCCTTCGGGCTGCGGCAGCCACGGCACTTGAACCGCGGCCGCAGCTTCAGTCAGCGAGAATCCCTGGCTCAACGCATCGTCCGCGGTCCACGGCAGCGGGACGCGGGCGCCGTCGCGGCAGACGCCGCCGCGGGCCCACATCGGGTCCACCCGGGACTCCAGCGGCACGTCGACCTCGGGCAGCCCGAGCTCCTGGCCCTGGTAGAGGTACGCCGGACCCGGCAGACCCAGCAAAGCGACCAGCGCGGCGCGGGCGCGCAGCGCGCCGACCTCCCCGCCGCCGAAGCGGGTCACGGAACGGACGATGTCGTGGTTCTCCAGCGCCCACGTCGGGGTGGCGCCGTGCAGTCGGCGTGCGGCTTCGAGCTCATTCCCGACGGCGGCCCACGCCGCCGGGTCCCAGCCCAGCTTCACAAACGCGAAGGCGAAGGCCTGCTGCATCTCGTCCGCGCGGGTGTAGCGGGCGGCGCGGGCCGGTTCCAGGTTGACCTCGCCCACCAGCAGGCGGTGCGGCTCGTACTTTTCGGCCAGGGTGCGCCAGCGGCGGTAGACCTCGTGGACTTCTTCCTGGTCCGAGACCTGCGGGTTGGACCGCAGCCCGTCCACCACTCCGCCCTCGGAGGGCGAATCCGGCAGCCCGTCGGCCTTGAACAGGGCATGCGCGACGTCGATCCGGAGTCCGTCCACGCCCTTGTCGAACCAGAAGCGAAGCACACCGTCGAAGTAATCGCCGACGGCGGGATTGCGCCAGTTCCAGTCCGGCTGTTCGGGGGAGAACAGGTGCAGGTACCAGTCCGTGTCCGTTTCGGAGTCCGGGTTGGCGCGGCTCCAGGCCCGGCCGCCGAAGACGCTCTGCCAGTTGTTCGGCGGGACGCCGCCGTCGGACATGTCCACCGGACCCGGGACGAAGTGGAACATGTCCCGTTCCGGCGAGCCCGGCCCGGCCGCCAAAGCAGCCTGGAACAGCGGGTGCTCCGAGGAGCAGTGGTTGGGGACGACGTCGAGCAGGACCCGCAGGCCCAGCGCGTGCGCCTGAGCCAGCAAAGCATCGAACTGCTCCATGGTGCCGAACAGCGGGTCCACACCGCAGTAGTCACTCACGTCGTAGCCCTGGTCCACCTGCGGGGAGGGCTGGAACGGGGTCATCCAGATGCCGTCGACGCCAAGGGCGGCGATGTACGGCAGCCGGGCGGTGAGCCCGGCGAGGTCGCCCACGCCGTCGCCGTCGCCGTCGGCGAAGGACCGCGGATAGACCTGGTAGATGACGGCGGACTGCCACCACTCCGCGGCGGGCGCCAGGGCGGTTTCCTCGACAGGGCTCATTTGCTGGCGCCGGCGGTGAGGCCTTCGACGATCCGGCGCTGGAAGACCAGCACCATGATCACCAGCGGGACGGTGACGATCACGCCTGCGGCCATCTGCTCGCCGAACGGCGCCTGGAATTCGGTGGCGCCGGTGAACTTGGAGATCGCTACGGTGGCGGTCTGGATCTTCGGGTCGTTGATCATGGACAGCGCGATGATGAATTCGTTCCAGCTGTGGATGAACGTCAGGATCGCGGTGGTGAAGACGCCCGGCGCGGCGAGCGGCAGCAGCACGCGGCGGAACGCCTGCCACTTCGTGCAGCCGTCGATCATGGCGGCCTCTTCGAGGTCGAACGGCAGGGCCTTCATGAACGTGGTGAGGTTCCAGACGGCCAGCGGGATCGCGAAGGACAGGTTGGGCACGATCATCGCCTGGTACGTGTTGATCCAGCCGATGTCCGTGAAGAGGCGCAGCAGCGGGACCACCACGGAGATGCCGGGGAACATCGACGTCGCGATGATGACGCCCAGGATCAGCGACTTGAAGCGGAAGTTCAGGCGGGAGATCGCGTACGCGGCGAAGACGCCCAGGATCAGCGCGAACGTGGTGGTGGTGCCGGCGACGATCAGCGAGTTCAGCAGCGCCTGGCCGAACATCGTGGAGCCGTCGAACACCTTGGCGTAGTTCTCCAGCGAGAACGGCGCCGGCAGCAGGGTGTTGACGAAGATGTCCGCGGTGCGGCGCAGGCTGGAGACCAGCATCCAGTAGAACGGCGCCAGGCAGTAGGCGAAGATCAGGGCCAGGCCGGCGTAGACGCTGTACGAGCGCCAGGTGCGCTTGGGTTTGCCGGCTTTCGATGAGCCGGTTACGACGGCGGCAGTCGCCTTGGGCGAGCCAGCGCCGGAGTCGGCGGCGGCGTTGCGGAGGTCGGAGATGGTCATCGGGTGGCCTCGGCCTTCTTCTGTTCGGAGTTGGCCTGGGCAGCCTGTTCAGCTGTCGCCTGCGCCGCGATGCGGTTCTTCCGGGCACTCTTCTTCGACAGCAGCTTCAGTTCCTTCGCGCCGGTGACGTCGGCGCCGAGGACCTTCACGAAGACGATCGCGACGACGGCGACGTACAGGAAGAGCATGACGGCGAACGCGGAGGCCGAGCCGTAGCGGAGCTGGTTGGATTCGTCCCAGGCCAGCATGGAGAGGGTTTCCACGGATTCCTTGCCGGGGCCGATCAGGACGAAGGGCAGGTCGAACATGCGCAGGGCGTCGAGCATGCGGAACAGCACTGCGACCAGGAGCGTGGGCTTGACCAGCGGGAGGGTGATGGAGCCGAGCTGGCGCCACCAGCCGGCACCGTCGATCCGGGCGGCTTCGTAGACTTCGCCGGGGATGACCTGCATGCCGGCGAGGACCAGGAGACCGATGAACGGGGCGGTCTTCCAGACTTCGGCGATGATGACGGCCACCTTGGAGGCGTTGCCTTCGGCGGTCCAGAGGATTTCGGAGCCGAGCAGGTTGTTGGCGATGCCGTCGGACTGGAAGATCCAGCGCCACAGCAGGCCGGAGACGGCGGTGGGCACGGCCCACGGGACCAGGATGCTGGCGCGCAGGAAGGACCGTCCGCGGAAGGCGCGGTTCATGGCGAGGGCCAGGCAGAGGCCCAGGACGGTCTCGAGGAAGACCGTGGTGAGCGTGAAGAAGGTGGTGTTGGCGAAGGCGTTCAGGAAGCGCCGGCCGGACTCGCCGACGAAGAGGTCGGCGTAGTTGGCCAGGCCCACGAAGGATTCGACATCGGAGACGAAGCCGTCCGCGTCCAGGCCGGATTCGGCGCGGAACAGGGACTGGTGCACCGCGGAGAGCAGCGGGTACACAATCACCAGGGCCAGCACCAGGATGGTGGGGGAGAGCAGCATCGCGGCCATGCGGCCTTCGCCGGGGGAGCGTTTGCCGCGTCTGCGCGGGCTTCCTGGCTTGGGCGTGCCGGTCTGCGCGCCGGCGGGCGGGGCGGTCGTCGTCGTCATGCTGGATACCTAACTGGAGTTGCAGCTGCCTGGCCGGCCGGGGTGGACCGGCCGGCCAGGCGTGTGGTCTGAACTGCGGGCTGAGTTACTTGGACAGCTCGGTGAGCTTGGCCTGCATGTCCTTCAGGGCCGTGTCCGTGTCCTTGGCGCCGGTGATGGCCGCGTAGGCCTCCTCCTGGATGGCCTTGGTGGTGGCGCCGTACTGGACCACCTTGGGGCGCGGCTGGGCGTTGTTCAGCGAGGTCAGCAGGGTGGGGAAGAACGGGCGCTTGGCGACGACGGCGGGGTCCTCGAACAGGGAGGCGTACACCGGGGCACGGGAGGACAGGGCGAGGCGCTTCTGGGCCTGCTCCTCGCTGGTGAAGAACTTGACGAACTCCAGCGCGGTGGCCTTGTTTGGGGTGAACGGGGAGATGGCGAGGCTGCGGCCGCCCAGGGTGGAGACGCCGGGGCCGTCGGTGCCGGGGATGGAGGTGATGTTGAACTTGCCGTTCACCTTGCTGGAGCCGTCGGTGGCGCTCAGGGAGGCGTGGAGGAAGGGCCAGTTGCGCATAAAGACGAGCTTGCCGTCCTGGAACGAGCGGCGGCCTTGCTCCTCGAGGTAGGTGATGGCGTCGGACGGGAACATTCCGTCCTTGAAGCCGTCCACCAGCAGGTTCAGGCCTTCCTTGGCTTCGGGGGTGTTGACGGTGGGCTTGCCCTCGGCGTCAACGATCGATCCGCCGGCGGAGGCCACGGCCTCGGAGAAGTTGACCGTGAGGGCCTCGTTCTTGTCGAACTGGCCGGTGTAGCAGGACATGCCGGCGGCTTCGGGGAGCGCCAGGATCGCCTTGCAGGCGGTCTTCATCTCGTCCCAGGTCTTGGGCGGGGCGGCGATGCCGGCGGCCTGGAGCAGGTCGGAGCGGAAGTAAAACAGGGCGCCGTCGGTGTAGTACGGGGCGCCGACCAGGGAGTCCCGGTAGGTCGCGGCGTTGACCGTGGCGGGGATCATCTTGTCGGTGGGCACGGCGTCCGCGGGCAGCGGCAGGATCCACTTGTTGGCGGCGAACTCGGAGGTCCAGACGACGTCCAGGTTCAGCACGCTGAAGGTGTCCGACTTGATCTGCGCGTTCTGGATGAGCTGCTGGCGCTGCTGGTCCGCGGAGTCCGGCAGTTCGATGAACGTGACCTTCTCCTCCGGGTGGGCGGCGTTCCACTCCTCGATGGTCTTGTTCGCGGCCCCGGAGGCGTCGCGGTTGGAGACATAGTTGATGGGGCCCTTGCCCTCGAAGGACGCGGCGGCGGCCTTCGGGGTGCTCTTTGCTTCCGTGCCGGTCCCGCCGCAGCCGGTGAGGGCGACGGCGGCGACCGTCAGGGTTGCGGTGGTGGCGAGAAGAGTCTGCCAGGTGCGGCGGCGCTGCCTCATGTGTTGCTCCTTGTTCATTGGGGTGGTGCGTTGCGGGTGGTGCGGGTGGTTTGGTGCAGGCGGAATCGCGGCGGCTGGCTGGTTGGTGGCACGGGGGAGTGCCGGCTGCCGCCGGTGGTGGGTGGTTTTGGTGGGGCTAGCCGGTGGGTTCTGGGGTGCCGGCCGGTGTCGGACCGGGCGGCGCGGTGGAGCCGCGCTCGATCAGCCGGTGCGGCATGATCTTCGGCCCCAGGTCGCGGGAGCGGAGCAGCTTCTTCACGGCCATCCGCCCCATCTCCTCGAGCGGCTGCGCCATGGTGCTCAGCGGAGGGTTCACGTGCAGGGAGGTGGAGGTGTTGTCGAAGCCCAGGACGGAGACGTCCTCCGGCACCCGGAGCCCGCGCCGCTGCAGTTCATTGACGACGGCGGCGCCCATCTCGTCGCTCATCGCGAAGACCGCGGTAAGGCCCGGTTCCTGCTGCAGCAGCTCATCGACGCCGGGAGCGCCGCTTTCGTAGAAGAAGCTGCCGGTCGCGGTCACCGGGGTGCAGTTCGCCTCGGTCATGGCGCGGAGGTAGCCGCGTTTCCGGGGCTGGGCGACATAGATCGACGCCGGGTCGCCCGTGAGGAGGCCGATGCGGCGGTGGCCGAGCCGCAGCAGGTGACGGGTCGTGTCGTAGGCGGCCTGCTCGTCGTCGATGGCCACGCTGGGTGAGCCCGACTTGTCGCTGATGGCGACGGAAATGATGGGGACGTTGGGCCCCAGCAGCTGCCTCGTCTCCGGCGTGATCACCGCGGAGATGAGGATGACGCCGGCGGCCCGGTAGGTGCGCAGCGTCCGCAGGTAGCCGGCGATGTAGGCGGATTTGGCGCCGGTGCGGCCGAGCATCACGGCGTAGCCGCGTTCCTGGGCTTCCTCCTCGACACCCTGCATGACCTTGGAGGCGAGGGCATCGGAGACCATGGGGGCGAGGAGCCCGATCACGGAGGTCTGCCGGGTCTTGAGGCCCCGGGCGAGGTAGTCGGTTTCGTAGCTGAGGCTCTTGACCGCGGTCTCGACCCGTTCGCGGGTTTCGTCGGAGTAGCCCACCAGCCCGTTGACCACCCGGGAAACAGTGGCGGGGGAGACGCCGGCGTGCTTGGCGACATCGCGGATGGTGACCACTGTTCCTCCTCTCTGAGGGTGCCTGGGGGTGCTGGCATGCTAGCTGTTGAGTGCGTTACGCAAACGGTTTACGTAAACGGTTTCGTTGCGTGCAGGATCAACAGTAAGGGGTGGGCGGGGGATCGCGTTGCGTTTCGTAAACGGGGTGCGACCAAGCGAAGCGCTCCAGACGGAAGTTACAAGTGTGGGCAGCGACGCAGTACGTATGAATGAGAAGACGTACAGCCTCGCTGAACGCGGGCGCGCCGTCAGGACTAGTGCGTAGTGGCGGGGTGTGTCCAACGCCGATGGTCCCTCGGTGGGGCAGTGTTCCGGGGTACCAAGGAGCAACTGAGGATGATCAGGGTGGAGCTTGGCGCCATGCGTGCGAGTGTTGCGCCGGCATTTGTGCCCCTACGGCCTCATCGGGACCAGCTAAGAATGTCCAAGATTCGGAGATCGCCTAGGGCTGAGAGCTGGCCGGTTTCGTTGCCCTGCATAGTCAGGTCCTCGCGAAGTTGCTTGAGCGCATCCTTGTTGGACATGACGTCGCTGCGGATGGCTGCCCAATACATCCTTTTGAATCCGCGCTTCTTGCATTGTTGTGCCGCATTAGTTGCCGGGACTCGGTAGAGATCCATGAGACGCGAATCCAAGATGGGGTAGAGGTCTGGGCGTTTGAAGTGCAGGACCTTTGATGCCTTAGCCCAACCCACTCCGCGCAGATCAGTCATCAGTGAGTAGAGATCTTGCATCGCGTCATAAAGTCCGTCGTCACTGGCTGGATCGGCGTCTTCGATGCAGGCGCTTGGGGCGATTGCTGCCCAACTCTTGCTCCAGGTTGCGGATTTCCTCTCCAACTCCGACTGCTCCGCGCGAGAGAATCGTGAGTGAATGATTCGTGTCATCCAGATCTCGTCCGCGGTGAGAATATTCGGATCTCCTTTGTCGCCGAAGTCGTACTTCGTCAGCGTGTCTGCGTACCGTTTGCCGTAGTCGATAAGCGTCGCCATCGGCTCGGACAAAGTGCGGCCCGCTATGGAAATCCTTGCCGTCATTGTTACTCCTTGAAGTCTGGCTTGGTGTGTTTAGCCGCCAAGTTCACAGTTCCCATGCTGTTGCTGGACTTCGGACAGTGAATTGGCGGTCCGTCGGCGCGATGTGCGCAACGCGGCCGTCAGCACTGTTGCCGAAATAGCAGGGTCAAGCTTGAGAGGGCTCCCAAAGCTCTGCCCTTGAGAGCGCGGTCTTTAACTCTCGGCCACCTGCTTCCTCCAGCAGGGTGCTATCACCGACGACCACCAGCAAGCTCCTAGCCCGGGAGAGGCCAACGTAGAGCTGTTCCGCGGCGCGCTCCATGTCCTTAAATCCGTTTACGCATAGCACCACGGCTGACCGCTCGAGGCCCTTGAAACCCAGCACGTGGCCATAGAAGACGTCTTTGTTCGCGTGGAAGTCGAGCCAGTAGTCAGCGATGGTGCCGGCGTCGACATGCTCCAAGTGAGCCGGGTGTCGAGATTTGGTGGTGAGGAGAGCTATCTGGTTGTTGGACCAGCCTTCGTCCATGAGCGCCTCGACGCAGTCGTCGGCGGCGTTGAGGGCGTCGTCTGTGAAGCACTCGACTCTCCGGACCGGCAGCCCGGTGCCACCCCGCGGAGTGAAGTGCTCACCAGCGAAGGACTTGAAGGTCTCAGCGATTTTCCTGGTGTTCCTGAGGTTCTCATCGATGTGGATGGGCACTAGATCCGCCGTGGGATGCTCACCGTCCGAGGCCGCGCCCCACCTCCTGTAGACGTCCTGCCGGTCGTCCATAAACGCGTAAACCTCACCGCCGTCGGGATTTGTGGTGCAGGCGAGCAGGGACTCCCACCACAGCGGGGCAAAGTCCTGCGCTTCATCGACAACGACGGCGTCAAGCCGGTCGTGCGGGTCCATCTGGGCCGCCAGGTTCTTCAGGAGTCGGGGCATTTCCTCCTCGAAGTAATTCGGCTCCGAACCGTCCGGGACCCCTAGCCCGCGCACGTACTCGTGGAATTCCCCCGTGAAGACGGGCTTCGCTTGCCGCCAGCCCGCCACCTGCTGCTGCAGGTACTGGCTGAGGCCCTTGTTGTAGCTGAAAAGGCCGACCCGTTTGCCTTGCTTGCAGAGGAGCCGAGCCTTTTCCACGGCCAGCCACGTTTTCCCACTACCTGCGCCGCCGGTGAACTTGACCCGCGGCAGAGACCGAGTGGCCTGCAGCAACACCGTCTGCCGTTCAGTGAGGTGATCTTGCGCGTCTTCGGCTTCCTTAGGATCCTGGGGCTTGGCGCGGTCGTCTCCCAAAGTTCCGCTGAGTACGCGGACGATTCGCTCCATGAACGCTGGTGCCAGCGGAGATGACCCGCCACCTTCCCGCTCGATGGCGGCGCGGACCAGTTCGGCCGTGGAGGTGGTATTGGCCCTGTCTAGGACGAGTGTTCGGGGGCAACCTGCCATCTCCCAGTCCGGAGGGACGTCCGTGTACGGAAAACTGACCATGTAAGCGAAGCGGCTAGTCAGGCGACTCCCGAGCTGAGCCTCGATCCAGTTCTTGAAGGCGTGCGTGGATCCCTGGGACTGCACCACGGGGCTCTTGAGAGGCCGTTTCCCGGAACGATCCGATTGATACCACTGCCCGTCAGCGACGCTGATCTGACCGCCCTTGACTTCGATTGCCGCTATCCCGACCCTCGGCCACAACACCAGCAGGTCAATTTCGAATTCCCGTGCTCCGTCGCGCACCTGTACCGAATGGGCAAGGACTGCGTCATCCGGAAGGCTATTCTTCAGCGCCTCCCAAACGACTTTCTCCGCAACCTGGCCGTCACCGAAGTCCGGTTCCTCCGGAATGCATCTCACTGCTGCCCCCTGCGATTTTTGCCTAGATAAACGGAATCACTTTTGCTAAGCCTAAGGTGCGGTCTAAACATTCCACAGCAACGCCAGGAACGCAGCGTTAGGGTTCACGCCCGGCAGCACTTGTCGAAGTAGAGCCAGCGCCTCCAACTGTGTATTCCATCCCACGGGTTTCGTGCAGCGCGGTTTCAAAGATGCGGGCCCGCGCCGATGTCCTCCTCCGGAACCCGCACAACGATGGCGTCTGGCTAGGCGGCGTGAGTTCGCTTGAGCAGGTTGCGGAGCTGAGGATCAACACGCTGTCAGGCATTGAACGTATCCGCGGACAACTGACAGCGGTCGCGGGGCCGCAACATATACTCTTGCCCCTTATATGCCAGTAAGGCAGTGATGCTTGTGTCTTTTTCCTACTTAGCCTGAGTTTTCGTCATTGCACCTTAGTTGCCGGGCTCGGGTGATCAAGCGAACGCCTGAGACGAGACAGCAGGCCGCTACTAGGAAGAGGAAAACGGCCGCGCCGATTCCGTTGGAATTGTGATTGATAGGGTTCCATATGCTGACCAGCAGCCACACGAGCATGGGTATGGCGATCACAAGGAGGCACCCGCCGCAGCCGGCGCTCGAATCCGCCTGCAAAGCTGGCTGTCTGCCTTGCTGGTCATACGCCTGACTAATTCCGGGCGCTGTTGAGTTGATATGCACCGGAAATCTCACAACTTCCATCCGGCCCAGGTCCATGTACGACAAATGACCCTCGTCTATGAATACCAATTGGTCGGGCTGCAGGGAGACATTCTCGGTCGATTCCCACACCTCCGGAACTGACGCCTCAAAAAGTCGCTGAAGGTGAAGGTGAGTGCCGCCTGTGCCGTGCAGTGCCCTCCGCAATGTGAATGGTTGAGATGTGGTGCTGGTCCGTGGCCTACTAGAGGGCTGCAACTCGGGGTTGCGATCGCTTCGATGAGCTGCGGCTAGTTTCCGACGACCTTTAGTGGGTGAATAGATGAGCGGTGCTATGCGGCGACCGCGCGTCGCTCCCGTACCTTGTGCATCGGAACTAACCGTGCACGGATGCTTTGGCCATGGGGGGCCGATCTCGTCAAAATAGACACGGCTCCCGAACTCGTTTGCATAGAAGTAGACAGGAGCGCCACAAACGGGACAGCGGCCGTTAGGCTTCGCCCAGCGAATTGACCACGGCGGGGGCGCTTTGGGAGCGACCACGCGCGTACGAGGAGACTTGGAATTCGAGGCACGATATGGATATTGCTGTCGGCGAGATCGCGTCACGGTATGGCTGGAAACCCAAACTCGCTGTCCGTTGGGGCCTCGACGATAGTGACCGCGGCGGCGATACGTTGTCATTGGGCGATCCTAAATGCGGGTGATGTCCGGAACAAACGCAATTCTTGCATTCTCTGGTCGGTTCTTATCGGCGTCCGAATGACGCCAAGGCGGGCGAAGGCTCGCAGTCCGAAGAAGCGCCATGCCGAGTGGCATCCCCGCCCTCCACAGCGACTTGCAGCCGGCTGTCTCCGTAATGTAGTCGAGCTCGAACAGAGCATCGCACGCCAAGGAGCCAACGCGTGATCGGCGACCGCCAAGTTGTCTTGATGCGGAGCCTGGACCACGAGCCTCCGGGCCTACGTTTAATGAAGAGCCCGCAAAATCCGTTCTCGATTCCTTTCGAAAGCCGCAGCGCCGTTGCCGTCGGGTGCTGGAACGCGAATTATGGGTGGATGTCCCATCGCCGGGGTGGCGAGATCGCGAAGAGCGTCGTAATATGCGCGCTGCCGCTGCCGGCCGCCAGACCCGAAGGCTGCCGCAGTCTTCGCCTGCCGGTACTTGTCGGCCTTCGGAGCGAATTGGCGGCAGAGTTCTTGATACTCCTTAACTCCGAAATCCAAGGGATAACCGGCTGGGTAGTACTCGAATGACTTCAGTCGGAAGCTGGTGAAGTGCTGTAGTTCGTCGATCTCAATGATCGTTCCAGTCTCAACGTGGATGAAGTCGCCTGGCAAAGCCGTCGTTCGTTTCGCCGCTTGCTCAGTGGCCTGACCTCCGAGGGACACGAAGATGTCATGTAGCGGGCCGGTGACGTTAGAGGCTCGATCGGGTAAACCGAAGTGCCCTCTCTGATTGAGCCACGGTGTCTTGCACCGAGCCAATTCCAGACCCTCACAGCGAGCGGCTTCCAGAAACGCATTCTCACAATCCCCAACAGGCATGGAGCCAGCATAGAGGTGTGCTCCACGGTCAACGAGTACTTTGATGCAATCGCCGGCAGGGTCGATCCAGTTTCTCCGTGGGCACGGGTGAAGTTTGGAACCGTCAAATGGCAGCGTTGCACTACTCGGGGCTAAAAGTTTGGACCCAAGACGAGTACGCAATAGCCTGGCGCAGTGACTAATTCCATTGGGGGAGTGGCAGCGAAGCAGCTGCCCGAGGGCTTGTACGAACGGCTCAACACGGAGGCGCTCGGCACTCTGCTGAACAACGCGTCTGATCTGCAGCCTCTCTTCGCAGCCATAGACGACGAAGACAGTCCGGACGTACTCTCCCGACACGTTGCCAACGCGGTCCGCCATGCCCTGGCAGCAGCAAAACCCGCCGAACGAGTGGCCCTCGCAAACAAGCTGCTCGAGGAGCTACAGCACGCAGACCGCATCGCGGCTGGTCCCACCCAGCTCCAGTCCCTTCATCGCGCCGACACCCTCAAACGCCGAAACCTTCGCCGTCCCACCACTAAGCTCAGCGACTCTGCGCTTCTGACTAACAGCAAGGACGATCCCAACCTCGCCGCGGAACTCCGTGCAGAGATCGAGTCCGCCAACACCGTCGACCTGCTCTGCGCCTTCGTCCGCTGGACAGGCCTCCGCCTGCTCCACCCGGCCCTCGAGCAGCTCAAGGAACGCGGCGCCAAACTCCGTGTCATCACCACCACCTACATGGGCGCCACGGAACGCCGCGCCATTGACGAGCTTGTCACCCGGTACGGCGCCGAAGTGAAGATCAGCTACGAAACCCAGGCCACCCGCCTGCACGCCAAAGCCTGGCTGTTCCGCCGGGACTCCGGCTTCGACACCGCCTTCGTCGGCAGCTCCAACCTCAGCCAGGCAGCTCTGCTGGACGGCCTCGAATGGAACGTCAGGCTCAGCTCAGTCGGCACGCCCGCACTGCTGCAGAAGTTCGAGGTCACCTTCGACAGCTACTGGGCGCAGCGCGCCTTCCAAAGCTACGATCCGGAACGTGACGGCGACAAGCTGGACGCCGCCCTGGAACGCAACGGCGGCCGGCGGACGGCAATCCCCGGGGCAGTCACCGGACTGGAGGTCCAGCCGTTCCTCCACCAGGAGGAGATGCTTGAAGATCTAGAGGCCGAGCGGCTCAAGGGCTTTGACCACAATCTCGTGGTCGCCGCCACCGGCACCGGCAAGACCGTCATTGCCGCCCTGGACTACAAACGCCTGTGTGAGGCAGCCAGCCGTGGTCTGAAGCTGCTCTTCGTCGCCCACCGCCAGGAAATCCTAAAACAGGCCATGCGCACCTACCGTGACGTCATGCAGGACGGCGCCTTCGGCGAACTCTACGTCGGGGAACACAAACCCCGGCAGTGGAAGCACATCTTCGCCTCCGTCCAGTCACTGTCATCCCTCGGCATTGAACAGCTGGCACCCGACTTCTTCGACGTCGTCGTCATCGATGAATTTCACCACGCCATGGCGCCCACCTACCGCCGGCTGCTGGACCACCTGCAGCCGCAGCAGCTCCTCGGACTGACCGCGACGCCCGAACGCGGCGACGGCGTCGACGTCGCCAAGCAGTTCTTCGACGGCCGCACCGCCAGCGAACTGCGCCTCTGGGATGCCCTGGACGCGGATCTGCTGGTGCCGTTCCATTACTTCGGAGTCTCGGACGACGTCGACCTCAGCCAGCTGGAGTGGAAGCGCGGCCACTACGACACCGCCCAGCTGAGCAACCTCTACACGGGCAACGACGCCCGCGCCGCCAAGGTGATCCGCGAACTGCGCGACAAGATCACCAGCACGGAGCAGATGCGGGCCATCGGCTTCTGCGTCTCGGTCCAGCACGCCAACTACATGGCAGACGTCTTCAACCGCGCCGGGATCGCCTCCGTTGCCGTCGACGGGAGCACCGACGACGCCGCCCGCGCGGCTGCGCTAGAGCGGCTCCGCACCCGGGAGATCAACTGCGTCTTCGCCGTCGACCTCTTCAACGAAGGCCTGGACCTGCCGCAGGTAGACACCATCCTGCTGCTCCGGCCCACGCAGAGCGCCACGATCTTCCTCCAGCAGCTGGGGCGCGGGCTGCGCCGCGCAGAGGGCAAGGCGGTGCTGACCGTCATGGACTTCATCGGCCAGCAGCGCCGGGAGTTCCGCTTCGATCTGCGCTACCGGGCGCTCACCGGCTACGGGCGCAAGGAGCTAGAAAAGGCTGTCGAAGACGAGTTCCCCTACCTGCCGTCGGGCTCGCAGATTGTCCTGGACCGGGTGGCGCAGAAAGTAGTGCTGGACAACATCAAGGCGCAGCTGCGGTTCAACAGGGCGCAGCTGGTCCGGGACATCGCCTCCTACGCGGAGACCGAGCTGCAGGCGTATCTCGAGCGGTCCGGGAACGACTTGAAGTCGATTTACCGGTCCACGAAGGACTCGTGGACGGGGTACTTGCGCCAGGCCGGGCTGATCGACGGGTTCTCGCCGCTGGAAGCGCTCCTCAGCGGACGGATTGAGGAGCTCTCCGACGCCGACGAGAAGAAGCTCCTCGGCCGCATGGCTGCGCTGATCCACGTGGACGATCCGGAACGTGCCAGAGCGTATTCGATGCTCGTCGGCGCCGACGCGCCCCGCTACGCGGAGCTCGGCATGCGCGAGCAGACGTTCGCCCGCATGCTCTTCTACACGCTCTGGGACGATGGCGGCGGGTTTCAGTCGTACGACAACGGTCTGGACTATCTGCGCGGCTACCAGTTTGTCTGCAGCGAGATCCGCCAAGTTGTAAAGCTCGGCGTGGCCGCGTCCAAGCATGCCGCCAAGGGTTTGGGTGCGGGGCTGCAGCATGTACCCCTGCTCTCGCACGCGACGTACCGGCGCGAGGAGGTCCTGGCTGCTCTGCAGTACGGGTCGCTGGAGCTCGGCAAGAACGTGCAGCATCGCGAAGGAGTGGCCTGGTGCCCTGCGACTTCCACCGACGCCTTCTTCGTCACGCTCAACAAGGACGACAAGAAGCATTCGGCCACCACGATGTACAAGGACTACGCCATCAGCCCGGAGCTCTTTCACTGGGAATCGCAGAACGCGACCTCTCCGGGAAGCCCGACGGGCAAGCGGTACCTGAACCGGGCCTCGCACGGTTCAAGGGTTCTGATTTTCACTCGTGACACCTCAGAGGACGAGACCGGACTGACCGTTCCGTACACGTGCCTGGGCCAGGTGGACTATGTTCAGCACGCCGGGGAGAAGCCGATCGCGATCACCTGGAAGCTGCACCGGCCGATGCCGGCGGATGTTTACGCCACAGCGGCCGCGGTAGCTCAATAACCGGCCCCATGCGGAACGAGTAGGCACGATAGATTATGGCAGTTTGGGCAGGGAACCCGCGGAGGTGCGGCAGATCTCTGAGACATCAAACCAATAGGCTTCCTCCAAGCATTCATACGAACCCAGGCAATATCCCACAATAAGTAGCGAACGCTTGGAAAGGCTGTTCCGACTAGATCCTCGTGTTCGACCGTCTGAAGTAGCCGCATTCCTGGCGCTGGATCCCCTGCTGCAGTTTGAAGAATTGAGAGAGCTTCGACGAGATACGGCACACCTGGGTGGAGGGAGCTTTGGGGCTTTGGTGGCCGTCTTTGCGGGTGCCGCCCTGGTCGCCTACCCACTGATCGTTTCGGGGGTATTTCAGTTGGCCGATCTGCCTATTCATCCTTTGATTGTCGGGGGTGGAGTCGCTGCCTTGGGTCTGGTTCTGGCACTGAGCTTTGCGCTCACCCAAAACAATCTCGGCCGTTCCGCTACGAGACTAGCTTTCTATGAAGAGGCTTTGGCGCTACAGCGTTCTGCGCGGGACAGGAGTGCTTGGCCGGGGCGAATGAGCAGACGGTCCGTACGCCGCGTCATCTGACAACTAAGGGGTGACTGCGCGTGCTCGCACCAGAACGTGCCGAGAGCGCCAAATCTGATGGTCCTCTCTTGCCCGTGGCTGGCAATGTACCACACTATAAGCCTGGCTTGTCGTGGCGAACCTGCAAAGAAATGTCTGTGCCACAGATTACATTTGTCTTCGTACATCAGTCCGGGCCGTGGGGGTCCTCAGCGAAGGGGCTCGTTCATGAGCGCGGAAGCGACAGTCAGGGATCTCTCTAAGATCGCCGAGAAAGATCAAGAGCAGGCTTATTTCGACGCCGCCAAGGAACATCGTGAAGCCGCCGCAGCATCTTGGGCTCCGTCGAATTTCTCTGGGGGGACAGCCGCAGAGCGCCGCGCCATGCATTTAGAAGCCAACCGACGGACAATCGTCGCGCCGGATGAGCCGGCTGCCTTTGGCCGCATCGACGCCGACGGTGAAGATCCCCTTTACATCGGCAAAGTGCGAATCCTCAATGAACAGAAAGACCTGCTGGTGACCAACTGGCAGTCGAAAGCGGCCGAGCCCTACAGCCAGGCCACTGCGCAGGAACCTCTGGGCCTGTCTCGGAAAAGGACCTACGACTGCCTCGGAAACGAAATCCGCGACTTCGAGGACTTGGTCTTTGGCGATATTGCTGCAGCCGTCGTCGAGCTTGAAAGCGCCAAGTACGGCGGCGACGCCCTATTGCAGGCCATGCAGCGGCGTCGAAGTGGAGCCATGGTCGACATCGTGCGGACCATACAGGCCGCCCAGGACAAGCTGGTACGAGCCGCCAAAGACCAACTCCTCGTTGTTCAGGGCGGACCGGGAACGGGCAAGACAGCGGTTGCCCTGCACCGGGTATCCTGGCTTCTCTTCAACTTTCAAGACGAGTTGCCGCCAGAGGATGTTCTCGTGGTGGGACCGAACCCGACTTTCACACGCTACATCCGGCGGGTCCTCCCGGATCTCGGTGACGAAAAGGTCCAACAGCAAGCACTCCAGCAGCTGCTCGCTGCTGACATTCGGGTCAGCGGCCGCGAATCCGACAACGTCGCATCGGTAAAGGGCTCATCCAGAATGAGCGACGTACTCGCCACTGGACTCCAGCAGCGGGTACGAATCCCGAAGGCGGACATCAAGATTCGGCGCAGGGGATCTGGTTCGACGGTGACTGCAAACGCCGGTGAACTGGCAGAGATCATCAAGTCCATAAGCAGCGCAACTTTTGCTGATGGCCGTCTTGCCCTCCGCCAACAAATCCTGCGGCTCGTAGGGCCCCAGCTTGGCGCTGCCCGCGGCACGGTTCTGGAATCGGCTCTTGACCCAGTGTCGCTCGACGCCGAAGTCGAAAAGATTTGGCCTCAGATAACGCCGCCCCAGTTCATCCGCGAACTACTCGGATCATCGGAACGGCTGCAGCGCGCTGGGGAAGGATTCCTCAGCGCAGTAGAAATTTCTCTGCTACACCGGCCTTCCGCCCCCCGAATTGCTGACGAACCATGGACCATGGCCGACCTGGCCTTGATCGATGAAGCCACTGAAATCATGCGCGGCGAACCAAAGCTCTATGGGCACATAGTGGTCGACGAAGCACAGGACCTGTCAGAGATGCAGCTTATGGCGATCCGTCGACGGTCAAAGACCGGCTCCATGACTGTCGTTGGCGACATTGCCCAGTCCACCGGACCTTACTCCCGTAATTCCTGGGATGACGTTCAAGTCTTGCTCGGGTCGTCGTTGCCGTCCGCCGTAGTGGAGCTCGAGCATGGTTATCGTGTGCCTAAAGAGGTTTTCGACGTCGCGCTGCCGGTTCTGAAGTCGGCAGCGCCCGCTGTCACACCCCCCACGATTCTCCGTGAGGCCGAGCAGCAGCCGCGCTTCATAAGAACTACTCAAACGGATTTTGCTGATGCTATTGTCGCTGCGGTCTTCGAACACAGCGGGCGCGGGCGATTTGTAGGTGTGGTCGCCTGTGAGGAACGGTGGCCGGAACTACGAACAGCATTCGAGGCGAAAGATCTCCAGTGGAGCCAGTCGAGCGACGGCGGACTATCCTCCGCCATAAATCTGGTTACCCCGGTGGATTCCAAAGGTCTTGAGTTTGACGCTGTCATTGTTGCGGACCCCCAGGCGATTTTGGATATGCCGCACGGCGGCCGGATGCTCTACATCGCGCTAACCCGCACGACAACGTACTTGGATGTTGTATATCCGGCTGGGCGGCTGCCGGTACTCCTCGGTGGACCGGACGAAGCGCCGGTGCCAGGAATGCCCGAGAGAGACGCCGCTGAAGTAGGAGAGCATCCCTCAGTTCGGTCAGAAGAGAAAGTGGAACAAAGCAACCCATCTAGCGGTCCAGACCAGGCCGACCCAGACGTACTGCGTGCGCCCTTTGGCGGGATCGAATTGGACAAGCTTGGTCCCTTTGAGCTTGGGCTTGCTGAGTCAAATGCCGTCTACCTGGCTGAAAAGATCCGGCAAAGCGTCCAGCCAGCCATCCTGCCGGCGGTGTTGGAAAAGATCGCGATCATCTTGAGCGACATTGACAGAACCTAGCACGGCCTTCACTTGGACACTCGGGTCTCGGCGGAGACGACGACCATCATGAATGACGTCCTCGACTTCGCAGGCTGGCAGCGGTTCACCTGCCTTCGAGCCGGAAGACGACGGCCTTTCTCCGCGGCGGTCGCTCAAAACCTAAAGGAAAGACGAGAACCATGGCGAAATATACAGTTCAGCAGCAGCAAGTAGACACGTTGCTCGGATGGGTTCGAAGCAAACAAATTGCCATCCCCGAAATGCAGCGGCCGTTCGTCTGGAACTCAACCAAGGTCCGCGACCTCATGGATTCGCTGTACAACGGATTCCCAATTGGCTACCTGATCACGTGGCAGAGCCTCGAAGTGGGGCTCAAAGATGGCAGTACTTCCAATTTCAAGCAGATCCTCATCGACGGCCAGCAACGTATCACTGCCATGACCGCGGCACTGGTTGGAGAACCCGTGGTTGACAAGTCGTACGCGAGAAAGCGGATCAAGATCGCGTTCAACCCGGTGTCGGAGGAATTTGCCACCCTCACGCCGGTGATCGAGAAGAATCCCGAGTGGCTTTCCGACGTGGCGGAGTTCATCAACGCAGCCTCGGTCCTCAGGATCATGAAGGACTATATGTCCGCTAATCCGGGTGTTGATGAAGTCGCCGTCGAACAAGCCCTAGGCAAGCTTGGGGCCATCAAGACGGCACAGGTGGGCATCATCACCCTGGGTGAAGATCTCGACATCAACACGGTTACCGAAATCTTCATCCGTATCAATTCAAAAGGCGTACCACTCAGCAGCGCCGACTTCGCCATGAGCAAGATTGCTAGCCATGGCGACTTCGGGTCCAATCTGCGCAAGTTGATCGACTACTTCTGCCACTTGGCCGTTGCACCCCACGTCTATGACGACATATCGGAGAATGATTCCGCCTTTGCGGCCTCGGGATACATGCAGAAGATTGCGTGGCTGCGCCGGGATACTTCCGACCTCTACGATCCGACGTACACAGATGTTATCCGTGTGGCGGGAATCAAGGGTTTCAAACGCGGCAAAGTTGCGGCACTGGTCAGCGTCTTGTCCGGGCGCGACTTCGAGACCAGGAGCTTTGACGAAGCACTCGCCGTTGAGTCCTTCAATAAGTTGGAAAGCGTTCTCCTCGAAATCGTCAACGAATACAACTTTCAGCAATTCACGATGACTATCAAGTCAGCTGGATTCGTTGCGCCGAGCATGATCAGTTCCAAGAATGCCCTGAACTTCGCCTACGCCATGTACCTTCACCTGCGCAGCGACGGGCGGATGACGGAGGGCGAGATCAAACGCGTAGTCCGGAAGTGGTTCGTGATGTCCTTGATTACCAGCCGCTACACGGGCTCCTTTGAGTCGGCCTTCGACTCCGACATCCGAAAAATATCAGAACAGGGCGCAAGCGAGTTCCTTGACAACATCGAGAAATCGTCAATGAGCGACAACTTCTGGGATGTCGCGGTCCCGATGGCGATGGACAGCCCGAGCGTTAGGAGCCCGTTCTTCCAAACCTTTCTGGCCGCCCAGGTGCATTCCGGCGCCAGAGGATTCCTCTCCAAGAACATCACGGTGGCCAACATGCTGGAGGAATCCGGCGACATCCACCACTTGGTTCCGAAAAACTACCTGCAGAAGAACGGCGTCGCTGATCGCAACGACTACAACCAAATTGCCAACTTTGCCCTGACAGAGACCCCGATCAACATCGGAATCAAGGACTCGGCGCCTGCTGATTACATGGAACGTGTGGGCCAACAGATCGGTGATGGTGAGCTTCGGCTCGGGGAAATTACGGAAACGTACGAGCTGAAAGAAAATCTCGCTGCGAATGCGGTGCCGGATTCGATCTACACGACAACGGCAGAGTCGTATAGTGACTTCCTTGTCGAGCGTCGTCTGTTGATGTCGCACTTCATTCGGGACTACTACCGCAGCCTGTAAGTTCAATTCGGCATCAACTCTGGGGGAACAAATGAACGCAGGATTCGCCGTCGTAGACGTGGAGACGACAGGGCTCTTTCCGGGGAGTCACCGCATTGCCGAGATCGCCGTCGTGCACGTCGAACCGGACGGCACTGTCAGCAACCGCTGGGATACGCTGGTCAATCCGCAGCGGGACCTGGGCCCGCAGCACATCCATGGCATCCGCGCAGCAGACATCCTCCATGCCCCTGTCTTCGGGGACATTGCGCATGACGTCATGGAGTTGCTGGCCGGACGCGTGTTGGTTGCGCACAACGTTCACTTCGACTACCGGTTTGTCTCGCATGAACTGGGGCGCGCCGGCCTGGAGCTGCCGTTCGAGGTCCATGATTGCCTGTGCACGATGAAGCTCGCACGCCGCTACCTGCCCGGGGCTGGCCGCTCCCTGAAGGACTGCTGCGACAGCTTTGGGCTGAACCTGGAGAACGCCCACAGCGCCGGGGACGACGCTGAAGCCGCCGCCCATGTGCTGAGCAACTACCTCCGGATGGACGCCGATAACCCCGAGTGGTTCAGCGCCCTGGACCGCGCCTACTTTGCGTCGTGGCCGACGGTCTCGCCCAAGCGACTGCCGCCGACCCTGCGTCGTACGGTGGAGGATCCGCAGCCACATTTCTTGGAGCGCCTGGTGAACCGGCTGCCCGAAGTCGCGGGCCCGGACGAGCACAGTGCCTATCTGGCCATGCTTGACCGCGCACTTATGGACCGGCAGATTTCCGTGTCCGAGGCAGACGGACTTGTGACGCTCGCCGACTCGCTGGGGATCAGCCGAAGCACCGCTGAAGAACTTCACATCAAGTACATGATTTCCATGCTCGCCGCAGCCTGGGACGACGGAGTGGTTACTGCCGATGAGGAGGCTGACCTCCGGATCGTCGGTGCCCTCCTCGACATCAGCCAGGAATCCATCACCCGCGGGCTCGCTGGTCCTGTCTCCGGGCAGGATGCGGAAACCGGTGCTGCAGTGCAGTCGCTGGTGCTGGCTGCCGGCGACAAGGTCGTGCTCACCGGTGAAATGTCGCGGGATCGGAGCGACATTGAGGCGGATCTGCGAGCTGCCGGGTTTGTCCCGCATCCGGCGATCACCAAGGCGGTGAAACTGCTGGTCGCGGCAGATCCCGACAGCCTGTCGGGCAAAGCCAAGAAAGCCCGCGGATATGGAATCACGGTGGTAGGGGAGAGCTACCTGTCCCAGTTGTTGGGGGCTTAGTCTGAGTGCTCGTTGATGCCGCTGACGCTCAGTGCACCAAAGAGGCTCCCTGTCGGCTCCAAACCGCACTCCGTCCGCTCGCCGAGGCATTGGTGCCCGTAGAGGTGGCAACAACGCGCGTCTTCATGCCGATGTCCTCTCTCAGGCGATAGGGTGAACTGCGAAGCAACTGGGGAGGTTCATTGGCAACGAAGTCAGTCGGGGGCGGCTCTGGTGCCGTTGCCTCCTCCTCGCACGCAGCGTGTGCGCGATTTCGAGGCACTGACCCGCTCATTACTGGATTGACTCGGCGAAACCTCGCGAAGGCTGTGGGCTTCGCTGACACAGCGGGTGGTATCCCGCAAGCGCGGTGGATGCGTGCAATGACGTTCGAGCGCTTGATTCGTCAAGAATCGTTTGCAAGCAAGATTGCTACGACGGCCGTCGGGTACCTCGGTCTTGACCGCCCGAGCGAGGTTGTTACCGTCAATGCCCACGTCAACGTGAGTACAACAGCGAAACTACTGGCTGACGCCCACGAACGCGCGCTCCTATCCGGTTCGGCCACACTTATCTACGACATGGCTGTTCCGTTCGTCGGCTTCGAAGATTCTCGGGCAACTGACGTGAAGCCAGACTTCGCCGTCGTAGCGCGCAAAGCCGCGTTAGACGGACCGGGAACCTGGCTCATAGTCGGCGACGCCAAAGACTATGAGCGACTGCGTTCGCGTATCGAGGACTCCCGCATGCTCAAGGGCTTCCTGCAAGTCGCGGTCGGTGCCGAATCCTGCAGGGGGTGGTCCCAGCTGCCGGCGGAAATGGGCGTCCACACCCATGGAGTCCTGGCAGTGCCGCGAAACTCCTTCCTGCAGCCTGAACCCGTGGTGGAAAACCTTCACGATTACCGGGAGGAGGTGCTGCTCCGCATTGCGGAGCGCCGCGCCGAGGCCCTTGCGGCCAACTATGACGAGTCAACTCCGCTGCCCGAGTTGGTGTCTCACCTAGAAGCCACGTTCGACCCGACAGCCTGCACCACATGTACGCTCTTCTCCTTCTGCCGAGACGAACTCCGCAGGTCCAAGGACCCGGCTGATCTCCTGATCGAACTGGGAATCAGGCGCGACCTGCGTACACCGGCGCTCGGCTTGGTCGACGGTGCGAGCGACGTCGGCCGAGTCCCTGCGACTGTGGCCGCAAATATCATTGCAACCCTTCACGGCGTAGCCCAGCCGACCGGTCAGCTGCGTGTGGACGCGGTCGGACTCCCCGGTACCGTGAACATTGTCATGGCCAAGTCCGACGCCGCCGCGCTCGGTGTTCACGGTCTGGCTATCCAACGTGTCACCCCTGACGGCCGAACCGAGTGGCAGAACTACGTTTACAACGACCCTCAATCTCCGGCCACGCGACGCCAGGTGATGCGGACCCTTGGAAGGGCCTTAAACCTTGCGATGCGCGAGCAGCGGATAGCCAACCCCGAGTCGCCCGGCGCGATCCACGTCGTTGTTCCTGACCGGGTCACTGCCGATGTTCTCGTTTCCATAGCGGACAACCTCGCTGGCGTTGAGCTGAGCCGACTGCGTTGGCAGCGTGACAAGGACATGGGGCGGCCGGCCCTGACTTTCGATGGTGAGCCAGCCGAGATGCCCCCAGCCATCAGCGAGACCGACAGGACTGCCATCTCATTCTTGCTCGAGGAGGACCGCGCTCGTGCGTTCTCACTCAGATGTCCCATCATTGACGTGCGCGCCGTACTCGCTAAGCATTTCATCGCCGGAGGTCCGACTGCGAGCTCCGGCCGTCTCGACTATCTCCTCGGATGGGCGGAGGCCGCGAACCGAGGCGCACTGGATCAGCGTGCCTATGCCGATGCGGTCGAGGGGAGCATACATACGCCGGGGGCCCGCCTCACGAACACTCAGTCAGACGCGATTCACGTGGCTCTCACCGGCACACGCGGTCGGGCGGCCGGAAGTGGCCCTGCCGATCAACAGTCTTATCAAGACCTCGTTAAAGAAGAACTCGCGTACAAGTGCGGCGTTCTCGACCGCGCTCTGGATGCGCTCGAGAATCTCCCGGCGTCAACGCTCCGCGACGCGCACCGGACAGTCGAAAGCGCGGCCCAGGAAGTCTGGCGCCGGCGGCTTTCGCTGCACGCGTCCGACCTCGTTCGGTTCGGGCGCACCTACCGCTTTTGGAGAAACTCGCAAGTCYGGATGATCGAAAGTGACCAACGCTGCACAGCCCAATTGCTGGCCCTGTCGAACCCGCAGTCCGCCCACGACCTTGCGACTTTGGCCGGCACGCGAGAAGTCGCATTCGCGACGGTGGTATCGACAGATCCGATAATCCTCGATGTGGATTCGCGTCGGATTGTGGACGGCTCGAGAGTCGTCATGGTCGTTCACGACGACAAGGCCTGCAGCGAAGCGGCGATCACCTCCGTAGATGTGTCGCCCAAGAGCTCGTTTAAGATCGACGGCATGAGCATTGGTCCGCTTCACCGAGCAGGCGTTGTGGACGAAGCAGCGCCCAAGACGCATCTCGTCTGGTCGCCGCAGGTGGTTCCCCCCCTGAGCGTGGGGGACCGGCTGATAGTTGCTGACTTTGAGTGGTTCTCAAATAACCAAGGGAACCGCTACCTCCAAGTTGCTAAGCCGGGACTCGATTCCCAATCTGCGCCTAGGGCGGACTGTGAGAGTGGTTCACATGACGAGGCGCCGCAGCTCCATCAGTGGTGCTGCCGTTCTCACGAGAGTCGGGAAGGGGAGTGGTCTGACGTCATCGCCGACCGCCGAGCCCGCGGCCAACTTAACCCACAGGTATGGCCCCCGGTTCGCGACGGCGATGCGTTTGAAGTCATCCCTTCTGGATCCCCTGTCGGCAACCCTTACTCTGAGCCAAGCGAAATGGTTCCGGCGGACCTCACGATCGATGACGTGGAGTGACGATGGCCGACTACTTCGCACCACCAGAAATCATCGCAACAGGTGCCGCTCATCACCTTGCCGCGGTAGCGCGCAACGCCGCAATCTCCGACGACGCTAGTCGCGAACTTGCCGATGTCCTCTCGGGGGCGTCTCCCGTCGAACGTATTCTGCTTAAGGCCGCAGCCGGCGCTGGCAAGTCGCACGTCCTGAAGCGTCTCGTAGCTGAGGCATATGCCCACCCTGCCTGCAAGCGGGCCGTCGTCGTTGCATTCACCAACAAGCAGGTGCGTCCACTGGCAACCGCGCTGGGGAAGGGCCTGGGCCGCGACCGCGTGTGCCTGTTGGTTTCAGTCCAGCAGTGGGGCGAGGTACCTCAGGAGGTGAGCGACGCAGCCACAGTCGTCACGAGAACGTCAGACATTCCTGACACGGCTTCCGTCGTAGTGGCTACCTGCAGCCGGCTCGGGGCACCCAATGAGATTAGTCGGCTTCGGGACCGCTTGGGTGCTGGAAACAACGGCGAAGCGCCGTTCGACGTCATGTTCGTCGACGAGGCGTGGCAGATACCGCATCACCTTTTCGACAAGGTCACCAAGGCTGCGCCCAAGTGGGTTGCCGTTGGCGACGTCGGTCAGCTCCCACCGCTCGAGATCGGCGAAAACCCGTGGCGGGGGGATGCTGGATACAATCCTTACCGTGCTTGGCCGACCGACTACGATGACGACGCCCATACCTGGGCCAGAGAGCTGCCTGCAGTGTGGCGCCCATCTGTTGGGCATCTGGGCCTGTGGCGGGCCTTCTATCCCGAGTGGGACAGGCTCGACTGTGTCGCGGCGCTCGGTGACCGAGTCCTTAACCTGGGGACGATGGATGGTCCAATTACTGAGATCTGGGGACAGGTCGGTACCGGCGTACCTACGCTTCTCGAAGTCGAGGGTTTGCCCGAGCCAGAGGCCGCAGACATCGACGGTCCGTTGTTGGAATTCGTCGAGGCGTTGCTCGGCGAATTCTTCTCTGCCGGACCAAGCCTTGAGACTCAGGAATACGACTCTGACGGAACGCCGATCGGCAGCTTCGCCGTTGCTAAGCCCGGCGGTGACCACGAAAATCCTCTGGTGGCCATCCTCGCCACGCGCAACCAGGCCGTCGACGATGCGGCAGAAGTAGTTGTTCGATTGCGAGAGAAGTACGACCTCACCGAACGAGACATCGTGAGCTCGACGGTAGACTCATACCAGGGACAGACCAACGGAATCACAGTCGCCATCCACCCGCTCAACGGAGCAGCCGAGCTTGACACGTTCAACTCTGCGTTCGGGCGGCTAGCCGTGACATGCACCCGCGCCACCCACGGGCTACTCATGGTTGCGCGGCCGGGCCTCGACGAACTGCTTGCCCAAGCACCCGCGCGGCCGGGCACACCGTTCGGAGAGCCCGGCAACCGGCAGCTGCCCCGGCAGACCCACCAGCGGATTCTCGCTACGTTTGCGCGCGGCCGGGTCGATGTCTCTGATGACGGGTAGCTGGCACTCGCAGCAGAGTGGTGAGGAAGCCGCCGGCAACCACCGGATCACTTCCACCGCTTACGGAGCCCCTTAGGCTTGCTCACTTCCACATATATCGACGACAAAGGAGCCTGATGTCCCGGCTAAATGACCTGCTCAGACGGTTGAACACCAGCGACCCCGCGCTAGCTGCTGACCTTAAGCGGGAGGTGGATGCCCTTGCTGACCGCCGGGCATTTGGCCTTAACTTCGAGCGTCACGCACCGGAGGCTGTCGAGCTTCCTGGCCGCAAGGTACAAAAGAACGCCAAGGTACGAATCTTGCCGCAGCGCGGGACAAAACGAACGGCGGAGAACGACAGACTCTGGCGAGTTCTATCCATCAACCGAGTCAGCGAGACAGCAACCGCGAATCTTGAGGCGCTCGACGGAGAGGATACGCAGAGTGCCCAGCTCAGCGACCTAGTCGTCGTCGCTGAATTTCGTGATCCGATCTTTCCTGGTCTCGTCTCGACCGGAACGGTGGAACGGGGCGGCGACAAACCGTTCCACACGGTGATCAACGCAGAGAATTTCCACGCTCTCCAGTCGTTGCTGTTCACACATCGTGGCAAGGTCGACTGCATCTACATCGACCCGCCCTATAACACTGGGGCAAAGGACTGGAAGTACAACAACGACTATGTAGAAGGCGACGACCTCTACCGCCACTCCAAGTGGCTGGCTTTCATGGAACGACGCCTTATGCTGGCCCAGCAGTTGCTAAATCCTGATGACTCGGTTCTCATCGTGACGATCGACGAAAAGGAAGTGCATCGACTGGGGCTTCTTCTGGAGCACGTCTTCGGGGGAGCACGTATCCAAATGATTACTACGGTTACGAATCAGCGCGGTGTAGCTCGAGGTCAGGAATTTGCCCGAGTCGAGGAGTACGCTCTGGTCGTCTTCCTTGGGGCAGCTCGCGTTGCGCAAGGAGTCGACGACAAGCTCACATCGAACGAGACAATCGCCAAACAGCGAATAGACATTTGGAATCGCCTGATGCGACGGGGAACGGACTCGCTTCGCGCCGACTCGCCGCGGCAGTTCTACCCCATCTTCATTGATCCGCACCGGAAGGCCATTGTCTCAGTGGGAGACCCGCTTCCCCTTCAAGCATCGCGAAAAGATGTCTTGGTACCTGAGGGACTGGTTGCTGTTTGGCCGATGCGAACCAATGGAGCAGAAGGACGGTGGACTCTAAGTTCTGAGACTCTGCGCAAGTACGCATCTGAGGGCATAGCGAAGGTCGGCGCCTACAACAAGACCCGCGATACGTGGTCGATTAGCTACCTCATCAGCAAAGACATCGGGAGGATCGAGAGTGGTGAGATTCGGGTCGTTGGAAGAGATGCGAACGGAGTGCTTAATCTCGAGCACGCTCAGGAAATAGAGCGAAAGAAGTTGCCGCGGACCGTCTGGTATAGGGACTCTCATAACGCGGGCACTTATGGGTCTGAGCTGCTGAGCCGTTTTGTCCCTGGGCGCAAGTTTCCGTTCCCTAAATCGCTGTACTTGGTCGAAGACATGCTGCGAGTATTCCTGGGCGAAAAGCCGGACGGGGTGGTGCTCGATTTCTTCTCAGGGTCAGGGACGACCGCCCACGCTGTCATGCGATTGAACCGGCAGGACGGTGGACGCAGACGGGCCATTTGCGTGACTAACAACGAAGTGTCGGCTGACGAGCAGGCCGCTCTCAGGAAGAGGAATCTACGTCCCGGCGACCCGGAGTGGGAGGCCCTCGGTATTTGTGAGTACATAACTAAACCGAGGCTAGAGGCCGCAATTACTGGACTCACTCCTGATGGTGAACCAATCAAGGGCGACTATAAATTTATAGATGATTTTCCAATGGCCCATGGCTTTGAAGAGAACGTCGAGTTCTTTACGCTTACATACGAGTCTCCTCTTCGAGTGTCCTCCAACCGGGAGTTCGCCAAAATTGCCCCTCTACTTTGGACACGGGCAGGATCCCTAGGCCGGCGCATCGATGACGTCACGGCCGGATGGGATGTCGCCGAAACCTATGGTGTCATTACAGATTTGAACCAGACCGAGGTTTTCCTCAAAGAAGTGAAAGCAAACGAAGGCGTGACGCTCGTCTACATCGTGACTGACGAGGACCGTCTTTTCGAATCGGTGGTGCGGGAGCTGCCCGAGCATGTTGAACCCGTGCGGCTGTACGAGGCCTACTTGCGCAACTTCGAGATCGAGACGGGAAGGAACTCACGGTGAAATTCACACTGAAGGACTATCAGGACGACGCCGTCGCCGATGTACTAGTCAACCTCGAACGTGCCAAGACGGAGTATGAACGAGACGGGCGAGAGTCGTCGTTTTCTCTTACTGCTGCTACCGGCGCAGGCAAGACCGTGATGGCGGCGGCAGCGATCGAAGCACTTTTTTACGGAAGCGAGCGCTTTGATTTCGACCCGGATCCCGGCGCCGTCGTTATCTGGTTCTCCGATGACCCAAACCTCAATGACCAGACCCGAATGCGCCTGATGGATGCATCCGAGAAGTTCTCGTCATCGGACCTTGTTGCTATCCAGCCACCGTTCGCGAAGCCCCGTCTGGACCCGGGCAAGGTCTACTTCCTCAACACGGGCAAGCTAACGAAGAACTCTCTCCTCACGCGCGGCCACGACGAGAACCCGGATGACCAGCTTTCAGGACTGACCGACATTGCCACGCCGGACATGCAGGGATGGACGATTTGGGAGACGATCGCCAACACCATAGCGGACGAGAATCTCACGCTCTATCTGGTGCTCGATGAAGCGCATCGCGGATTCAACACGAGAGTGACCGGAGACAAGCCCACGATCGTTCGAAAGCTTGTCAACGGGCACGCGGGCTACCCAGCGGTTCCGATCGTTTGGGGCATTTCCGCTACAATCGAGCGTTTTCAAGAGGCGATGACGGCGGCCGATGCGAACAAAGATCGCCGTGCGTACCCTTCTGTCGTGGTCGATCCTTCCAGGGTGCAGGAATCCGGCCTGGTAAAAGATGTCGTGGCGTTGAACATTCCAAACGAAGCCGGCAACTTTGACACGACTCTCGTCCGACTGGCTGCACGGAAGCTCACTCAGTCCACCGAGCGGTGGGCCAAGTACGGTCAGTCCCAAGGGGCTCTCGAGGTCGTCAAGCCGCTACTGGTGTTGCAGACGCCTAACAAGCCGGAGGGCGATGATATTGGACGCGCGCTTGACGCCATTGCCGAAGAATATCCTCAGCTAAACGGCTATAACGTTCGGCACGTGTTCGGTGATCACACAACTCAGCGATTCGGCGCCTGGGAGGTCGACTGGATCGAGCCCCAACACGTTGAAGAGAACGACAAGGTTCGAGTACTCATCGCTAAGGATGCGATCTCCACGGGGTGGGACTGCCCGCGTGCTGAGGTAATGGTGTCGTTCCGCCCGGCCAAGGACAACACGCACATCACGCAATTGCTTGGTCGCATGGTGCGCAGCCCCCTCGCGCGCCGGGTGCCTGGCGACGAGCGGCTCAATTCGGTCGACTGCATCCTGCCGTTCTTCGACCGAACCACCGCCGGGCAGGTCGTTAAATACCTCACCGGTCAGCTGGAGGAAATGCCCGGAACAGCAGGCAAGAAGATCCTGCTCGACGGACGGGAATTGTTGGCCAATCCCACTATTTCGGAAACTGTCTGGGCAGCGTGGGACGAGCTTCCAACTGAAACGCTTCCAAAGCGCGGTGCACGCCCGGTCAAGCGACTCGTGGCTCTGGCCCAAGCCCTCGCCATGGACGGCCTAAGGCCCGAAGCTCTCCGCGATGCCGAGAGGGAGATGCACGCCATCCTCGATGGCTACGCCGCTCGGTATTCAAAGCTGCTCGATGAAGCCGTCGGGCAGGTTTGGCGAGTGGACGTCCAGGAAATTTCCGGAAAGGTCGGAGCCTCCAAACTCAGCTATCGCGAGTTTGCTGAACATGCCGACGAACGGGCGATCCGCACCGCATTCGAAGATGCGAAGAAAGCCTTCGGTGCAGACGTTGCCCAGTCGTACGTCAACTATCTGGCCGGCCCAGACGACGAAGACGCGGATGATGACGGACTGCGGGACGCTTTTGTTAAAGCGTCAGCCCTTGCAACGATCAAAGAAGTCCGCGAAAAGGTAGATCAAGAGGCAACCGAGATCGTGGATCGTTGGTTTGCCGAGAGCCGGGTGGACCTGAAGGGCCTGCCGGACGAGCGACAGCAGGAGTACGAGGACATCCGTTCGATGTCCACCGATCCACAACGGGGGGTCCTCGGTCGACCGCGCTCCCGCATGGAGGATTACCAGGTAGTAGACGCAAACGAGCAGCTAAGCGTGGCGCCACTGGCGAGCCTTCACCTCATGTCGGATGAAGACGGTCAATTCCCGCTCAGCTCGCTAAACAAGTGGGAACATGACGTAGTGAATACCGAGCTTTCTCGTCCGAATGCCGTCGGGTGGTACCGGAACCCGTCGCGTGCCGCTGTCGACTCGCTAGGTATCGCGTACCGTGATGGGAAAGGCAACTGGCGATCGATGCACCCAGACTTCATTTTCTTCCATGAGATCAACGGTCAGATCAAGGCATCCATCGTCGACCCTCACGGACATCACCTTGAAGATGCAGTCACGAAGCTAAGGGCGCTGGCGGAATTCGCCGAAAAGTACGGCGATAGCTTTTACCGAATCGAGGCCATCAGTCAGCTGGATAACTCGATGCGAGTGCTTGACATGCAGGTCTCCGAGGTTCGCGATGCCGTGCGTCACCGGAACGATTCGGCAGCTGACTTCTATTTCTCAGACATTGCTGTCGAATATGACTCTTCGAAGACGCCCGGCCACGGTCGCCTGATGAACCACTGACGGTGTAGGGAGCCCGGTAGCCCGTCCAGGCCTACCGGGCTCCCGCTGCGTTACAGAGCCGCCGGACATCGCACATTCGGCACTTCGTGCGCTCAGGCTTCGGTTCGTACTCGCGTCGCCTAAGACTCCCTATCGTGGCGATGACCGAGGCCTCCGCAGACGCGATGGCGTGTTGATCGACATCGACGTCATAACGTTGGGTCGTGCCGAGGTCGTGAATAAATGCGGCGGAGACGTCGAGTCCTTCGCGGCGTCCGGCGTCGGCGTAAATCTGGAGTTGCAGCGGACTGGTCTGCTCGCCGGTAGAAGTCTTGTAGTCGACGATTGCGAGACTGCCGATTTGGCCGTCGTGCTCGTCGTAGATCACGTCTGCCCGGCCGGAAACGACCACACCGTCCAGGTAGAGCTCGAATGGGCGTTCGGTGGCCCACGTGCGCAAGAGATCCGACGAATGGTCGGTAACGTAACGCTGAACTAGCTTGCGGGCCTTTTCGCGCATCTCTTTATGCCCGGCCTTGTTTGCGTACGGCAGGAAGAACTCAGAGTCGAGCAGTTGATTAACCTGGATCTCGGTTGGAAGTGTCCCGGTGGCCTTCGTCTTCTCCGCGAGCACTCGCATGGTGTGGTGGACCGCGTTGCCGTATCCCAGTTCTGCCTGGATCGTCGGCATAAAGCCAAGTTGATTCTTCAGCATGTAGCTTCGCGGACAGGAGTCGAATGCGGCTAGTTCGCTATAGGTGATCGCCAGTTCGGAATCGGCTGTGCCACCCTTGCCGGAGACCGAAGTTGGCACGCCTTGGTTCGTGAAGACTTGGCGGGCGTACTCGAAGTATCCGGAAGCATTGCGTATCCTGCCGCTCTTCTGCCGTGCATGACTTGAGAGCAGGACGGCATCGCGGGCCCGAGTTATGGCGACGTAGAAGAGACGGCGTTCGTCGGCGTCGGTGCCTTGGTAGCGTGCGACGTCGAATTTGCCAACTAGTGACGGTGGCCATTCCTGGCTCTGGCCGCTTTTGCTGGAGGGGAAGCGCGTCTTAACCAGCGAGGGCAGGAAGACGACCGGCCACTCGAGCCCCTTGGCTCCGTGGACAGTTCCGAGTGCGACTCCGTCTTCGAAGAGATCCTCTTCGCCCGCGAAGTCGTCGTAGCTCCCGACCGCGTAGTTCGAGAGCAGGATCGCGAAGTTCTTGTAGAACCACTCGCCGCCGCTCCTTGCCCCGACCTGCTCTCCGGGGTTGTTCGGGTCCTTCCGGGCCCGCCAGCTGACGCCCTCGTAATCGGCGAGGACATTAGTGAAACGTGCAATTGTGCCTAGCCGGTTCCGCGTCAGACTTTCGGTGAGGTCCCACCGATTTACGCCGAGCATCTCCACGAGAATGTAGAAGTCCCCAACTAGGCTCTCGTTGAACTGGCTGGCCAGCGCCTTCGCCTTCCAGCTCACCAGGCGCTCTTTCAATGCGGTGAAGCTCGCTGGCGTCAGGCCGAAAATGCGTGTGTAGTCATCTAGAAGGCGGTCCAGAGTGACCGCCTGCCGTGGGGTGCCGTACTTCTCGGGTGACCAATCGATTTCTCCGATCCAAGCGTACGTAGCCGCGAAAACCTCTGCTTCGGGCTGAGCGAACAGGCCGGTGCGTCCGCCTGGTTGGACGGGGATCCGGAGGGCTGAGAGTGACTCAAGAATCGCCGGGTAAGCGGCCCTGCCTCGTACCAGAATGGCAATGTCCTTGTACTCCACACCCAATTCGCGGAATTCGAGGATTTGCCTCGCGATCTCCTCCGCTTCGTCATTCTCGGTGCCCGGATTGCTGGTGAAGGCGACGGACGGCCCGACAGCTTCACGAAAAGGGTGCATCTCCTTGTCGATTCGCCCTGGGACCGTCTTGGCGAATGCGTTGGCGAGTTCGACGATGCCGGGACGTGACCGGCGATTCGTCAGCAAGCGAAACTGCTTGACGGCAGGGTACCGCTCGTCGAAAGTCACAATGTTCTCGACCGCCGAGCCGCGCCACTGGTAGATGGCCTGGTCATCGTCACCGACAACGACAATGTCGGCATTGCCGTATGGCTTCGCCAAAAGCGATATCAGGCACTCTTGCGCTGGATTGACGTCCTGGTACTCGTCAACAATCAGATGCCGAAGCGGCTCAGTGACCTTCGCATGGATTTCGGGGACCTGCAGAGCCTCGACAGCACGGACGATTTGGGTGCCAAAGGACATGAACTGGTACCGGTCGAGCATCGCGTAGTACTCCGTGACGGCGGCCTTGAAGTCATCCTCTGGCAGCGCACCGACGTCGATCATCTCGTTCTCGAGGACGTCCACGCCGCGCTGGAACATCGCGAGGTTTTGGAATACGCCTTTCGTCGCGGACAAGTTCTTGATGCCGAGCAAGTAGCTTTCGCGGTACAGAAGATTGGTCAGCTGGTTTGCGTCCAAGGGTGTGTACGTCTCGTAGCGCGGCACATACGTCTGGAGCATTCGAAAGCAGTAAGCGTGAATCGTGCCGACGAACAGGCGACCCAGCTTGTCGGTCGCCTCGGTTCCTTGGGCAGCCGTCACGCGTTCGCGAATACGCTCCTTGAGCTCCGCAGCGGCCTTCTCCGTGAACGTAAACGCCACGATTGACTCCGGCGCTTCACCGTCAGCCAGGAGCGATGCGACTCGCTGCGAGACTACCTCCGTCTTACCGGAGCCGGCAGCGGCGATGATCTGGATATGGCTGCCTCGATGGGAGACAGCCGCCGCCGCGTCTCCTTCGAGCTCCGGGATTTCCGAAGTCGACGGTTTGGGACGGCTCGGAGCGGTGACCGGTACGCCGGCTTCCACTGGAGTGGACGTACCTGGCTGTGCCGGGATCACGGACTCAGGGGCTCCCGCGGGCACGACAGCCACCGGCCCCGGTGGTGAGATCTGAGGGGACCCGACGTTGGCAGAGGACGCCGCGGGCTTGATGCTGAACGGGGAGGGCGTAGTTGCCTTCTTCTCCTTGGGCGAGACCCACTTGAATTTCACGTACTTTCCCCCTGTTTGTGGCACCAACTCACGCGACCGAATCATCGTTGAAGTTGTTCGTCGTTGGCAATTGCAATTCGTGAACGACCTTTGACAGATCTTATCTGCTGTGTGGCCTTTCGGCCCGACTTCGGGCTCACCTCATAGCCAGTGCGCTGCAAATCGGTGTTTTGGTCGCCTCAGCCGCCCGGCAACAGAGGGACGAGACCTCGCACCCGTCGACATGCGTGCAGCCGCAGGGAATTCGAACAGAATCGACTGGGGTCTTGCCATTTATTAGCCGCGGAACATGCCAACTTTGTGGAATACATCTGCAAATGCTCTGATGGGAACGGACAAAGATACTGAGTCCGGTTTCACGCCTGCCGCGTCATTTGGCACGTCGGTTGTTTTCCCGGCTGAAGCTAAAGTTTGTCAATCCAAGTATCTTCTTCTCGAAGATCCCAGTCAGAAGCCCCAACAGCTCGAGGTTTGGCCGCCGCGTTTGCTTTAATGCGCTTCAGAACGCGATGGGCTTCGGCCGATGTGAGTTCACGAAGCGAAGCCAAGGGCCGAACAACGCAGCTTTGCGCGATTTCTTGGCGACGTTCCTGGCTGTCGATCCCGGCCGTGGCGAATGCTTCGCGGATGGCGGCAACCTGCTCATCCCTAATCGGATGCTCGGCAGGACCCGCGCTTTGAACGGGCTCTTCCTCTGGGGCAATGCTAAAAAGTGCGTCACTCACAATGACGAGGATACATTGACAGACCACATCCGGGCGGCTCCCGGCGGGTGGCGACAGGCTAAGCGGCCACGAGCCAAACCGTCCGCGACGTGGAGCTACGGCTCTCGGGAGAATGGGCACGTGAGTCGCTTACAGCGCATGTTGACACTCGGGCTCCGTCAGGTTCTCCATCTTGGGCGGCCTTGGTCGTCCAACGCTTCAGCAATTCTGCTCATCGGCCGATCGAATGCCCGGCGCCAGGCTGATTACCGCAAAATGCGACCCTGCCGCTGCTCCGGAGCTGCGGCTTGGGGAGTCCTGCAAAGCTAACGCATAGCTCAAAATGAAACTGGTCCGCGCACCGCTGGTGGGATAAGGGAACTACTGTGCGCTTTGCAACTGTCGTGGGTCGTGATTGGACCACGTCGGAAAAGGTCAAGATGCGGCCCGAGCTTATCGCTTTCGGGGCCGCTAGCCGTCTACGCGGATTAGTCCAGCTCCGCCTGATCCCAAGGTTCCTGCGACTCCACATACTCATCATCGAGCCCGTCACCCATCGATGCGTCCTCGCCGTTCAGATACCACTCATCAATCGAATCTGTCATGCGTGCCTTCTCTCAAGGATGATTTCCACACCATTGTCAAAATCGCCGCAGCCGCGTTGGACGCGCTGGTTGGAATTATTCAGGTCTGGGCAACATAACATCTGGATTTGGCGGTAGCAATACATCACTTCTGCGGATAACGAGCCGCACGGACGTGCGCCGAGACCGCGCTGTCGTAGGTGCGGCGTGCCGGCCAACATCGGAGTTTCTACCAACTCACCGGCGGCACGATGTTTTAGCCGTCACGCCCGTCGATGGTGCCGTCGTCAATCTCGGGTTCCTGGCTCAGGTCCTGCTCCGCGCCGGTGATGCTGCGGTCCTCGGCCAGGCGCTCTGCCACGTTCTTCCGCCAGCCGGCCCCGGCCAGGTCGTCGTCCCGGAACTGCCGCGATTCCATCCCACACTCCAATGTCCGGCGCCACTCCACGAGCGCCCTGCAGTTCGGCGTTGGCCTTGTACTTGTGCGTGGTGCTGCCGGTGACCCGCCAGGCTGCCTTCACACATAGGAAAGGCCCGGCACCGAAGCGTCGCGGGCCGGTCGACGCTAACGCCGAAGGTCCAGTTCGCCTAAATGTGCGGGACACTGGAAGTCCCGACCATGAAAGCGGGCCACCTTGACTGGTCTCCAGCACCATGCCGACGGCTTCACCAAGCTGACGCCATGGTGCTGAGCAGCATTGGCGGCACCGGCCATCTCGATCCGCTGCTGTATCCGTGGGACCCGCCCGGGGCCTCGGGTGTCATGGACGGCAATGAATTCCGGCTCATTGACCTTTCAACCGGACTGGAAGAAGCCCTCGCGCAAGCCAGCGCGGCACCGCTGGAAGCCCGTTTCCTGGTGGTCTCCATCGGCTCGAATTCAAGCGCCGACGTGATGCGGCGGAAATTCGCCAACTACCACCAGCCTGTCAGCGCGGTCCTGCCGCTGGTCCGGGGGCAGCTTCACAACATCGCCGTTGGCCACTCCGCGCACGTGAGCAAGGCCGGCTACATCGCCGCCGCCCCGTATCCGCTGATGGGAGAGTGCATAGAAGTCTGGCTTTCGTGGCTGGACGACGTCCAACTGATGGCCCTCGACGAAACGGAGCCCAACTACCGGCGGATCCAGCTCGACGGCGAAGCCTGCCCGCTCGTGGCGGACTACGGGGAACGTCCGGAGGAGTTTTCGCTGTTCACCTCGCGCTGGGGCGTGCTGACCGACGGCGACGGCGGGAAGCTTCCCTTCCTCGACCAGCCTGCCCTCTTCGGGCTTCTCGCCGGCAGCGGCACCGGTGACCTCCTTGAGGAGGGGAAGTCCGTGTTCGACGGGCCGCCTGAGCTTGTTGCCGAGCAGCTCGCGATGCCCTCGGTCCAAGCGTGGGCCGGGGAATGGTTCAGCTCGGCCGGCCTCGCCGCGCAAGGGGACTTCGACGGGAATTGCGCGGGGTAGACCCCTCTCGGGAACGTCGCCTTCACCGGGCGGCGCTGTTCCCGGCGATGTGCTGCGAAATATATTCGGCGTCGCGGCCCACGCCCGCCACGATGGACGAGTCGTGCCCGGTGAGCCACGGCAGCCCGACGGCGAACAGGCCCGGGTGTTCGGTGACGCCGCGGTGGTGCCGGGGGTAGTTCCATTCGTCCAGCACCGGGATGTCCAGGATGCTGAAGTCCAGCCGGTAACCCGTGGCCCAGAGGACCGAAGTGACGTTGGCGGACTCGAGATTCAGCCGCGCCGGCTCCGAAGGAAGCCAGCGGTCCTGGCTCGCCGGCTCGGGCTCCCGTGCCGACATGCCGGTGGCGGCAATATAGAACATCGGCTTCATCCGCTGGTAGAACGCCGCCTCCACCAGTCCCAGGTGTTCCGGAAGATCATCACTGAAGACGAGGTCGCCGTCGTCGGCTGCCTCCAAATGGCCGTGCAGCAGGACGCCGCGCCGGCCGAGGTCCCGCAGGTGGAGGTCGTGGCCGCCGTCGGCGCCGGACACCAGCGGGTTGCAGGCGAACCTCGCCGCGGGGGAGGGCAGCTGCCCCACGGTGAGGTCGTTCAGTCCATACTCGGGGCCGAATTGTGCAAGCTGCATCATCCAGTAGAGGAGGTCCTGGCCGCGGTACCGGCGCGGCGCCTCCGGGCACGTGGACACCGTCAGGTGGATGTCGCGGCCGACGGCGAGCAGTTCCTCGGCGATCTGATCGCCGGACTGGCCGGTGCCAACGATGAGCAAGGCACAGCCGGGCAGTTGGCCTGGGCTGCGGGAGCTGTCGGTGTGAAGTTGCAGGAGGCAGCCAGACAGTCGCGCCGACAGTGCGGGGATTTTCGGCGTCTGGTAGCCGCCGGTGGCGAGTACCACGTTCCGGGCCCGCCAGCTGCCCCGGGTGGTGGCCACGTTGAAGACGCCGCCCTCCGCGGCCGCGATCCGCGTGACGTCCGCACCCGTTCGGACAGGAGCGTCGATGAGCTCTGCATAGTGCCGGAAATAGCCGATGAGGTCATCCCGCGGCATGAATGCTTCCGGGGCGGGGCCGTCATACGGCATGCCGGGCAGCGCGAGCGAGAAGTTCGGAGTGTTCTGGCAAAACGCGTCCCACCGGTCCTGCCACGCCCCGCCCAGCGTCTCGCGCCGTTCCAGCAACTGATGTTCGACGCCTGCCCGGCTCAGCAAGAGGTGACAACTTCTCCGGCAATTCTCCCGACCCCGTCGGTGAGCCCGCTTACAATAATCTGAGCTCTCCGGGCGAGATATTTCCTGGATGAAGTCTCACTGACGGAACGCGGCTCCGCCGTTTCTCATAACTGGGGGGAACTCAATTTTGAAGGCATTGAAGGGCATCGCTATCGTGTCTGGCGCTGTGCTGGGGGTAATCGGTGGGGCCAGCCTGCTTGGGTTTAATGAGTATCCTTGGAGCGAGAAATCCACTGACCAAACAGTCATCATGCAGTCCATCAAGGACGTTTCGCAGCTGCAGAGTGCCATCGGGACCTTCCAACTGGTCGTAGATACTGGCGACGACAACGTAGCCATGCCCGATATCATTTCCGGGCGGCGAACGCTTTTCCTGGCGGTTGGTACGGTTGACGCCATCGTCGATCTCTCAGGTATCCAGGAAGACGACCTGAAGGTGTCTTCCGACGGAAAGTCCGCCACACTGCGCTTACCCGAAGCTCGGCTGGAAAAACCCAACCTGGATCACGAGGCTTCGAAGGTGTATCGCAGTGACCGAGGCGTGCTTGACCGCATCGCAGATGTTTTCGAATCCCCCGAACAGTCCGCTATATTCCTCCGAGCTGAAACTGAAATGGCTTCCGCGGCTGAAAAGTCCGAGCTCCGCAAGCGTGCCACCGCAAGTGCACGCTCCACCCTGACTGCTCTGTTCGACTCCCTCGGAACGCAGGTCACCTTCCTTGACGCAGGCGCCGGTTAGTCACCAAATGCAGGGCGCCTATGTCCTTCCCACCAAGGCCAGACGCGGCGGACAAAGCGGCAACTCTCACCATCATGAACGTCAATTTCGATCGGAGCACCCATGTCCCAAGAACCTACACTGCTCTTCCTGCACGGCGTCGGCGACGGAAACAGTGATGGCGCTTGGCTGACTGGCCTCAGTGCAGCGTTGTCCCGCCTTGGATACCCAAACGTGGACCGCGAACGCGTTATTGCACCGAAGTACGCTCATGCACTGAGAGGGAGCGACGAACCCCTGCCGCTCCCTCGAATAACCGTCAAGCAGCCGGCCAGGGATCAAATCCGCCAGAATCGCCGGGATTTTGAGCGACGCACGGCCGCGCTCGAATTCCGGTTGGGAAGACACAATCAAGGGAATGGCTGGGGCGGCGCTGAATTGGTCGTCAACGGGTCGGCCAGCCTTCCCGGCTTCGGGCAAGTACGCAAGTACCTCGGCAACGCGGATGTCAGGGCGCAGGTTCTGCATCGAATCCTGAAAAAACTGCCCGTTTCCGGCCGGATCGTGATTATCGGTCACAGCCTGGGATCCGTGATCGCTGCCGACCTCCTTCAGCGGTTGCCAATCGGGCTTGAAGTAGTCGGTTTGGTTACGATCGGCAGTCCACTCGCCAGCGGGCGGTTCGACGTGGACAAGTTGCGGGAGAGTATGCAGGAACCTCCCACCAATTTGACCTGGTGGGCCAACTTCTGGAATGTGTTGGATCCTGTAGCCGCCCACAGGGGTCTCTCTTCGGTGTACAGCTGGATGCTTGATTTCCGCATTGGGACCGGATTCAACCACCACGTCCATGACGCGGAGGCATACCTCTCCCACGACGCCGTTGCCGAAGCAGTAGGTTTCGCGCTCTTCGGCTCCAAGTCCACCGAAATCGTCAGCGCGGACAAGGGTCTGGACATCCAACTGGATGCATCTGAACTCATAGCCTTGGTTGCACTGCGCTATGCCTATTTGCTGCAATTACGGCTTAACGGCGAGCAAAGAGTCAGGTTTGCTGGAGCCTTGCGGCAGGTGCAGGCCACTGCCATCAATGAGATCCGCCAACGGAATAGGGAAGTGGGTAGGCCATTGCCGTCGCAAGTTGCCCGGTTGGCCTTCGACCCATCGGACCCAGAAGCCAAGGTGCCTGAGCCTCTGCCGAGCCGCCATCTGTCCAAGGAAGATGCGGTAACCCTGCTCACTGTTCTTGCATCCGAAAACGTCATCAGGCCGTTTGAAATTAACGTTGACCGCGATAAATGGCTCGGCGCCATGCAGGACCTCGCCTCGGAGATGGGGCTGGGAAGCCCATACGGTGCTCACGTTTTTGAGGCAGCAAGAAAGGCCCAGGACGTCCTCAGCGGGGCGCTTGTGGTCAATTGGAAAAAATGGGGGGCATTGGGTGCCGGCGCCGTTGCGCTGGTGCTGGCCACCGGCGGCCTTGCCTTGGCTGCGGCACCCGGAGTGGTCGGCGCAGCCATCATCACAAGTGCCCTGGCCGGATTCGGCCCGGGCGGCATGATCGGTGGACTGTTGACCGCCGGCGCGCTGGTTGGGGCGGGCGGCGGTGGCATCGCCTTCAGCCTTGCCAGCCCTGATACCACGGCCGAAACCGTTGAAGCAGTGGTACAGCGTCGTCTGGCCGCCGTAATTTTGCGGCAGCGGCAAGACCTCGAACCGGATTACTCATTGTGGGGAATTCTCGCCGCGAATGAGATTTCGTTCCGCCGGGAATACGAACGTCTAGATGAGTTCTCCGACGAGTCAGCCCAGGCCCTGAAAGAGCTGAAGAAGAAACTCGAGACCATCGAACGGGCGATGAAGTATTTGTCCGACCATGGCCTTGAGCCGGACCTGATCGAAGATCCTGCAGAGGGCTCACCAAATGCTGAAGAGAGCCAAGGCAGTGGCGCACGCCAGCCTCAACTGCAACTCGAGTAGGGTTCCTAAACCCGAAAGAAACAAACCGTGACTTTCACCCGGCAGACCTTTTCACCACTGCAGCAACCTTGCCTGTACCCCACTACCTGAACATTTACACCTGGCCAGAATCGGCGCCGTCGTCCGTCACAGCCCTGGCAAACGCCAGCATGGCGGCTCTCCACTGTTGTGGGAAATGGATCCCTGGTATGAGCGTCAGGACGCCGTCCGGGCGGCACTTCCATCAGAGGTGGGATCGATGCACGCGAGCCTTCAGCGGGGAACTCGCGCGGCGTCGACTCCGGCCGCTCAGGAGAGCTGGTGCCGCGCGCCAACGCTGACGGGACCGGTCGGCGAAACGTTGGCCCGCCGCCGCCGGCGTCGTTCGATTCGTTCCTGCTGTCCGGGCGAGGGAACCATCGCGCCCTTGGTCCGGTTGCAGCTGGCACAGGCGGCGACAAAGTTCTGCAGGCTGGTGGATCCGCCCTTGGACCACGGGCAGAAATGGTCACCATGCTCAGCGTGCTGTGGGCACCGCCGCCGGAGCCCGGACTCCATATCGCACTGGTCGCCGACGCGTGCCGTGCCCTCCCGGCGCTGCGGGCGACTGAAACGCCGGACCGGGTCCCTGCGTTTTATGTCTCTACTGCGAATGACGACCGCAATAATGGTCAGAACCACCAGGAAAGCCCTGGGACGGTGACCGCAGCCAGAACGCCGTCGAACATGCCGCGAAGAATTTCAGCGACGGTTGCTGCGCTGCGGCTGCCCGCCGGGTTCGCCTTCTGCATGAGCGACAGGACAACGGAGGCGCCTAACCAGACAACCACCGCCAAATAGGCCGCACGCAGAGCATGGCGGCTCCAGTAGATGCGTTTAAGTTCCACCATTCCGTCGTCCCCCATCGATCTTCAGCCCGGTCGAATCCCTGCAGTTAGGGAGATCGTCCCGTCGGGCCATTAGCCTTGCGGGCTCACCATTAGCCGTCTTTGTAGGGTGCGCAGCTGGCGAACGACGCGCCTGGCGCAGTCGGCGTCCCGTGGAATGAACGTTTGTGCAGCCGCTGTTGGCCGTTTTCTCAGGCAGTCTCGGGCGAAAAGAAGGTACTGACCAGTAGCTTTGCTTCTCGAGCGGCCGTCATTTCAGGGCGGACAGGATTCGCCCGCGGAGCCGGTTTTTTGTGCACATCCGTGCAAAATCGTGGCCGGACCGGGCTGCGGGCTGCCTACTGTTGAGTAACCGGGCAACCTTGGCCGACCCGCAGTACAACGGTTACTGCCGGCCCCGCAGCCCGCTGACAAACGAACAAAGAGGTTTCCAATGTCGCTGCTCGCCAAAGTCCTGTCCACCGCCGCCGCTGCCGTCCTGGCCGGCTCGCTGGCCGTGGCCCCCGCGCATGCGGGACCTGTTGAGATTTCCCCGCCGGGCGCCAATGACTGGTCTTGCAAGCCAAGCGCCGAGCATCCGTATCCGGTCATCCTGGTGCCTGGAACCTTTGAGAGCATGGACAAGAACTGGTCCACCCTATCGCCGTACCTCAAGAGCGCCGGGTACTGCGTGTTCGCCCTCAACTACGGCGAGACCAACGGCGTGTATGCCACCGCGCCGGTCGCGGACTCGGCGCAGCAGCTCGCGCCGTTCGTGGATAGAGTGCGTGCCTCCACCGGCGCCAAGAAGGTGGATCTCGTGGGCCACAGCCAGGGCGGCATGATGCCCCGCTACTACATGGGCTTCCTCGGCGGCGCCAAGAATGTCCATCAGCTCATCGGGATCGCACCCTCCAACCACGGCACTGAAGGGGTAATCGTCCCGCAGCCGGGCGCTGTCCCGGACCCCGACTACACCGGGGTGGGCTGTGCCGCCTGCGCCGACCAGCAGGCGGGGTCGGCTTTTATGCAGAAGCTCAACTTCATCGGCGATACGGTGGCGGGTCCCTCCTACACCGTCATCTCCACGGTGAACGACGAAGTGGTCATTCCCTACAACAGCCAGTTCCTCAACGGGCCGGCGCGGCAGGTCACCAACATCACCATCCAGGACAAGTGCCCGGCTGACCAGATCGAACATGACCAGGCGCCGAACGACCCTGTGGTGCACCAGTTCGTCGCCCACTCGCTGGGCAGGGTGTCCGGTCCCGCTGATCCGGCCTACCAGCCCAACTGCATCTAGCCGCGGGTAGCGGCCGGGCCGGGGGAGTGGCGCCAGCGGGGCTGGCTGCACCCCCGGCCCCGCCGCTACTGCAGCCCCGGCACCCCGTCCCGGATCTCAAACGAAGCTTTCGTGCTGACGGGCGATCCCGGCGTCGTGACGTAGTCCAGCACCCGGAAGTCCGCAGTCATCGCGTCCTTCGTGATGCGGGTGTTCACGTAGCCGCGGTTGTCGTTGTAGAACTTCAGGTGCGGGTTCCAGGCCATGGTCGCGTCCGTGGTGGATCCTGAGCCGTTGCCGGTGGACGTGATGGAAGTGCTCACCAGTTCCGAGCCGACCACGGGCGACGCCGGGTCCTGGTAGTCCACCTTTACGTCGTTGGCCCAGTTGCGGTGCACGTCGCCGGTGAGCACCACGGCGTTGCGCACGTTCGCGTCCACCCAGCCCTGCGTGATGCGGCGGCGCGAGGCGGCGTAGCCGTCCCAGCCGTCCATGGAGACGTCGTCGATCTCCGGCGCCTGGTTCCGGTCCCGCTCGGCGAAGAACACCTGCTGCCCCAGGACGTCCCAGCGCTGGGTGGAGTTCTTGAAGCTGTCCAGCAGCCATTTCTCCTGCTCCGCGCCGGTGATGGTGCGGTCCTCGGCCAGGCGCTCTGCGACATTCTTCTTCCAGCCGTCGCCGGCGAGCTGGTCGTCGCGGTACTGCCGGGTGTCCATCATATGGAAGTTGGCCAGTTGGCCCCACTGGATGGTGCGGTAGATCTTCATGTCGAACCCGGCCGGCACGGACGAGGCCCGGAGCGGCATGTTCTCGTAGTACGCCTGGAACGCGGCGGCGCGGCGCTGCCGGAAATGCTCCGTGGTGTCGTTCAGCTGCCCGGCGTCGGTGTTCTCCGGGACGTCGTCCGCCCAGTTGTTGTCCACCTCGTGGTCGTCCCACACCACCAGCCACGGCGCCACCGCGTGCGCGGCCTGCAGGTCGGCGTCGGCCTTGTACTGCGCGTGCCGCTGCCGGTAGCCGGCCAGGCTGGTGGTCTCGGGACCCTCGTGGTCGCGCGGGTTGCCGCCGCCGACCACGTAGCTGTCCTTCCTGTACTCGTACAGGTAATCGCCCAGGTGCAGCACCAGATCCGGGTGGTCCTGCGCCAGCCGCGCGTAGGCGGTGAAATAACCGTGCTCGTACTGCGCGCAGCTGGCGAACGACATGGCCAGCGCCGCCGGCGTCTCGTGCAGCGCCGGGCTGGTGAGGGCGCGGCCCACCGGGCTGATGTGCCGGCCGGTGCGGAACCGGTAGAAGTATTCGCGACCCGGCCGCAGGCCCCGCAGCTCCACGTGCACCGAGTGCGCGGTTTCGATCCGGGCCCGCTCGACGCCGCGGGCTACTACCGTGCGCATGCCCGCGTCCTCGGCCACTTCCCAGGCCACGGCGACGTTGCGGGAGGGCATGCCGCCCAGGCCGTCCCCGGCAATGGGGTCCAGGGCCAGCCGGGTCCAGATCACGAAGCCGTCCGGCCACGGCTCGCCGGAGGCGATACCCAGCAGGAACGGATCGGCGCGGAGGCCGGCGTCGTCCGCGGTGGAAACGGCGACGGCGGCACCCGGCCAGGCGGCGACGAGCCCGGCCCCGAGGCCGGCGGAGAGGAGGGATCTGCGTGAAATGTTGTCCATGCCGTCGACCGTACGGCGGCCGGTTGGACAAGGTCTGAGGAAGATGTGAATGAGCGGTTAACTACGTGACAAGAACTGTTGACTGGGTTTCGGCAAGCTCGGATTCATCAGGCTCAGTCATTCCGGGGCATGGAGCCTACCGGTACCAGCCCACCGCGCGGTCGTAGCTGCACTCCAGTGCACCCGTTCCGGGGGCAATGCCGCCGCCGGAGGGAAAGTAGATGGCACCGAAGTCCGCGCCATCGGCGTCGATCCGTCCCTGGGCCCAGATCTGGGCGGCTTCCAGGTCCTTTTCGGGGATGGATTCCCGGGTGCTGTGGCCCCCGCCGAAGTGAATGTCCAGCTGATACGTCCCCGGTTGGGAGGTCCCGGCGTGATGGGCCGGATCCTGCTCATCACGCCTGCTGATGAGGACTTGGGCCGAGGCATGGAGGATGGAGGGCTCGCTGGCCTGATTCCCGTGCTCCTGCTGTTTCATCCGCAGACCCGAGACGACGCTTTCCACGGTGTCTTCCTCCGTGACGACGTAGGCGGAACCGTTGGCGTCGGCCTCTGAGCCGCCGACGCTTTTCAGATGCTGTCCGAATTGTTCGGAGCTGGACTGGCTGGAAGTCATGCACCCTCCTTGAGGGTTTTCGCGGCGGGTGCCGACCGTCTCACCCTAGACCCGCGGGGGAGCATCCAGCCCCGTGATGCGGGACTATTTTTCGGGGAGGTCCACATCGAGGGGCTATTGGACCTCGCGCCCACGGCGGAGACGATGACAGCGTCGCCCGCGAGGCCTGCACGTAATGTTCCGACAGGCCCTATCTACCTGGCGCAGATTGAAGCAAGATACTCCGCATGAAACGAACCGTTATAGCTGGCTTCGCGGCGGTAGTCATAGGCTGCGGCACCATCACGTTGGCAGCCCCAGGCAACGCAGCGACCACGAGCAGCGCGTCGACGCAGTCGTCGCCCGCCGCGGGGCACATTATGGTCAAATTCCGCGACAACGGCGCGGCAGCAGGCGTACTGCGCCTGCACGGTCTCGGGGAGGGCCCCGGGATCGGCAGCACCGGCGCTCGACTCGTCAACGTACCGGCCGGCCGGGAGCTCCAGCTCATCGAAGCCCTCAGCCGGAACCCGGCAGTTGAGTACGCCGAACCGGACGAGACCGTTACCGCTGCTTCCTCGGACGAGTATTTCCCCCGCCAGTACGCCCTGCAAAACAACGGCCAGGCATTCACCAACACCGCCGGCACGCTGTCTGTGGCCGGAGGCGCCGCGGACGCTGATGTCGACGCCGTCGAGGCTTGGGGCGTCACGACGGGGAGCAGCATCAAAGTCGCCGTCCTCGATTCCGGAGTCGCCAGCGACAACGCCGACATCACTCCGAAGGTCGTTGCGCGCGCCAACTTCACCAACGGGAAACCCGGTGAGGACAACTATGGGCACGGCACGCATGTGGCCGGTATTGTCGCCGCCACCGCCAACAACACGGTTGGCGTGGCCGGTGTGTGCCCGGGATGCACCATCCTGGACGGCAAAGTCCTCAACGACAGCGGCGTCGGCTCGAGCTCAAGCCTTGCGAACGGTATCAATTGGGCCGTAAGTAACGGTGCGAAGGTAATCAATATGAGCCTCGGAGTGCGGGCATCACGCACCCTCGAAACTGCCATCAACAACGCCTGGAGTAAGGGTGTGGTGCTCGTTGCCGCAGCAGGCAACGGCAGTAACCAGTCCAAGATCTACCCGGGCGCCTACCCCAACGTCATTGCCGTCGCCGCCACGGACAATACCGACGCCAAAGCATCGTTCTCAACCTACGGAGCCAGTTGGGTGGACGTCGCGGCGCCCGGAGTCAATGTCTACTCCACGTTCCCGAACCACACTTTTGTCCTCGGGACGCAGAACAAGCGCTCTTTCGGTTACGACGTCGGCAACGGGACCTCCATGTCCTCGCCCATCGTTGCTGCAACGGCCGCGCTTGCCTGGAGCTCCCACGTTGGCGCCACGCACACGTCAGTCCGCGCAAATATCGAATCAACCGCCGACACGATTTCTGGCACGGGCACCTACTGGGCCCATGGGCGGGTAAACGCAGACAAAGCCGTCCGGTAAGTTACAGCCCTAAACAACCGTTGCCAGGTGGATCTCCACGTTTCCCAGGTCACGGAAGGACTTGAGCTGCGCTTCAGTTGCTCCGTCGTCAGTTATCAGGTGCCAGGGCCGCTCCAGCGGCGTCCACCAGTGCGATGATTCCAGGCCGAGCTTCGTCGAGTCGGCAACGACGTAGACCTGGTGGGAGTTGTCCACCATGAGGCGTTTGAGGGCGGCCTGCTCGGGGGTTCCTTCCGACAGTCCCCGTGCTGCGGTCACGCCGTCGGCACTGAGGAAGGCGGCGTCTGCGGTGATCGAGGACATGACCTGTTCCGCGAGCGGCCCCACCATGCCGGAGCTGACGTGCCGCAGGGTCCCGCCGATGACGATGAGCTCCACGCCGTCGCTGTTCTCCAGTAGCTGTGTGGTGGTGAGCCCGTTGGTCACCACGGTGATGCCCTCCCGGCCGGCGATCCTGGCGGCCAGCGCGCCCGCGGTGGTTCCGGCGTCGAGGATGTTCACGGAGCCCGGCGCAACGAAGGTGGCCGCGAGCCGGCCGATCGCAGCCTTTTGGCTGGTGGCAATCTGTTCGCGTTGCCGCAGGCTCTTCTCGCCGCCGGCATCGGCGGTCCGGGCGCCGCCATAGGTGCGGAGAATCTGGCCCGACTTGGCCAGGGCTTCGAGGTCGCGCCGGATCGTGGACAGGGAAACCCCGTAACGGCCGGCCAGCTCTTCAACGCTGACCGGCCGTTCGGACAGGACCGACCCAATTTCGAGTCGTCTATCTTTTGCGTTCACCTAGTGATTCTCGCACCTAGGGCTTCTCGTCGCGCGACGGCGCCAGGTCCACCGCCTGCCGCAGTGCTTCGAGCAGTGACTCGTGGTCCGCGATGTTCTTGCCCGCGATGTCGAAGGCCGTGCCGTGGTCAACTGATGTGCGCACCACGGGGAGGCCAACGGTGATGTTGACGCCGTTCTCCAGACCGAGGACCTTGACCGGGCCGTGGCCCTGGTCGTGGTACTGGGCCACCACCAGGTCGAAGTCGCCGCGGCCTGCCAGGAAGAACAGCGTGTCGGCCGGGAGCGGGCCAAAAGCGTCGATCCCGTCCGCCTGGGCCTTCTCGATGCCCGGCTGGATCTTTTCCGCTTCTTCGCCATAGCCGAACAGCCCGTTTTCGCCTGCATGCGGGTTGATGGCGCACACAGCGATCCGCGGGTTTTCGATCCCGGAGGCGCGCAGCAGTTCGTGGCCGCGTTTGATGGTCCGGTAGACCAGGTCGCCGTTGATCTTGGCGATTGCATCGATGAGGCCGATGTGGGTGGTGACGTGGATGACGCGCATCTTCGGGGCGGTCAGCATCATGGAAACTTCCTCGGTGCCGGTCAGCTCGGCGAGGAGTTCGGTGTGGCCGGGGAACTTGTGACCGGCTGCGTGCAGCGCCGCCTTGTTCAGCGGGCCCGTGCAGATCGCATCGACCTGGCGGTCCATGGCCAGGGCAACGGCCTTCTCGATGAAGAGGTATGAGCCGTGCCCGGCCGCGGCGGAAAGTTCACCCCAGGCGAGATCGGCCGGGATGCAGTCGATGTCGAGCACGTCGATGGTGCCCTCGTCGAACAAGGCCTCCGACGGCTCCGAGACCTTGCGCAGGGTCAGCGGGCTGGAGACGATGTCCGCGGCGAGCTGCAGCCGGCGCAGGTCGCCGATGACGAGCATGCGGGCTTTTGACCGGAGTTCCGCGTCAGCCAGGGCTTTGACGATGATTTCCGGGCCAATGCCGGCAGCATCGCCCATGGTGATGGCAACAATCGGGCGTCCCATTATTTGATACTCATTTCAGTCGTTGTGCAGTGAGAAATTGTTTGGTCCGGGCCAGCGTTCCGGCGTCCCCGAAGGCGCCGGCCTTGGTGACCAGCAGGGGGAGCGGTTCGGGGAGCAGGCTCATGACGACGCCGGGCTCGATCTCGCCGAGGACGGTGAAGCTGCCGGCGCCGAGGGCCTTCAGGACCGCGGTGGCCGTCTCCCCGCCCGTCAGGACAAGGGCGTCACAGTCCCCGACGCCCGCAGCCGTGGCTCGGGCCAAGGCCTCTGCCACCACAAGCGCCTGCGACTTGTCGACGATCCCCATCGGGTCCGGCGTCAAGACCACGTCATTCCGGGACATCGCCTGTGCAAGCTCGCGGGGAACCGCGGGGTCGTCCAGGTTGGTGTGGTCCAGTTTGATGTGTTCGACGCCGGCCTCGACCAGTTCCTGGATCTGCCGCCGCGCCAGGCTGGAGTAGCTGCCGATCACCGTCAAGGTCCGGGTGATGTGCCGCGCCTGTTCGTCGCGGGCGTCCGCCCTGTCGCCGCCTGCCGCAATGTGCCCGGCCAGTCCGCCGGAGCCCACCAGGAGCGTCGGGAAGTCCAGCAGCTCCGCGGCGGCCGCGATGCGCTTGAGATCTTCATCGGAGGAGGCGTCCAGTACGACGGCGTCGATCCCTCTGCCCTGCACGTCCCTCAGGTGCGACGCCAGTTCCTCCGGCGTACGTCCGGATTCGCCGGCAACCACTTCCACCGTGAGGCCGCCGGGGGCCAGGGCGTTAGCGACGTCGCCACCGAAGGTTCCTTCTATGTTTGGAATCCCGGCCACGTGGACGATGCCGCCGCGGGTGGTCCTTCCCGTGGCCGGGAAGGCCGGAGCCACCAGAGCGAGCCCTTTGCCGCCGCCCTGGGTGAGCCGCGCGAGTGTCGCGGCAATTTCCCCGCCGACATTGCCCCGGAGCAACGAGTCGATCTTCTTGAAGATCCGACGGTGCTGCTCCAGCGAACGCCCGACGGCGGACGTGACGGCCGCGGCGGCGTCCGCCGCGGGCAGATAGCGGCTCTCGGTGTTGACCGACAGGATGTCCGCCTCCGGCCACGCGCCTTCGACGTCGAGGATTACGGAACTGGTGTGCGTGGGGCCATAGGCGGCAGCGGCATCTGCCGCTCCCGTCAGGTCATCGGCGATGATTGCCCAGCGCTTCATTGCTTTGGTGTTCATACTGCGTGTGCGACCTCGGGTACTGCCGTGGCTTCCTTGGCCTTAAGGCGCTTGGCGTACCAGGCAACCATGAGGGGGCAGCCGATGGCGGTGACCACTACGGACGCGGCAACCAGGACGGTGGCGGGTCCCGCTGCGGGAAGGTAAGCGGGGTTGGCTGCGGCTACCAGCATGGGAACCGTGGCAGCGTTGCCCGCGGTGGTAGCAGCCGCCAGGCCGGCAATGCCAGAGCCGCCGGTCAGCTTGTCAGCGAAGAAGAGCACAGCACCGCCGACGATCAGGACGAACAGGCCAAGCGCTATGCCAAGCAGGCCGGCACTCAGCACCTTTTCGAGGTTCAGGCCGAAGCCAAGGGCGAGGGCGAAGAACGGAATAAGAACGGGGGCCGCAGACGAAAGGAACTTGCGCATGGCCGGGTCGAGGGTGCCCAGCAGGACGCCAAGGAGCAGGGGGATGATGGCGCCCACCAAGGCCTGCCACGGGAAGGCCGACAGGCCGGCGACGCCCAAGGTGAGCATGGTCAGGAAGGGGCCGGATTCGAGCGTCATGACCGAGTACGCGGCCACGTCTTTGGGCTTGCCGTACTGGCCCATAAGCGCCATGTACATGCCGCCGTTGGTGTCGTTAAGGGCTGCCAGGATGGCCAGGACCGACAAGCCTGCGAGCAGTCCGCCGTCGATGGGAAGTTCACCCATGAACCGGCCAGCGACAACGCCGATGATGACCGCAAACAGGACCTTGGCGCCGAAGAGGACGCCGCCCTTTTTCAGGATGTAAGGCGTGGCCTTGATATCGATGCTTGCACCCATGCACACGTAAAACACGGCGAGGATGGTCGTGCCGCCGGTGAAGAGTGCACCCGTGAACGAACCGAAGAATTTGGCGGAATCCGGTGCGAAGGTGGCGAGAAGGGCGCCGATGAGCAGCGGGATCAGCATCATGCCGCCGGGAACTTTTTCCATGGTGGCCTTGATTGGAACAGACATTTAGCAACCTCATTGTTGTGGGATGGACCGAGCCGCCCGGCTTCGGCAATGGTACAGATCGTAGAGTCTCTGCGCGTTTAGCGCAAGAGGTCTGCGCGAAACGCGCAGTGTGGTGGAGTTCGCCGGGCTCCTGAACAGGCCCGCGGCCGCGGCCGCACCCAGTCCGCTCCGGCGCAGCTCGCCCGGTGGAGCGCGGGCGCGTGGATAGGAGGCCGCCTGGCGGCCACGAAACGTGCTCAGGAACCCTCGTCGGCGAGGGATGCAATGTAACGAACTGGTAACATAAGGTGAATGCGCTCTAAGTCTGGTCAATCAAGAGTCACTCAGCTGGATGGCCTCAGGGGGATTGCCGCCCTGGTGGTTGTCGCCTGCCACGTCATGTCGACGCTCCCCGGAATCGGGAACGCTGTCAACGGCGACCGCGCCGCGGAACTCACCGCCGCCGAGTCATGGGCTGTCTTCTCCCCGCTGCACGTCCTCTGGAACGGAACCCCGGCGGTCCACGTCTTCTTTGTGCTCTCCGGCTTCGTGCTGGTCCTGCCGTTCACCCGGCCGGGAGCGGCCAGGAGCTGGGCGCAGTACTACGCCAAGCGCTTCTTCCGCCTCTACCTGCCGGCCTGGGCGTCCCTGGCGGTGGCCGTGGCATTGATCCTGATGATTCCCCGGACAGCGTCCCCGCTGCAGAGCCCGTGGGCGGACATGTACGTGATCGACCCCAGCGTGGGCCAGGTCTTCAAGGATTCCCTGCTCATGCTGAGCGCAAGCACCATCAACACCCCGCTGTGGTCCCTCAAGTGGGAGGTCGCGTTCTCGCTCCTGCTCCCGGCCTACGTCTTTCTCGCCCTCCGCTGGCGGCGCCTCTGGCACGTGAAAATCGGCGTTGCCCTCCTGCTCGCTGTGGTGGGAGCCCTGCAGGACGTGGACTGGCTGATCTACCTCCCGATCTTCGCGATCGGAGCTGTCCTTGGCGTCGAGCGCGAGCGGATCAGTGCGCTGACCCGGTCCTGGCCGCGCGGAGTCTGGTTCGTCGTGGCCGCCGCTGGCATTTTCCTGGCCAACGCGGAATGGATCAGCCCCGAGCAGCCGATCCCCGGCGTCGAGGCCGTCGTCACCGTGGGCGCCCTGCTGATCGTCCTGCTGTTCGTGTCCTGCGGCTCGGCCAAGAAGCTCGGTGACACGGCCGTGGCGCAATGGCTGGGGCGCGTGTCCTTCAGCCTCTACCTGGTGCACCTTCCGATCATCCTGGCCGGCGTCACCCTGCTCCGCTCCGTTTCGCTTCCACTGGCGCTCGCGCTCTCCGTGGCCGCCTCGTTCGTGATCGCCGAGCTGTTCTTCCGCTACGTGGAACAGCCCGCCCATCGGCTTTCGACGGCGGCAGGGCGTGCCGTGGAGCGCAGGACCCGCCGCGACGCCCCGGCGGAAACCCCGTACGTCCCGGCCGCAAAAATCATTCCGGCGACTCCGCCCGTCCGGGAGATGGCGGACGCGACGTCCGGTTACCGGTAGTCGGCAGCCCAAGGAACCGGGCCGCAGCACAACCACTCCGGAGGGCGGCCGCCGTCGGACGTTTCAGCGGGCGCGGCGGCTACAGGCCTGTAGGGGCCAGTAGCTCGCGCAATAGTGTCCCGTAAGCCCCGGAAGCCTCTGGTCTTCCCTATAAAGGCTCGGGCAAAATGAAGACGGGCGGCCCGCCCGCTGCGACAGCTGGTACGTTCGCTGGCGTTCCGGGGGAGCGGTGCCTCTCCACGCGTGGTGTTCGTCAAGGGTGTCCTGGTTCGGTGCGGACTGCCCTACCTTTTTCTACGTGGCCATGGGCAAGCAGCGGTGCTCTGGCCCCGACAGGATTTTCTGCTCAGAGGGAGTGGGAAGGTCATGAATCCACGAACCAGAATCTTCTTTGGAGTCATCGTCCTGATGCTGGTTGTTGGCGGGGTGACGCTCTTTGCCTTCAACACCACAAACCGGAGCACGGCCGCGGAGTACAACCCGCAGATCAATCCTGCCGATTTCACCACCAAGATCACCAACAAATACTTCGCCCTCCCGGTCGGCAAGAAATTGACGTACGAGACCACCGAGCAAGGAAAAGTCACCGAGAGGGTTGAGATCGAAATCCTGCCCGAGACCATGACCATCGCTGGCGTGGAGACGGCGGTGTATCTGGACAGGGAATACAAGAACGGGCAGCTCGTCGAGGAAACCCGGGATTACCTGGCGCAACACACAAACGGCGACGTCTGGTATTTCGGCGAGGAAGTGGACAACTACTGGAACGGAATGTTGCTGAACCACTCCGGCAGCTTCCTGCATGGAAAAGACGGGGCTAAAGCCGGCATCTGGATGAAGGCCGAGCAAAGCGTCGGCGATTCCTACCGGCAGGAATACTACGTCGGCCATGCGGAAGACATCCGGGACACCATCGCCACCGGCGAGACCGTCACCACGAAATCCGGCACCTACACCGACTGCGTCAAGGTCTACGACTGGACGCCGCTTGAAAAGAATGCCCGGGAGTACAAATATCACTGTCCCGACGTCGGTGCGCTGGTCCTGACCGAGGACCTGCAGACAGGGAGCCGGTCAGAACTCGTGAATGTTTCAGTGCCCTAGACGTCGCGCAACACTATTACCGCAGGCTCATCCGGCGCGCTTCCGAATCCGGGAGGCCATGCGCGGCAATCAGGCGCCCGACGTCGGCGGCTACTTTTTGGGCCGAACCTTGGAAACCTTCGGCTCCTTGGGCGGCAGCCCGGCCACGTGCTCAAATGCTTTCTCCACCCAGGCCCTGGCGCGTGCCTGATCGCCGTCGCCCTCGGCGTTCCAGACTTCCGGCAGCCCGGTGTAGCCGCCCATGGGTCGCTCGGGCGGCCCGAACGGAACGGTCCGCTCGGTGCTTTCAAGCGTCTCCTTGTCCGCGCCGGCCAGCTTCACGCCGATGGTGGGGCCGAACAGGCCGGCGAACATGTTTCCGTTCACGAAGGCCCCCAGGTTCCCGAACATGGGCTTGACGACCACCTCGGGATGGTCAGGCAGCACCGAGCGGAAGTGGTCCTTGTCGGCGTCGGACGCTTTCGGCATTTCCATAATTCTTCCTCTTATAACGGGTGGCGGGCTGGTCTTCCTGCAGGATATGCCCGCGGCCCGGCACGGTACAGGCGGCCTGCCGGGCCGCCGCTGCGGGACCCCGGCTGGGACCGGGCGGGGCTGCCGCGGACGGCCGGACGGCAGGGCTGTGGTAAGCCGCCCCCGGAAACTCCTGTAGAGTTGATCCTGTTGTTGTGTTTATGCAGTTCGTAGTTCAGGCAGTACGCAAGGTTGCAAGACCTTGTTCTTCTGAAGCAGCGGTTTTGAGCACCCCACACCGGAGGACCCGAAAGTCGGGACTTTTCCTCCACCTTCACGAAGGACAAAAAATAATGGCTACTGGTACCGTCAAATGGTTTAACGCTGAAAAGGGCTTCGGCTTCATTTCCCCCGATGACTCCTCACAGGACGTCTTCGCACACTACTCCGCGATCGCTTCCTCCGGCTTCCGCTCCCTCGAAGAGAACCAGAAGGTCTCCTTCGAAACCGAGCAGGGCCCCAAGGGTCCCCAGGCCGTAAACATCCAGGCTCTCTAAGACTTAGCTTCCAGCTAACTCTTCTGAGTCCGGAACCTTACAGGTTTCGAGCAGGGTCCGTCTTTGACGGGCCCTGCTTTTGTTTAACCCGTGTGTGCTTCATCCCGGCGCTCAACCGGCGTCGCGGTAGTCGAAGAACAGCGTCGCCGGGATGGGCCCCTGCAGCATCTCCGCCGTCAGCCCGTGCATGCTCACCAGATGCTCCTTGAACCAGACATCATAGGGATCGTCCGACGCCGCGAGCGTCTGGAAGGCCTTCGCCAGGTCCTCGGCCTCATGGAACAGGCAGGCGAAATCCCCCTGCGGGGTCGGCACCAGGCTGGCGACCTCCCGGGTGACTCCCATACGCTTCCTCGAGCGGGCATGTTCCTCCCGGCGCGGGCCGTTCATCTCCGCATCGAGCGCCTTCCACTCGTCCAGTTTCCCGGGCAGGATCGGCGCGAACCACGTAATGCATTCCATGACAGATTTCCTTCCACGCAGTAGTGAGCACGGTGGTGATCCCATCGGTACAGGAGCATGGTAGTCCCGCGTACGACGGCGGGACAGGGCTTCCGAAACCGGCTCCGGACCCGCTCAACTCCGCCTAATTCACTGCCGGTCAGCTCACAGGGTGACGCTGTGCCGGCGGGCCAGGAACGCGGTCAGCGCGGGGTTGTCGATTTCCTTCGCGAGCCAGGGCACGGACTGGGCTGCCGCCTCGTCACCGAGGGCCGCCCGGTGTGACTGCGCCCGCACTACGAACTCCCGCATGCCGCTCCGGCTGGCCAGTCTGGCCAGCCGCTCCGTGAACTGTACGGCCCGCGGCGAGCCCGTGGCGATGGTGACTTCGGCCGCCACATCGAGCAGCCGGGCCGTGTACCAGAGGTACCATGGCTTGGGCTCGAGGCCCCGGTCGATCCAGTGTTCGGCGGCGGCGAGGTCCCCGTGGGCCAGGAACAGCCGGGCTTCGGCACCCGCGGCCAGGGCCAGGTAGCAGTGGTCGCCGGCGAGTTCGGCCATCACCCAGGACCGGTCGATCAGGTCCGCCGCCTCCTCCAGCCGCCCGGCGGCCAGGTAGGTCTCACCCCGGACCCCGGCGACGAACGGTTCGAACGCGGTCCAGTGTTCCGCCGCCACCCCGTCCAGTGCCCGGTCCAGGGCGGCGGCTGCCAGCTCCAAATCTCCCCGCAGCAGATGCACACGGCCCAGCAGCGCCTCACTGAACGCCAGCTGCCGGCGGTTCCGGACCGACTTCGCCAGCCTCCTCGACTCCGCGAAGGCAGCCACCGCGTCGCCGTAGTGCGCCGTGTCCGAGGCCAGCATGCCCTGGATCGCGAGGATCCGTGCCTGCTCCTCCGGGATTCCCCCGGCCGCCTGCATCGCCCGGTCCAGCCAGCCGGCCGCGCGGTCCGGCACCCCGCGCTGGACGGACAAGTAGCCCAGCTCGCGGTACGCCGCGGCGGCAGTCCGGGAGACGCCGTCGGGCGCTTCCGCCGACAGCGCGCGGTGCAGGAAGTCGGCCACCTCGGCGCCTCGGCCGCCGGCCTGGTGGATCAGCGCCCCGGACAGCGTCACCAGCGACTCGGCCACGAGGTGCCGGTCCGCGGTGCGCTGGGCCAGGACGACGGCGAGGCGCAACTGGTCGAGTCCCCGGTCGACGGCGCCCGCCGACAGGGAGGCGCTGCCGGCGTCGAGATAGGACCGGACGGTGGCCACGGTGGCGTGGAGCTCCGGGTCGGCCACCGGCTCAGAGTCGGCCAGGGCGCGCTGGACTTCCACCGGCAGGGGCAGGCCCAGCTCACGGTGGTAGAGGTCCGCGCATTTGGCGACCTCCTCCCGCGCCCGCCGGTGCTCGCCCAGGGCGACGAGGGCTTTCACCAGGACGGCGGTGCAGTCCGCGTGGAAGGCATCCCGGCGCAGTGCCAGCGAGGCGAGTTCGACGGCGTCGGCGGGAGCGCCCGCGGCGAGAGCGGCCAGCGCCCCCTCGTACAGCAGCGACTGGACGCAGTTGTCGAGCCGGTACCGCTGGTCCGCCAGCCAGGAATCAAAGACGGCGTTGTCCGCGAAGGACAGCCCCTCCAGCAGCTGGCCGTTAACCGTCCGCGGGTCCAGGCCGTGGCCGTTGGCCGAGCCGACTAAGTCGACGGCATCGCAATGCCAGGGCGGCAGGAGCGCCAGCCGCAGCGGGTCGCCGGTGATGGAGACGCCGGCCAGGGTCCGGCGCAGCTCGGACAGGTTCCAGCGCAGGGCGCCCAGCGGATCCGCGGCGTCCGGGAACAGCAGCATGGCGGTCCGGGACCGGCTGACGCCGTCCGGCTGCAGGGCAAGGTAGGCCAGCACAGCCCAGGCTTTGCGGCCTTTGGGCTGTGGGGGAGCGGTGCCTGCGGACTCGATCTTTGGCGGACCGAGGAGGCGGATCCACGTCTCGGCCATAGGAGTCATTTTACGCCGCGGGGCACTCTGGCGTCCCGGGGAATTAAGTCGCAGGGATTCACACGGTTGCTCACACGGCGGCTGCCGACACTGGAGCCATCCAATCCGCTCAACCCCTGAGGAACCAAAAATGGAACTGTTCGTAGTCCTGCTGTTCGGACTCGTGATCGTCGCCGGAACCGCCACGGTCCGCGCCGTGCTCAAGGACGGACACGGCCACACTCCCGTGGTGCGGTCCACCGACTCGTGGAACGCCGGGAACCTGCCCAGCGAACCCTTCACGTCATCCCTTGCCTGGTACCTGCCGGGGTCGCGGGTGCAGTAGAGGTTGATTTTGACCAGGACAAGCGCCCGTACAGCGAACTTGTGGGGGGGGCGGTGGGCCGGCGGCCCGCCGCCCCCCAGCATGCCCGGCACACTACGCAATGTCGTGCCTGACGTCGTGCCTGACGTCGGCGACGTCGGCACTCAGCCGGCAGCCGCCGTCGAACCTGCCGCTAACTGGCCTTCGGGATGAGGATCCACAGCGCGATGTAGACGAGCTCACCGACGCCAAAGAATCCGAACAGCACGAATCCGAGGCGGACCAGTTTCACGGAGATGCCGAAGCGGTCAGCAAGGGCAGCGCACACGCCCGCGAGGATCTTGCGGTTCCTTGGCCTCACCAGTGATCGTTCCATCCAGCCAAGGTAGCAGTGCGGGCGCGTCAGGAGAACAGGAGCCGCTCCCGCGCCCGGGGCCAGTCGAGTTCCTGCTCCAGATGCCCGGAGGAGCAATAGTCGCCGCTGGCCAGCGCCTTCCATTGTTTTCTCAACCTCGAGGTCCTACCATCCGATAACCGTGAGGACTCGCGGCCCTAAGAAAGTGAGGCGCCATGAAAAGGACAGCACTCGGAGTACTGGCGCTGGCCGGAACACTCGTCATTCAACTCGCCAGCGCCGGAGCGAGCACCGCGGCGGAGCGGCCCGGCGTTACGAAACCCGGCGTTACGAAAACCGTGGTGAGGGGCGAGGCACTAACCGCGGAATTTGATCAGACGGATGGTTGCATACGGACCAGGGTCAGCGTGTTCGGCAGCGCCCTAACGCTCCGCGGATCGAATGCGCCCGAAAAGCTGGGCTTTGTGTCTGTCACGCAGGAAAACACCTGCACACTCACAACACTGATCGACGGGTCCGGGGAGACGGAAACCCTGAACCTGGTCGTTCCGAACGGGTTGGCTAAAGGGCAGCTGAAGATGTCCCTGGAATTCACGAACTATGCCGACCCCGATAACCCGGTGGTTTCGCCGATGACGGCCGACCTGTCCTTCCGGGCCACTGCTCAAGCGTCCACTACTTTTACCAAGTCCAAGTACTTTTCCGAGGGCATCCGCTTCGTATCGTCGGCAAAAACCAAGAGCCGGGTCGGCGGTGCAACCGGCACGGTAACCCTTGGGGCTAAAAAGGTAGTTTCGCCGGCTACGTCGACGTACTACGCGACGATCGCCTGGGCGGACAGCAAAGAGAAGACGGTAGCCCGCCCCGTGTAGTAGCGCCCAGCAGCTCGTACTCACCGGGCTGCCCCAAGGTTCCGCGGGAGCCTGGGGAAAGTGTGTTGAGGCCAGCGTCCACGACGGCGGCCTGCAGTCGTAGGTGACGACGATGCCGGCTTGCAGCCGGATGCCCGACGCCGTGCGGCGGGCCCGTTGCGGGTGACGCACCGCACAAAAGCCCTGGGTTGTGGTTTTGGCCGGCGGGGGGCTTGTTGGGGTGCCCGGTTCCGTGTGGTGGCGGGGTTTTTGGGGGTGTGTGCGGGGTGGTGGGGGTGGATTTGTGCGGGGTGCTGGGGGCGTGTATTGTTATTCGAGTCGCCGCCGCTGATGCGGAAAGATAGCGACCGACCCCCTTCTGAACAGCCTGAAAAATGGTTCGCTGATTAGCGTGCCGGATTAGGGTGGGGTTCCTGCTGGCGGAGTTGTGAGTCGCGGAAACGCTGACTTGCTTAGGCTCCCGGGTTCGGGTAAGTTTGGGAAGTTGCTCCGGAGCGATCCACGGCTGAGGTTGTGGTGGTGCCGGGTGTGTCTGTTGTTTGAGAACTCAATAGTGTGCCAAGTTTGTTGATACCAATTTATTGTATTGAATTGGTTGAATTGACCAGGTTGCGCCACCCCGTGGTGTGGTYTGGTTTTTACAGCTGGTTTCAAATTT
>NZ_JBFTMQ010000011.1:0-112100 GCF_056397045.1 Arthrobacter sp. 05N429
CCATGACGTTCGTGGACGGGTACCTGCACCCGGGCGACAAGCCCGGCATCGGCGTCGAATTCAACGAGGAAGCGGCCGCGGCGTTCCCGTACCAGCAGGCCTACCTGCCCTACAACCGCCTCGTCGACGGCACCGTCCATGACTGGTGAGCGGGCACAACCGGTGACCCCCATCGAACCCTTCCCGGCAGGCCAGGCCGCACCACGCATTGTTGTTATGGGCGTCTCCGGGTGCGGCAAGACGACCATCGGCGACCTCGTCGCCCGCGGACTCGGCGCACCCTTCCTCGACGGCGACTCCCTCCACCCCGTGGAGAACGTCGCCAAGATGGCGGCCGGCACCCCGCTGACGGACGAGGACCGCTGGCCCTGGCTCGCCACCGTGGGCACCGAGCTCGCCAACGCCGGAGACGGCGGTCTGGTGCTCGCATGCTCCGCGCTCAAACGCTGCTACCGGGACGCCATCCGGGCCCTGGCGCCCGGCACCGTGTTCCTGCACCTGCACGGCAGCAAAGAGGTCCTGGGGTCCCGGCTCGAAGGACGCTCCGGCCACTTCATGCCGGCCGCGCTGCTTGACTCCCAGCTGGCAACGCTGGAACCGCTCGAGGCCGACGAAACCGGGATCCTGGTGGACATCGCCGGCCCGGTCAGCCAGGTGGTGACCGAAGCGCTGGCCGCCATTGCCGCCGTCGCCGGCTCCGCCGCGGCAGCCGAGACGGGCGGCGCTGACGCGTCCGGTGCCGCGGGCACCCAGCCGCGCCAGTTCGACGTCGACCTTCAGGCCGCGCCGTTCAACCTCGACGACGACGCCGTGGCGTGGGTGGATTCAACCATCGCCGGGATGAGCCTCGAGGAAAAAATCGGGCAGCTGTTCATCAACCACAACAACGACTACGCCCCGGAGTACCTCGACGGTGTGCTGGAGAACTTCCACGTCGGCGGCATGCGCTACCGGCCCGGACCCTCCGCCGCGGTGCAGGAACACATCCGCTACGCGCAGTCCAGGACCCGCATCCCGCTCCTGGTGGCCTCCAACCCGGAAATGGGCGGAGCCGGAAGCTGCGACGACGGAACGTTTGTGTCGACGCACCTGCAGGCCGGCTCGCACCCGGACAAGGCCATCGCCCGGCAGATGGGGCAGGTCGCCGGAGTGGAAACCGCGGCGCTGGGCTGCAACTGGGCGTTCGCGCCGATTATTGACATCCACTACAACTGGCGGAACACCGTCATCTCCACCCGCGCCTTCGGCAACACCCCGGAAATCGTGGTGGAGCGCGCCAAGGAATACTTCGACGGCATCAGCGAGTCACCCACTGCCTGCGCCATGAAACACTTCCCCGGCGACGGCATGGACGAACGCGACCAGCACGTGGTCACCTCCTACAACACCCTCGGTTACGAGGAGTGGAACCGGAGCTACGGGCACGTGTACCGCGAGATGATCGGGCACGGCGTGCAGTCCATCATGATCGGGCACATCGGGGCGCCTGAGCTGTCCCGGCACTTCCGCCCCGGCCTGGCGGACAAGGACATCCTGCCCGCGACCCTGGCGCCGGAACTGCTCCAGGACCTGCTCCGCGGCGAGCTCGGCTTCAACGGGCTGGTCCTCACGGACGCGTCGCAGATGATCGGGCTGACCCAGGCAATGCGGCGCAAGGACCTGGTTCCGGCCACCATCGCCGCCGGCTGCGACATGTTCCTGTTCTTCCGCAACCCGGCGGAGGATTTCCAGTACATGCTGGAGGGCTACACGTCAGGCGTCATCACCGAACAGCGCCTGCATGATGCGCTGCGCCGGATCCTGGCCCTCAAAGCAAGCCTGGGGCTGCACCGGAAGGCGCGCACCGAGCTGGTCCCGCCGGTCGAGGCTCTGCAGCTCATCGGCAGCGAAGCCCACCGTGCCGTGGCGGCGGCGGTCGCGGACAAGACCGTCACCCTGGTCAAGGACACCGCCAGCAACCTGCCCATCACCCCGGAGACGCACAAACGGATCCGGCTGTACGGCATCTCCGGAGGCTCGGACTTCACCCGCGCCGACCCGCTGGCGTACCTGGACACCGTCAAGGCCGAACTGGAGCGCGCCGGCTTCGAGGTGCACCTGTTCAAGACGGCGGACCAGCGGGAGGCGGCAGGGGAGACCGGCGTGAATTTCATGTCGGTCATCTCCGAGGAAGCCACCGGCGACTACGCGGAGAAGTACGATGCCGCCTTCGTGTTCGCCAATGTCAAGGGCTTCGCCCAGGAGGCTGCCATCCGGATCAAATGGTCCACGCCGATGGCCGCGGAAATCCCCTGGTACGTCACCGAGGTCCCCACCGTGTTCGTCTCGCTCAACCAGCCCAACCACCTGATTGACGTGCCGATGGTGAAGACCGCCATTCACGCCCACGCCGGATCCCGGGAGGCCATCCGGGCAACCATCGAGAAGATCCAGGGCAAGTCGGAATTCCAGGGCACGTTCAACGAGAACGTCTTCTGCGATTCCTTCGACACCAGGCTCTGAGCCGGCGGCGCCAGGGATGCCCGGCGCTGCGGTTTCGGACCGACGCCTCGGTTTCGGGCCGGCGCTACACGGATCCCCGCCGCGCCGGTCCGGAACGGCCGCGGGTGTCCGAAACGTGCGCATCCAAACCCTCCCGCGCCGCCGCGTGCAGGCGTAGCGTATGGCCATGGAGACGACCGGATGTGCGGTGGTGGGCGGTGGACCTGCGGGGATGATGCTCGGCTTGCTCCTGGCGCGGGCCGGGGTACGGGTGACGGTTTTGGAGAAGCACGCGGACTTCTTGCGCGACTTCCGCGGCGACACTGTGCATCCGTCCACCATCCGGCTCATTGACGAACTCGGGCTCGGCCAGGAATTCCGCCGGCTGCCGCAGAGCCGCCTGAAGAATGTCGTATTCCCGGTCCCGGGCGGGCCGCCGGTGACCATGGGCGATTTTGATGCCCTGCCGCCGCCCTACAACTACATCGCCATGATGCCGCAATGGGACTTCCTGAGCTTCCTCGCCGACGCCGCCGCCCAGGAACCTGGGTTCACGCTGCTCATGAGCCATACGGCCACCGGGCTGGTCCGAAACGGGGGCCGGGTCCGCGGAGTCCGCTTCCGGACCCCCGACGGCAGGCCGGACGAACTCCTGGCGGACCTCGTGGTTGCCACAGACGGCCGCCATTCCGCGCTGCGCACCGCCGCCGGGCTGGCCCCACAAGAGTTCCCGGTGCCCTTCGACACCTGGTGGTTCCGGTTGCCCCGCTATCCCTCCGAAACGGGTGAGGTGGCGGGGCTCGTCCCGGCGTTCGGCCCCGGCGAGGCGCTGCTGGCCCTGTTCCGCACCGACTATTACCAAATGGGCTACCTCGCTGCCAAGGGCGCCGACGCTCGGATCCGGGCGGAAGGCGTCGAGGGCTTCCGGCGGCGGGTCGCGGCGCTCCGCCCGGACCTTGCGGACCGTGTTGACGCCATCGCGTCCCTCGATGACCTCCACTGGCTGGACGTGCGCCTCAACCGGCTGCGCACCTGGCACATCAACGGGCTGCTGTGCATCGGGGACGCGGCGCATGCGATGTCCCCGGCCGGCGGCGTCGGAATCAACCTCGCCATCCAGGACGCTGCGGCCGCCGCCGAGTACCTGGCCCCCGCACTGCTCCGGGGCCAGGTGACCACCGCGGACCTGGAGAAAGTCGAACGACGGCGGCGGCTGCCCACCGTCGTCGTGCAGACCGTCCAAAGGATCATGCAACGCGCGATCTTCGGTCCGATCATGTCCGGGAAACGGACAAAGTTTCCGTCCGCGGCACTCTTCGTCGCCCGGCACGTTCCGGCATTCCGCACCATCATTCCCCGCTTCATTGCCTTCGGGCCGCGGCCCGAACACGCACCGGCCTTCGCCCGGCGTGCGCCGCAGCGTTCGTAGCCGTCCGGCCTCCCGCCGACATGTGGGGCGCCGGCGGGGAATCCTGTGCCGCCCAGCCACTAAACTGGGTCCCATGACTGCCACCAGTGCCCCTGCAGCCGACGCCGCTGCCGCCCGTGCCCGCCTGCTTGAACTGATCAAGGAGCTGGCCGTTGTCCGCGGCAAGGTCATCCTCTCCAGCGGCGCGGAAGCCGACTACTACATCGACCTTCGCCGGATCACGCTGCACCACGAGGCCTCCAAGCTGGTCGGCCAGGTCATGCTCTCATTGCTGGACGACGCCGGGATCGACTTTGAGTGTGCGGGCGGGCTCACCATGGGCGCCGACCCCGTGGGAACCGCCGTGATGCATTCCGCCGTCGACGCCGGACGTCCCGTGGACGCCTTCGTGGTCCGCAAGGCGCAGAAATCCTACGGCATGGGCCGCCAGGTGGAAGGCCCCTCCGTCGAAGGCCGCAAGGTGCTGGTGCTTGAAGACACGTCCACCACCGGCGGTTCCGCGCTGACCGCCGTCGAGGGCGTCCGCAAGGCGGGCGGCAACGTCGTCGCCGTCGCCGTGATCGTGGACCGCGACACCGGTGCCAAGGAAAAGATCGAGGCCGCGGCCGGCGTTCCCTACCTCTTCGCCTTCGGCAAGGACGAGCTCGGCCTCGCCTAGGGAGTTCATCCCTCAGCGGACACGTGTAGACGGTGCATTGGGCGTGTTTTATCATTCATAAATACCCACCAGAACAGGCCCCGGAGACCACGCGCATGCTCCTTCCCGAAGAACTTCTCGGAACTGAACCCCTCAGCACCGTCGACCAGATCCAGAACCTCATCCTGGACAGCGCCGATTTCGAGGACTTCCTCAATGAACTCGCCCGGTTCTCCGCCCACCAAGTGGCGGGAGCCGGCGACGATGCGTTGTGCGGGATCACCCTGTTGCGCGACCGGAAGGCCGCGACCATCGGCTGGAGCAGCGACTCCGCCCGCGAGGTGGACGAAATCCAATACCGGCTCTCGCAGGGCCCGTGCCTGACGGCGGCGCAGGAAGAGCGCGAAGTCTACGTTCCGGACCTGTTTGAAGAGGACAGGTGGGGTCCGGATTACGCCACTGCCGTCGCCTCCCACGGGCTGCGCTCGGTGCTCTCCGTGCCGTTCCACCTGCAAGGCGAGGCCCAGGCGGCGCTTAACCTCTACTCCGATGTGCCGCACAAGTTCGACGGCGATGTTGCCGCCCGGGCCCGCGGCTACACCCGCGAAATCTCCCAGGCGCTGCGACTGGCCGTCCGCTTCTCCCTGCACACGGACAGCGCCACGAACCTCCGCGCCACCCTTGAATCCCGCACCGTGATCGACATGGCCATCGGGATCGTTATGGCACAAAACCGCTGCAACCAGGAGAAGGCCGTCAGGATCCTCACGGACGCGTCGAGCAACGGCAACGTCAAGCTCCGTGACATCGCCACCTCCCTGGTCCAATCCGTGGGTGGCACCGCGTCCCGTACCCACTTCGAGGAGCCGGGCCGGCAAGAGGCCGGCTGAACCGGTAGCGGGATATGACTTGTGCGCCCCGCTGTTGGCCTATACGCTGGGTGAGGTTGAGCCGTCGGCCATAGATTCCTTTATTTTTGGAGTACCTATGGACCAGTCTCTTAATGCCCACGTCAAGATCGATACCGTCTCAGACACCGTCCGGATCGACGTTCTTGGCAGCCTGACGCAGGCCTCCCGCCCCTCCCTCATGCAGACCATCCAGCGCATCCGCCAGATGGGCATCACCTCACACATCCGTGTTGAACTGGGGCGTGCCTCCTTTGTCGAGTCAGCGGCGCTGGCCGGACTCCGCAACGACCTTAACTCGATCGACACCGGCGCCATCGCCGGCGACGTGGCGGGCGCGCTGGGAACCGGAAAGGGTGTTTCGCTGGAGCTTTCCGCGCATGTTTTTGATCCGACCGCCGCGCTGCAGCCCCTGGATCTGGCCGGGGAATTCACGGCCTCCATCGATGCCTCCGGTACGCGCCCGCTCGCAGGCTTCTCGGACGATGAACTGCTGGCCGCCAGCGATTCCGTGTTTGGCCTTCTGGACAACCCCGCCGATATGGCCCGTGCGGGACTTCTGGCCACCTACGACGACATTGGCCTCGAGATCAGCCGCCGCGAAGTGGGCCGCGAACCCGAACCCGTGTAGGCAGGACCGGCCGCCGGACTGTGGCTGAGCTGTTATCCGGCGCCGTTTCTGATCGGCCTGCCCCGGTGGCTACGGTAGAGATGTGCCGCATGTGCCTGAAGTTGAGGATGTAGGCGGGGCCGGCGACGTCGACGCCCGCGTGCTTCGGCACGCCGCCGAACTCACGAGGTTCTCCCGGCGGGGCTTCCTGATCGGCACGGGGGCTGCCTCCGTACTGGCGGCCGATATGTTGTTCACCCGGCGGGTGCAGGCCGAACGCCGGGTCCACAAAATCCTCACCGTGCCGGACGAGACCGCCGAGAAGTACTTCCCCCACGCCAGCTGGTTCCTCTTTCCCGGCTACAAAACGAGCTGGGAGGAAGCCCTGTGGATCCTGAACGCGCTGCGCGGGGCGCTGAACAAGCGCGGCCAGCTCGCCGCCGTCGGATACTCCAACGTGGGCCTGGACATCGACGAAATCGTGATCGCGGTGGTGGAGCACGCCCGGGCCCACCAGCTGGACCAGCTCTACTTCTACGGGCACAGCTTCGGCGGCATGGTGGCCACCCAGGTCGCCGCCCGGCTAAGGGAGCTGCACGGCATTGAGGTGGCGTTCATCCTGCTGGATTCCAGCCCGTACAGCAAGTACGACGTGCTGGACCAAAGCTGGTTTGAGGGGGTCGTGTTCCTCTACGAGAGCGGCTTCCGGTTCCCCACGGTGGTGCGCGGCGGCTATGAACTGGGCGAGCGGATGCTGCACAAGGACGAGCGCAGCTGGGGGCAGATCCTGGACCAGACACTGGAACAGCTCTCGCCGATTGCGCCGTCCAGCGTCCTGATCCAGTCCGAGTCCGCCTACATCTACCATTTTGATGCCACCCGCTTCGCGGGCAAGCTCGGCGGGACGAAGATGGCTTTTATTGGCAATCCCCGCGACCAGACCGTGGACTACGGCGCGGCCCGCGACTCCTGGTCCCTGACCTTCAAGGACAACATGGCCTCCGACTCGCAACGGACCGACGGCGCCCGGCCGGCGCACGCCAGCCCGGGCTGGAATCCGTTCGTCTACCGGCCGGTCATCGAGGGGCTGGAGGACGAACTCTTCCCGCTGCCCTCCGGCGGAGGCAAAAAGATCGCGTTCTAGGGTTCCAGTGGCGTGCCTAGATCTGGTTCTTCAGGTCCGCGACCGAGTTCAGGACCTGGTTAGGCCGGAACGGGTAGGCGGCAATGTCGTCCTTGTGGGTGATCCCGCTGAGCACCAGCACCGTGTGCAGCCCCGCTTCCATGCCGGCGATGATGTCGGTGTCCATCCGGTCACCGATCATGGCGGTGGTTTCCGAATGCGCGTCGATCTGGTTCATGGCCGAGCGGAACATCATCGGGTTCGGCTTGCCCACAATGTAGGGCTCCCGGCCGGTCGCCTTGGTGATGAGCGCCGCGATCGCGCCGGTGGCAGGCATCGGGCCGTCCTTCGACGGCCCGGTGGCGTCCGGGTTGGTGGCGATGAACCTGGCACCGCCCAGGATCAGCCGGATGGCCATGGTGATGGCCTCAAAGGAGTAGGTCCGGGTTTCGCCGAGGACCACGAAGTCCGGGTCCTGGTCGGTGAGGATAAAACCTGCCTCGTGCAGCGCCGTCGTGAGGCCCGCCTCGCCGATCGTGTAGGCGCGGTTGCCGGAATCCGAGCCCCGCACCTGGTCCTTGAGGAACTGGGCAGTGGCCAGGGCCGAGGTCCAGATGTTCTCCTCGGGGATTTCCAGGCCCGAACTCTTCAACCGTGCGGCGAGGTCCCGGGGCGTGAAGATGGAATTGTTGGTCAGGACGAGGAAGCGCTTCGAGGTGTCCACCCAGCGCTGGATGAGTTCCGAGGCGCCCGGTATGGGCTGGTTTTCGTGGACCAGGACCCCGTCCATGTCGGTCAGCCAGCACTCGATCTCCTGGCCGCTGCGGTACAGCGAATTTGAAGAATGCACGTGCTCCGAGCCGTCCCTGTGGTCTGCCTGCTGCTCCGCCATGCTGTCCTCCGCCGATAATGTGCCGATGCCAGTCCCAGTCTAATGTTGAGTCGTGACTGAACCAGAGGTACCCAGCGAAACCCTTTCCGGCTCCCCGGCCGGAAACGCCAGTGAGGCGGCGGCCGACGCCGAGCCCAAGGCGGAGGTCGGCGTCGGCCCCTGGGAAGGCGATATGCCGGAAGGCGAGCACTGGGATCCGGACCTATTGGCGGACGGGGACCGCCGCAACGTGCTGGACAAATACCGCTACTGGAAGCACGAGGCGATCGTGGCCGAGCTGGATTCGCGGCGCCACAACTTCCATATCGCGATCGAGAACTGGCAGCACGATATGAACATCGGCACCGTCGTGCGCAGCGCCAACGCGTTCCTGGCCAAGGAAGTGCACATCATCGGACGACGCCGCTGGAACCGCCGTGGCGCCATGGTCACCGACCGGTACCAGCACGTCCGCCACCACCCCACGGTCGCGGACTTCGTGAGCTGGGCGCAGGGGGAGGGCCTGGCGATCATCGGCATCGACATCTTCCCGGACTCCGTCCCGCTGGAAACTTATGAACTGCCCCGCGATTGTGTGCTGGTGTTCGGGCAGGAGGGGCCCGGGCTGAGCCCCGAGGTCCACGAAGCGGCGGTGGACACCCTTTCGATCGAGCAGTTCGGCTCCACCCGCTCCATCAACGCTGCCTCGGCCGCGGCCATCGCGATGCATGCCTGGATCCGCCGGCACGTGTTCAACCAGATCCCGGGGTAGTACAGGGCTCCGGACCCGCCAGGGGGCGAGTATGACAGGCCCGAGTGACCGGAACCACTGCCACCGGCGCGGGAATGGCTAGGATGGTTCCTAGCCGACGAGGTTCACTCCAGGGTCACCAGCCCGCAGACGAAATTCACTTTAGGAGTCAGCATGCCCATTGCAACCCCAGAGATCTACTCCGAGATGATCGACCGCGCAAAGACGGGCGGCTTCGCGTTCCCCGCCGTCAACGTCACCTCCTCCCAGACCCTCAACGCAGCCCTCCGCGGCTTCGCCGAGGCCGAGTCCGACGGGATCGTCCAGGTCTCCACCGGCGGCGCGGCCTACTGGTCCGGCGCGTCCACCAAGGACATGGTGGCCGGCTCGCTCGGCTTCGCCGCGTTCGCCCGCGAAGTCGCCAAGAACTACGGCGTCAACATCGCCCTGCACACCGACCACTGCCCCAAGGACAAGCTCGAGGGCTTCGTCCTCCCGCTGCTGGCAGCCTCCGAGGCCGAGGTCAAGGCCGGCCGCAACCCGCTCTTCAACTCGCACATGTGGGACGGTTCCGCCGAGACCCTGCAGGAAAACCTGCGCATCGCCCGTGAACTGCTGGAGCGCACCGCCGCCGCCAAGATGATCCTCGAAGTCGAGATCGGCACCGTCGGCGGCGAGGAGGACGGCGTCGAGAACGCCATCAACGACAAGCTCTACACCACCGTCGAAGACGCCCTGGCCACGATCGACGCGCTCGGCTCCGGCGAAAACGGCCGCTACATCACGGCGCTGACCTTCGGCAACGTGCACGGTGTCTACAAGCCCGGCGGCGTCAAGCTCCGCCCGGAAATCCTCAAGGACATCCAGGAGCAGGTGGGCGCCAAGATCGGCAAGGCCAACCCGTTCGACCTCGTCTTCCACGGCGGCTCCGGCTCCTCCGAGAAGGAAATCGCCGACGCCGTCTCCTACGGCGTGATCAAGATGAACATCGACACCGACACCCAGTACGCCTACACCCGCCCGGTGGTGGACCACATGTTCCGCAACTACGACGGCGTCCTGAAAGTCGACGGCGAGGTCGGCAACAAGAAGCTGTACGACCCCCGCGTCTGGGGCGCCTCCGCCGAGGCCGGCCTCGCGGCCCGTGTCGTCGAAGCTGCCCAGCAGCTCGGTTCCACCGGCAAGACGTTCTAGGCATGTCGGACGAGTTTCGCAAGAACCTGATGGGCCCCGAGCCCACGCTCCTGCCTGCCGAGACCGAGGTCTACCAGCACCTGGCGCTCGGCCAGGAGGCCCTGGACCTCGTGGCGAAGCACCCGACGTCGTCGCTGCTCTGGGCCGTGCTGGCCGAGGAAGCATGGGCTGAGGGCCGGACCATCGATTCCTACGCCTACTCGCGCGTCGGCTACCACCGTGGCCTGGATTCGCTGCGCCGCAACGGCTGGCGCGGCGTGGGGCCAATCCCGTGGGAGCACGAACCCAACCGCGGCTTCCTGCGCGCCCTGTATTCGCTGGGCCGCGCGTCCGCTGCGATCGGCGAGGCCGAGGAACCGGAGCGGATCGAGAAGTTCCTCAAGGACTCCGACCCCGCCGCCAAGGCAGCCATCGAAGCCGAGAAGCGCTAACCACAACGCGGGGTCACGTCCGGTCCATGCCACCCCTTGGGATGGGCCGGAAGTGACCCCGCGTTGCTTTCTTAAAGCACGACGGCGGGCGTCCACCGAAAGGTGGGCGCCCGCCGTCGTCGTTGCGGAATCGTCAGCTGGTCTTGGCCAGGCCCGTGCGGGCCATCGCGTCCGCGTAGACGGTGCCCATTTCATCGAGGTACTGCTCCTGGCGGGCCGGGGTGCCGGCGAAGGCGCGGCCGCTGAGCGAGCGGACCTTGTAGGTCTTGAGGCCGCGGCGCCAGATCATGGGCACCTCGGTCTTGAGGAGCAGGTTCGCGAGGCGGTTGGCTTCGGTGCCGTGGGCCACAATCACCGAGGCGCGGGGCACCAGGGCGAGGAACTTCAGCAGCGGCTTCAGGCCCGCCGAGATCTGGTCCGGCGTGAACTTGCCGTTGGGCTCGCCCGGGACGTGCCAGGGGTGGACGTTCCACGGCATCACGTACTCGGGGCGCAGGCCCAGCTTCCACTGGACGCCGAGCAGGCGGACGGCGGCTTCGTCGTCGCCAGCGGTGATGAAACCCGATTCGTCCTCGGTTCCGATGTTGGAGAAGAGGCTGATGATGCGGCACTCGTCGACGTCGTGCATCGGATCCACGTAGGGGACATTCGTGCCAGCTTTGGTTGCCTGCAGCGTGTCGCACAGCTCGTTGACGGCCGCGACGCTAGGTTCGTAGCGGCGGCTCAGAAGCTGTTCGCGGGAATTTTCAGTGGCCAAGGCTGTCATATATTGCTGAGTCTCCTGCGGGATTGGTAAAGCTGCCAGACCGTACGCGGGCACGCCCGGGCACCGGGCACGCCAAGTACGGTGTGGTTTGAAAATGTGGTGAGGACCGATTCCTGATCGATCCTTATTAGTCTATCAAGCCCTGCGAAACGAGATGTCTGCCGGAGACCCGGATCCCGGAGGAGCGCGGTGCCGCGGCGTGCGCCTCCTGCCTGGAAATCCTGCTGGGGTCAGGCGATGTGCGGGCGAGTGCGGCCGCCGGGGCCGCAGTCTGTGCAGGCAATCACATTTCTCCCGGCGATGAGTCCATTGGATGGTCAAATGACCCGCCGCCACCGCAATCGGCTAAACTTGGGTGGTAAGAGCCCCGGAACTCTGGCGTTGGGTAAGAGCACAGCGGTAGATTCGGGGCATTCTCATGAACGGCGCTGAGCTGCGGCGGCCACCTGGTGGTCAAAGGCAGTCCGGCCCGAACGAATGGGGGAGGATCCCATGCCAGCAATCGTGATCGTCGGAGCCCAATGGGGCGACGAAGGCAAAGGCAAGGCCACTGACCTGCTTGGTGGCCGCGTCGACTACGTCGTCAAGCCCAATGGCGGCAACAACGCCGGGCACACCGTCGTCGTAGGCGGTGAGAAGTATGAGCTCAAGCTCCTTCCTGCCGGCATCCTGAGCCCCAACGCGGTTCCGATTATCGGCAACGGCTGCGTGGTGAACCTCGAAGCGCTGTTCCAGGAAATCGACGGCCTCGAAGCCCGCGGCGCCGACACCTCGAAGCTGCGCGTCTCCGCCAACGCGCACCTCGTGGCGCCCTACCACCAGGTCCTGGACAAGGTCACGGAGCGTTTCCTCGGCAGCCGCGCCATCGGCACCACCGGCCGCGGCATCGGCCCTGCCTACATGGACAAGGTGGCCCGCCTCGGCATCCGCGTGCAGGACGTCTTTGACGCGTCCATCCTGCGCCAGAAGGTCGAAGGCTCGCTGCGGCAGAAGAACGAACTCTTGGTCAAGGTCTACAACCGCCGCGACATCGAGGTGGACGAGATCGTGGAGTACTTCCTGTCCTTCGCCGAGCGCCTTCGCCCGCTGGTCATCGACAGCACCTTCGTCCTGAACACGGCGCTGGATGAGGGCAAGGTGGTCCTCATGGAGGGTGGCCAGGCCACGTTCCTGGACGTCGACCACGGCACCTACCCGTTCGTGACCTCCTCGAACCCGACGGCGGGCGGCGCCTCCGTGGGCTCGGGCATCGGCCCCACCCGCATCTCGCGCTCCATCGGCATCATCAAGGCGTACACCACCCGTGTGGGCGCAGGCCCCTTCCCCACGGAACTGTTCGATGAGATGGGCCTGTACCTGCAGAAGACCGGCGGTGAGTTCGGCGTCAACACCGGCCGGCCGCGCCGCTGCGGCTGGTACGACGCCGTGCTGGCCCGTCACGCTTCCCGCGTCAACGGGTTCACGGACTACTTCGTGACCAAGCTGGACGTTCTCACCGGCATCGAGCAGATCCCGGTCTGCGTGGCCTACGACGTCGACGGCGTCCGGCACGACGAAATGCCGATGACCCAGACCGAGTTCCACCACGCCAAGCCGATCTTTGAGTTCTTCGAGGGCTGGACCGAGGACATCACCGGCGCCCGGACCCTGGACGATCTCCCGGAAAATGCCAAGAACTACGTGCTGGCGCTCGAGAAGCTCTCCGGGACACGCTTCTCGGCGATCGGCGTCGGCCCGGACCGCGACCAGACCATCGTGATCAACGACCTGATCAACGACTGACGCAAAAACTGACGCACGACGGCGGCGGGTCACCTGGAAAGGTGGCCCGCCGCCGTCGTGGTAAAAAGTAGCGGTGAGTCCGGACCTACTCCGCCGACACGAAACGCAGCGAAAGCCAGTTCTCCCGGCACGCCCTGGCGGCAGCGTCGGCGTCGCCGAGACGGGCGAGCCTGATGATTTCGGCGTGCTGGGCCACGGATCCGCGGGCGGCAAAAGAGCCGAAGCGCATCCGCTCCACGCGGCGCAGGACGGGGGTGGTCTGCTCCAGGAGGTCCCGGAGGACTGGGTTGCCGCTGACCGTGACGAAGACGGCGTTGTCGGACAATGCAATATATTGCATGTTGCCAGTGCAGAAGCAGTTTCCCACCGCGAGCAAAGGACCGTCGATGGCCATCACCGATTTTGAGCGCTACCCGCTGATGTTTGGGCCGAGTCCCATCCACCCGCTGCCGCGGCTCAGCGCGCACCTGGGCGGCGCCCGGATCTGGGCAAAGCGGGAGGACGTCAACAGCGGACTCGCCTTCGGCGGCAACAAGACCCGCAAGCTGGAGTACTTCGTCCCGGACGCCCTGGCCCAGGGCGCGGACACCCTCGTCTCCATCGGCGGCTACCAGTCCAACCACACCCGCCAGGTCGCAGCCGTGGCCGCGAAACTCGGCCTGAAGGCCCGCCTGGTCCAGGAAAACTGGGTCGACTGGCCGGACCCTCTATCTGACCGCGTGGGCAACATCCTGCTCTCGCGGATTATGGGAGCCGACGTCCGGCTGGACAGCGCAGGCTTCGACATCGGTGTCCGCAGCAGCTGGGAGAACGCCATCGAAGAAGTAAAGGCCGCCGGCGGCAAGCCCTACGCCATCCCGGCCGGCGGCTCCGACCACCGGCTGGGCGGGCTGGGCTTCGCCAACTGGGCCTACGAGGTGGAACAGCAGGAGCGCGAGCTCGGCGTCTTCTTCGACACCATCATCGTCTGCACCGTCACCGGGTCCACCCACGCCGGGATGGTCGCGGGCTTTGCCGGCCAGGACAAACCGCGCCGGGTGATCGGCATCGATGCCTCGGCCACGCTGCAAAAGACCCGCGACCAGGTGGAACGCATTGCCCGCAACACCGCCGAGCTGATCGGCCTGGGCCGGGAGCTCCGGGATGACGAAATCAACGTCATGGAGGGCTGGGCCGGGGACCTCTACGGAATTCCCGTCGAGTCCACCCTCGAAGCCATCCGCCTCGGCGCCTCGCTCGAAGCGATGATCACGGACCCTGTCTATGAGGGCAAGTCCCTCGCCGGACTGATCGACCTCGTGAAAAGCCGGGAGATCCCGGCCGGCAGCAATGTCCTCTACGCCCACCTCGGCGGCCAGATCGCCCTCAACGCCTACAGCGGACTCTTCCGATCCTGACACAGCTCCTGACGCAGCCGACGACGGCGGCGGGTCACCTGAAAAGGCGGCCCGCCGCCGTCGTCGTTAACTCGCGGAACGCGGTCCCGAAAAAACTTTTGATTGGTGCGTAACCTTTTGGCGTGCCCCGGCGATTACTCCTTTGTAAGCGCCGCCGGAGGATGGACCCCCCACCAGGAATCCGGCTGGCCTTCCACTGCAAGTGCAGGCCGGCGCCCGCCCCCATCGGGCGCTGGCCAGCCTTCCAATTGAACGAGCGGGCTGTTGACTGCCCCCATCAGGCTTCAGCCAGCCTTCACACAAAAACAAAGGATGTACGTTTCTTATGAAGAGTGTTAGCAAGACCACCAAGATTGCTGTCGGCGCCGCGATTCTCGCTGTTGGAGGATTCTCCGGCATCGGCCTGGCCAACGCGGCCCAGGTTTCGAACACCCAGCAGGCTGAAGTGAACCACGCTACGCCCGCCGTCCCGGCAACCCCCGAGGTTCCGGCGACTCCTGAACTTCCCGCAGCGCCGGCTGTTCCGGCCGTCCCCGCCGTTCCGGCTTCCCCGTCCGCTGACGGCTCGGCCGAGGGTGACGCCAGCGTTGAGGGTACCGAGGGCTCCGCAGAGGGCTCCGTCGAAGCTGATAAGGACGGTGTCTCTGTCGAGGGTGCCGCCAACGCCAAGGGCGCTGCCGAGGCCAAGGCCCACGCCGGCGTGACCGTCGCCGTTCCCGCCGTGCCGGGTGCCAAGGGCGTGCCCGCTGTTCCGGCCACGCCGGCCGTTCCGGCCCTGCCGTCGGACGAACTGCCTGAGCTCAACAAGTAGGCATTGAACGCCTCTTTGGAGGCACCGGGGGTGCGGCCGCTAGACTTGCCGGGGCCGCACCCCAGCAGTAACCGGAAGGACAGCCTCTTGGCAGAACAGCTAAGCGATGACGAATTGTCAGCAGCCTTAGCTGGCGACCCATCAGGCTTCAGCGCTGTCTATACCGTCATTTCACCCGCGGTGCTCGGATACTTCCGGGCGCGCGGCGTGGACGACGCCGAGGCGCTCACCCAGGACGTGTTCGTCGATGTCCTGCCGAAACTGGCCAAGGTCACCGGCGGCCACAGCGGCTTGCGGACCTTCATCTTCTCCATCGCCCACGCCAGGCTGGTCGATCACCACCGGCGGTCCGAACGCAGGCCCTACCTGGCCGAATACGATCCCCGGGACGACACCCGTTACGCCGCGTCCGCCGAGGACGAGGCCCTGGGTTCCTTGGGCGGCATTTCCGATTCCCTCTCCCAACTCAATGACGAGCAACGGGAAGTCCTGCTTCTGCGGATCGTCGCGGACCTCTCCATCGACCAGGTGGCCCGCATCATGGACAAGACGCCCGGGGCAATCAAACAGCTTCAACGACGCGGGCTCAGCGCCTTGCGCGAACTCGTCACCGAAAAGGACCACGCAGCATCATGACCGGAACACACGAACCCCAGCAGGATGGCAGCATCCAGGCGATGCTCCGTGATTCCGGACTCGAAGGATCCACCGAGCTCCGCAGCTCGCTGGAGGAGCTCCGCGCACTGGTGCCGGACCGGGCGCCCGCGCCCCGCGCCGACCTCGCAGGGCTGCTGTCCGCCGGCGCCCCCGGCTTCAGCGCCTCCACCTCTTCCGCCGCAGGTTCCCCCGCAACGACGACGACGGCGATGCCCACTGTCGCGTCCGCTCTGGACCACACCGACGAGGCGCTGCCGGCCGGCGTCACGAGCCTCGCCGAGCGTCGCGGCCGGAAGCGCAGGCTGGCAATCGTCGGCGGCGCCGTCGTGGGTGCCATGACCCTCGGGGCCGGCGCTGTGGCGGCCGCCAGCGGGGACTTCCGCGAAAGTATCAACCACACGGTGGGCATCATCTTCCAGCCTTCCGGCAAGACCCCCGATGTGGCCCCGGAGCCCGCCAAGCCCTCGCCGGCGGACATTCCGGCGGCTCCCGTGCCGTCGAAGCCTTCGGGCGCCACCACAACACCGACGGAAGATGGTGTCCCGCAGGCTCCCGAATCCGACGCAGCAGTTCCCGCGAAGCCCGGCGCCGCCACACCGCCTGCCGTGGGCCGCGGCGGAGTCCTTCCGGCGCCGCCGAAGCGTCCGGTCACGCCGGGGATCCCCGGGCTCCCCGGACCGGGCGGGGACCGGGGGCTTCCTTCGAATCCGCTGCCGGAGCCGACCCTTCCCGGCGTGCTTCCCACACTCCCCGCCAGCTAGTCCGTCCGGATCGCCGGTACCGTGCGGGCTCGCCGTTTCGTTACGGCGAGCCCGCACGTTTCCCGCGAGTTCGGCAGACGAACTAGGCCAGGACCTGCCGCTTGGACGAAATGACGCCGGTGTCGAAACCGGCCAGGTGCAGGCCGCCGTGGAATCGGGCATGCTCAATCTTCACGCAGCGGTCCATCACGACGTCGAGCCCGGCGGCTTCCGCTTCCTTCGCGACATCCTCATGCCACGAACCGAGCTGCAGCCACAGCGTCTTGGCGCCGGCCGCGACGGCCTCGTCCAGGACGCCCGGCAGGTCGTCGTGCCTGCGGAACACGTCCACGATGTCCGGGCTCTCCGGCAGGTCAGCGAGCGAGGCGTACGTCGGCTCGCCCAGGATCTCCTTGACCACCGGGTTCACGAAGTACACCTTGTACCGCGTGGAGGACTGCAGGTAGGTCGCCACGAAGTAGCTGGCGCGGGACGGCTTGTCAGAGGCGCCCACAATCGCGATGGACTTCGCCTGCCGCAGCAGGTTCAGCCGATCCGGCGCCGAGGGCCCGGTCCAGGTCCTGGTTTCTTCGCTGCTCATGCGTTTGCTCCGATCGTGCAGGCGGCTGCTTCATCCGACCCGGCCGGAAGTGCCTCCGCGTCGGGTTCCACGGTCTCCAGTGACGCGGCGTCCAGCGCCTGGTCGAGGTCCCAGAGGATGTCCTCGATGTCTTCGAGACCGATCGAGATGCGGACCAGGTCCTCGGGGACTCCGGCGGACTCGAGCTGTTCGGGGCTGAGCTGCTGGTGGGTGGTGGAGCCGGGGTGGATCACGAGGGTGCGTGAGTCGCCGACATTGGCCAGATGCGAGGCCAGCTGCAGTGACTCGATGAACTTCTGGCCCGCGGTACGGCCGCCCTTCACACCGAAGGAGAAGACGGATCCGGGACCCAGTGGCAGGTACTTTTGCGCCCGTTCGAAGTGCGGGTGCGAGGGCAGACCGGAGAAGTTCACATAGGCGACGCGCTCGTCCGCCTCCAGCCATTCGGCCACGGCCTGGGCATTCCGGAGGTGTTCGTCGAGGCGCTGCGGGAGGGTCTCGACGCCCTGCAGCAGCTGGAAGGCCGACTGCGGGGACAGTGCGGGGCCGATGTCGCGCAGCTGCTCGCAACGGAGCTTGGTGAGGAAGCCGTACTCGCCGAAGTTGCCCCACCAGGAGACGTTGCCGTAGGAGGCCACCGGTTCGGTCATGGTGGGGAACTTGCCGTTGCCCCAGTTGAAGCGGCCGCTTTCGACGATCACGCCGCCGAGGGTGGTGCCGTGCCCGCCGAGGAACTTGGTGGCGGAGTGGATCACAATGTCCGCCCCGTGCTCGATCGGCCGCACGAGGTACGGCGTGCTCAAGGTGGCGTCGACGACGAGCGGGATGCCGGCGTCGTGCGCCACTTTCGCCAGCCCCTCCAAGTCCTGGACTTCCGAGGACGGGTTGGCCACCACCTCGACGAAGATCGCCTTGGTGTTTTCCCGGACCGCGGCGGCGTAATCCGCAGGGTCGGTGCCGGGAACGAACGTGGTGTCCACGCCGAAGCGGCGCAGCGTGACGTCGAGCTGGGTCACCGTGCCGCCGTACAGCTGGGAGGCCGCGACGATGTGGTCGCCGGCCTGGGTGAGCGCGGCGAACGTGATGAATTCCGCGGCCATGCCCGAGGACGTGGCCACCGCGCCGATGCCGCCCTCGAGGGAGGCGATGCGCTCCTCGAACGCGGCCACCGTGGGGTTGCCGATCCGGGAGTAGATGTTGCCGTACTTCTGCAACGCGAAGAGGTTGGCGGCGTCCTGGGTGTCCTTGAACACGAAGGACGTCGTCTGGTAGATCGGCACGGCGCGGGCGCCGTGCTCGGCGTCGGGAGTGCCGCCGGCGTGCAGGGCGCGGGTGCGGAAACCGAACTTGCGGTCAGCCATTATGCCGCCACCCCTACGTTTGCCGCCGGCGTGCCGGACAGGTCAAGTTCTGTGCCGTGTTTGCGGGCCAGGTCCCCTTCGAGTTCGCGGACGATCGGCAGGATGTCCTGGCCGAACGCGGCGACCTCCTCCTGGAAGTGCAGGTAGCCGGTGAGGAACAGGTTCACGCCGATCTTCTTGTACTCCACGATCCGCTCGGCGATCTGCTCCGGGGTGCCGATCAGTTGGGTCTTGAAACCGTCGTTGTACTGGACCAGGTCCTCGAAACTCGAATCGGCCCACATGCCCTTGCCGTCCTTCGTTGCTGCCCCGGCCTCCTGGACCGCGGCGCGGAACCCCTCGACGGCGGGTTTGTGCGCCTTCTCGACGATCTCACGGAGGGTGTCGCGGGCTTCCTTCTCGGAATCGCGGGCGATGACGAAGCCGTTCAACCCGAACCTGGGGGCGGGGAGGGCGCCATCGGTGCCACGCGTGGTCTCGCCGGACGCGGCCACAACACCGGCGATGTTCTCCTTGAACCCTTCGAGGTCCTTGCCGTTGGAGAAGTACCAGTCGGCCACGCGGCCGGCGGTGGCCTGCGCCGCGGTGGAGTTGCCGCCGAAGAAGATCTCGGGGTGCGCCCGGCCCGGCACGTCCACCGGGGCAGGCTGCAGGGTGAAGTTGTTGATGTTGTAGTACTTGCCGGACTGGCTGTAGTCCTGCTCGGTCCAGAGCCCGCGGAGGACCTTGATGAATTCCTCGGTGCGGACGTAGCGCTCGTCGTGTTCAAGCCATTCGAGGCCGAAGTTGGTGAACTCGTCCTTGAGCCAGCCGGAGACGATGTTCACGGCGGCGCGGCCGTTGGAGATGTGGTCCGCGGTGATGATGAATTTCGCCAGGACGCCGGGGTGCCACATGCCCGGGTGCACGGCGGAAATCACCTTCAGCCGCTCGGTGGCGGCCAGCAGCGCGAGGCTGAACGAGGTGGCCTCGTGCTGCTTGTCCGCGCCGTAGGAGGCGGCGTAGCGGGTCTGGGTGAGGGCGTATTCGAAGCCGGAGTTTTCCGCGATCCGGGCGAGTTTCTTGTTGTAGTCGAAGTCCCAGCCGGTGCGCTGTTCGATGGTGGAAACCACCAGGCCGCCGGAAACATTCGGAACCCAATAGGCGAACTTGAGCGGTTCGGAGAGACGGGCGACGTTGCTGATGTCAGTCATGGGAGTTCCTTACTTCGGGGTGTTGCGGATCCGCAGGACATCCTGGATGCCCGCGATGGATGGTTCGTTCTGGAGTGAGGTGGTGTCACCGAGCCCGGTGCCCTCGAACAGTTGGGTCAGCAGCCGGCGCATGATCTTGCCGCTGCGCGTCTTCGGCACATCAGGAACGACGACGACGTCGCGCGGCTTGGCGATCGGACCGATCTGCGTCGCGACGTGGGCCTTCAGTTCGAACGCGATGTCCTCGGTTGCCGCCGAATCCTTCAACACTACGAAGGCGACGATCGCGTGGCCGGTCTTCGGGTCCGCGACCGGGCACACACCGGCCTCCACGACGTCCGGGTGGGAGACGAGGGCCGATTCGATCTCGATCGTGGAGAGCAGGTGTCCCGAGACGTTGAGGGTGTCATCCACGCGCCCGAGGATCCAGATGTCGCCGTCGTCGTCGTACTTGGCGCCGTCCCCGGCGAGGAACCAGCCCCGGTCCGCGTACTGGCGCCAGTAGGAGTCGAAGTAGCGCTGCGGGTTGCCCCAGACGGTGCGGGCGATGGCGGGGCCGGGGGCGTCCACCACGATGAAGCCCTGGACGCCGGGCGGGACCGTGTTGCCGGCCTCGTCCACGATCCGGGTGCCGACGCCGGGCAGCGGCCGGGCGGCGCAGCCGGGCTTGAAGTCCGTGTCCGTGGGTGCAGGGGAGAGGATGGTGGCGCCGGTTTCGGACTGCCACCAGGTGTCGACCACCGGGGCGGTGCCGGCCCCCACGTTCGCCCGGAACCAGCGCCACGCCTCCGGGTTCACGGCCTCGCCCACGGTGCCGAGCAGGCGGATGGAGGAGAGGTCGTACGTGTCCGGAACGCCGTCCGGGAACCAGCCCATCAGCGAGCGGACCAGGGTGGGCGCGGTGTAGTACTGCGTCACGCCGTAGCGTTCGATGATCTCGAAGTGCCGGCCCGGGTGCGGGGTGTTGGGCGTGCCCTCGAAGATCACCTGCGTGGCGCCGTTGGAGAGCGGGCCGTAGAGCTCATAAGTGTGCGCGGTGACCCAGGCGAGGTCCGCCGTGCACCAGTGGACGTCCCGGTCGCGGAGCGCGGGGTCCGGGTTGCTGAAGAGGTGCTCGAAGCTCCAGGACGCCTGTGTGAGGTAGCCGCCGGAGGTGTGGACCAGGCCCTTGGGCTTCCCGGTGGTGCCGGAGGTGTACATGATGAACAGCGGCGTCTCGGCGTCGAACGCTTCGGCGTCGTGGACGTCGGCGGCGGTCCCGACGGCGTCATGCCACCAGACGTCGCGGCCGGCGGTCATCGGGACCGTGTCCAGGAGCTCCGGTGCTGTGGTGCGGTTGACCACCAGGACGTGCTCGATGGCGTTGTCCCCGGACACGGCGGCATCCGCGTTGTCCTTGACCGGCACGGCCGCGCCGCGGCGGAACTGGCCGTCGGTGGTGACCAGCAGTTTGGCGCCGGTGTCCTCCACCCGGAACTTGAGCGCCTCGGCGGAGAAGCCCCCGAAGACCAGCGAGTGGATGGCGCCGATGCGGGCCACGGCAAGGGTGATGATCACGGTTTCGGGGATGACCGGGAGGTAGACGACCACCCGGTCGCCCCTGGTGATGCCGAGGCCCAGCAGCGCGTTGGCGGCCTTGGAGACCTCGCGCTGCAGTTCGGCATAGCTGATGGTGCGGCGGTCGCCCGGCTCGCCCTCGAAGTGCAGGGCCACCTTGTCCCCGCGTCCCGCCGCTACATGGCGGTCGACGCAGTTGTGGGCGACGTTGAGCTTTCCGCCTTCAAACCAGGTGATGTCCGGGCCGATGCCGGCGCCGACGTCGGCCGGGACGCGGCGGTGCGCGGTGCTCCACGGTTTGTCCTGCCCGGGCACGTCCTCCCAGTCGAGGCGGAGGGCGGCCGCCTCCCAGAAGGCGAGGCGCTCCTCTTCTGTGACAGGAACGCTGGCCGGGGCGGTTTGGATGGCTACGCCCATCGTTTCACCGCCCATTTCTCGGCCAGGCCCAGCAGGGCGTCGGTGGTTTTTCCGATCACGGCGAGGAGCACGATGGCCAGCAGGAGCCGGTCGGTGCGGCCGTTGTTCTGCGAGTCCGTGAGCAGGAACCCGAGTCCCATCGAGGAGGCGATGAGTTCGGCGGCCACCAGGAACAGCCACGCCTGGGCCAGCGCGAGCCGGAGGCCGGAGAAGACGGCCGGCACCACGGCCGGAAGCTGCACCGTGGTCAGCAGCTTGACGCCTTTGAGCCCGAACGCGCGCGCGGCTTCCACCAGGTTCCGGTCCACGTGGCGCAGCGCCAAGGAGACGGTGGTGAACACGGGGAAGAAGGCGCCGATCAGGATCAGCGTGATCTTGGAATCCTCGCCGATCTTCATCCAGAGTATGAGCAGCGGCACCCACGCCAGGGACGGTACCGCGCGGAGGGCGCCGACAGTCGGCGCGAGCAGGGCGTCCGCGAACCTGGACAGGCCCACCAGGGATCCGAGAACCAGCCCGAGGCTCGCTCCGGCGGCGAAACCAATCAGCACACGCTGGGTGGAGATCGCGATGTGCTGGCCGAGCTGCCCCCGCTGCAGGAGGTCGAGTCCGGCCTCCAGCACCATGGCCGGCGGCGGGAGCTGGACAATGCTGAACACCCCGGCAGCCGTCGAGAGCTGCCAGGCGGCCAGCACCGCGCCGGGAATGATCAGTCCAAGGAGCAGACGCGCCCAGCCGGTGGCCAGGATCCCGGCGGGGGACCATCCGTTCGCCGGGGAGCCACCCGCACCCATAACGGGGGAGCTCGGCTGGGCGGCGTCTGCTGGAGTTGCGGGGACGGCTGCAGCGCGCCCGTCCGCAACACTGTTGCCGGTGACGGCGGAATTCCTGGGCGGTGCCATCAGGAATCCTTGATGGCGGACGCGTCCGCCTTCTTCACCAGCGAGTCATCGAGAAGGGAGGCGACGGCGTCGTCGATCTGCTGCTGGCTCGCGACGTCGCCGGTCTCCACAAATGTGGGGCCGATCTTCTCCAGGACCTTGCGCTGCGCCTCGCCCGGTGCCGGGTCGACGTTGAGGTTGCTGCGCTCCAGCACCACGGTCTTCGCGACGGCGAGGTCCAGGCCAGCAGCTTCGGCGAGGATCTGAGCAGTCTCGTCCGGGTTGGCCGCGGCCCACGCACGGGCCTTCTCGTAGGCGTTGACGACGGCCTGCGCCAGCTTCGGCTTGTCCTTCAGGAAGGATTCCGTGGCGTTCAGGAAGCCATAGGTGTTGAAGGAGAGGTTCCGGTAGAAGAGCTTGGCACCCTTCTGCTCCGCACCGGCCATGATCGGGTCCAGGCCCGACCAGGCATCCACCGAGCCGTTTTCCAGCGCGGCACGGCCGTCGGCGTGCTGCAGGTTCTGAACTGTGACGTCCGTGGCGGAGATCCCGGCTTCGGAGAGCGACTGAAGCAGGAAGAAGTACGGGTCCGTTCCTTTAGTCGCGGCCACCGACTTGCCCTTGAGGTCAGCCACGGTGGTGATGCCGGAGGACCCTTTCGCCACCAGCGCCGCCCATTCCGGCTGGGAGTAGATGTCGATGGTCTTGATCGGGGAACCGTTGGCGCGGGCCAGCAGTGCCGCCGAACCGGCCGTGGAACCGACGTCGATCGCGCCGGAGCGCAGCGCCTCATTGGCCTTGTTGGACCCGGCGGACTGGACCCAATTGACGGTGACGCCCTGGTCCTTCAGGGCGGCTTCAAGCCAGCCCTTCTTCTTGATGACCAGGCTCAGCGGGTTGTACGTGGCGAAATCGATGTTGAGCGTGCCGCTCTCGACGCCGGCGCTTGCCGCGGCCGACCCGCCTGAACCCTCACCTGCGACGCAGCCCGTGAGGACGAGGACGGCGGAGAAGGCGGCGGCGCCGATGACGGACCGGCGGGTGGCTTTGCGGGCGAATGACATGGGACTCCTCTGAGGAATGAAGCGATTGACGCGAAAGGCGGACGGACGTGGCGGGTGGAAAGGCGGGCGGCCGCAGCCGCGGCTGCGGCGCTCCTGGCGGGGGAACGCGGAGGGACCCGGCCGGCGTGGCGGCTAATGGCCGTCGACGCCGAGGGTCTCCAGGAGCGACGCCCGCAACCGGGCGAGTTCCACTGAACCGCGGTCCCGGGGGCGCTCGCCGGGCACGCTCACAGTGCGGACGATCGTCGCCCCGGGCAACGCGGCGGCTGAATCCGCACCGGCGTCGGCCTCCTTGCCCAGGACGATGATGCGGTCGGCAAGCTGGAGGGCCTCGTCGACGTCGTGGGTCACCAGCAGCACCGTGGTGGGTTCGGCGCGGTGGATGTCCAGCAGCAGGTCCTGCATCTTGATCCGCGTCAGCGCGTCCAGCGCGCCGAACGGTTCATCGAGGAGCAGGACGCCGGGGTTGCGCGCGAGTGCCCTCGCCAGGGAGGCGCGCTGTGCCATGCCTCCCGAGACTTCGCGGGGACGGTGCCCGGCGAAGTCGGTCAGCCCCACGAGGTCGAGCAACCGGGCCACTTTTGCCTTGCCGTCCCTGGCACTGACCCCCTTCGGCAGTCCGATCGCGATATTGGCCTGCAGGGTGTGCCACGGCAGGAGGCGCGGTTCCTGGAAGGCGAAGGCGCAGCGGGAGTCGATCCCTTGGACGGGCATGCCGTCGATATCGACGCTGCCGGCACTGGGGGAGTCCAGCCCGGCGGTGGCCCGGAGCAGCGTGGACTTGCCACAGCCCGAGGTGCCGAGAATCGCCAGAACCTCGCCAGCACGGATCTCGAAGTCCACGTCGCGCAGGACGGTGTGGGAGTCTGCCCCGCTACCGAAGGCTCGGCGCAGGGAACGGAAGGCAACCGGCAGGGCCGGTGTGCGGGTGGCGGCAACGGCGGAGGCAGCCAGGGGCGCCTCGGCAGCGGAGGAGGACAGGACAGCAGTCATAGGAATACTCCATCGGTCCTGGCAGTAGCACCCTACGGAATGAGCCTTTGGTCCGGGTGGTCAGTCCGGTGGTTCCCTTGGCTCCATACCTTGCTATCGCCGGTATCCAGGGAGGGATGACGGCGACCAGGGTTGCTGCGGCTTCATCGATCCAGGTCTCTCGGCCGCTCGGGATGGTCGTTCCCCACTAAATCGGAATCGGCACTTTTTCCCAAATGGGAAGGTTTTCCTGCGTAATATTCGGACTCGCCGCCCCATTGGAGCAGGCGCCAGTCACTTGTTCGACAGTTGGATCTCCACCGAGGGCCCGACGTCGGGAAAATGCCGCGGCGGGCCGCGCGCAGGCTCTTCCCGCCCCGCCGGAAGCGCGGCGGATAGGCTGTCCACATGGCCCACGTCAACGATCCGGCAGTCCTGGAAAAACTCATGCGCACCAAGGGGCGGTGGGCCATTGTCGGCCTGTCCACGAATCAATGGCGTGCCGCCTACGATACGTCCCTGTTCATCCGGGACCGGCTCGGGATGGAGATCATCCCGGTGAATCTGCTCGCTGATCCCGTGCATGGGGAGGCCGGCTACGCCACCTTGGCCGATATCCCGGCTGAGAAGCAGCCGATCGACGTCGTCGACTGTTTTGTGAATTCCCAGAAAGTGGGGGCCGTGGTGGATCAGGCGATTGCCGTCGGCGCTAAGGCGGTCTGGATGCAGCTGGGTGTCATCGATGAAGCGGCGGCCGCCCGCGCGAAGGCCGCCGGCCTCGACGTCATCATGAACGCCTGCCCGGCGCAGGACGCCCGGCGCTTCGGCCTCTGACGGCTCTTCCGGTGGAGCAGGACGAGCCCTGCAAAATGTCCGGGCCGGCCAGTAGGCTCGGACCATGGATGTAGTTGCACTCCGGGGAATTTGCCTTGGCTTTCCCGGCGCCTTCGAGGACTTCCCGTTCGGACCGGAGACGTCCGTCTTCAAGGTGCGGGCCGCAGTTTCCGGCAGTGCCGGCCACGCAGCCAAGATGTTCGCACTGTCCGCGATGGACCACCACGATTTCGCCGTGAGCCTGAAATGCGAGCCTGCCCTGGCCGAGCAGCTGCGCGCCGCCCACCCGGAAATCACCGGGGCGTGGCACATGAACAAAAAACATTGGAACGGAGTCCGCCTGGACGGGTCCCTGCCCGATTCGATGGTGCGCGACATGGTCGAGGACTCGTACGACCTCGTGGTGGCTTCGCTGAGCCGGCGCCAACAGGAACAGCTGGGCTGGGCGCGGCTGGCCGGCGGCCAGGGGTGAACGCGCGGATCGCGGCCGGGGAGCTGAACTATGAAGGGATCGGGTCCACCGAGCATGGCCCGCCGCCCGCAGACGCCGACTGCCTGGTCACCCACGCCTTTGTCGGCGAGGGCATGGCCACGTATCGCCGCGTGGTCCAGGGCATGCTGACCTGGCAGTTGCAGAAACTTGCAGGGCTGCGGGTCCGCGCGGAGTCCGACGTCGTGGTCCCCGGCACGCGCGTGGTGAGCGGCTTCGGCGTCGGGCCGTTCCGGCTCAATGCTCCCTGCGAGGTCGTCTGGGTCCGCCGGCCGGTGCCCGGCGGCGCCCCGCAGTCCGCCGGGTTCGGTTACGGGACCCTCCCCGGGCATCCGGTCCGGGGTGAGGAAGCGTTCGAGATTTCCATCGATGCAACGGGCCGGGTCCTGATCCACATCACGGCCTTCGGCGGGCCGTCCAACTGGTTCTACGCGGCAGGCGGCGCCCTGACGAAGCGGGCTCGGGGCCACATCACTTCCCGATACATTAGGAGTGCACAGGAACTGGCCGCAGGTGTGGACTGAGAGCAGGCACAATGCTGAATCAACAGACCCTTGACCAACTATGGAACTTCGATGACCCCGCCGTTTCGGAAGCCCGCTTCCGCGCGGCAGTATCCGAGGACCGCTACGACGCCGACGAACGGGCCGAACTCACCACCCAGCTGGGGCGGGCCATCGGGCTGCAGGGCCGGTACGAGGAAGCCGACGCGCTGCTGGACGCGATCGACGGCGACGAGCCCACCGTGGCCGTCCGGGTGCTCCTTGAACGCGGGCGGGTGCTGAACTCCAGCGGCCACGCGGAAATGGCCGTACCGCTTTTTGAACAGGCCGCCGAACTCGCGGACCATCTGGGCGAGGAATTCCTGGCCGTGGATGCCCTGCACATGCTGGCCATCGCCGACTCAGCCCACGCCGAAATCTGGACCCGCAGCGCCCTGGAGTACGCCTCGACCGTGCACGACGAGCGGACCAAGCGGTGGCTCGTGGCCTTGCACAACAACCTAGGCTGGACCCTGCACGACGCAGGCCGCTGCACGGAGGCGATGGTCGAATTCCAGCTCGCGGAGCAGTGGGCCGAACGCGTCGGCACCCTGCGGCAGCAGGAACTGGCCAGGGAGGCGGTCCAGGCCTGCTGAGCCTCCTGCAAGAATGGAACACCGTCCCCCCGCACCGAAAGGCACTTTCCCGTGATCTTCATTGTCGTCAAATTCAAGGTCAAGCCCGACTGGTCAGAGCGCTGGCTCGGCCTCGTGGAGGACTTCACCCAGGCCACCCGCCGGGAGCCCGGCAACCTCTGGTTCGACTGGTCCCGCAGTGTGGAGGACCCCAACGAGTTCGTCCTGGTCGAGGCTTTCAAGGACGACGCCGCCGGGGACCACGTCAACAGCGCCCACTTCAAGCAGGCCATGGCGGACATGCCGCAGGCCCTGCTGGAGACACCCCGGATCATCAGCCGCCAGTTCGACGGGGACGGCTGGGACCGGATGGGCGAACTCACCATCTAACCCCGATCGACTGCTCCCCACCGGTTCCCTCGCCTCGCAAGCTCGGCCAGGGAACCCTGCCGGCGTGGGCCCAGCCGCCCTTTTGAGCCCTCAAAACGGCGCCTGGGCCGGTGGGGAGCAACCGATGTAAAAATTGAGGCATGTGGATCGGTTGGATTGAATTCGATGTCCTCCTCGGCGATGTCCACAGCCTGAAGGAGAAACGCTCCGTGGTGCGCCCGGTGCTGGCCGAGCTCAAGCGCCGCTTCGACGTCTCCGTGACCGAGGCCGGCCTGCAGGACCAGTACCGGCGCGCCCTGATTGGCGTGGGGCTGGTCGCGGCGGACCGGGCGCACCTCGTCGAGGTGCTGGCCGCCGTCGAACGCTTCGTGGCGGCGCGGCCGGAACTGGAACTGCTCAGCGCCCGCCAGCGAGAACTCCGCAGCGACGACTAACTAACCCCCATCGAGTGCTCCCCACCGGCTCCCTCGCCTCGCAAGCTCGGCCAGGGAACCCTGCCGGCGTGGGCCCAACGCCCTCTTGACGCCTCAAAACGGCACTTATGGAGCAGCGGATGGCAAGGTGTGGATAACTTCTGCGGGGCTGGCGCGGTTCTGGTCTCATGAAGCCATGAAAACCGCGCGCACGCTGCCGGACGATTTCCACGGACGACCCTTCACCGTTGCCGAAGCGCTTCCGGGCCGTTAAACCACAACGACTGCTCCGCAACTGCCGTTCTGAGGGTTCAAAAGGGCGGTTGCGGAGCAGTCGATGGTGCGGTGGGTGGGACGTTACCCGAAGTACTTCGGCAGGGTGGCCTCGTGGGCTTCGCGGAGGGACTCGAGGTTCATGGTCTCGACGCCGTTGATCTCCAGCGTGCCGCCCTCGGCGTCCACCACGCCGATCCGGATGTGTGCGAAACCGCGCGCGGTGCACATGTCCTTGAAGCGGATCTCCTCGGAGCGGGGCACGGCCACGATGGCTCGGCCCTGCGTCTCGGAGAACAGTGCGGTGAACAGGTCCACGCCGTCGCGGTCCAGGACGTCCTGCAGGGCGATCCGGGCACCGACGCCGTAGCGCAGCGAGGACTCCACGAGGGCAGCCGCGAGGCCGCCTTCGGAGAGGTCGTGGGCGGCGTCCACCATGCCGTCGCGGGAGGCGTTGATCAGGATCTCGCCCAGTTCGCGTTCGGCCGCGAGGTCAACCTTGGGCGGCAGCCCGCCGAGGTGTCCGCGCATGTTGGACCATTCCGAACCGTCCAGTTCCGCCGCCGTCGTGCCCAGCAGGTAGATGGCCTGGCCGTCTTCCTTCCAGCCCGACGGCGTGCGGCGCGCGACGTCGTCGAACTTGCCGAGCACGGCCACGACGGGGGAGGGGTGGATGGGGGTGGTGCCGGTCTGGTTGTACAGCGAGACGTTGCCGCCGGTGACCGGGATGCCCAGGACCATGCAGGCGTCGGACAGGCCGCGGATGGCTTCGGCGAGCTGCCACATGACGTCGGGATCCTCGGGGGAGCCGAAGTTCAGGCAGTCGCTGACGGCCATGGGCACGGCGCCGGAGGTGGCGACGTTGCGGTACGCCTCGGCCAGGGCCAGCTGCGCGCCGTGGTACGGATCGAGGTAGGTGTAGCGGCCGTTGGCGTCAGTGGCCAGGGCCACGCCCAGGCCGGTTTCCTCGTCCACCCGGACCACGCCGGCGTCGTCCGGGAACGCCATCGCCGTGTTGCCGCCGACGTAGCGGTCGTACTGGTTGGTGATCCAGGACTTGCTGCACATGTTCGGCGAGGCCACGAGCTCGGTGACGGCTGCGGCCAGTTCCGCGGGGGCGGAAGGGCGGCCGGCGTCCTGCACGGAGCCGGTGAACGCGTCGGCCTGGACTGCGTCCTGCCACTCGGGGCGGGCGTACGGACGGTCGTAGACCGGGCCGTCGTGCGCCACGGTGCGCGGGTCGACGTCGACGATGACTTCGCCTTCCCACGTGATGATGAGGCGGCCGGTGTCGGTCACCTCGCCCAGCCAGGAGTACTCCACGGCCCACTTGTCCATGACCGCTTCAAACGCGGCGATGTTCTCGGGGGTGACGACGGCCATCATGCGTTCCTGCGACTCCGACATCAGGATTTCGCCCGGGGTCAGGGTGGGGTCGCGCAGCAGGACGGAGGTCAGTTCGACTTCCATGCCGCCGTCGCCGTTGGAGGCGAGCTCGGACGTGGCGCAGGAGATGCCTGCGGCGCCGAGGTCCTGGATGCCCTCAACCAGTGAGCCCTTGAACAGCTCGAGGCAGCACTCGATCAGGACCTTCTCCGCGAAGGGGTCGCCCACCTGGACGGCGGGGCGCTTGGACGGTTTGGTGTCGTCGAAGGATTCCGAGGCCAGCACGGAGGCGCCGCCGATGCCGTCGCCGCCGGTGCGGGCGCCGAAGAGCACCACCTTGTTGCCCTTGCCGGAGGCGTTGGCGAGGCGGATGTCCTCGTGCCGCATGACGCCGACGGCCAGGGCGTTGACCAGCGGGTTGCCCTGGTACACCGCGTCGAAGACCATTTCGCCGCCGATGTTCGGCAGGCCAAGGGAGTTCCCGTAGCCGCCGATGCCGGCCACGGCGCCGTGCATGACGCGGGCCGTGTCCGGGTGGTCAATGGCCCCGAAGCGCAGCGGGTCCATCACCGCGACCGGGCGTGCGCCCATGGAGATGATGTCGCGGACAATGCCGCCGATGCCGGTCGCGGCGCCCTGGTAGGGCTCCACGAACGACGGCGAGTTGTGGGACTCGATCTTGAACGTCACGGCCCAGCCGTCGCCCAGGTTGGTGACACCGGCGTTTTCGCCGATGCCCACGAGCATGTCCTTCTTCATCTCCTCGGTCACCTTTTCGCCGAACTGGCGCAGGTGGTTCTTCGAGGATTTGTAGGAGCAGTGCTCGCTCCACATCACGGAGTACATGGCGAGCTCGGCGCCGGTCGGGCGGCGGCCCAGGACCTTGACGACCTCGTCGAATTCGTTCTGCTTCAGGCCCAGCTCGGCCCAGGGGAGCTCCACGTCCGGGGTCTTGGCCGCGTTCTCGACGGTGTCGATATTGAACTTCTTGGTCTCGGTGGCGGTGCCTGCCGTCCGGCCGGTCGACGTCTCCGTCATTTGTTGTCTCCCACGATTTTGTTCAGGACAGAGGTGAAGAAGCCGAGGCCCTCGGTGCCGGAGCCCTCTTCGGGGCCGAACCCGGCCTCCACGGCGTGCTCCGGGTGCGGCATGAGGCCCACCACGTTGCCCGCGGCGTTGGAGATGCCGGCGATGTCGCGGCGCGAGCCGTTCGGGTTCCAGCCGACGTAGCGGAACACCACACGGCCCTCCGCCTCCAGGGCGTCCAGGGTCTTCTCGTCCGCGATGTACTGGCCGTCCTGGTTTTTCAGCGGCACGGTGATTTCCTGGCCGACGGCGTAGTCCCCGGTCCACGCGGTGGAGTTGTTCTCCACGCGCAGGACCTGGTCGCGGCACATGAACTTCAGGTGATCGTTCTTGATCATCGAGCCGGGGAGCAGGTGCGATTCGGTGAGGATCTGGAAGCCGTTGCAGATGCCCAGGACAGGCAGCCTGGCGTCCGAGTTGGCGGCGTCGATGATCCTGGACATCAGCGGCGCGAACCGGGAGATGGCGCCGGCGCGGAGGTAGTCGCCGTAGGAAAAACCGCCGGGAATGACGACGGCGTCGACGTCACTGAGGGTGGTGTCTGCGTGCCAGAGGGCCACGGGGGTGGCGCCGGCCAGGCGGACGGCACGGACGGCGTCGCGGTCGTCCAGGGTGCCGGGGAAGGTGACGACGCCGATCTTGGCACCAGCGAGCTGCGGGTGCGCCGCGACGGCGATGGCCTCGCCGATCAGGGGGAGTTCAGTCATCTCAGGCCTCGACGACCTCGACGTTGACGACGTCCTCGATGACCGGGTTGGACAGCAGGGTCTCTGCCGCGTTCCGGGCCTGGGCCAGGATTTCCTCGGTCACCTCGCCGTCGACCGTGAGTTCAAAACGCTTTCCCTGACGGACCGCGCTGAAAGCGGTGAAGCCCAGCCGGGGGAGTGCTCCCACGATGGCCTTCCCCTGCGGGTCGAGAATCTCGGGCTTGGGCATGACGTCGACAACGATCCGGGGCATCCGGCAACTCCTGTGCGTGAGCATTGGGTAAGGGCGCAGCGGAGGGTGCCGTCTCACGCCGATCCGCTGTGTGTGAGGACAGTGTGTTAAATACAGCGTGAAAGGGCGCTCCGCGAGCTTGCATCCCCATTCTACCGGCCGCGGTGCGTCCGGCCGCATTCGGCCGGGAGTGTGAACGGTGCCCGCCCCGATGCCGGGGGCGGCAGGCCGGGCGCGATCCCCTGCGGACGGCCTCATCACGCGGTGTGACCTGCGACGACGCTATGGCCACCCCGGTGCCCCGTCAGTAGCATGTGCTTATGTCTGAGAAATCGAAATCCGTGCTGTTGCCCGTTGTTGCCGCCGCCGTCTTCGCGGGTCTCGGACGGATGGTCCTGCAGAAGATCAAAGCGGACCGCAAGGCCCGGGCGAGTAACGTGGCCGGGCCGCTCGATGAGAAGACCCGCGCCTGGATCAGCGAAGTTGTCCGGACGCCCCGGCAGTAAGCGGCAGCAGGCGGCCCGGAGCGGCCCGGCGCCGTCTGTGGGTGGCCGTGGGGTTGTGCGCGGAGACTCCACGTGGCTTCACCACCCGCTTTCGGCCGTCAACCGCGGGGGTTTTGTCGAGTTGCGTGACAAATTTTTATTTCCTCTTTGTGTTCTATGTCATATCTCACTCTCAGTCTGTACTGTATGAATCGGCTGGTATCCGTCGGGGCCCTGAGAGTCTCAGCTCTTTCTGTCCCGCCAGTCCTTTGACCCGGCAGCAACGTCGGGACCGTTCCTTATGAAAGGTTCAACCACACGTGAATACACCAGGAAAGAGCTTCCTTCGAAGCGGGGGACTCCGGAGGGCCGTGGCACTGACCCTGGGCTTGCCGGTGCTCTTGTCAACAGTTGCGATCTCGCCCGCCACCGCGGCCCCAGCACATGGCTCCACCGCAGCGTCGGTTGCCCAGAAGAATCTGGATCCCAACAGCTACAAGGACGGCCGTTACATCGTCGTCCTGGCCGAGAAGCCGGCGGCCACCTACGACGGCGGGACGCCCGGACTTGCGGCAACGAAGCCGCAGTCGGGCAAGAAGCTCGACACGAACAAGGCCGAAGTCAAGAAGTACGAGGCGCACCTCGAAAAGAAGCAGGCAGAAGTTGCCGGCCAGCAGAACGTCCAGATGAAGCGGCAGTTCACCGCGGCCGTCAACGGCTTCAGCGCGAACCTGACGGCCGATCAGGCCATCAAACTGGCCAAGAACCCCGGCGTGCTGGTCGTTGCCCCGGACGCGGAAAACGCTCCGGACTACTCCAGCACCGACTTCCTGAAGCTCAGCGGCCCCAACGGCACCTGGAACACGAAGTTCGGCGGCCAGGATGCCGCCGGCAAGGGTGTCGTCGTCGGCGTCATCGACACTGGCTACACCCCCTCCAGCCCCTTCTTTGCCGGCGAACAGGTCCAGTCCCTCGTCGGCGACCCTGTCGTGGGCGTGCCCTACCGCACCGACGACGGCAAGATTGCAATGCTCAAGTCCGACGGCGACACGTTCGTCGGTGAGTGCCAGAAGGGTGAAGGCACAGGCGCCGACTTCGACGGCTCCGCCTGTAACTCCAAGGTCCTGGCTGCGCACTACTTCGCCGAGGACTTCCTCAAGTACGTGACCCCTGACAAGCGCTCCCCGATCGAGAAGATCTCGCCGGTCGACGTCGCCAGCCACGGCACGCACACGGGCAGCACGGCCGTCGGCAACGCCAATGTCGAGACCTTCGTCGACGGCCGCAGCTTCGGCCTCACGAGTGGCATCGCCCCCGCGGCCAAGCTCGCCGTCTACAAGGTCTGCTGGGAAGATACCGACCCGAACACCGGCGGTTGCTACAGCTCCTCGTCGGTTGCCGCAATCGACCAGGCCATCTACGACGGCGTCGATGTCCTGAACTACTCGATCTCCGGCTCCACGACCACCACCACGGATCCGGTAGCCATGGCGTTCCTGTCCGCAGCCTCCGCCGGAATCTTCGTCGCGGCCTCTGCCGGCAACTCCGGCCCCACCGCCAGCACCGTCAACCACGGTGCACCGTGGGTCACCACGGTCGCCGCCAGCAGCTTTTCCCAGGAGCTGCAGGGCACCGTTGAATTCTCGGACGGCAGCAAGTTCCGTGGCGCCAGCATCATGAACCGCGAAGTCAAGGGTGCCGGCGTCGTGCTGGCTGCCAATGCGGCCATCACGGCCGGAAACGCGAATGCGGCCCTCTGCGGTCCGGACACTCTGGACCCCGCCAAGGTCGCCGGCAAGGTCGTGGTCTGTGACCGCGGCGTCTTTGACCGTGTCGCCAAGAGCGCCGAAGTCCAGCGTGGCGGCGGCGTCGGCATGATCCTGGTGAACCTCAGCAACTCCTCGCTGGACACGGACAAGCACTCCGTCCCCACCGTCCACGTGAACCCGCCGGCTACCGAGACCATCAAGGCCAAGGTCACGGCCAACCCGGCCATCACCGTGTCCCTGGTCAACAAGGACACCACCGGCCTGGCGCTTGAGGCCCAGCCGCAGATCGCAGGATTCTCTTCCCGCGGCCCGCTGCTGGCAACCGGATCCGACCTGCTGAAGCCCGACGTTTCCGCTCCCGGCGTGGCGGTTCTGGCCGGCGTATCGCCGATCGGCACGGGCGGGGACAACTTCGGATTCATGTCCGGCACCTCCATGGCCGCCCCTCATGTGGCCGGCTTCGGCGCCCTGATCCTGGGCAAGAACCCGAACTGGTCCCCTGCGACGGTCAAGTCCGCGATGATGACCACCGCTGGTGATGTCAAGAATGCCGACGGCAGCAAGAACACGGATGTCCTCGCCACCGGTGCGGGCCAGGTCGACCCGGCCCGCGTGCTGGATCCGGGCCTGGTCTACGACGCCAACAGCGACGACTACCTGAAGTTCATCCAGGGCACCGGAGTCGATCTCGGCATGCCGGGTCTGGGCTCCACGAAGGCCCGCGACATGAACGTCCCGTCCTTCTCGCTGGGCAACCTGACCGGCAAGATCGAGGTCACGCGCACCCTGACGGCGCTGACCCCGGGCACCTACCGGGTCAAAACCGACGTCCCGGGCGTCAAGGTCACCGTGACCCCGTCCATCCTGACCTTCGGCACGGCCGGTGAGAAGAAGTCGTTCAAGGTGTCCTTCGAAAACCAGAATGCAGCCCTGGGCAAGTTCGCCATGGGTTCGCTGACCTGGCAGGGTGCCAACAAGAACGTCACGTCCCCGATTGCGGTCCGCCCGCAGTCGGTGGTCACGTCCAAGGATGTTGCCTTCACCTCCGAGGGCGGCACCGGCTCCGGTGACCTTAATGTTGTCTCCGGCACCAACAACCCGATCAGCATGACCCTCGACGGCCTGTCCAAGGCGGACTCCTCCGCTATTGAACTGGTTCCCGGCCCGGGAGTCCTGGGGGCGACCAATGCCTCGAACTTCGCCAAGGATGTCAAGGTTCCGGCGGGCAGCCCGCTGGCCAAGCTCTCGGTCTACTCCGCGGACCCGAACGCCGACTACGACATGTACGTGGTAAACCCGGCCAACCAGCTGATCCAGGTGGCAACCTCGTCCGCGAGCGAGTCACTCTCCATCCCCAACCCGGCCCCGGGAACCTACCGGATCTTCGTGCACCTGTACGACAGCCCCAACGGCCAGGCCACCAAGGCAAGCGTTGATGCGGCGATCCTGGGCGCCAACGTCGGCAATGCGACGCTGACGCCCAGCCCGCTGCGGCTCGCCAACGGCAAGTCCGGCGTCGTCACGATGAACTGGAAGAATCTGGCGGCCGGTTCGTACATCGGACGGGTGACCTTCGCCGGTGCCAGTGAGCCGACCTTTGTCAGCGTGCTGGTCAATTCGTCCGGCGCAGTCGTCGTTCCGCCGACATCCGAGGACCAGGACAGCAACGACGGTCCCGGTGACAGCGGCGACGACGGCAAGAAGGACAAGAAAGAAAAGAAGGAAAAGGGCAAGAAGGTGAAGCAGGAGAAGGGCAAGATCCAGTACGAGGAGCTTGCCGGTCCGAACAACGCCATCTAGGCGCGGTTCCAGCCTGACAGCAACGGCAATGGCCGGCGGTTCCCACCGCCGGCCATTGCCGTTTAACGTCCCGGGCCGCCAGTTGGCGGCTGTCGTCCTAGATTGCTCCGGTGGAACCGGCAATCCCGCCCAGCAACGGCGCCATGGCACGCCACCGGGCAATCTCGCAGCCGTCGGTGCGGCTGAACTGGCTGGCGACCTCCCGGCCCAGGAACCAGCCGGTCACCACAGCCACCTGCGGGCCTCCGTACTGTTGGGTGCACATCTTCGGCGGACCGGGCTTGGGGAAGAAGATGTCCTCCCCGTGCTGCTCCACTGCCGCGAGGGCGGCCGCGGAATCCGGCAGCGTGCACTCCTCGGCGAGGGCGCCGCCGCTGGCCGCCAGCCGGAACACGTATTCCGGGGCCTCCGGCGCCTCCGTCAGGCGGACGGTCAGGTCGATCTCGTGGCGGCGGTGACTGTCGTGAGCGGCTGTCATAGCGGTCCTTCCGTTCTTTCGGGGGCGGGGTTCCGTCCGGAGCCCGTCAACTGGAGCGCGGGCGACAGCTCCCGCAGGAGACGCTGCCGCAGCTCCTGCGATTCGGCGGAAAAAGCCCGCTGGTGCTCGACGTACTCGGCCTTGCCTTCGGGGGTCTCGATCAGGATGGCGGGATAGCCCCACGCGTTCAAGTCGTACGGGGACGCCTGCATGTCCATGGCCCGGATCCGCCAGGAGAGCTCGAAGCAGTCCATCACCAGCTCGCTGGGGAGCAGCGGCGCCAGTTTGTAGGCCCACTTGTACAGGTCCATGTTGGCGTGCAGGCAGCCCGGCTGTTCCATGGTCCGTTGGTTCTCCCGGCTCGGCTCCAGGCTGTTCAGCGGGACGGCGTCCGGGGTGTAGAAGCGGAAGGCGTCGAAGTGCGAGCAGCGGATCCGGTTGTCCTCGACCACCTGATCGGTCCGTTCGGAGCCGAGCCGCAGCCGGAGGTATTCGTGCCGGAGCTCGAACTTGTCCTGCCGGTAGACCATCGCCCATTCGTGCAGCCCGAAGCAGCCGAACTGGGCCGGCCTCGCGGCCGTCCCGGCCAGGATGATCCCGGCGAACTGCAGGGCGTCCCGCCGGTCCCGCGCGAACGCTTCGACGTCGACCGTGGCGGCGGGGGTGCCCGCGGGCAGCCCGGCGGCGGCGAGTTCGCCGTCGTCGGGCACGCGGTAGTACTTCCAGCCCCCGCGCTCTGCCGCGGCAGGACCGGAGAGCACGATGCCGGCGCCCGCGTGCCAGCGCAGCAGCTGGCCCGGTTTCTGCGTGTAGTAAGTGAAGAGGAAGTCCTCGACCGGGTGTTTCTGGCCCGCCGACCTCCGGGCGAGGTAGGGGTCGGCATAGCGCCGGACGCGCGCCTGATGGGCGGCCTGGCGGGTCGACCAGTCGTCCTGCCGGAGGTGTTGCAGCTTAGACAGCTCCGCCGGTGGTGCCAAGGACGTCCTTGGCGGCGTTCCAGGTGGCGATCTCGCAGCCGTCGCGCAGGCTGAAGTTAGCTTCGACAGGCTGGCCGTCCACGACGCCCGTCACTGTTGCCACTTGCGGGCCGCCGTACTGCATGGTGCACGCCTGGTCCGTGGGCCGGGGCGCGGGGCTGAGGATCGCCGCGTTGGTTTTCAGGGCGAGGCAGGCGGCGGCAGCGTCGGGATGCTGGCTTTCAGCTGAAGGGACGCCGTCCACGCACACGAGGGTGAAGTTCTCCGGGGTGCCGGTCTCGGAAGGCTTGACCATGATCGCGAGTTCGGCGTCGCCTTGCCCGGGCCCGGAGGTTACGGGTGCGGCGGACGGCGAGGGGGCAGGAGTCTTGGTTTCGGTGTCCGGTGACGGGGTGACCGTCGCGGACGGGCTCGCCGTGCCAGTGGGGGCGGTGGCTGTTGGAGCGGGACCGCCGCCTGGTGAGCAGGCTGCCAGTCCGGCCGCCACCATCAGAACCAAGGCCGCGTGTCTCACTTGCTTGCGCATTAGCTGTCCTCCTGTGTTTTGCCCAGTCTACCGCCGGGGCGGGCCCCCGGGGACGGTGTTCGTGGCCGCAATCAGATCCATCATGGCGGCATGCAGATGGGTGACCTGTTCGCGGGTCAGGCCCAGCCGGTCCATCATGGTTCCCGGCACGGCCGTGGCCTGTTGCCGGAGCGCTGCGCCCTGCGGGGTCAGGCCCACGGCAAGGGTCCGTTCGTCGCTGGGGACACGCTGGCGGGTGATGAACCCGGCCGTCTCCAGGCGGCGCAGCAGGGGCGAGATGGTCGCCGGTTCCTGGGCGAGGGCGTCGCTGATGTCTCGAACGGAACGTGGACTGGATTCCCAGAGGCACAGCATCACGAGGTACTGGGGATGGGTCAGTCCGAGCTTGTCCAGCACGGGTTTGTACGCGCCGACGACGCTGCGCGAGGCCACAGTGAGGGCGAAGCAGAGTTGGTGTTCCAGCAGGAGGTCGTCCTGGGTTTCTTCGGTCACATCTGTCATGTGGGCCCTCCCTAGATAGTTAGTGCACTAATCATTAGCGTACACTGAATGGAACGTCCCGTTCAGAGGAGTGGATAGTGATGGCAGAGGAAAGCACCGCAAACGCCTCCCAGAGGTTCATGCACAGGATGGGCAAGCTCCGGATGATTTTCGGACCGGCCAACCGCAGCGCCCTTGGGCACGAGATGACCGAGCAGAACCGGCAGCTGCTGGCCCAGCGCGAAGCCGAAACCCTGCAGTGGGAAACACTCCGCCGCCCCGACGGCAGCACATATGTTGTGCCCCGCGACCCGGGGGACAAGTCGCTGCGGTAGATGTACACGGCCCGGCCCAGGCTGGGATTCCCACCCGCCGGCGGCCATTCCTTTTCCCGCCGTCGGGCGTAAAATGAGGGCACTGGCACAGCCGTTCCGTATGACTCGAAGGCTGGAGAGGGGGTGGGAATTGTGGCACTTGCTCTGAGAAAAGCTGCACTGAGACAGCACCTGCACCCGTCCTCATGGGCACGCTTCCTTTTCGGCCCTGCCTCGAGGGGAGATACCGCCGCGCCGGTCGTGCACAAACATGACGACTACGAGCACGCCTCCGAAACGGACCTTGCCGGTTTCGAAGTGGAGACCGACGCGCAGGGACATCGCTACGCGGTCCGGAAGGAAGACCTCCCCAAAGAGGAAGTCTGAACCGGGCCCGCAGGGACATAAAACGCGCGGGTCCCAACAAGAGCGGACATGGCAAAGGGAGCGGCGGACGCCGCTCCCTTTGCCAGTTGAGCCTTGGTGCTACACCAGGCGGGGCGGCTCAGCGGCCGGTGCCGCCATAAACCGTGGCCTCGTCTTCACTGTCCAGGTCGAAGGCCCGGTGAATCGCACGCACGGCGTCGTCCAGAAGGTCAGCGTGCGTGACGACGGAAATCCGGATCTCAGACGTGGAAATCATGTTGATGTTGATCCCGGCCTCCGAAAGTGCCGCGAAGAACCGCGCCGAGACGCCCGGGTGGGAGCGCATGCCGGCGCCGATCAGCGACAGCTTGCCGATCTGCTCGTTGTACTCGATGCTCTCGAAGCCGATCCGGTCCTGCGCGGCATGCAGGGCGGCCAGGGCGTCGGCGCCTTCCACGATCGGCAGCGTGAACGAAATGTCGGTCCGGCCGGTGCCGTGGGTGGAGACGTTCTGGACGATCATGTCGATGTTCGAGTGCGCATCGGCGATGACCTGGAAGATCGCGGCGGCCTTGCCGGGGATATCGGGAACCCCGACAACGGTGACCTTGGCCTCGGAACGGTCGTGTGCAACTCCGGAGATGATTGGCTGCTCCAAGGCGACTCCCTCTTGCGTTGTGATCTTGTCGTCGGCGCCGGGCAGGACCCAGGTGCCTTCGTTCTGGCTGAATGAGGAACGGACGTGCAGGGGCACACCGAAACGGCGCGCGTACTCGACGCAGCGCAGGTGCAGGATCTTGGCGCCGGACGCCGCAAGCTCGAGCATTTCCTCGCTGGAGATCCGGTCAATCTTACGGGCGGACGGCACAACGCGCGGATCGGCGGTGTAGATCCCGTCGACGTCGGTGAAGATCTCGCACACATCGGCGTCGAGGGCGGCGGCCAGCGCCACCGCCGTCGTGTCCGAGCCGCCGCGGCCCAGGGTCGTAACTTCGTTGGTGGTCCGGCTCATGCCTTGGAATCCCGCGACGATCGCAACATGCCCCTTGTCCAGGGCGGTGCGGATGCGGTGCGGGTCGACGTCGATGATCCGGGCCTTGCCGTGGATGCCGTCGGTGATCATGCCGGCCTGGGATCCGGTGAAGGACTGGGCCGAGGCGCCGAACTTATTGATGGCCATGGCGAGCAGTGCCATGGAAATACGTTCCCCGGCGGAAAGGAGCATGTCCATTTCTCGGGCCGGGGCAGAATCGGTGACCTGCGATGCGAGGTCCAGGAGCTCATCGGTGGTGTCGCCCATGGCAGACACAACCACGACCACCTCGTCGCCGGCGTTCTGGGCATCCACGATCCGCCGGGCCACGCGCTTAATACCCTCCGCATCCGCCACGGAGGAACCGCCGAACTTCTTCACCACAAGGTGCTTCGTGGTGGTGGCAGAGACGGGCAGCTCCTGTGGCTGCGGTCCGGGGTGGACTTCGGTAGTGGGCAAACTCATGCGCGCACCCTCACTGGATCGGGGTTATGGGCCAAGCAACCAAACGGCGCGACGGCGTAACTTCTCCGGCCAGTTTATCGCCGTGGGGACCCGGTTGCTGAATTGTGACCGCATGCCAGACACCTGGGCTCCGGCTCCACGGGACATGCCCTCCGTCGCGGGCCACGACCGGACATGCGCTCCCGCCCGATTGCACATGCCCTCCGCCAGGACCGGGGGATGGACATGTTGGCACTATGTCCATCCCTGGGCGCGGGAGCTGGGCATGTCGAGTGCGGGAAGCGTCAGGGCAGTGGAGCGCCCGATTCGGTGGCCGTCCGGGGGCTGGTCGGACACGAGTCCCGGTCCAGTCTGTAGCGCCAGGACGCAAGGTTCTTGCCCGTTGTGTCCTGCTCGGAGGTGAAATGGCGGTCCTGCCGGAAGCCCATGCCCGCCAAGAGCCGTCTGGAGGGGAGATTGGGTTCATACACGCCGGCGAACACCGTTTGTGTTCCGCGTCGCTCGAACAGCCAGCTGACCAGGGCACTCGCTGCTTCGCGGCCCAGGCCGCGGCCGTGGTGGTCGGGATGGAGGACATACCCGAGGCTCCCGCAGTCGGCGGGGATCCTGCCCGACGCCGGCGGCTCAGCGGAGTTCCATGTCCTGCCGTCACCAATGACCTCGCCCGTCTCGCGGAGCTCAATGGCCCAGCCGAAGTTGAACCAATCCACACTGGACGATTCGGCGGCATCGACCAGTTGGACCAGTCTGACGAAGTTCTCCTCGGGACTCAGGGGACCGTGGGACAGATACTGCGTGGTCAGGGGATCGCCGCGGAACCGGAGGATCGCCGCGGCATCTTCGGCGGTCAGCGGCCGCAGCACCAGGCGTTCCGTGCGGATCGGGGCAGGCAGGGACATGGGTGGCCGGTCTCCGCTCAGCTCAGGGCGTTGCGGCGGCCTTCGAACGCGCGGCCCAGGGTGACCTCGTCGGCGTACTCGAGGTCTCCTCCCACGGGCAGGCCCGATGCCAGCCGGGTGACGGCGATGCCAATCGACTTGAGCATCCGCGCGAGGTAGGTCGCCGTGGCCTCACCCTCAAGGTTGGGGTCGGTGGCGATGATGATTTCCTGGATGGCGCCGTCGTTGAGCCGGGTGAGCAGTTCGCGGATCCGGAGCTGCTCCGGGCCTATGCCCGCAATGGGATTGATGGCCCCGCCCAGCACGTGGTAACGGCCGCGGAACGACCGGGTGCGTTCGACGGCGAGGACGTCCTTGGATTCCTCGACGACGCAGATGATCGAGGGGTCCCGGCGCGGGTCGCGGCAGATGTTGCAGAGTTCCTGCTCGGTCACGTTGCCGCACACCGTGCAGAATTTGACCCGTTCCTTGACCGTGGTGATGGCGTCCACGAGCCTTTTCATGTCCTGCGGGTCGGCCTCAAGGATGTGGAAGGCCAGCCGCTGGGCGGACTTGGGACCGACTCCGGGAAGGCGTCCGAGCTCGTCAATCAGCTCTTGAACTGCACCTTCGTACACAATGTCCTCGTTCGTTGGTGGTGGTGCCGGGCCGAGGGCCCGGCGGGGCGGCTAGAAGCGCGGCGGGAGCGGGCTTCCGTCCAGTGACCGCTCTTCCACGAGTTTTCCGCCCAGGATTCGTTCGACGGCGGCCCGTCCGAAGACGCCAGATTCCTCGATGGTTTCGTCGTCCGCGCTGGGGATGTCCTGGACATACGTGGTGGTGGTGGCAGCGGCGCGGGCCGGCGCCTTGGCACGTCCGGCTTCGGCTTCGGGGCTGTTGGACAGCCGTTGGTAGAGGCTTTGCCGGCCCGCAGGGGTTGGCGCAGCCGGAGATGCAGGGGCCGCAATTGTCGAAGGTGCTGCTGTGGCGAGTGCAGCGCTTGCTGAGGCTGAAGCCGGCGCGGCGCCGGCCGGGACCAACTCGGCGGAGTCTCCCCAGCCGTTCGACGAGGACTCCACTGGCTCATATGCGGCGGACGCCGACACTGCTGCGGCGTAGTGCGGGACCTGAGCCGCCGCGGGTTCGTAGTGCGGCGGTTCCGGCTCAGGGGTGGGCTCGGGCGTCGCAGACTCCTCCGGCCGGTGGCTCCCGACGTTGGAATCCGTGCCGATCGCCCAGATCCCTGGGGCCTCTTCAACAGCGCGGGCCCACGGGTCGTCGGCGGTGTCCGGCGCCTGGGGGGCAGGATCATTGGCCGGGGCCGGCTTTGACGCGGTGCGGGAGCGAGTCGGCGCGGCCTTCTTTTGGCCGACGGTGGTCGCGGGCGCAGCGGCCGGCTGGACGGACCGCACCACGGCAGGCGCCGACGGATCCCAGTCCATGGGCGGCTCCTCGTCCAGGGGCGGTGCGTCCTCGTCGCGCGGCGGGCCCCAGTCATCGTCCGGGTAGGCGTAGGATCCGGCGGCCTCAGACGACGCGTCTTGCCGTTCGTTTGCCGGAGCGGGGACGGGGGTTTCCGCGGGGGCAACAGTCCCCGGAGCGGGGGACGGCACCTGGGTAGCGGGTGCCCGGGGCGGGGCGACCGGAGAAGCGGGAGCCTGGGCGTCCGGGGAGGTCGCTGCAGCTGGAGGAGCCGGGGTGACGGGCGCGGTCGCTGCAGCCGGAGCCGACGGCGGCTGGGCGGCAGGCGCCGACTGCGGTGCCTCGGTGAGCGACGGGGTGGCTTGAACCGGGACATCGGCCGGGGGCAGACCCCAGTCAGCATCGGTGGGCGTGGCCGGGACATCCCGGCTAACGGGTGCTTTTGGGTTTGGCTCAGAGCTCGCTGAGCTGTTGCTTCCACTGGCCACTGCGGTGATTTGGCATTCGATGCCGATGGTCTTGTGGATCGCCTGCCGCAGGTTCTCGGAGTGGTCCGCCCGGCCGAACGCCCCGGCCAGCCCGGAGGTGGTGAAGGCGAGCGTCAGGACGTGGTCCTCGAAGTGGCCCACCTGGGCATTCGGTTCGACGAGGGCCCAGGTGCTCCGTTTGATCTTGGTCAGCGTCTGCAGGATCTCCGGCCAGGCGCGGCGGAGGACCTCGACGTCGGGACCGGACCCGGCGCCGGACACCGCGGCGGGCGCCGCCGCAGGAGCCGAAGGGGCCGGCTGGTTCTGGATCGGTGCTGCAGGCGCCGGGGCGGACGGGGCGGGCGCGGACGGGGCAGGTGCCGCCGGCGCCGTGCCGGAGGGCGCCGTGCTGGAGGGTGACGCAACGGGCGCCGGAGCCGGCCGCACGGGCGCGGAAGCCTGGGGAGCCGTGGCCCGCCCGGAAGTCGCACGGTTGGCTGCGGCGGGCACATCGACAGGCCAGTCGCCGGTGCTGACGCGCGGCGGGGTGAGCGTTTCCCGGGCCGGTTCGGCGTCGCGCTCCGGTGCCAAGTCAGGGGTGGCGGCAACCGGAGCGGCCGCTGCCGGAACCGAAGCCGCCGGGGCGGCCGCTGCCGGAATCGAAGCCGCCGGGGCTGCCGCCGCCGGAACCGGAGCCGGAGCTGCCGGAGCTGCCGGAGCAGACGGTGCCGCAGCGGGAGCACCGACGTCGTTGCCGGCGTAATTCAGGCGGCGTTCCACACGGTCGATGCGGGCGGCAATGCCCCGCTCGGTCTGCTCGGAGGACGGCAGCAGAATGCGGGCGCACAGCAGTTCGAGGTGCAGCCGTGGCGAGGTTGCGCCGGTCATCTCGGTCAGGGCGGTGTTGGTGACATCCGCTGCCCGGGACAGCTCTGCCGCACCAAGGTTGTGGGCCTGGTTTTGCATGCGCGCGATCTGGTCCGCGGGCATGCCGCGGAGGATCGACTGGGCGCTTTCCGGCATGGCCTGGACGATGATGAGATCCCGGAAGCGCTCAAGCAGGTCCTCCACGAAACGGCGGGGGTCATGTCCGGTCTGGATGACGCGGTCCACCGCGCGGAACACGGTGGCGGCGTCGGAGGCAGCCACGGCCTCCACGACGTCGTCGAGGAGGGAGGCGTGGGTGTAGCCCAGCAGGGCGACGGCGAGTTCGTAGTCCAGGCCGTTTGGTCCGGCGCCGGCCATGAGCTGGTCCAGGACGGAGAGCGAGTCACGGACGGAACCGCCGCCGGCGCGGATGACGAGCGAGAGCACGCCGGGCGCCACGGGGACGTTCTCCTGCGTGCAGAGCAGCTCGAGGTAGGCCATGAGCGGCTCCGGCGGCACCAGCCGGAACGGGTAGTGGTGCGTGCGGGAGCGGATGGTTCCGATGACCTTGTCCGGCTCCGTGGTGGCGAAGATGAACTTGATGTGTTCCGGCGGTTCTTCGACGATCTTGAGCAGGGCGTTGAAGCCGGCGGACGTGACCATGTGGGCCTCGTCAATGATGAAGATTTTGTAGCGGTCCCGGACAGGGGCGTAGGTGGCGCGTTCGCGGAGATCGCGGGCGTCGTCCACGCCGCCGTGGCTGGCGGCGTCGATTTCGATGACGTCCAGGGATCCGGAGCCGCCGCGGGCGAGCTCGACGCAGCTGGGGCACTTGCCGCAGGGGGTGTCCGTGGGGCCCTCGGCACAGTTCAAGCAGCGGGCGAGGATGCGGGCCGAGGTGGTTTTTCCGCAACCGCGCGGGCCCGAAAAGAGGTAGGCGTGGTTCACGCGGTTCTTGCGCAGGGCCGTCATCAACGGCTCGGTGACGTGTTCCTGCCCGATAACGTCCGCGAACGAATCGGGGCGGTATCTACGGTAAAGAGCGGTAGTAACAGTCACAGCTAAACCCTACCAATCGGCACAGACATAAAAGACCCCTCATGCACCCGCCAGAGCCCATTTACCCTTGCTACCTTCCGGTCCTGGGGGAGTTCAACAGGATGACGCCACATGAGGGGCCGTCAGCAAGTTTACCCGACGATCGAGTGTGCCCCGAATCGTGCACTTTTGGCCCCGGAATTCCCGGCGGACATGCCCATTTTTGCCTGCCGGGAGTGGGCATGGCAGGAGTATGTCCATCGGTCGCGTTGGGGGCGGGGCATGTCCCGTGGTGCGGGGGCTGAGGGCCAATTGGGCGATGCCGGGAAGTTCAGGTAGTCTAGTATCTGCTTTTGATTCAGAAGCTACTGGAGAATTCGCCTAGCGGCCTATGGCGCACGCCTGGAACGCGTGTTGGGTTAACGCCCTCGGGGGTTCAAATCCCCCATTCTCCGCGGTTGGCCCCGGTCCCTTGGACCGGGGCCTTTTTGCATCCCGAACAGGTCCCGGGATGGGGGTTATAGGACAAAATGTGTGTTTGCCCCGGGATTGCCGGCCCGTCCCGACCCCGGACCCGGACCGGTCAGTCCTCAGGCCCGGTAGCCCAGCCTGCGGAGCCGGGCCCGGGCAGCCTGCTCGCTCGGTCCCATCCGGCCCAGGGCAAGATGGACGACGCCGAGCGTCACCCTGGTGGCCAGGCGCACAGGCAAGGGAAGAGGGCCCAGCCGCGCGGTCCGGAGGCCCAGCAGCTCGCGGTATTTGGGCTCGAGGCTCAACACGGCCGCCGCGAACAGTACCCGGTAGCCCGGCCTAAGCGCGGGGTGGAGCGGCGGATTACGGATGAACGCCACCGTCTCGGCGACTCTTTCGTCGGAACGGAGCTCGCCGGCGTCGTACCACTGGTCCAGCTGACGTCGCATGGCCTCCTCACTGCGCGGCGGGGACTCCACGCCCATCAGCTCGCCGGCTTGCGCCCACTCACGCACGTAGGCATCGGGTCCGCCCGGGATCGTCCGGCCCCAGATCTTGTGCGCCGAGAGGAACGCGTCGGTGAATGCGATATGGACCCAGCGGAGCAGTTCCGGATCATTCGCCGTGTAGCTCCGGGGAACCCCGTGCCCGTCCACATAGTCCCCGCGCACCGATTCGTGCAGCCGGAGCACCCAGTCGGAGGCTGCCCGGGCCGCGGCAGTTGATCCATAGGACACCGTGAAGATCCAGCGGATGGTTCCCGCAAGCCGCCCCAGCGGATCCTCGCGGAATCGGGAGTGGTCATGGACGCCGGCCAGAGCGCCGGGATGGAGCGCCTGCATCAGTAGGGCCCGAATGCCCGCCACAATCGTCGGCATGTCCCCATGCACGGCCCAGACCGCGGAACCTGGCCGGTGGTAGCCAGGGTCGTCGCCTTCCGCCAGCCGCGGCACCCAATCCGGGACGGCGTCCCGGGTCCCGGTAAACGCATGCTTGAGTTCGGCCTGCCATTCCCTAAGGAAGTTACGCATACTCCATTCTCGCCCACCGCTGCCATGCCCGGTACTTGCCACGATACCCAGTACTACTGGGCCACCACTTGAGTTTGAAAGGGGTAGCTTTTACGGTTCCCAGTGCCACCCGATTGTGGTCCCATAGGAACGTGAGTCCGCGAAATGGGGGACTGGCGGACAGAATGCAGGAGTCACGTCGTGGGAAAACACTGGGGAAACTCATCGAGTGAGCAGGCAGTCAGAGCGCGCATCGTTGCTGTGCGCTGTTTGTCCGGGAGCTTCTGCCTTTCGCTGGCGGTTCTGACCTTTGGAGTTCAGGGCCTGTCCGGCATAGGACCGGCTGTTGCGCCGTCCCCGTCACTGGCCTCCGGCGTTGTGGGACCGGGCGTCCTGGACCCGGGAACCACCGGCGCTCCCACCGGCCCGGGCGTTGAGGCCGTGGCCCCGTCAACTTTCACGGCAGACGCCCTGGCGCTCGTGGCCTACACCCGGTCCACGGTCGAGACGACCTCCAAAGACGGCGTTCCAGGTGAACTCAACGTAGCGTCCGCCGGGCTGAGGCGGCCGGCAGAGGGCTTTCTCATGGCGCCCCTCGAATTCCTTTCGGAGTCCTCGCCTTTCGGGCTGCGGACCAGCCCCATCACAGGGTCATCGGGTGAATTTCACTGGGGGCAGGACTACGCCGCGGCCTGTGGCACCCGGGTTTATTCAGCAGACTCCGGAGTTGTGCGCGCAGTCGGCTGGCACCCGTGGGGTGGCGGAAACCGCGTAGAAATCGACCACGGCAACGGGCTCATCACCACCTACAACCACCTGGAAGCGATCGCCGTCAAGAAAGGGGACTCGGTTCGGGTGGGCGAGGTCATTGCCCGGGTGGGGACCACGGGATCGTCCACCGGCTGCCACCTGCATTTTGAGACCATCCTGAACGGCTCCCACAAGAACCCCCACGACTGGACGCTGTTGCCGATCACGCAGACTGACCAGTTGGGCACCATCGACATGACCAGCTACGCACCCGAGGCCGGCAAGCCATCCAACACTTCCCTCGGCTGGGCCATTCCGGTGTCCGAAGACGGGACGCACGTGGTGGCCGGCGGAGCCCACGAATCACCCGCCTCGGCGTGGCCGAGCACGCCGCCCTCCGAGTCGACCACGCCCACTCCGCCTTCAGGGGACGCCCTGTCGCCGACGAAGACGCGGTCGGACACGCCAACGCCTGAACCCAGCCAGCCGCCGAGCGGATCCCCAGGGGGAACCACGGCGCCGGGAGATTTCCTGCTGCCGAGTGACACCCCGTCCCCAAGCGACCCCCCGCCGCCCGGCACTACATCGCCGCCACCTGCGGAAACCCCGACGTCGACTCCGTCACCGGAGCCCACCGCGCCGCCAGTGCCGCCCCCGTCCGTTGTGGAACCTGCGCCGCCGCCTCCCGTTGAGGAACCTGTGCTGCCACCGCCACCACCCACGTTGGCGCCCACCGGAGATCCCGCGCCGCCGCCCCCGCCTCCGCCGCCGCCGCCTCCGCCCGTCGTGGAACCTGCGCCGCCCCCGCCCGTCGTGGAACCTGCGCCGCCACCTCCGCCCGTCGTGGAACCTGCGCCGCCACCTCCGCCCGTCGTGATACCTGCGCCGCCACCACCGCCGGCGCCGGAGCCCACGTTGGCACCGGCACCGCCCACCCAGTCCACTGAACCGTCGGCGCCCATTGACCCGTCGTTGACGCCCGGACCGTAGCAGGCATAAACCCATACACTCGCGCGTTGGTCTCGAATGACTATCGGAACTAATCCCGGACACCGTTCCGGACACGATCTTCACTCCGACTTCGCGAGGAACCCACCCATGACCTCTCTCCACGGCATTCCCCTCACTTTGATAGATGGAACGGACACCGACTTTGGCCGCTTCAAGGGCGAAGTGGTGTTGGTGGTGAACGTTGCGTCCCAGTGTGGGTTCACACCGCAGTACGCAGGACTTGAGGCACTGCACAACAAGTTCCGCGATCAGGGCTTTCAGGTCCTGGGCGTCCCGTGCAACCAGTTCGCAGGCCAGGAGCCTGCCGCAGACCCCGAGATCGCCGAATTCTGCGAACGGAACTTCGGCGTCACTTTCCCGCTTACCACCAAGGCGAATGTCCGCGGCAGGAAGCAGCACCCGCTCTACGCCGAGCTCACCAAGTTCAGGAACGGCGTCCTGCCGGGATTGGTGAAATGGAACTTTGAGAAGTTCCTGGTGAACCGCGACGGCGTCGTAGTGGCCCGTTTCGCGCCGACTGTGGAGCCGGACGCGCCGGACGTGATTGAGGCGGTTCAGTCGGCTCTCAGCTGAGAGCCGGCTCCCAGACCGCAAGGGGACAAGGGCCCCTATCCCTAAGCATGCTTCCCGCCTAGACTGGCCGGACCTTCCAAGAAAATGGGGCACGCCCACGTCCCCGACGCGCGTCTGCGCGCCGGCCGGACTGCCGTCGAACGCCCGGGGAAGGTACATCAGCACGCTTCGGAAATCACAACTGGACACTCTTATTGGGGGTCCGTGTAACCAGGAGGAAAGTGATGACAGGGAACAAAGCCGTTGCCTACAAAGGGCCGGGCAAGGTCGAACTGATCGACATTGACTACCCCACCTTCGAACTTAAAGACGGCCCCGGGGTCAACCCCGCGAACGTAGGGCGCCCGGTGCGCCATGGAGTGATCCTCAAAACCGTCGCCACTAACATTTGCGGCTCGGACCAGCACATGGTCCGTGGCCGCACCACCGCGCCTTCCGACTTGGTACTTGGCCACGAAATCACCGGCGAGGTGGTGGAGGTCGGGCCCGACGTCGAGTTCATCAAGGTGGGGGACATCTGTTCCGTACCCTTCAACATCGCCTGCGGACGCTGCCGGAACTGCAAGGAGCGCAAGACCGGCATTTGCCTGAACGTCAACCCGGCCCGCCCCGGTGCGGCCTACGGGTATGTGGACATGGGCGGCTGGGTCGGCGGCCAGGCCAACTACGTCCTCGTGCCGTACGCGGACTGGAACCTGCTGAAGTTCCCGGACAAGGACCAGGCCCTCGAGAAGATGATGGACCTGACGATGCTGTCAGATATCTTTCCGACCGGCTTCCATGGCGCCGTCACCGCCGGCGTCGGAGTCGGCTCCACGGTCTACATCGCGGGAGCGGGCCCGGTCGGGCTGGCCGCGGCGACCAGTGCCCAGCTGCTGGGCGCCGCCGTCGTGATTGTCGGGGACCTGAATGCGGACCGGCTGAAGCAGGCGCGGAGCTTCGGCTGTGAAACCGTCGACCTGTCCCAGGGCGGGCCCGCCGAGCAGATCGAGCAGCTCCTGGGCGTCCCGGAAGTCGATTGCGGCGTCGACGCCGTCGGGTTCGAGGCCAAGGGTCACGGCCATGACGCCAAGGAAGCTCCGGCAACGGTGCTCAACTCGCTGATGGAGATCACGGCGGCTGGCGGAGCGCTCGGCATCCCCGGGCTCTACGTCACCGGGGATCCGGGCGGCATCGATGAGGCGGCCAAGAAGGGTGCACTCTCACTCAGCCTGGGCACCGGCTGGGCCAAGTCGCTGAGCTTCACCACGGGCCAGTGTCCGGTGATGAAGTACAACCGCCAGCTGATGATGGCGATCCTGCATGACAAGGTCCAAATCGCCAAGAACGTCAACGCGAAGGCGATCGCGCTGGAGGATGCGCCGAAGGGTTACGCGGAGTTCGATGCCGGCGCGGCCACGAAGTACGTGCTGAACCCTAACGGCTACCTGAGCTAGCCGCCAGGTACCTGAGTAAGCAAGGTCGGGCGGACACATACCGGGGCAGGTATGTGTCCGCCCGATTACTCGTTGTTGCCGTTTTTTCAAACATGCCTACTGGAGTTTGCACATTGTTGGCCGAATGTCTGATTGGATAGATATTACTGAGAGGGAAGTTGGGGGCTACCGCCCCCACCCAACCAGGAAGGTAGCAATGGAGCCCATCGAGGCCGAGCACCCCCGGCCACGTCATTTTCTACTCCATCTGAGTGACCCCCATCTGCTGGGAGGTACGGCACCGCTGCATGGTGTGGTCGACAGCGACGCCCTGCTCGAACAACTCTTCGACGAAGTGCTGGCTTCCGGCGCGCGCCCCGAAGTTGTGATCTTCACCGGCGATCTCGCCGATCAGGGGGAGCCCGAGGCCTACGCAAAGCTGCGGGCCATCGTGGAGCCCGCCTGCCAGGCGCTGGGCGCGAAGGTCATCTGGGCGATGGGAAACCACGACAACCGGGAGAACTTCCGCACCGGCCTGCTGGATCTGCCGGCTGACGATGCTCCCGTGGACCACACGTACTTCATCAACGGGTTGCGGATCATCACCCTCGACACCTCTGTCCCGGGCTTCCACCACGGCGAGCTGAGCATTGAACAGCTGGAGTGGCTTGAGGCCGAACTCGCCACCCCCGCGCCGGACGGAACGATCCTTGCCCTGCACCACCCGCCGGTGCCCTCGGTCCTGGACCTCGCCGTCCTGGTGGAGCTGCGGCACCAGGCGGCACTGGCCGGAGTCCTGCGGAACTCCGACGTCCGGGCCATCCTGGGAGGCCACCTGCACTACTCGACGACGGCGACCTTCGCCGGGATCCCGGTCTCCGTCGCGTCAGCCACCTGCTACACGCAGGACCTCAACGTAGAGGTAGGCGGAACCCGCGGACGCGACGGCGGCCAGGCGTTCAACCTCGTCCATGTCTACGAACACACGGTTGTGCATTCCGTGGTTCTCCTCGGCGACACCCCGGCGGTCGGCGAGCTCGTCACCGCAGCGGAGACGCAGCGGAGGATCTCGGCGGCAGGAATCCGGATCCCCCACAAGGCGAAGCTCGAGGACCCGGCCAGGACCCTGGGCAACCGCCGGCTGACCACCAGCAACTGACCGCCGGCCGCTGGCGGCTGCTTCTGTAAGGCTACTTTTCCCAGGGAGCCTTGATCGGGTAGTACTTCTCCAGGAAGTCCGTCACGATTTCGGCCCTTTCCTCGGCCGCGACCTCGGGGAAGCTGCCGTCATTGAGGCAGAAGAAGTCCATGTTCCGCTTGGCGAGCAGCTTGGGCAGGTAGTTGAGCCCTGCCCTGGCGGTGGTGTCCACATAACGCACCTTGGCCGCCGTCTGGGTGACGGCCCGGCCGGTCAGCAGGGCGTAGTAGTGGTAGAACGAGTTGGTCACCGAGATGTTGTCCGCCGCGCGGAACGTGCTGGCTGCCGTCTTGGCGAACTCCGCTGGGAATTCCTGCTCCATTGTGGCCACGACGCTGCGGCGCAGCGGAGCGGCCGTGTGTTCGAGGTGCCGGGTGGTGATCCGGCCGAAGCGGTCCCAGAGCAGTTTGCGGTTCACCCGGGCTGCATTCTCGAAACCGCTGCGCTCGGCGTCGTTGTCCCCGAGCCCGATCCGGGTTTCCGCCTCGATGAACTTCGTGATGCCGCCGGGTGTGAAGAACATGTCCGGTCCGACGGCGCGGCCGAAGAACATGTCGTCGTTCGAGTACAGGAAATGCTCGGACAGGCCGTCGATGTGGTGGAGCTGGCACTCCACGGCCTGCGAGTTGTGGGTGGGCAGTACGGAGGGGTCCGCGAAGAACTCCTCGCTGCGGACTATCGTGACGCCCGGGTGGTCGGCCAGCCAGGAGGGGGCGGGGGAGTCGGTGGCGATGAAGATCCGGCGGATCCAGGGCGCGAACATGTACACCGAGCGCAGCGCGTACTTGAGCTCGTCGATCTGCCGGAACCGGGCTTCGTGGTCGTCGCCTTCACCCACGACGACGCCGGCCATCCGCGCGCGCCGGGCCGCAATGTATTCCGGGGAGCTGCCGTCGACCCAGGAGAACACGAGATCGACATCGAAGCTGATGTCACTGGCGTGGTCCGCGAACATGTTCTCGATGGTGGGCCAGGTGCTACCGTAGCGTTCCACGGTTCCGCGGACGGCGTCCTGGGCCAGGAGCGTGCGGCGGGTCAGCGAGTTCTCGATCGGGAGGATCAGCTGGTCGCCTTCGAAACTCCACAGTTCCAGCTGCACGCCGGCTGAGGCGCCGAACTCAAAGCCGCCCTCCGGCTCGACCCGGGGACGGTACAGCCGGAAGATCCGGGACTGCCGGTTGAGGGAAAGCTCCCCGTCGGCCACGAGCACCGAGGACTTCTTCTTCGCGTCAACGCTCATCGAGTAGAAGGGCTCATCGTGGCAGGCCGCCACGAGCGCATCGCGGAGGTCCTTGCGGTCCTTCCAGTCCACGGCAATGACCGGCCGGTGGTTGTTCCCGCGGACCAGGAGATAGTCGAGGCCGGCGCCGTCAAGCACCGATCGGATGAACATCAGGTCCTCGACCATGGCCTGGTACGGCGTACGGTTCTCATTGATCAGCCCATACCGGCCCCGCCGGCGCACAACGTCCTGACGGGTCCGGAACCTCGCGACAGCAGCCGCGGAGGTGACCTCATCGTGGGCTTCTACCGATGCCTGGCTGCCGTAGTAGATCTCGTCCTGGACCAGTGAGTCTGTAATGTCGGTTCTCCGTGATTCTTTGCGTGAATGTGTCCCTGCTTGCATGATATCGCCCGCCCCAAAATCGCCGTGAGGATCCGCGGCTGAACGCCGCCGGTGTGGGCCGCAAGAGCCCTTCGTCCTGCCCCTGCAACCCTGCGTTCGCAGGGTGCTTCCCGCCCCGCCGGTTCAGCCGGCGAGGGCAGTTCGCCAGCCGCGCAGGAAGGCCGCCCCGGCGTCGTCGTGGATGATGTCCTCACCCAGCCCCAGATCCGCCGCGGTGAGCACCTCGTATGGTTTCACCGGGACACCGTCGGCCGGTCGGACGTCGACGTGTTTCACCGGATGGTCGTTGTGGTGCAGCCAGTCGGCCATGGCGTAGTCGGTGCGGGAGTCGCCCACGGTGCGCCAGGCCTGCGGGGTGACGCCCTGGGCCGCCAGCAGTTCCACGGCCCGGCTCGCGCCGAGGTCCTTGCCGAGCCGGACCGATTCGATGTCGGTGGAGATGATGGTCGGATCCACCCGGTAGTCAATCCGGTCATCGGAATCGGGGGCATGGTGGTCCAGCCGCACCACTCCCAGGCCATGCCGGCCCATCAGTTCCATGGCATCGGCGTCGAATAGTTGTTGCTCGTCCCGGTAGTCGGAGTTCTCGACCGAGATGTGCTGCTCCACGGAGACCATCGCCAGCTTGGTCTCGTCGAAGAACATGTGGCTGGCGTAGTCCTCGGCCACGAGCCGGCGGACGTCGTCGCCGAACGCCCGCGGGATGGCCAGGTCGTGATCGACGTGGACTGCGCCGGGGCCAGCGGAGGTGTAGCTGAACCAGACCGCGCCCTTCTCGCAGATGGCGTGGATGAGGATGTCTTCCGGCATCCCGGCGGCGATCATCGGCTCCATCACCTGCTCGCGGATGAACGCGGCGGAACGGCCGGTGTTGAAAATGACCGGGATTCCCGCCGCGGCCAGCGCCAGGAGGTCCGCGATGATCGCGGGCTGTACCGCGCGGGTGACGGGACTTGCCACGGGACCGTCGACGTCGAGCAGCAGTGCCAGGGGCGGGGCCGACGGCGAGTGGGAAGCTGGGGTCTCGGGAGGTGTCATGGCTCCATTCTCCCAGCCAGTAGGCATCTTTGCATGTGTTGTGGTCCGTGCCGCCGGCAAGGTTTTGACTGTGACAGCAAGGGCCGGACGGTGTGACAAATGGTTACCGTTTGGCTACAACCTCCCGGCGCGGGGAGTCGCGGATTCCTTTGGCAGTCCAAGTTACTTAGGCTTGCAGGGTGATATTCAAAGCCGTGGGCGAGGGACGCCCGTACCCCGACCATGGTTACAACACGCCCAAAGACTGGGCGGCCCTGCCGCCGCGGCCGGTCCGGCTGGACGAACTGGTGACCACCAAGCGCACGCTGGACCTTGAGGCGTTGCTGGCGGAGGACTCGACGTTCTTCGGCGATCTGTTCCCCCACGTCGTGGAGTACCGCGGCGTCCTGTACTTGGAGGACGGACTGCACCGGGCTGTCCGCACCGCGTTGCACCAGCGCACGGCGATCCACGCGCGCGTCCTGGTGATAAATGGCTAGGAAGCCGAAGGACGTCACCGTCCTGCACGGGCACCAGGTCATTTCCGGCGCGGATTTGCGCGCGACCTTCGTGGAGGATGAGGAACCGCGCGACAACCCTGTCAGGATGCGGAGGCGTATCCTGCACGGCGTGGTCCTGGTGCTGCTGCTCGGGCTGGTTGCCGCCGGAATCGTGGTTGCGATGGCAATCATGAACGGCCAGATCAAGATCCCGACGGCGGAGCGCAGCCAGGCTGCCGCGTCCGTCTGCCCGGAGGCGATGTATGACTACACCCCGCCGGAGAAGGTCAATCTCAACGTGTTCAACTCGACGTCCCGTCCGGGCTTGGCCCAATCCGTGGCCGACGAGTTCGCGGCCCGCAAATTCATGGTCGGGAACGTCGCCAACACGACGTCCAGCTACCGGGGAGTGGCGTTGATTGTGTCCGGCGCCGCAGGCCAGTCTGCGGCGTTCAGTGTCCAGCGCAACCTGCCCGGCTCGGACTACTTCCAGGACGCCCGGACGGACCCGAGCGTGGACGTCATTCTCACGGGAGACTTCAAGGAATTGGCCAAACCGGAACTGGTCGACCAGACGCCGGGCCAACTCACCTGCCCGCGCGAGGACCGGCGGATTGTGGACGAATCGGAGTGGCCCGTTCTGCCGACGGCGACGCCGGCTCCCGGCAGCTAGCTTTGTCCGCCCGGCACTCCGGGCCCACGCGGCGTCAGGAGTGCAGGCGGAGGGGACGGCCGTCGTCGTCGAACCGGGCGCCGGCGCCGAGCTGGACGAACTGCACGGTGCGGGCCAGCCGGGCTTCCGCCTCCGCGTCCTGGCCCGCACCGTCACCACGGGCGGCGCTGGAGGACAGGGTTCCGTGGATGAGCTGCGCGAGCTGGGTAATGTCCGCCTTCGGCAGGAAACCCTGGGCGACGCCGTCCCGCAGGATGCCCTGCAGGAGCACACTGAGTTCCCCGACGTGGTCGGCCAGCTTCGCGAACGACGCCGGGGACAGCACGGCGCCCATCGCGGGTCCTGGCGGCAGGTGGCGCCGGCTGAGGTCCTCGACCTGGGCCCTTACGTACAGGGCCAGGCGGTCCACCGGGTTCTCCAGCGAGTCCAGGGATTCGCGCAGGTCAACCAGGAACCGCTCGGTCTCGTCCAGCGCATAGGCGATCAGGAGCTCTTCGATGTCCGCGTAGTAGTTGTAGACCGCGGTGCGGCCGATCCGGGCGTGACGGGCGACGTCGGTCATGGTCAGCCCCGGCAGCCCATGGGTGAAGAGGAGCTCTCCGAATGCCGTCAGGATGCGGTGCTGGGTCTCGGCGCGTTGGGCGGCGTTGCTCGCGGCCGAAATCCTGGGCATACAGACACTTTAGCGCGATCTGTCAGCAAATCCGGTTGCGACGTCGGCGGGGCCTCAGACGGCGCAGCCGTCCGGACCGCAGGCTTCGCCGGTGGCGGCAGGTGCGGTACCGGCTTCGCCGCTGCCGGCCGCCCCCACCATCACCAGCGGCTGGCCTTCCTGCCACGCCTGCTCGAGGGCTGCGGTGAACGTCTCGGCCGGCTGGGCGCCGGAGAGCCCGAACTTCCGGTCGATCACGAAGAACGGGACACCGTTGATGCCAAGGGCCCGGCCCTCCTCGAAGTCCAGCCGGACGTCGTCGGCGTACTTGTCGGTGGTGAACAGTTCGTCCAGTTCGACGGCGTCGATCCCGAGGTCCAGGCCAAGCGAGGTGAGGTACTCCCGGCTGCCGATGTCCTTACCGTTCTCAAAGTGGTCGCTGAGCAGGCGTTCCTTCGCGGCGTCCTGTTTCCCGTGGGCCGCGGCCAGATGGATCAACCGGTGGGCGGTGAAGCTGTTGGCCACGACGACGTCGTCGAAGCGGTAGTTGAGCCCCTCGCCCCTGGCCTGCTCCGCCACGTGCGCGAACATTCCGGCGACCTGGGCCGGGGCCATGCCCTTGCGGGTGCTCAGGTAGTCCAGTTCGGTGCCGTCGTAGTGCTCCGGCAGCGACGGATCCAGCTGGTAGCTGCGCCACTGGACCTCGACGGAATCCCGGTGCGGGAAGGCAGCGAGGGCGGTTTCAAAGCGGCGCTTGCCGATGTAGCACCAGGGGCAGGCCACGTCGGACCAGATCTCAATCTTCATGCTGGTGTCAACCCCGCCGGGTGCGGCCCCATTCCCGGGCGGCCTGTCGGCTTGGTCACGGCGCGGCGGCTTGGTCACGGCGTAGCCGGGCGCTCCAGCACGAAGTCGTGTTCCACGGTGCTGCCGAGCCTGAACGATTTGGTGCCGACCTTGCGGAAGCCGGATTTTTCGTAGAAGCGGATGGCGCGGGCGTTAAGCTCGTTCACGCCGAGCCAGAGACCGCGGGCACCCGCCCCCGCGGCTTCGACGATGCTGGCGTGCATCAGCTCGGCAGCGGCGCCCAGCCCGTGGTGGTCCGGGTGGACGTAGCACTTGCTCAGCTCGGTTGACGGCAGGATGGTCAGGGCGGCGGCCACGTCCGGGTCCCCGGCGGGCCGGGCGGCGAGGAGGCTGTAGCCGCGGAGCCCGCCTTCGGCGTCGATCACGAGGATGGTGATGTCCGGATCGGCCAGGTAGGCGCGGAAGTTGTCCTCGCTGAGGGTGGCTGCGAGGTGCGCGGCGATGTCCGCCGCCGTCGAGCTGGGCGGGCAGGCCAGCGGGAAGGTGACGGCGGCGAGCCGGGCCAGCCTGCCGGCGTCGTCGGCTGTTGCTCTCCGGATTACGTGGGTCATACTCCATTGTCGCGGTACAGGCCGCGGAGGAAGGCCAATCCATTTTCGGCCAGCTGATCCTGGCTCGGGGCCAGCGGGCGCCAGATCGACGCCGCGACGGCAATGGCGGCATTTTCGACGGTGAAACTCTCGATGTTGAGTGGTCCCGCGTAGCCCACCTCATCGAGGACCTGCAGGAAGCCTTCCCAATCCGTCTGGTCCCCGCCGGGGGCGCCGCGGTCGTTTCCGCAGACCTGCACGTGCACCAGATGTTCCCCGGCGGCCCGGACGGCCGCAGCCACCGAGCGCTCCTCGATGTGAAGGTGGTAGGTGTCCAGCGCGAGGCCGACGCCGTTCCCGAGCAGGGGCTCCAGCGCCTCAAGCGCCTGCTCCACTGTGTTGATCAGCGACGTTTCGTACCTGTTCAGGGGTTCGATGCCCAGCACCACCCCCGAGTCCTGGGCGCGGGCCGCGACCGGCTGGAGGTTTCGGCGCAGCTCGGCGTAGGCGTCCCGCCGCTGGTCCCGCGACATCCGCCAGACCCTGCCGGTTTGGGCGTAGAAGGGTCCGCACACCGTCGGGGAACCGATGCTGCTGGCCATCGTGATGCAGTCGCCCAGGTAGGCCTGGGTCTTTTCCACGGAGGCTTGATCCGCGGCCACCAGGTCCCGCCCCGGCGCCATGGCTCCCACTACAAAAGGTTTCAGGCCGGTACCCGCAAGGGATTTGAGCACGGTGCCGGAAGAGAAGTCGCCCGCGTTTTCCAGCGGAAGTTCGACGGCGTCAAAACCCAGGCCCGCGATTTTCGCCAGCAGCCCGGGGAGGTTGGCGTCGGTCAAGGGGGATTCCCAGACCCACGTGCTGATTCCGGCCAGACGTGCCAAAATTGCCTTCTCCCATCTACTTGTCCTGCTGCCGATCCCAGGCTGTGGCGGTCCCGCGGAAACCCCGCGGGACCGCCAGTCCCGGTCAGGGCATCTGCCGCTGTTGCCAGACCTCGGGGTAGCCGTCCAGGTCCTCGCCGCCGAACTTGGCGTAGTGCCCGCTTGGCATGCCCTCGTTGCGCTGCAGCCAGTCGTCCAGTTCGTCTACCAGGATGGGCTTCTGCGGGAGGACCCATTCGGTCGGAACCTGCTCGCCCTTGAAGATCTTTTCCAGGGCCAGCAGCGGGGTCCGCCACTGGAAGTTGGAATAGACCGGGGCCATGGCGGTGATCCCGGTCTGCTTCCACTTGGTCAGGAAGCTCATCTCGTCCTCGCCGGTCATCACAGGCAGGGCCTTGCCGGCGTCCTCGAATGCCTCGAGGGCAGACACTGCACCGTCGCCGGCGTCCATCCAGACACCCTTGACGTCACCCGTGGCCAGTTCGTCGGAGATGATCTTTTTGATCTCCGTGGGATCCGCGCCGGTGAAATAGTCCTTGGCCTGAATTCCCTTTTCCTCGAAGATCTTCTTGGCCGCCGCCCAGCGGTGCTCTAGCACGTCCACGCCCGGGAGGATACGCAAGGCCACCACCTTGTCGCCCGATTTCAGCTTCTCGCTGAGAAAAGTGGCGGTGTCGATGCCCCACGCGAAGCCGCCGATCGGGTGGATGAACGTGGTGGCGCATTTGGTCTCCACGCCCCGGTCAAACACCACCACGGGTTTCCCTGTCTGGCAGGCACGTTCGACGGCTTGGGTGAGGGCCGCCGTGGAGTTGGGAGAAATGACGAACGCACCGCATTTGCCTTCGGCGATGAAGTAGTCGATGTCTGCGATCTGGGTGTTGTCATTGTCCTTGGCGTCACGGGTTTCCATTTCGGAAATGACGCCCGAGGCCTGGAGTTCCTTGAGTTGCTGATTCATGGTGATCCAGCCGGTTTGCCGCCAGGGGTTGGAGATGGAGGCGTTCGCAAAGCACACCTTCTGGGCTCCCTGTGCGGCGAACTTGGACGTGTCCGTCATCGCGCCTGCGATGTACTGCAGGTAAGGCTGCTCCGGGTCCCCTTCAAAGGTCGCGGAGCGCTGCTGGTTCTGGGTGTCGTAGAGCGTCTGGTCAAACCAATCTTTACTCGCCGGACTACTGGCTGCCGGAGAGCCGGTGCCGGCCCCCGTCGTTTGGGTGACGGACGGGTCGGTGGTGGTACACGCGGTCAGGGCAGCCAGCGGCAATGCTGCGGCAAGGGCGATCACGCGGACAGAGTTATTGCGCATCAGACTCTTTCTCCTCCTTGTTCGGTGCCCTCGTCGGGCGTGGGTGCTGCGGCCAATTGGTGCTGTTCGTCATGGGCAGCGGAACTGGCCCCCTTGCGCTTGCGCTGCCATGATCTGGATGCTGCGGCCACTGCGATGATGATGATGATTCCTTGGACCGTGTCTCGCCAGGTCGCCTGGACCCCCATGAAGTTCAGGAGGGTGAATAGCGACTCGAGGGCGAACGCCCCGGCCGCAGCGGACAGGACCCAGCCCCGCCCGCCGCCCAGCACGACGCCCCCAAGAACGACGGCGGTGATGGCCGTGAACTCGTAGCCGCGCCCCACCGACGGGTGGACGCCCGCGTAACCCACGAGCAGGATTCCGGCCACGGTTGCCGACAGCGACGACATGATGAAGGCCCGCGTCCGCACCCACCACACGCTTGAGCCGGCCAGCGCGGCCGCAACAGAATTGTCGCCCACCGCGATCAACATGCGGCCGAACGGGCGCCGCATCAGGACGGACGCCGCCACGGCCACGGCTGTGAGGATAATGACCGGGTAGGGAATGATGTCCAGGACCGGTACGCCCTGGATACCGCCGCGCCCGATCTGCCGGAAGCTGGCCGCAGGGTTGCCCTGGGCCGCTCCGCCGGTCCAATAGAGGACCAGCCCAAGCAACGCCAGCATCATCCCGAGCGTGACTATGAAACTCGGGACTTGCAGCAAAGTGGTGATGAGTCCGTTGACCAGCCCGATGAAGGCGCCCAGCACAATCATCAGGACCAGCACGGGGATCACCTTGGAATCGTCCTGCCCGATCAGGTTGCCGGCAACGATGACCTGCATGGTCACGACCGAGCCCATCGACAGGTCGAATTCCCCGCCGACAATGACGAAGTACTGGCCGATGGCGGCGATGGCAATGGGGGCAGTCCTGCCGACGAACCGGATGAAGGAGCTCGGCTCGCCGAAAGACGGATTGAGCACAATGATGGCCGCAAGGAGGCCGATCAGCAGGACGAAGACGGCGCCGCCCGGTGTGCGCACGGCGCGCAGGAGCCGCTCGGAACGGCTCGCACGGTTCTGCTTGAGAACAGCGCCACGCTCGGAGTTCAGTGCCGTACTCATGGCCCCTCCACGGACACAGGCTGGGCAGCGGGCGTTTCCGCGGGACCTTTCGAGGCGAATCGTTCCGGTCTGCTCACGATCCGGCGCCCGGCATAGACGGCGACGGCCGCGACGATGACGACGCCCCTGACCACGTCCTTCAGGAACGGGTTGACCTGCATGACGGACATGATGTTGTCCAGCATGGCAAAGATCAGGACGCCCCCGAGGGTGCCGGCGATGGTCCCTTTGCCACCGGAGAGCAGCGTGCCGCCGAGCACGACTGCGGCGATGGAGAGCAGATCGTAGCCGCCCTGCGAACCCACAGTGGGGCTGCCCACGCCAAGCCTGCTGGCAAGCAGCAGCCCTGCCATGGCTGCCAGCACCGAGCAGATGACGTGCGCAGTAATGACCGGCACATCAACGCGGATTCCCGATGTACGAGCCACGGCGATGTCGCCGCCGACAGCGTACAGATGGTGCCCGACGCGTGTGCGGTGCAGGAGCAGCCCGGCCAGTCCCGCGCAGGCCAGCATGATGATCGTCGAGATCGGAACCGGGCCGAGCCCGGTGGCCCCCACTAAGCGGAATGCCAGCGGTGTCTGGCCAAAGCTGCCCTTGAAGTTGGTGGCGAGGAAGCCGCTGATTATCAGGCCCACACCGAGCGTGGCGATAAACCCGTGCACGTGGAGGCGGGCGACGATCAGTCCGTTCGCCAGGCCAATGACGGCTGCCGCCCCCAGCGTCAGCAGGACTGCGGACAGGACGTTGTTGGGGTTGTTGGCCATCATCCCGGCGGCGATAAGGCTGGCCAGGCTGGTGACATAGGGAACCGACAGATCCAGGCTGCCGGCCAGGATGACCAACGTCTGACCGATCGCGATGAAGCCCAGGACGCTGGTTCCGGTCAGGATGCTGGAGATATTTCCTGCGCTGAAAAAACTCCGGCCGACGGAGTTCACCAGCACTGCGCCCAGGATGAGGGTCACCAGCGCAACGACGTACACGATCTGGGTGGAGGACAGTTTCTGGAAGAATCCCACTCGCTGTGTCATGCCTCTCCTTCGGGTGCTGTCCTGGCGCCGGTTCCCATCTGCAGGATGGCTTCTTCTGACGTTCCGGCGGGAAGTTCACCGGCCAGCCGGCCATCGCGCATGACAAGAATCCGGTCAGACATGCCGATGACTTCCGGGAGCTCGCTGGACACCATCAGGATGGCCTTCCCCTCCGCCGCCAGCTGCCGCATCAGCCGGTACACGGCAACTTTCGCCCCGACGTCGATGCCGCGGGTGGGTTCATCCAGCAGGACGAGCCGGGGCCGGATCGCCAGCCACTTGGCGAGGACCACTTTTTGCTGGTTGCCGCCCGACAGGTACTGCACCTCCTGGTCGAGGTCACGGGCGATCACCTCGAGGGAGGAAAACACGCCTGGGATTTCCGTCCTGACGGACCCGGTGCGGCGCGGAAATACGGACCGGATCACGCTGAGGGCGTTGTCCAGGATGGACTGGTTCAGGCTCAGGCCCTCAGCCTTGCGGTCCTCGGTGATCAGGGCCATCCGTGCCCGCACGCCTTGGCGCGGCGACTTGGGCAGCACGTCCCGGCCCGCCAATTTCATCGTTCCCCGCGTGAAGGGTGCTGCGCCAAAGATGCCGTGAAGCAATTCCGTACGGCCGGACCCTTGGAGCCCGGCCAGACCGACAATTTCGCCGGGCCGGATGCTGAGGTTTATCCCGTCCAGCTGGCCGTTGCCAACGCCCTCCAACTCGAGGATCGGCTCCTCCTCCGCGACACCGTCGGCTTCGACTTGCTCCCGAGGCAGCTTGTCCGGGAAGAAGGCCGAGATTGGCCGGCCCACCATCAACCGGACCAGCCGGGCGTCGTCCAGTTCGGCCGCGGGCTGGGTGCTCACCACCTTGCCGTCCTTCAGGACGGTGATGACGTCGCAGAGGTCGAACACTTCCCTAAGGCGGTGGGAGACGTAGAGGATGGCCGTTCCACGTTCACGCAGACGAGCCACGATTCCGTAGAGAAGTTCAACCTCGGCGCCGGCCAGGGCGGCTGTGGGCTCATCCATGGAGATGATCCGGGCGTCATAGCTGACCGCTTTCGCGATCTCCACAACCTGCTGCTCGGCCACAGTCAGGCTCCTGACTTGCGTGGTGGGCCGGATCTCGGTGATGCCCAAGGACTCCAGGAGCTCCGCCGTTTTCGAATTCATCAGGGCCTTGTTTACCAGCAGTCCCCTGCGCGGCTCCCGGCCGAGGTAGATATTCTCGGCCACTGTCCGGTCAGGCAGGAGGTTGAATTCCTGGAACACCGACGACAGTCCGGCTTCGTGGGCTTTGGTGGGGTGGCTGAAGCTGACTTCCTGGCCCTCCAGGAGAACGGTTCCGGCGTCGGGCTGGTACACGCCGGCCAGAACTTTCATCAGCGTGGACTTCCCGGCCCCGTTTTCCCCCATGAGGCCGTGCACCTGGCCACGGTAAAGACTGAGATGGGCGTCTTCCAGCACGGGAATGCCGAAAAAACTCTTGGTCAGTCCACGGACCTCCAGGATCGGCGGTGGTGCAGGGGAGTTGTGGTTCTCCATCGATGCGTCCTCCGGGCTAACTGTGACAAGGGCTGATTGTGCTCCGTTCAGTGATACGTGAGCGCCCCCTATTGCGGCCGTTCGGCCGGGTCCGCGGTGCTGAACGCAGCGTCGAAGGAGCTGCTCGACGCCGGAAAGTCGAATCTTTTGAGGGCGGCCAGGGCTTCTGGAGCCCCGTGGAGGCGGTCCATGCCGGCGTCCTCCCACTCGACGGAGATGGGGCCGTCGTAGCCGATCGCGGTCAGGGCGCGGAAGGACGATTCCCAGGGCACGTCGCCGCGGCCGGCGGAGACGAAGTCCCAGCCGCGGCGCGGGTCGCCCCAGGGCAAGTGGGAGCCCAGAACGGTGTTCCGGCCGGTGGGCCGCAACTTCGTGTCCTTGCAGTCCACGTGGTAGATCCGGTCCTTGAAGTCCCAGATGAAGGACACCGGGTCGATGCCCTGCCACATGAAATGGGACGGGTCCCAGTTAAGCCCGAAGGCTTCGCGGTGGCCGATCGCTTCAAAGGTGCGCACGGTGGTCCAGTAGTCGTAGGCGATCTCGGAGGGGTGGACTTCGTGGGCGAAACGGACGCCACACTCGTCGAAGACGTCAAGGATGGGGTTCCAGCGGTCCGCGAAGTCCTGGTAGCCCGCGTCGATCACAGACGCAGGGACGGGCGGGAACATCGCGACGTACTGCCAGATGGACGAACCGGTGAACCCGACGACGGTATCCACGCCCAGGGCCCTGGCGAGCCGGGCGGTGTGCTGCATTTCCTCCGCGGCGCGCTGTCTGACGCCTTCGGGGTCGCCGTCGCCCCAGACCCTGGGGCCGACGATTGCCTGGTGGCGGAAGTCGATGGGGTCGTCGCAAACGGCCTGGCCCTTGAGGTGGTTGGAAATGGCCCAGACTTTGAGGTTGTACTTTTCCAGGACGGCGAGTTTGGCCTTGACGTAGCCCGGCTCGTCCCAGCGCCAAGCGTCAAGGTGGTCGCCGGCGACGGCGATCTCCAGGCCGTCATAGCCCCAGCCGGAGGCCAGCCGTGCGACTTCCTCGAACGGCAGGTCGGCCCACTGGCCGGTGAAGAGTGTGTACGGGCGGGCCATGTCAGGCTCCTTTGCTGGGGACGGGGACGGCAATTGCCCCGGAGTCAGCGAACTGAACCGTGGAGCTCCCGGCCCCGGCACTTTCCTCGACCGCGGCCAGGATGCGCTGGACTGCCAGTCCGTCCTGGAACGACGGTGAGGGCACTGCTCCGGAGTCAATCGCCACCAGGAAGTCGCGGATTTCGTGTGTGAAGGTGTGTTCCCAGCCGATGATGTGGCCCTGCGGCCACCACGCGGGCAGGTACGGATGCTCGGGTTCGCTGACCAGGATGCGCCGGAAGCCTTGCTCGCGGGCAGGGTCAGTGGCGTCCAGGAAGTGGAGTTCGTTCAGGTTCTCGAGGTCGAACAGGAGGGAGCCTTTGTCGCCATAGACTTCGAGTTTGAGGGAGTTCTTCTTTCCGATGGCCACGCGTGAGACTTCAATCGAGGCGACAGCGCCGGAGGCAAGGGTCAGCGTCGCCCACGCGGCGTCGTCGACCGTCACTTCCTCCGGCCCGCGGGCGCCAGGCCGGTGCAAGGTGAAGGTCTGCAGCCGGCCTGAAACGCCGGTCACCTGGTCCGCGAGCAGGAACAGCACCTGGTCGATGGCGTGTGAGGCGATGTCGCCCAGCGCGCCGGAACCCGCGGTGTCCTTCTGCAGCCGCCACGTCATGGGCGTTTCCGGGTCTACCAGCCAGTCCTGCAGATAAGCCGCCCGGACTTGTCGGACCGCCCCCAGCCGGCCCTCGCTGATCAGCTCGCGGGCGAGGGCAAGGGCGGGAACCCGGCGGTAGTTGAAGCCGACCATTGACTGGACTCCGCGGGACTGCGCTTCCAGGGCAGCGGCCGCCATGGCTTCGGCCTCGGCCAGCGTGTTCGCCAGCGGCTTTTCCACGAGGACGTGCTTGCCTGCGGCGAGGGCCGCGAGGGCGATCTCCGCGTGCAGAAAGCCAGGGGCGCAGATATCCACCACGTGGATGTCGTCGCGGGCGACGACCGCCCGCCAATCCGTGGCGGATTCCGCCCAGCCGTACCGCTGCGCGGCCTCGGCTACTCCTTCCGGATCCCGCCCGACGAGGACCCGCTGCTCGAAGGCAGGGACGTGGAAGAAGCTGGCCACGTTGCGCCACGCGTTCGAGTGGGCCTTACCCATGAATGCGTACCCGATCATGGCTACGCCGAGCGGGTGCCGGCCGGGCGTGGATTCCTGGAGGCGCATGGATTCCTCGGGAGGCATAGCCGGCCCTAAAGGGTGGACGCCATGGGATCCCAGTCCTCCGGGAGGGCTGCGGATGCGGGAGCGGATCTTTCGACGTCGACCGCGTAGAGCGGGATCGGGAATGACACTGTCTCTCCTCGTCGTTGGGGTATGAGCTGCCTCACACCCAAGCTAGGACTACTTTTGTCGATCGTCAAGCAAAAGTTGGAAACTAGGTTCCGGATTTCTATAACGTGACACGCAGAAGTGCCCGTGCTATCACTGACTCATGACTTCGCCTACCGGCACCGACGCCGCCGCCCCCGAGGCAGCGGGCAGCATGTCCCGTGCTGGGGACCTGTTCCAACTGCTGCGCGATGGCAAGGCCCGCACCCGCGCCGAACTGGCCCTGACCACCGGCCTGGCGCGTTCCACAGTCGCGTCCCGCATTGACGCACTGATGCAGTCCGGACTCGTAGGGCCGGCAGGCGAGGCCAGTTCCAGCGGCGGCCGGCCGCCGTCGCGCTTTGCCTTCAACCCCGCCGCCCGCGTGGTGCTGGCGGTCGACGTCGGCGCCACCCACGTGAACATTGCCGTCACGGACCTGAACGGGACTGTGCTGGCGGAGCGCCGGCTGAGCCAGGACGTAGCCGACGGCCCGGATGCCGTGCTGGACCGGGTGGTGTCGGAAGGGACCAAGTTGCTCCGACGGGCGGGCCGCGGCACGGAGGACCTCGCCGGCATCGGCATCGGCCTGCCCGGCCCCGTGGAGCACGCCACCGGGATGCCGGTGAAGCCGCCGATCATGCCCGGCTGGGACGGGTTCGACGTCGTCCGGCACGTCCAGCGCTCGCTGCCGGTCCCCGTGCTGGTGGACAACGACGTCAACATCATGGCCCTCGGCGAGCAGGCCTCCTACTGGCCGGAAGACGGCAACTTCCTGTTTATCAAGGTCGCCACCGGAATCGGCGCCGGCATCATCAGCAGCGGCCAGCTCCAGCGCGGCGCCGACGGCACGGCGGGGGACCTCGGCCACGTCCGGGTGCCCCGCGGCGACAATGTGCTCTGCCGCTGCGGCAACTACGGCTGCCTTGAGGCGCTCGCCTCCGGCCCCGCCGTCGCGCAGTCCCTGACGCTCCAAGGAGTGACTGCGGACGACGGCGGCGACGTGCTGCGGCTCGTGGCCGAGGGGAACCTGCAGGCCATCCAGGCCCTGCGCCAGGCCGGGCGGGACCTGGGTGACGTGCTGGCCACCGTGGTGAACCTGCTCAATCCGTCCGTCATTGTGATCGGCGGAAGCCTGGGTCAGGCCGGTGAACACCTCATGGCGGGCGTCCGTGAAGTGGTCTACCGGCGGTCGCTGCCCCTTGCGACCACCCACCTGCGGATTGGTCTTTCCATGGCGGGGGACCAGGCCGCCATCCTGGGCGCCAGCCAGATGGTCACGCAGTTTGTGCTTTCGCCCGCTGTGATCGAGGCGACCCTTCAGTCCGCGGGCTGACGCCGTCGCGGACCCCGGGGGAGTCACAATCGGCCGGTCCGGCGCGGGCACGTGATAGCAATGGGACTGATGAAATCATATTTCTGCCTCTCGGCCGAGCCGCGGCACCCATGAGCGCCGGCGTCCTGGCGAAGGTGCCGCGCAGCTGGATCCTGCTGGCCGCCATCGGGCTCATTGCACTGAACATGCGCGGACCGTTCGTGGCCGTGGCCCCGGTGGTCGGACTGATGCAGCAGGAGCTGGGCCTCTCCCCGGTGGAACTTGGCTTCCTGACCGGCATCCCGGTGCTGTGCTTCGCCCTGGCCTCGCCGCTGGCCTCCCTGACCGGCCGTAAACTCGGCGCGGAAGTCGCCATCACCCTCACGCTCCTGGGTGTGCTGCTCGGCGTGATTGTGCGTTCGGCGGGTGACAGCGCCGTCGTGATGCTGGGTACGGTGATTCTCGGCGTCGCCATCACGATCGGCAATATTGCCGTTCCGCTCATCATCCGGAGGGACTTCGCCCCGGCCCGGCAGGGCACCGCGATGGGCATTTACACCGCCGCCCTGAACATCGGCTCGTTCATCACGGCCATGGTGATGGCTCCGCTGGCAGAGCTGTTCGGCTGGAGGCTGGCCCTTGCTGCCTGCGGCCTCTTCGCCATTGCGGCGCTGGCTGCGTGGGTGCTCGCCGTCGGTGGCCGGGCGTTCCGACCCGAACCGGTTCCCGGCCCGGGTCCGCCGCGCGCCGGGGCCAAGCCGGCGTCGCGCTGGATCACGGTCGGACTGACCGTGGGCTTCGCAGGGCAGGCGTTCTCCTACTACGGGGTGACCGCGTGGCTGCCCAGCATCCTCGCCGACGAACTGGGCATGACGGCCGCGGGCGCCGGAGCCGGATCCTCGCTGTTCCAGATTCTTGCCATCGTGGGCGGGCTGGGCGTTCCGCTCGCGGCCCGCTTCGCCAGTACGACGGCGGTCGGACTCACCCTCGGGCTGTTCTGGGTGACCGTTCCGCTGGGCCTGCTGCTGGCGCCGGAGCTGTGGTGGCTGTGGTCCTCGTTCGGCGGGATCGCCCAGGGCGGCGGCATCACGCTGATCTTCATTGCCATCATCCGGCTGGCCCGGGACCAGGCCTCGGCCGGACGGATGTCAGCCGTGGTGCAGGGTGTGGGCTACTCCTTCGGCGCCCTGGCCCCGACCCTGCTGGGCTATGCGAACGGCGTCACCGGATCCTGGACCGGCCCGCTGCTGATGGTGCTTTGCTCGGTGGCGCTGTTCATCCTCGGCACCGGACTGTCGCTCCGGCACGTCCCCAAGGTGCACTGAGCTACGTCACTGGGGCGCCATCACACGGTGAGCGCCGGCGGTCTTGGTCCGCGAGCGAGCCACTTTTTGCAGGCGGACGATGATCGGGTCCGCCGCGAGAGGTATTCCCACGACCAAGCCGACTGTTAGAAAAATGAGCGCCATTTCGGCTCTACCGTTCCGTACCCCGACATACGTGACCAATGCGGTGGTTTGGTCCAGCTCTGTGGTTATCCGGAGCGGCGGACCGATGCCGCGTTCCTGCTGCGTCGCCTCAGCAAGCGCCGAAATTCGATCCACGATCCGGTCGCGCTCAGCGGCCACGTCCTCGGCGGACTCGCCGACAACCTCGACAGTTATCGCAGCGCGGCTGTAGCTCACCTGCCACTGACTTCCAGAATTGGGCAGGTACACGAGGTGGCCCTTACGGACGCCCGAACCGTGGAGCGGGGCCGAAGCGCTCCGCGGAGTTTCGTCACGGTCATGTGCATTGAATTGATGGAGCACGATCGACGCAAAGGGGACAACTTGGAGTGGATCCGCCTGAAAAACGTTGCCTTGAATTGGCAATGGCGGCAGAAAGCGCACATCCGTCTTGGAGTAGTAGACGCCCGTTCCCTCGTGGGCAGCGACCAATACCGGCAACATAAGCAGTGCCATGCCCAAGGCCAAGTACCAACGCCGCATAATCTTCGTTCGGCCACGGGCCACACGGTGTCGAAGATGATCGCGAAGTCTCATGGTTGCCCGTCCGTCGCCGCGGCAGCATTTCGCCGGATATTTGCGTGGGCCCCGCACATGCCGGCGACCAGGAAGAGCGTGCCGCAAGCCTGCGGAAAGCTGAATGCGTCGAAGAAGGCGAAACTCAAGCTACCCGCCACCATTGAGGCGACCAGGGTCAGTCCCATGGCATGCATCGGCTGTCCTTTGCCATGACGACGGGCCGAAACGGCCACAGTCACGGCTGACACGATGATGGCCAACAAACTGACGAGGCCGACGAGTCCGATTTCAATGCTGCTCGCCAAATACTGATTGTCCAGGATCCGATAGGTGGGCAGGAACGTCCCGAACCCACGCCCGAACCAAGGACTGACCAGCAGGAAGGATATTGCGTCGTCATAGCTGTCGGTACGGGAGGCGACGCTCGAGTCACTGGAAGAGAACATTCCGACAACAGTGCCGGCCATCCCGGGTACGGCCACATACACTGCGACGGCACCCACTGCTATCACGAAGCCGGCAGCCCGCCGTACTGCAGGCGTCCACGACGGAATCAGGATCAAAAGAACGGCGGCCAGGGAAATGAAAGCTGACCTGCTGACCGACAACACCGCGGAGAGGGATATTGCGGCGACCGGAAACCAGCGCAGGATGGCAGACTGGGTTCGATCATAGATGGCGGCGGTCAGGCAAAACGGCAGCATCATCGACAGCACGACAGCGTATTCCAAGGGGTGGGTGGCTGTCGCAGCCGCTCGCACGAACCCGCCTCTGTCTCCAATTCCGCCGTTCCCGGTCGCCGACAGGCCGGGAATCTGCCACGTGTCCACAAAGTTCAAGCCAGTAAAGAACTGTGCAAGGCCTAACCCGGCGTAGAGGCCGGCGAACAGGGTGAGTCTTCTCACGAGGACCATGAAGCGGTCCTCGCGCGTGATCCCGTCATGTGCGATGAGCAAGATGCCAACCAGAGCTCCGACCTTGATGAGTCCCATGTCAGCGATGCTGATCTCCGACGACGGCAAGGCCACCAGGGCAGATTTCGAGTAACTTGCCACGCACGCGCCGACGAAAATGAAGGCCGCGGAGCGAACCCACTGAATGCTTTGTGGCCCGGCCAGGGTGGGCCGCTGGATACGGTGCCAGGCCCACCATAATAGGGCCACAATTGCCAGGAGAAATGCCGGCGAACCCGCACTCCCAAGCGCTTGGATTCCCCGGTCGGTGGGAACCACGAACAGCAAGATGGCAAACCATGTGATGACGCTGACCGCATCCGGGCCGTTGCGGTTCCGGAATTTGGCTACGACCAACTCATGACGCCCCCGCGTTGGCGTGGCCATGGCAGCCACGTCTATTTGTTCGATGCCATGGTCGGGAATTCTTCTTTCTTTTCAACCTGCGGGAGTGGGGGCGGACCTTCGGATGCCCTATGCCCGGCCAGTACTGGCCGCCCGATTCGGAACCCGGACCGGGAGCTCCCGTCCTGTTCCGCCGTCGGGGGAGTGTCCTCAAGGGGCTGATCTTGCACGCCGGTGTGCTGGCGTCGCCTCCGCTTGGTCCCTTTCCGGGAAGTGATGAGGCGGTCGAGCAGCCCGGTCACCAAAACGGTGATGCAACCACCGACTGCTACGGCGGCCAACACGGCCCGGAGCTGGCTCTTCCGGTCAATGAGGGCCTCGTTCTCCCGGACAATCGTCATTGCGGTGATGCGGGATGAGGCTGGAACATTCAATTGGTCCTGCATGATGACAAGGTTCTGCGGTACTACTTTCAGCACGTCGTCGAGCATCTGAAGGCTGCTTTCCGGGCTCTCGCTTTCCGATGTGATGAGCATGATTGGCCCGGAGGACGCCAGGTCCTTCTCGGCAACGTAGCCAGTTCCGGCGTGACCTTTCACGATCTCTTCCTGAACGGAACCTGAGCCTAGCCTCACGCTGAGCACGCTGAGTGCTTGATCCAGACCGCCCAAGAACAGGTATGGATTTCCTCCCGGGGTGACCAGGGACGCCGGTGGCAGCAGCACGACTCGCGCGGTGCCTTTGTAAGTTGGCGGTACAACAGAGGACAACAGCAGCGCCGCACAGGCTGTCAGCAAGACACCGACGACGACAAAGTACCAGCGTCGCAGCAAACCTGTGCCCAGATCACGCAACAGCATGGTCGCCTCTTGCTCCGGGCGGGGTGCAGGCTCGAACTCGTCTTTTCGCCAGTGGGCCGGACCTGAATTCCATTGCTTGCCTCCGTTGAGGTGCCGAGAGCCTGACGAGCTGGCTGGTGCATTCACGTTGTCACATCGTAACCGTGGGCACCTTAGCGCGACAGTAATCACAGGGAAGTCAAGTAGTCCGCGCAAAGTGGCAGGTATTGCCACCAAGAAGGACCACTTCACCGGCAGGTCGCGGCCAGGCCCACGGGCCGCCGAGGTCAGAGTTAAGGCCCATGTTCACGGGGAACATGGGCCTTAACTGTCACCTCGACGTCGTTGTCGGGACTGGGGGTCTTCCGTCGCTGGGCCGCCGCCCCGGATCTCGGGGTGCCTGTTGCGAAGGGCATGGCAGCCCAGCAAACGGAAATCTGTGCCGCCCTGCCGTTAGGCGGGGACGAGCGCCGGGTCCTCGCTGGGGACTTCTGCGCCGTCGCGGGCTTCATGCAGGAACCGGTCGTAGGCGGGAAGCGTGAGGAAGGCGGGGAACGACGGGGTGAGCGTGACTTCCTCGAAGATGTCCCTCGCATCTGCGAAGCGGTCGCCCTCGAAACGCTCCAGCCTGGCGAACTCCTCGTCCAGCATGTCCTCGACCCATTCGCGGGTGATGACGTCGCCGTGGTCCGTGATGGCGCGGGAGAAGATCCACTGCCACAGCTGCGAGCGGGAGATCTCCGCGGTGGCGGCGTCCTCCATCAAATTGTGGATGGCGACGGCGCCGTTGCCGCGGAGCCAGGACTCGATGTAGCGGATGCCAACCTCGATGTTGTTCCGGATGCCCTGCTCGGTGATGGTGCCCGTGGTGGAGGCGATATCGAGCAGTGCGCGGTCGTCCGGGGTGACGTCCTCGCGGAGGCGGTCCAGCTGGTTCGGGCGGTCGGCGAGGACGCCGTCGAACACTTCACGGCAGACCGGAACCAGGTCGGGGTGTGCCACCCAGGAGCCGTCGAAGCCGTCGCCGGCCTCACGGGTCTTGTCAGCACGGACCTTCTCGATGGCGATCGCGTTGGCGTCCGCATCCTTGCGGTTGGGGACGGCCGCGGCCATGCCGCCAATGGCCATGGCGCCGCGCTTGTGGCAGGCCCGGACGAGCTGCTCGGTGTAGGCGCGCATGAACGGCTGGGTCATGGTCACCTGGCTGCGGTCCGGCAGGACAAAGCGCGGGCCGCGGGTGCGGAAGTTCTTGATCAGGGAGAAGATGTAGTCCCAGCGGCCGGCGTTCAGGCCCGCGGCGTGGTCGCGCAGTTCGTAGAGGATCTCCTCCATCTCGAACGCGGCCGTGATGGTTTCGATCAGCACGGTGGCGCGGATAGTGCCCTGCGGGATGCCCAGCAGGTCCTGGGCGAGGACGAAGATGTCGTTCCACAGCCGGGCTTCGAGGTGGTTCTCGATTTTCGGCAGGTAGAAGTACGGACCTTTGCCCTGGGCGATCAGGCGGCGGGCGTTGTGGAAGAAGTACAGGCCGAAGTCGACGATTCCGCCGGCAATCGGGGTGCCGTCAATGAGCATGTGCTTTTCCGGCAGGTGCCAGCCGCGGGGCCGGACCACGATCGTGGGCAGCTCGTCGGCGTCACGGAGCTTGTACTCCTTGCCCTCGGGCGACGTGAAGTCGATTCGGCGCTCCAGCGCGTCCGTGAGGTTGAGCTGGCCCTGGATGACGTTGCGCCACGACGGCGTGGAGGAGTCCTCCATGTCCGCGAGCCACACCTTGGCGCCGGAGTTCAGCGCGTTGATAGTCATCTTCTTGTCCACCGGGCCGGTGATCTCGACGCGGCGGTCCGTCAGGCCCGGAGCCGGAGGAGCGACGCGCCAGTTCGGATCGTTGCGGACAGACTCGGTCTCCCGCAGGAACCGCGGGTCCTGGCCTTTGCCGATCTGCTGGCGGCGGTCACGGCGTGCCTGTAGCAGCTCCAGCCGCCGTCCCGCCGTCGCCTTGTGCAGCTTGGCAACGAACGCCAGCGCGTCCGGAGTAAGGACCTCGCCCTGCCGGCAAATCGGCTGGGCAGTCAGCGTGATCCCGTTGATGGTGAAGTTGTCAGTGAAGCTGTTCATGGGAGTTGCTCCTTGAAAGTCCGCCGTTGCCCTATCACTTTTGGTCCCTAAAGGCGGTCAATGAGGACCAAAAGTGATAGAGCAACGGGCGGGAAAGGTGGGGGGCCACGGCCGCCGGGTTCCCTCGCGAGCTTGCGAGCGGAGGGGGCGGCTGGGGATTAGTGGAACTGGCCCTCTTCGGTCGATCCGACCAATGCGAGGGTGGATGCGTTCGGGTTGAGCGCAGTGGCGATGTCGTCGAAGTAGCCGGTGCCGACTTCGCGCTGGTGCTTTGTCGCGGTGTAGCCGCGGGATTCGGAGGCGAATTCCTTCTCCTGCAGCTCGACGTAGGCGCTCATGCCTTCACGGGCGTAACCGTGGGCGAGGTCAAACATCGAGTAGTTCAGGGCGTGGAAGCCGGCCAGGGTGATGAACTGGAAGGTGAAGCCCATGGCGCCGAGTTCGCGCTGGAACTTGGCGATGGTGGCGTCGTCGAGGTGCTTCTTCCAGTTAAACGACGGGGAGCAGTTGTAGGACAGCATCTGGTCCGGGAAGTCGGCCTTGACGGATTCGGCGAACTTGCGGGCCAGTTCCAGGTCCGGGGTGCCCGTCTCCATCCAGATGAGGTCGGAGTAGGGGGCGTAGGCCTTGGCGCGGGCGATGCAGGGTTCGATCCCGTTGCGGACCTTGTAGAAGCCCTCCGCAGTGCGCTCGCCGGTGATGAATTCCTGGTCCCGCTCGTCGACGTCGGAGGTGATCAGGGTGGCTGCCTCAGCGTCGGTGCGGGCGATGATCACAGACGGGGTGCCGGCGACGTCGGCTGCCAGGCGGGCGGCGTTCAAGGTGCGGACGTGCTGCTGGCTGGGGATCAGGACCTTGCCGCCGAGGTGGCCGCACTTCTTCTCCGAGGCGAGCTGGTCTTCCCAGTGCACGCCCGAGGCGCCGGCCTGGATCATGGACTTCATCAGCTCGTAGGCGTTGAGCGGGCCGCCGAAGCCGGCCTCGGCGTCGGCGACGATCGGGACCATCCAGTCCTCGACCGTCTGGACGCCCTCGGAGAACTCGATCTGGTCCGCGCGGAGCAGGGCGTTGTTGATGCGGCGGACCACGGTGGGAACCGAGTTGGCCGGGTACAGGGACTGGTCCGGGTAGGTGTGGCCGGAGTTGTTGGCGTCCGCGGCGACCTGCCAGCCGGAGAGGTAGATGGCGCGGAGGCCGGCCTTGACCTGCTGCACGGCCTGGTTGCCGGTCAGGGCGCCGAGGGCGTTGGTGTACTTGCCGGTGCTGTGTTCCTCGGTGAGCTGCTTCCACAGCTTCTCGGAGCCGCGGCGGGCCAGGGTGTGCTCTTCGGAGACGCGGCCGCGGAGGCGGACGACGTCGGAAGCCTTGTAGTCCCGAGTGACACCTTCCCAGCGCGGGTTGGCGGCCCACTCGAGCTCCAGGGCGGCGGCCTGCTGTTCGGGCGTCTGCTGGGTGGGCTCAAATGCTGCAGTCATCGTTGTCTCCTTGGTGGGGTCCGGGGCCGGTTTGGCTGCTTCCTCGCAGTTCAAGCGGCTGATCCGGATGCTGAATCTTTCCGTAAGATCTACTTTTCTGTACTTTCAAGGGGCTTTCTAGACCAAAACTCTGGAAAGAAATGCACTTCTTCGCGTATTCTCAAGAAATGCATCCCGCCAGCTGGAACCGCCCCGTCTCGTCGCCCTCGACCGCAGTGCCCGAAGTGGATGTGATCAGCATGGGCCGCCGCGTCCGCCACCTCCGCAAGGCCGCCGGGCTGACGCTCGATGACCTCAGCGCCACGGTGGGAACCGCTCCCAGCCAGCTGAGCCTGATCGAGAACGGCAAACGCGAGCCGAAACTCGGCCTGCTCCAGCAGCTCGCGGCGGCCCTCGGCGTGAGCATCGACGAGCTGCTCGGCGCGGAGCCGCCCAACCGCCGCGCCGCACTGGAGATCGAGCTGGAACGCTACCAGCGCAGCCCCATCTACGAGTCCCTGAACCTGCCCAAGATCCGCATCAGCTCGCGGCTTCCGATGGACGTGCTGGAGTCCATGGTGGGGCTGCAGCACGAGCTGGAACGCCGGCTCAACGAGCAGGTCGCGACGCCGGAAGAGGCCCGCCGCGCGAACGGGGAGCTGCGCGCCATGATGCGCGAGCGGAACAACTACTTCCCGGAGTACGAGGCGGAGGCGCAGAAAGTCCTCGCCTCCGTGGGGCACACGAGCGGCCCGCTGTCGCATCACGTCATTGCGGATATCGCGGGGCACCTCGGGTTCAGCCTGCACCATGTGGGCGACCTTCCGCACTCCACTCGCTCGGTGACCGACCTGAAGAACCGCCGGATTTACCTCACGCAGAACGGGCGCAGCGACCACGACCCCCGTTCGGTGCTGCTGCAGGCGCTGGGGCACTACGTCTTGGGGCACCAGACGCCCACCAACTACGGCGACTTCCTGATGCAGCGCGTGGCCACGAACTACTTCGCCGCCGCGCTCCTGCTGCCCGAGCAGGCCACCGTGGAATTCCTGCAGAAGGCAAAGCAGGCCAAGGAGATCGCGGTGGAGGACATCCGGGACGCCTTCGCCGTGTCCTACGAGACCGCGGCGCACCGGTTCACCAACCTCGCCACCCAGCACCTGGACATCCGCACCCACTTCCAGAAGACGCACAAGAGCGGGATCATCTACAAGGCCTATGAGAACGACGGCGTGACGTTCCCGCAGGACCACACCGGCGCCATCGAGGGCCAGCCGTCGTGCAAGAACTGGACGTCCCGGGTGGTCTTTGACGTGCCGGACAAGTTCAGCGCCTACAACCAATACACGGACACCCCGGCGGGTACCTACTGGTGCACCGCCCGGACCGAGCGATCTGCCAACGGGGAGTTCTCGCTCTCCGTGGGGGTTCCCTATGCGCAGGTCAAGTGGTTCCGCGGCCGCGACACCACGGAGCGGTCCAAGTCGACCTGCCCGGACGAGAGTTGCTGCCGCAGGCCCCCGGCCGCACTGACCTCCGAGTGGGCGGGCAACGCGTGGCCCTCGGCACGGGCACATTCGCACCTGCTCGCCGCGATGCCGCCGGGAGCCTTCCCCGGCGTGGACGAGACCGAGGTCTATTCCTTCCTGCAGGCACATTCCGGCAGCTGACGTCCGGACGCTCCCGCCCTTCCTTCAGTTCTTGGCGGGACGCTCCCTCATGTTCCGCAGGGGTGGGCAGGACGGTCCCTCAGTCCGTGCCGTTCCGGCGCGACCCTCCCGCACATCAGGGGAGGGGGCGTCCGGCGATTGATTGCCGGATGTGAGGGAGCGTCCCGCTGGGCGTGGCTGAAAGCTCAGCGGACTATATTGGCCCTGTCAGTTAATGGATTCGACTGCGGGAGCGTGCACCCATGGCCAAGGAACTTGCCACCCAGCTCATCGAACAACTCCAAGCCGCCGGCGTGCAGCGCATTTACGGCATTGTCGGCGACAGCCTCAACCCGATTGTCGACGCCGTTCGCAAGACTGGCGGCGCCGCGAAGGGCGGGATCGACTGGATTCACGTCCGGCACGAGGAGGCCGCCGCGTTTGCCGCCGCGGCCGAAGCCCAGCTGACCGGCCGCCTGGCGGTCTGCGCAGGCTCCTGCGGGCCGGGAAACCTGCATCTGATCAACGGTCTGTATGACGCCAACCGCTCCGGAGCTCCGGTGCTGGCGATCGCCTCGCATATCCCGAGCAAGCAGATCGGCAGCACCTTCTTCCAGGAAACCCACCCTGACCGACTGTTCAACGAATGCTCGGTGTACTCCGAGCTGATCAGCACGGCGGAACAGGCGCCGCGAGTGATGCACAGTGCCATCCAGCACGCCGTCGCCCTCCGGGGCGTCGCCGTCGTCACCCTTCCCGGGGATATCGCCGGGCTGGAAGCGGCCGCCGAAACGCCGGCCCCCGCGGCCTTCCGGCCCGCCACGCTGGTGCCGGACCCGGCCAGCGTCCGGGAACTGGCCGAGGCCATCAACGCTGCGGACAAGGTCGCGATCTTCGCCGGCGCCGGCGTCGAGGGCGCCCACGACGAGGTCATCGCCCTCGCGGAAGCCGTGAACGCTCCAATCGGGCATTCGCTCCGCGGCAAGGACTTTATGCAGTACGACAATCCCTACGACATCGGCATGACGGGGCTGCTGGGCTACGGCGCCGCGGCCGAAGGGATCGAGGACGCGGACCTGCTGATCCTGCTTGGCACGGACTTCCCCTATGACCAGTTCCTGCCCGGAACCCGCACGGCGCAGGTGGACCAGGCGGCGCAGAACCTGGGCCGGCGGACCGACGTCGACATCGCAGTGCACGGTGACGTGCTCCCCACCCTGGCGGCTCTGATGCCGTTGCTGAAGCCGAAGAAGAGCAGGCGCTTCCTCGACGCGATGCTCAAGAAGCACGACCGCCTGATGAACAAGGCCGTCGGCGCCTACACGCGCAAGGTGGAAACCAAACAGCCGATCCACCCGGAATACGCGGCATCGGTGCTGGACCAAGTGGCGGCGCGGGACGCGATCTTCACCGCCGATACGGGCATGTGCAACGTCTGGACCGCCCGCTATATCAATCCGCTGGGAACGCGCCGCCTGATCGGCTCGTATCTGCACGGGTCCATGGCGAACGCACTTCCCCATGCGATCGGCGCCCAGCTGGCCTACCCCGGCCGGCAGGTGGTGTCGGTCTCGGGCGACGGCGGCCTGTCGATGCTGCTGGGGGAGTTGATCACCGTTGCCGCCCACCGGCTCCCGGTCAATGTGGTGGTGTTCAACAACTCCACCCTGGGCATGGTCAAGCTGGAGATGCTGGTGGACGGGCTCCCCGACTTCGGCGTGGACGTGCCCGATGCGAACTACGCCGCGGTGGCCCGCGCCCTGGGGTTCCACGCCGTCCGCGTCACGGACCCGTCCCGCATCGCGGCCGCGTACCGGGAAGCCTTCGCCCACCCCGGCCCGTCGCTCGTGGAGCTCATCACCGACCCCAAGGCCCTGTCCCTTCCTCCGAAGATCAAGGGCGCCCAGGTTCTGGGCTTCGCCACGGCCATGTCCAAGGTGGTCCTCAACCGGGGCGCCGGAGAGGCCGTCAGCATGGCGCGGAGCAACCTGAGAAACATACCGCGGGGCTGACAGCGCCGTCGCCGGTTACCTTTCCGGCGACCGGGTGGCCGATCGCGTGGCGCGGACCCGCGTGGCGTGGACCGGGCGGCGCCAGTGCTGCTCGGTCGGCAGAAAGCGGCGTCAAATCGTGACCCGGGCGCGGTCGCTCTATTCCGGGCCCGATGGTTGACTGGCCGTAGGCGGAGACCTCCGCTTTTGTACCTCGTGTGCGGGCCTTGGGGGCGCGATGAAACAGAAGACCACAGCGCGGCTTGTTGCCGCGGGGGCTGCCATGGCGCTGGCCTTGACGGCCTGTTCCGCCTCGCCTCCGGCGCTGGTGAAGGCCGACGGCGTCGAACGCGTTTCGGCGGAAGGGTCCGCCTATCCGGCCGAGCTGGCTCAGCTCCGGGCGTCGGCGCGGAAGCTGGGCGCCGCCCTGCTGGCAGACGGCGGGAACGCCGGAAGCGGAAACGTAGTCTCGTCCCCGGGCAGCCTGCTTATTGCCCTGGCAATGCTGCGGGTGGGTGCATCCGGCGCAACCGCTGCCGAGATGGACAGCGTGCTGGGCCTCCCCGCGGAGCATCGCGACGATGCCCTGAACGCGCTGCTGGCTTCCTTGGAAGCCTTCGACGGCGACCCCGGCTCGGTGGACGAAAAGGATCCTCCCCGCCGGCCGGTCCTGCACACGGCAAACGGCTTGTTCGTGGACAAGGGCTTGCCCACCGGGGAGGGCTATCTGCAGTCCCTGGCCCGGCATTACGGGACCGGTGTATACCCGGTGGACTTCCAGGATGAGGCCGCCACCAAGCCGGCAATCGACGCCTGGGTGAACCAGACCACCGGCGGACGGATCAAGAAGGCGCCCGCGAAGTATGACCGTAGAAACACGTTCAGCGTGCTCAACGCCGTGTACTTCGCCTCGGCGTGGAAAGTGCCCTTCGACCCTGCGGATACTTCTGAGCTGCCGTTTACGACGCCCGACGGCGGCCAGGTTTCCGTCCCCACCATGTCAGGCGTCCAGGACCTTGCCTACGCCCGGGGTGCAGGCTGGCAGGCCGTCGAACTGCCTTATGCCGAGGGATTTGTGATGCGGCTCGTACTGCCGGATTCCGGGACTTCCGGGCCCGGACCACAGCACGCCGCCGACGCGGCCCTGGCCCTTGAAGCCGCCTCCCCGGCGCCCGTGCAGATCTCCTTGCCAAAGTGGGAGCAGGAGAGCAGCTTTGAGCTGCGCCAGGTCTTCACGGACCTGGGGCTGCAGAAAATGCTCCAAACCGGGACCGACTTCGACTCAATCCAGCATGGCCTCAAGATCACGCAGGCCGCACAGTCCGCCAGCATCACCGTGGCCGAGAAGGGCACCGTTGCCGCCGCCGTGACCCAGATCAACGCCCGGGCGGTCAGCGGCGTGGCTGCGATGGAGGTGATCCGTTTCGACCGGCCGTTCCAGTTTGAGATCGTCCACATCGAGACCGGGCTGCCCCTCTTTATGGGCAGGGTGTCCGATCCCCGCTCATCTTGAGACGCTCCTTCGGGTCCTGCAGGCAAGAACCAGACGCTCCCTCAACGGGTGAGGGAGCGTCCTGACGGTAGCTGCCGGACGTGAGGGAGGGCCCGGACAGAATCCGCGATAGGTGAGGGAGCGTCGAGATGAGGCGCCGCTAGCGCGGTCCGCCCTGCCAGAGCGCATCGAACGGGGCTCCCGAGGCCACCCGGTTGCGGATTCCCGCGGTCACGAACGCCTTGGCCGTCCGCGCAGCCTCGAGCGGGGTCGCGCCCTTGGCCAGCTCGGCCGTCACGGCGGCGGCCAGCGAGCAGCCGGCGCCCGACACCGCCACTTCGCCCACCTTCGGGGCGGACAGGACCTCCAGCGTGTCGCCGTCGTAGTAGACGTCGACGGCGTCCGGCCCGGCCAGGCGCACGCCGCCCTTGGCGAGCACCGCGGCGCCGCTGAGCTCGTGGATCCGGACCGCGGCGGCCTTGAGCGATTCGAGGTCGGTGATGGCCAGTCCGGAGAGGGACTCGGCCTCGAAGTGGTTCGGCGTCACGAACGTGGCGAGGGGCAGGATCTGAGCTTTGAGGGCCTGGTCCGTGTCCAGCGCGTGGCCCGGCTCCTGGCCCTTGCAGATCAGCACCGGATCCAGCACGACGTTGGTGAAACCGCCCGCGGCCAGTGCCGAGGCCACGGTCGAAATTGTCGCCGGGCTGCCCAGCATGCCGATCTTCACGGTGTCCAGAGTCGAGGGCGCGCCGGATGCGGCACCGTAGGCCGCCGTCGTCGCCTCCAGCTGGTGGGCGATGACCTCCTGGTCGACCGGGACGAAGCGGTGGTTCCAGTTGTCCTGCGGATCGAAGGACACGATGCAGGTCAGGTTGGCGATGCCGAAGACGCCCAGTTCCTGGAAGGTCTTGAGGTCGGCCTGTGCGCCGGCGCCGCCGGTCGCTTCGGAGCCGGCGATGGTCAGGGCCACGGCGGGACTCGCCGGGGCGTCGTCGTGGGCGGTGGCCGCCAGGGCGGCGGAGTCAAAGGCGGTGGAAGTCATGGTCCCATCCTGCCATTCCCGGAAAACCGCCCGCATTGTGCGCATGACCAATATGAACAAAACGCACGTGTTCCGGATCACGGCTAATAAGGTGGCGGACGGTGTTGCTTCCTTGCGGCGCCGGATCCAGGAAGGTTCATTGATGAGCACCCAAGTGTCCGAAGCGGCCCAGACCCGAAAAGCCGTCGGCAACATCCTCAAAGGCTCGGCAGGCAACCTCGTCGAGTGGTTCGATGTCTATATCTACACGGCATTCTCCGCCTACTTTGCCGTCCACTTTTTCAGCTCCAAGGACCCGCTGCAGAGCAACCTTGAAGCGATGGCCGTCTTCGCGGTGACGTTCCTTATGCGCCCGATCGGCGCCTGGTTCTTCGGCCGCTACGCGGACCGCAACGGCCGGAAAGCCGCGCTGACCCTTAGCGTGACGATGATGTCCGCGGGCTCCTTCGCCATCGCGCTGCTGCCCACCAAAGAGGTCATCGGCATCTGGGCGCTGGTCCTCCTGGTCCTTATCCGGCTGCTGCAGGGCTTCTCCGTAGGCGGCGAGTACGGCACCAGCGCCACGTACATGTCCGAGGCCGCCACCGCCAAGCGGCGCGGATTCTTCTCCAGCTTCCAGTACGTCACCCTCATCGGCGGGCAGATGCTGGCCCTCCTGGTGCTCGTCATCCTGGAACGGACCCTCGGCAAGGAGATGCTGGGCGAGTGGGGCTGGCGGATACCGTTTGCGATCGGCGGCGTTGCTGCGCTCGTCGTTCTCTGGATGCGCCGGTCCATGGAGGAGACCATCTCGGCGGAGCAGGCTGCCGCCGCCAAGGCCGGAACAGCCGGCGGGGAAGCCCAGCCGGGCACCATGAAGCTGCTGTTCACCAAGCATTGGAAGGCCCTGCTGATCTGCATCGGCGTCACTCTGGGCGGGACTATGGCGTTCTACACCTACACCAACTTCACGCTGTCCTTTATGCAGAACACCAGCGGCATCGCCAAGGAAACCACGTCCGTCATCAGCTTCTGGGCACTGTTCATCTTTATGCTGCTGCAGCCGGTCTACGGCATCATTTCGGACCGCGTGGGCCGCCGCCCGCTGCTGCTCTGGTTCGGGATCACCGGTGTGCTGCTGACCTGGCCGCTGCTGTCCGCGCTGGCCGGCACGAAGGATCCGTTCACCGCGTTCCTGCTCATGATGGGCGGCCTGCTCATTGTCGGCGGCTACACCTCGATCAACGCCCTCGTGAAGGCCGAGCTGTTCCCGGCCTCCATCCGCGCCCTCGGCGTGGGCCTGGGCTACGCAATCGCCAACTCGCTCTTCGGCGGCACCACGCCGCTGGTGGGCGCCGCGTTCCAGAAGGCCGGCCAGGTGGAAATCTTCTTCACCTACATCACCGTGGGCATCGGCATTTCGCTGCTGGTCTACATCTTCGCGCTGAAGAACAAGAAGTCCACCCACCTGGACCACGAGCAGGGCCACGCCTGGGAGCCCGTTGCGGGCCCGACCGGGTCCGGCGACGGCCGCTTGGACGACGACAAGGACCTCGTCGACGCCTCGCGCCGCTAGGTTCGCGGGCCGCCCGCGAACGGGCGGCGCGTGCGACGGCGGGCCGCCGGCTACTGGACTTCGGTCCCGGCAGCCGGCGGCCCGCCGTCGTCGTTAAGACGGGCGCTGCTGACGCGGGCTGCCGAGGCGACGCTACTGCTGGGGCTGCGGCCGTTCAGCCGGGCCTACTGGGCGTTGTCTGCGAACCGCAGCTGCAGGATCGTCGCGATGGTGCCTGCCGTGAACGTCCCCGCCAGCACCACGTAGCTGCCGGCCGTGAGCGTGTCGACCGGGTCCGCAACCATTCCGATCAGCAGCGGGACGATCGAGTACGGGAACCACTCCGCCCAGCCGGTTCTGCCAAACAGGTTTCCCAGGGCGAGCATCACGAGGGCGAAGGCGATGGGGGCCACTTCACCGCGGCTCAACACGGCGATCCAGGCAACCACGGGAGCGAGCAGGAAGGATATCGACGCAGCGAGCAGCACGTTGGCCAGGCCGGTAGCGGCCAGCTCCGCAGAGAACCCCGGCAGCCCCATCGCAAATCCGATCGCCATCGCCTCGAGGAGGACGAGGACGATGAGTGCCATCCACCACGCAGCCGCGACCGCCAGCTTGGCGACGGCGAACCAGTGACGGGCCACGGGCAGCGCGAGCATGTTCTTGGCGGTGGCATCACCGTACTCCCGGCCGAACAAGTAGGCGACGATGAACGCCAGCAGGAGCATCCCACCAATGCCAAAGACCAACGTGAGCATGTAGAAGTATTCGGGCCACGTCGCCTCGAGGCCGGCGAGGCTCGCCTTTGTGCCCGCAAGCCCCAGCTGGGCCGCCCGCCCCGGTTCGCGCACGATCCACATGAACAGCGCTATGCCGAGCGGCATCATCGCGAGCACCGCCAGGGTGGCCCAGGTCGCCTTGGCGCGGTGAAGCTTCGTGAACTCGGTGGCGAGAACCTGACCGAACATCAGGCCACGGAGCCCTTGGCTGCAGCGCCAGTGCGCGCGAGGAAGTACCGCTCCAGGTCCAGCGTCAGCAGCGCCTGCTCGCGTTCTTCCGGGGTGTAGGCGTCGGCCGCGAAGGAGCGTGCCTTCGCGGCGAGGTCGTCGCGCGACGACTCCTCGATGAGGCGGCCGTTGTGGATGATGCCGATACGGTCGGCAAGATGGGCGACCTCGGCAAGGATGTGGCTCGACATGAAGACGGTGACACCGCGCTCGTCGGCGAGTGAGCGGAGGAGTTCGCGGATCTCGACGATGCCGGCCGGGTCGAGGCCGTTGGCGGGCTCGTCGAGCACCAGCAGTTCGGGGGAGTGCAGCAGCGCGCGGGCGAGCGAGAGGCGCTGCTTGTTGCCGAGCGAGAGCTGCCCGGCGCGCCGCCCGGCGTACGGGCCGAGGCGGAGCAGCGTGATTGAGTCCTCGACCGACCCCGGCGGTGAGCCGGTGAGGCGGCGCTGTATGTCGAGGTTTTCGCGCACGGTGAGGTTGGGGTAGGCAGCCGCCGTCTCGACAAGGAATCCGACGCGCGAGAACACGCTCGTCTCACCGGGGATGATGCGCCGGCCGAGTACGGTTACTTCCCCGCCGCTCGGTCGGATCAGGCCGAGCAGCATGCGGATTGTGGTCGTCTTTCCCGCCCCGTTCCTGCCAAGGAATCCGTAAATTTCGCCGCGGCGGACGTCGAGGTTGAGGGAGTCGACGGCGGTGACGTCGCGGTACCGCTTGACGAGGGCGCGCGTGGAAACTGCAGTGGCAGGATGGGTCTCCTCCATGGCCCCATCCTGCCACCACGTCCGGAGCGTTCACAGTGCGGGTATTCACAGCTGGCCCCGGACGGGCTCCGGTTCTCGCGGTAGCCGGTTCGTATGCCGGCGCGGGGTGAGAGAATGGAAGGCGGTTCCCGCGGCCAGCCCGCCCGGAGCCATCCAGTGCTAATACAGCCGGCTGCCGCGTTGTCCTCCATGAGGATCCGGGCACCAGGCGAACCACTATGAATGGACCACCCATGACTTCCGCCAAGACTTTTCCGGCCGCCGCGCCGCCGAAGTTCGCCTCTATCGGTTCCCCCCATTTCGGCATCCTGCTGGCCGTCATGGCAGTGGTGCTGATCCTTTCCAACATCGGGGCATCGAAGGGTGTGGCGATCGGCCCGATCATTACCGACGGCGGCTTCTTCCTCTTCCCGCTGGCTTACATCCTGGGCGATGTCATCAGCGAGGTTTACGGCTTCAGGGTGGCGCGCAAGGCCATCATCACCACCTTCGCCCTGTCGGTCTTCGCGTCGCTGTGCTACTGGATCGTCATTGCGCTCCCGGGGTTCGACGACGAATTCGGCTCCGCCAAGCAGGCCGCGCTCGAAGGCGCTTTGGGACCGGTTCCGCAGATCGTGCTCGCCTCGCTGCTGGCCTTCCTGGCCGGGCAGACCATCAACGCCTGGATCCTCGTGAAGATGAAGGCCCGCACGGGGGAGAAGTCCCTGTGGGCGCGCATCATGGGCTCCTCGGTTGCCGGGGAGTTCGTGGACACCCTGATCTTCTGCAGCATCGCCGCCTCCGTGATCGGGATTACCGACGTCGGCACGTTCGTGAACTACGTCGCCGTGGGTTTCCTCTACAAGACCCTCGTGGAGTTCCTCTTCGTCCCGGTCACCGCGGCCGCGATCGGCTGGATCAAGAAGCGCGAACCGAGCTACGGGGCGTAAGGGCTCCTCATTCCTCCGCCGTTTCGACGGTTCCCTGCCCACTCGACGCCGCGCACCGTCTAGCCGCTGCGGAACCGTCGAAACGGCGGGCTGTCGGCCCCCGTGCCGTGGCTCAACGCCCGTAACACCCGGTACTTGAACTCCACTTCGTTGAACAAATCCCTCCACTCGATCCGGATGAAGGTCCAGCCCTGTTCCATCAGGGCTTTCTCGCGGCGCCGCTCGGCGAACAGTACGTCGCCGGTGGGACGGTAGTCGAAGTACTTGGTCCTCCCGTCGAACTCAAGGGCAACTTTTCGCTCCGGCCAGGCAAAGTCCAGCCGGTGCTCCCCGAGCGGAGTCCGGACCACGTACTGCACCTCGGGCGGCGTGATCCTGAGCCTGTGCAGCAGTTCCCTTGTCAGGCTTTCGCCAGCAGACTCGGAGCGGGGGTCAGCCAGTTCGAGGGCCCGCCGCAAGGCGACCACTCCGTTGCGGCCGGCGAGGTCGGTGCACCGGGCCCGGACGAGGCCAAGGTCGGCGCCCATCCGGGCAGCGTGATCCATCAGAATTACGGCTTGCGGCACGGTGAACATCAGGCAGCAATCCACCACGGTGCGTTCCAGCGAGGTGCAGGGAAGCCCGTCCACGAAGCACACCTCGCGGCTGCCCAAAGGCCGGGTGTGCGCCACGACGTCGCGCCCGTGCGAGATCCCGGAGGGGCATGTTTCCTGGGTCAGGTGCACGCGGTCATCGACTTTCCACAGCTGCAGGTCATGCAGGCTGGCGCCCGAGACGTGGCTGTAGACAAAACGCCCCGGCGACGTCCTTAGCGTCCCGAGCGCATGGGCGAAGACCAGCTGCCGCCGTCGGACGGTGGAGTTCAGCCCCTGCCACCATTCTGCGCGGGCGTAAGTGCCGCGGCGCAACCGGACGAGCTCCGCCCCTTGCACCAGCTGTGCGATGGCCCGGGAGTCTAGTCCGGATGCCAGGAGCTGGTCCGTGCGCCAGAGGTCCGCGGCTGTGGGGAGTTCGAAGGTCATGAAACCAGCGTCACGCGCGCGCACTGCTGCGCCCAGAGACCTGGGCGGCTATGTGGAAAGCCCCCGATTCGACGGGTGCCCGCCTGCTCGACGTTTCCCGACGTCGTGGGCGCAGGGAACCGTCGAATCGGCGGCGACCTCGACGGCGGGGCGGAACCTAGGAGTAGTACTGCCCCAGGGTCTCGGCCTTGAACTCGAAGAAGTTGCCGGCCTCGATGGCGAGCCGGGCGTCGTCGACCATTTTCACGACGAAGCGCTCGTTGTGGATCGAGATCAGCGTGGCGGAGACCATTTCCTTGGCCTTGAACAGGTGGTGGATGTAGGCCCGCGAATAGTTCAGGCAGGCGTAGCAGTCGCAGCCTTCCTGCAGCGGACCGAAGTCGCGCTTGTACATGGCGCCGGAGAGGTTGTACCGGCCGGTGGGGTGGTAGAACGCCGAGTTGCGGGCCACCCGGGTGGGGGAGACGCAGTCGAAGGTGTCCGCGCCGTTCTCGATCGCGGTGAAGATGTCGTCCGGTTCGGAGATGCCGAGGAGGTGCCGGGGCTTGTTCTCCGGCAGCTCCTCGTTGCACCAGCGCACGATCGTGCCCAGGTTCTCCTTCTCCAGCGCCCCGCCGATGCCGAAGCCGTCGAAGTTCATCGCGCCGAGATCGCGGCAGGCCTTCCGGCGCAGGTCCTCGTACTGTGCGCCCTGGATGACCCCGAACAGGGCCTGGTAGGGCTTGCCGACGCGCTCGGCGGTGAGCCGGAAGTGCTCGGTGATGCACCGTTCGGCCCAGCGCCGGGTCCGTTCCAGGGATTCCTCCTGGTAGCCGCGGGAGTTCTGCAGCGTGGTGAGCTCGTCGAAGGCGAACATGATGTCCGCACCGATCTGGTGCTGGACGTTCATGGAAATTTCGGGGCTGAAGCGGTGCCGGTCGCCGTTGAGGTGGCTCTTGAACCACACGCCTTCCTCGTCCACGTGGGCCAGGCGTTCTTTGCCGGGGGCGACGGCGTCGTCGGGTCCGGAATTGTCCACCGACTTCATGTCGATGACCTTTTTGAACCCCGAGCCCAGGCTCATCACCTGGAACCCGCCGGAGTCGGTGAAGGTGGGGCCGCGCCAGTTCATGAAGGCGCCCAGGCCTCCGGCCTCATCCAGGATGTCCGCGCCGGGCTGCAGGTACAGGTGGTAGGCGTTGGCCAGCACGGCCTGCGCGCCGAGTGCGGCGACCGACTCCGGGAGCACCGACTTGACCGTGGCCTTGGTGCCGACAGCGATGAACGCCGGGGTCTGGATCTCGCCGTGGGGTGTGGTGATGGTGCCGGTGCGGCCCAGGAACTCCCCACCGTTAGCGGCAACCTGATCGGCCGACGGCGAGCAGCTTTCACTCAGGCGTTTGCCCACGCGGAAGGAGAACTCGGACTGTCGGGCGGGCGCGGGGGGCAAGGACGCAAAGTCAGGATTGGCTGGCACCGTTCAAGTGTGCCAGCTAACAGCCTTCAACCCTTAGTGCAGCGGATCGGATGTGGGGTAGTTCTCAGCCCGCCACTTGTCCCAGTAGCCGCGGATGGACTCCAGCTGGTGCGCCCCGAGGTCGTAGGTGGAGACGATGACCAGGGAGCCGCCCTCGGGCCTGATGTCCTTGATGGCCGGCTGGTCCGCCACGATGACCAGGCCCTCGCCGTGTTCGGCGTAGTGGTGGACCGTGAGTCCCACCTGGTGGTTGCTGCGGAACCAGACCTTGCCGGAGACTTCCTCGCCCGTGGCCAGGGTGAGCGAGTACGGTTCGCCGGGCTTGGGAACCTCCGACAATCCCAGTTTTTCGATCGCCGACCCCTCGTTCCCGGGGACGGAGAAGAAGAAGGTCCGGCGTTTGCCGTGCGGGTGCCGCTCGAGGGCAAACCGGAGCTGCTGGATGAAGGTCAGCCAGCCCTGGGTGATGTCCTCGTCCCAGGCTGCCCACTCGGAATTGTGGTCCACCGCGGCCCGCGTGACGCTGAGTTCCGTGCCGGCCGGGACGGGCTTCAGGGTGAACACGTCCCCGCCATCGACCACGAGGGAGGTGTGGTCGGCGCCTTCGACCACATTGGGGCTGAAGTAGATCTCATTGATCTCGGCCGCCTGGTCATCGGCTTCCCAGCCGTGCCACTGGGAAACCTTGGCGGGCTCGCGCAGCATTGTCCAAACCTGCTGCGCGTCGGAGTTGATCACAACGCTCAGATTGTTCGTCATGGGGTGAATCTACAACGCCCTGCCCTGAGGGGATAGGGGGCAAACGCCTCAGGAGCGGACGGACTCGAGCTCGTTGCCGATGCGGCGGTCCAGCTCCGGGGCGCCGATGGTTTCCGATCCGCCGTGGGCGCGCAGGAACAGCAAAGCCTCGAGCCGCAGGAGCCGCCATTCACGTTCCGCATCCGGATTCGAGTTGTCCATCGAACGGAAAATTTCCTTGTCGTACAGGTTTGGTTCGTTGAGGGAGCGCTGGCGCACCTTGGCGTTGATGCGGGCCTTGAACGGGTCCGTCTCCATGGCGTCGGGTGCACGGAGGAACTTCTCGTAGACGGCGGCCCGGTCCGCCTGGCCGAGCTGGCGGCAGATGTAGCTGGACAGGGCCAGGGAAGCCTCCACCGACGACCAGCGGCCGCGGTTGCCGTCGAAGGGCAGCACATTGAGCAGATCGGCAACGGCGAGGGCGCTCTTGGCGTCCTTGAGGATGATGAACAGTTCCTGCGCCAGGTCGTTGAGGTCCTTGAGGCAGCTGCCGGACTTCGTGTTGATGCCCTTGGCCAGCCGTTCGCTGAGCAGCAGCACTCCCACGGACTTCGGGTGGGCCGCAGCCGCCGCCTCCACCACGGACTCGGGCGTGCCGTCCAGGGCAGGGATCAGCGCCAGGTCCTCTTCGCTGGGGCCGCTCACCACGGGCGGAACGGGCGGCAGGGGCGGAACGACGACGGCGGCAGTTGCGGCGCCGCCGTCGGGCTCCTGGCTACTGTCCGGTTCGGCCCGGGCGCCGTCTTCATCCGTGGCCGGTTCGACCAGCTGCAGCGGCGAGCCGGCGTCCTCGGCCGGAGTCGCGTCAGCCTCGGCGGCCGCCTCCTGGATCAGGACGGTGGAGGCCGCCGCGATCCGGAGCCCGCCGCCGCCGGTGAGGGTCGCCAGCACCATGGCGGGTGTTCCGAAATCGTCGGTTTCGACGTCCACCCGCTGGATTTCGGCGGAACGGTGGCCGTCGGGCAGAAGCAGATGATCCCCGCTCTGCAGAGATCCAGCCTGCTGTTCGATGTAGTTCGGGGCGGCCGGGGGGTGGGTCATCTGGAGTCCTTAAATTCTTTTGCGGTCCGCCCAACAGTCTACAAAGGCGCGCGGGGGCAGCCAGTCACGGGGGTCAGTTCCCGCAGCCGGCGGCGGTCAGTTCCCGACGCCGGCGAAGGCCAGGGCCTGCCGGATCAGGGCGCCGCGGCCGCCGCTGAATTCAAGCTGGACATCCGAGCTCATGACTTCCTGCGGCGTCATCCACGTCAGCTCCAGTGCGTCCTGGCGGGGCGTGCATTCGCCGGTGACCGGGATGATGTACGCCAGCGCCACGGCGTGCTGGCGGTCGTCGGTGAAACCCGTGTGGGACGGGGACGGGAAGTACTCGGCCACCGTGAACGGAACCGGGCTGATCGGCAGCTGCGGAAACGCGAGCGGGCCCAGGTCTTTCTCCATGTGGCGCAGCAGGGCGGCTCGGATGGTCTCCCGGTACAGCACCCGGCCGGATACCAGCGAGCGGATCATGTTGCCGTCCTCGTCGGCCTGCAGGAGCGTGCCGACCTCGTTCACAAACCCGAGCGGGTCCAGCCGGACCGGGACGGCCTCGACGTAGACCATGGGCAGCCGGCCGCGCGCCTCGAACAAATCGTCGTCGGAGAGCCAGCCGGGGTTCGGGTCAGGAGTGCGAACATTCATGGTTAAGTTCTACCCCATCACTGACCCGTTCCCCGCGCCGTCGGTCAGATCGCCAGCACCGATTCCAGCGGCTCGCCGGAGGCGATCCGTGCCAGCAGGGCCGGTTCGGCGGCGTCGGATGCCAACGCCTGACCCAGGACATCGCCCGCAGCCTCCGGGGACAGGACGATCACTCCGTTGTCGTCCCCCAGCACCCAGTCGCCCGGATGGACCGGAACTCCGCCGCACAATACGGGGACGTTCACGGCGGAACCGCCGCTGTGGATCCGTTTGGTGGTCAGGCACGAAGTCCCCCGGGCGAAGACCGGCAGGCCTGTGGCGCGGAGCTCCAGGACGTCGGTTGCTACTCCGTCGACGACGACGCCGGCGGCTCCTCGCGCGGTGGCGGCAGCGGCGGTGACGGCGCCAACCGGCGCGTGCCGGTGGTCACCGGACATGTCCACGACGAGCACTGCGCCCGGGTACAGCTCCAGCAAGGCACGGTTCATGGCATAGGCGTCATGGTCCACAATGCGCACCGTGACCGCCGGGCCGGCTATCTTGACGCCGTCGAGCAGGGACCGGATGGCCGGATCCACGAATCCGTCCTCCAGGAAGTGCCCGATGGTGGGGTAGCTGACCGCGGCGAGCCGCTCGCGGAGCTCCTCACGGAGTTTCCCGCCAGGACCGGCGCCGATCCGGACGCCCGCGGCGCTCACCGGGCCGCCGGGGGAGTCGGGCCGGCAACCACGGCTACGCAGTCGATTTCCAGCGCCACGCCCCACAGGCTCGCGCAGACCGTGGTCCGTGCAGGCTTGGCCGTTCCGAAGAACTCCGAGTAGACGCGGTTGAAGTCTTCGAGCCGGCCGGGATCGGTGAGGTAGGCGTTCACCTTGACCACGTGCTGCAGGCCCGACCCGGCGGCCTCGAGCACGGACTGGAGGTTGAGGATGGTCTGGCGGACCTGGTCCTCGAACGTGTCCGGCTGGTCATCCAGCCCGCTGATCGCGGGAATCTGGCCCGCGGTGAACACGAAGCCGTTGGCAACCACCGCCTGGGAGAACGGGCCCACGGCATCCGCCCCGCCCGGGATCTGCGCGATCCGGCGGACCGTGCCGGCTCCGGAAAGAACGGCGGGGGCGGTCATCTGGCAGCCTCCGCTTCGACGCTGGCTTCTGCGGGAGCCATGTCGACGGCGTCGATGTTGCCGTGCCGTGTTTCCGTCAGGACGAACAAGGCGCCGAGCGAGACGAGGGAGGCCCCCATGATGTACCACGCGATGGAGGAACTCTGGTGGGTCACGCCCAGCAGCCACGTCGTGATGAACGGTGTTGCGGCGCTGCCGAGGAGCCCGGACAGCATGTAGGCGACGGACAGCCCGGAGTAGCGGACCTTGGAGCCGAAGAGCTCGGCAAGGAAGGTGGCGATCGGGCCGTAGTTGGCGGCGAAGGCCGTCATCATGGCCAGGTAGGCGACGAAGAGCAGCGGCACGGACTTGGTGTCCATCAGCCAGAACATCGGGAAGGCGAACAAGGCTTCGGCGGCAACACCGGCGTAGATGATCGGTTTGCGGCCGTACTTGTCAGAAAGCTGGCCGAAGAAGGGGATCAGGACGAAGCACAGGGCGCAGGCGGCCAGCACCACCCACAGCATGAGGGCCTCGGAGTGGCCCAGTTCCTTCTTGCCGTAGGACACACCCGAGGCGACCAGCAGCGTGAAGGTGCTGCCGGTGGACAGCGTGGCGACACCGCCGAGGATGACCTGCTTCCAGTACTTGGCCATGAGCGCCGCGAAGGGCAGCTTGGCTTTGGCGCCGGCTTCTTTGACTGCCTGGAAGGACGGGGTTTCCTCGATGTGCAGCCGGATGTAGATGCCCACCGCCACGAGCAGCGCTGAGGCCAGGAACGGGATGCGCCAGCCCCAGCTAAGGAGGGCTTCGGTGCTGACGGTCGAGGCGACAATCAGGAACGCGACATTGGCGATCAGGGTGCCGGCGGGCACGCCCACCTGGACCAGCGAGCCATAGAACCCGCGCCGGGACGCGGGAGCATGCTCCACGGTCATTAGGACGGCGCCGCCCCATTCGCCGCCCAGGGCGAGGCCCTGGATGACGCGCAGGAAGAGCAACAGCAGCGGGGCCATGATGCCGATGCTGTTGTAGTCCGGCAGCAGGCCGATGGCGAAGGTGGCGGCGCCCATGGTCAGGAGGGAGATAAGGAGCATGGACTTCCGGCCCAGCCGGTCTCCGAAGTGGCCGAAGATGATTGCGCCCACCATGCGGGCCACATAGGCGGAGGCGAACGTGCCGAAGGCGAGCATGGTGCCGACGATGGGGTCGAAGCTGGGGAAGAAGATCTTGTTGAACACGAGCGCGGAGGCTGTGCCGAATACAAAGAGGTCGTACCACTCGACGGTGGTGCCGATGACGCTGGCGAGGGCGATTTTGCGCATTTTGGCCAGGTCTAGCCGGGCAGAGGCGTGGGAGGTGGTTTCTACCAATTGAGCCATCAGTATCTCCAGATGGGGTGCGGGGACGAGTGTCCAGTGCAAGGTAGTAGCCAACTATTCTGTGTTGGGGATCACAGCTCAATGGCGGAAACCCCACCAATAAGGGCCCCAAAGTGTGTGTTCACACAACCGCTAGGCCCAGGCCACCACCAGCCGGGCCGCCTGGGCAGGCACCGTAAGGTCGATTCCCGTCAATTCCTCGAAGCGGTTGAGCCGGTTGAGGATGGTGTTCCGGTGGCAGAACAGCTGTTCGGCCGTGGCCGTGATGTTCCCGGTAGACAGATAGTGCCGCACCGTCTCGGTGAGGCGTTCGCGTTCCCCGCCGCGGCAGTCCTCCAACGCCTCATCCAGTTGGGCGGCGAGGTCGAGTCCTGCGTCCTGGAGGTTCTGCTGCGCGAGCCGCGTCCACGCGGCATCTGCGGAGAGGGGCCCTGAATCGGCCGGGCGCAGGAGGGCGGCGAGACTCTCTGCCGTCCGGGCAGCGGCGGGAAGGCCGCGCAGCCCGGACACCTCCGGGACATACCCGCAGGGAATGTCCGCCAGGGCCGCCGGCAACTGCAGCACCATGCCCTGCACCGCCCTGGCCGGGCGCGGGGGCAGCGGCCAAAACAGGTAGGTGTTTCCGCCTGACTCATGGAGGAAGATCTTTTGGCGGCGCTGGGCGGAGCCGAACTGTGTTGCCACGGCGCGGAGGCGTGCCCCGGCTTCGCCGCTGGCGGCCACGAGCCCGCACCGCGCATCCGGCCCGATGCCCAGGGCTGAGCCGACTTGTGCGGAGGTTTCGGCCGAGGGCGTGCTTTGGTTGAACAGCCGCGCGATGAATTCGCGTTGGATGCTGGACTCTTCCTGGGCCATGCGCACCTGCTCGGTCAGATAGCTCATGTGTGTCCGCGTGGCGAATTCGTCGACCACCCGCCAGACCTGATCCACGCGGGAAGCGAGCAGGCCGGCGTCCTCCGGTGCGGCGATCTCCAGGAGGTCCGCCCACAGGATGCTGAAGTCCAGCCGCACGGCAGATGTCAGGGACTCTGGCGGTATCCCCGCCCGGGCACGCTTGGACCCGAGGTCCGAGGCAAATGCAAGCAGTCCGTCCCGCGCCGCGTCCTCCGGGCCGCCCCGCAGCCCGTGGATGAGCCGGCGGAACGTTTCCCGCGCCGTGTCCCGGATTTCCGGGACGGTCACCTGGCTGTCTCCATACTCCGGGATTTGCCGCACTCTTGCGGTGAAAGCCTGCGCAAGGATGTCCAGCCGGCCCTCCAGCTGGTCCACCAGCTCGCTCCAGCGGAACTCGGCGCCCGGAGACTCAAAATTGTGCATTCTCACATTCTATGGCCCAGGATGCGTGGCGCACTGCTAGTTATTTTGGAAAAAGCTACTGGCAGAATGGAACGAAGCATAAGAGTGAGCCCAATCACACCCGCCGGAAGCATCGAGCCTGCGCGTCACCGGCCCTGGCACGACACCGCCCGGGGCCCACCGCGCCGGCCGCAGCAAAGACCAGTCACATTTCTTTGGAGTAATCATGGCAAACAGCGCAAGCAACGCCACCACCATCGACGGCCCGCAGACGCCGGGGCCCGTCGATGAGAGCGTGGCCAAGAAGGTAGCCCTCGCGGCCCTCGTCGGAACAGCCCTGGAGTGGTACGACTTCTTCCTGTTCACCACCGCCGCGGCGCTGGTGTTCAACGCGCAGTACTTCGTGTCGCAGGATCCCTTCGTTTCGGCGATGAGCTCCTTCGCCACCCTGGCCGTGGGCTTCGTCGCCCGCCCGATCGGCGGCTTCATCTTCGGGGCCCTCGGTGACAAGGTGGGGCGCAAGAAGATCCTGATGGTCACGATCGTGGGCATCGGCGTCGTGACCGGCCTCATCGGCCTCCTGCCGAACTACGCGACCATCGGCGTCGCGGCCCCCATCATCCTGGTGGCCCTGCGCATCCTGCAGGGACTCGCGGTCGGCGGCGAGTGGAGCGGCGCGGTGATTATCGCCGTCGAAAACGCCCCCGTTGCCAAGCGCGCACGCTACGCCGCCTTGCCGCAGATCGGTTCGCCGATCGGCACCATCCTCTCCTCCGGCGGCTTCTTCGGCATGCTCTATCTGGTGGGCCAGACCAACTTCGACGCCTGGGGCTGGCGCATCCCGTTCATTGCGGCCATCCCGCTGCTGGCCATCTCGATGTGGATCCGCAGCAAGCTCAGCGAGTCCCCGGAATTCGAGGCACTCATGGAGTCCGGCGAGACCGAGCACGCCCCCATCCGCGGCGTCCTGACGAAGAGCTGGCGCCAGATCCTGGTCGGCATGTGCTCGGCGCTGCTGGGCATCGGCGGCTTCTACCTCATCACCAGCTTCGTGGTCTTCTATGGCACCAAGGTGCTCAAGATGCCCTATGAAACCCTGCTGCTGGGCTCGCTCCTCGCCGCGGTATTCGAGATCTTCGTCCTGATCTGGGCCGGCCGCATGGGCGAGAAGTATGGTGCCAGCAAGGTGATCCTTTGGGGTGGCGTGGCGTCCGCGCTCGTCGCCGTCCCGGTGTTCCTGGCCATCGACACCGCCATCCCGGCCCTGGTCATCCTGGCCATGATCGTCGGCGTGTGCACCCTGTCCATCCCGTACGCGGTGTCCGGTACGGCGCTGACCGCGCTCTTCGCCACGAAGGTCCGCTACACCGGCGTCGCCATCACCTCCAACAGCGCCGGCGTCATCTCCGGTTTTGTGCCGCTGATCGCCACGGCCCTCGTCGCGGCCAACGGCAACTCCTTCTGGCCCGGCGCCATCATCCTGCTGGTCGTCTCGGTGATGACCGCGCTGTCCGGCATTTTCCTCCCCGCACTGAGCATCGAAGAAAAGGGAATGAAGCATTGAGCACCGCAACCACCGCCGGGCACCTGATCGTCGCCCAGCTCGAACGGGCCGGCATCCAGCGCGTCTACGGCGTCCCCGGAGAAAGCTTCCTGGACGTCCTCGACGGCCTCCACGGATCCTCTATCGAAACCGTGGTGACCCGCCACGAAGGCGGCGCCGGGTTCATGGCCCTCGCCGAAGGCCGGCTCACGGAGCTTCCCGGCGTGGCCATGGTTACCCGCGGCCCCGGCGCCGCCAACGCCTTCATCGCCATCCACACCGCGCACCAGGACGCCACCCCGATGATCCTGTTCGTGGGCCTCATCCCGGTCGCGGACCGCGGCCGGGAGTCGTTCCAGGAATTCGACATCAACGCCTGGTTCGGCAGCACCGCCAAGAAGGTCGTGACGCTCGACGACGCCGCCTCCGCCGCCCGCGTGGTGGACGACGCCATCTTCACGGCGCTCAGCGGACGTCCCGGCCCCGTGGTGATCGGCCTCCCCGAAGACGTGCTGGTCCACGCCATCGAATCTGGCACCGTGGAACCCCGCACCGTCGCCCGCACCGAACCTGCCGCGGTGGACCTCGCCGGCCTCGAAGCGAAGCTGGCCGCGGCCAGGAAGCCGCTGATCGTGGTGGGCGGCGAGGGCTGGGATCAGACGTCATCCGACGCGCTGGCCGGCTGGGCCGCGCGCCACGGCGTCCCCGTGCTCGCGGATTTCCGCGCCTACGACGCCGTCCCGCACTCCAGCGATGCCTATGCCGGCTACCTCGGCTACGCCCGCAGCGACGCCAACGCCCGCCGCCTCGACGAGGCCGACCTGCTGCTCTTCGTCGGCTGCGTCCGCGCCGACGTCCTCTCCGACGGCTACAAGCGCGGACTGGAAGCCGTCACCGTCGTCGTCCACCCCGGCGCCGACCTGCTGGGCCACTTCGGCCGGCTGGACCAGCACATTCCGGCCCATGTCGCATCCTTTGCCAACGCCCTGGCCGCCACGGAATCCGCTGTGGAACCCGTGGCCGGCTGGCTGGCCGGTGCCCGGGCGGACTACGAAAAGTTCTCCACCGCGCAGCCTGACGGTGGAACTGGCGTGGACCTCGCCGTCGTGATGGAAATCCTCAAGCAGGAAATGGACGACGACGCCGTCATCACCTACGGCGCCGGGAACCACTCGCTGTGGCCGGCCCGCTACCTCAAGCACAACGCGGCGAACTCGCTCGCCGCGCCCCGCAACGGTGCCATGGGCATGGGGATCCCGGCGGCGGTGGCCGCCTCCCTGGCCTACCCGGGGCGCCAGGTGATCTCCGTGGCCGGCGACGGCTGCTTCATGATGAACGGCCAGGAAATGGCCACGGCCATGGGCCACGGCGGGAAGTTCATCGCCCTGGTGGTGGACAACGGCATCTTTGCCACGATCCGTGAGCACCAGGAAGGCCACTACCCGGGCCGCCCCTCGGGCACGCACATGACCAACCCGGACTTCGCCGCGCTGGCCCGGTCCTACGGCGGCTACGGCGAACGCGTGGAGAAGGCCGAGGACTTCGGTGCCGCCTTCCGCCGCGCCGTCGAATCCGGGCTGCCGGCGGTCCTGCACCTCCCGCAGGACCCCACCACCCGCTCACCCAAGACCGCCAGCAACTGACCGGAGCCTGTCATGATCACCCTGCACAACATCATCAACGGTGAGATCGTCCCAGGCACTGCCGCCGACGGAACAGCCGCGGACGGAACAGCTGCGCCCACCCTGCCGTTCTTCGACCCCGCCACCGGAGTCCAGCTCGGCACCGCCCCGGACAGCGACGCCGCCACCGTGGACCGCGCGTTCCAGGCCGCCCACACCGCCTTCCAGAGCTACAAGCGGACCACCCCGGCCGAGCGCCAGGCCATGATGCTCAAGCTCGCCGACCTCATCGAAGCCAACGTTGACAGGCTCCTGGACGCCGAGGTGGCCTGCACCGGCAAACCCCGCCCGGTCACCCGCGAGATCGAGATCCTGCGCGGCGCAGACCAGCTGCGTTTCTTCGCCGGCGCCTGCCGCGTGGTGTCCGGAACCGCGCAGACCGAATACGTCCGCGGATTCTCCTCCACCGTCCGCCGGGAACCCCTCGGCGTGGTCGCCCAGATCACCCCATGGAACTACCCGTTCATGATGGCCATCTGGAAAATCGGCCCGGCGCTCGCCGCCGGCAACACCCTGGTCCTGAAGCCGGCGGACACCACACCCTGGTCCACGCTGGTCCTGGGCGAGCTGGCACAGGAGGCCTACCCGGCCGGCGTCGTCAACGTCATCTGCGGCGGCCGGGGGACCGGTGCCGCCATGGTGGATCACGAGATCCCGGAAATGGTGTCCATCACCGGCTCCACCCGGGCCGGAGCGCAGGTGATGTCCGCGGCGTCGAAGACCCTCAAGGACGTCCACCTGGAACTCGGCGGCAAGGCACCCGCGATCGTCTTCGCCGACACCGACATTGACCTGGCGGCCAAGGAGATCGCGCTCGGCGCTTTCTTCAACGCCGGGCAGGACTGCACCGCCGTGACCCGGGTGCTGGTCGAGGAATCGATCCACGCCGAGTTCGGTGCCGCGCTCGCCTCGGCAGCCGCAGCACTCCAGGTCGGGGGCGATGCCGCGGACCTGGGCCCCCTGAACAGCGCCGCGCAGCTGGACCGCGTAGAGGGCTTTATGTCCCGGCTGCCCGCCAACGCGAAGGTCCTCTCCGGGGGCAAACGGACCGGCGAAGGGTTCCACTTCGAACCGACCGTGATCGACGGTGTGTTCCAGGCCGACGAGGTGGTGTGCGAGGAAATCTTCGGCCCCGTCGTCACCATCCAGCCGTTCGCCACGGAAGAGGAGGCCATCGAGCTCGCCAACGGGACGAAGTACGCACTCGCCTCCAGCGTCTGGTCGAACAACCACGGGGTCGTCACCCGGGTCTCCAACGAGCTGGACTTCGGCGCCGTCTGGATCAACTGCCACCAGGTGATCCCCGCCGAGGCGCCGCATGGCGGCTTCAAGCACTCCGGCACCGGAAAGGACCTTTCCGTCTTTGGCCTGGAGGACTACACCCGCATCAAGTCAGTCACCACCTCCCACCGCTGAGAACGACGCTAGGTATCCCATGAAACTCGATCTGCTGCTGCGAAACGCGGACATCATCACCATGGATGAGCGACGCCCGCATGCCACCTCGCTGGGGGTCTGGCAGGGCCGGATCGTGGGCCTGGATGAGGACCTGGACGGGTTGGAGGCCGCCGAGGTCCTGGACCTGGCCGGGGCCACCGTGACCCCGGGCTTCATCGACGCCCACTGCCACACCACCTGGTTCGGGCTTGGCCTCGGCGAAGTGGACGTCTCCGCGGCCCGGGGGCTGAACGAGCTCTATGCGCTTCTGGAGGCGGACATGGCGGCGGCTGGCGGGTTGGCAACGGCGGAGCCGGGGGAGTTGACGCCGGACTGGCTGTTGGCCACTGGCTTCAGCCAGACCCAGCACGCCGGCGAGTTCCCGGACATCGCCGTCCTGGACCGGATCACGGGGGACCGGCCGCTGTTCATGAGGCACAACTCCGGCCACATGGCTGTGGTCAATTCGGCCGCGCTGCGGCTGGCTGACGCGGAACCGGCGTCGTTTCCGGATCCCGACGGCGGCGTGATTGTCCGCGACGGCGCCGGCCGCCCCACGGGGTTGGTACAGGAAACAGCTCAGCAGCTGATCCAGCAGCTGATCCTGCCGTACTCGTCCGAGGCCATCGAGGAGGCCCTGGACCGGGCCACCCGCTACTACGCCGCGGAAGGCATCACCAGCTTCACCGAGGCGGGGATCGGCGGCGGCTGGATCGGCCACAGCCCCGTGGAACTGGCCGCCTACCAGCGCGCAGCCGCATCAGGCAGGCTGCACGCCCGTGCGCAAGTGATGCCCGTCCTTGATGTGCTCCACCCGCTCGACAGCCCTGGTTTGAAGGGCGGTGCTTCCGCAGGCCTGGACCTGGGCATGTACAGCGGATTTGGGAGCGAATTCCTGTCCCTGGGCCCGGCGAAGGTGTTTCTGGACGGCTCCCTGATGGGCGAAACGGCGGCGGTCAGCCAGGACTACTGCAGCCACGGCCACACGGACAACACCGGCAACACCGGGTACTTCCAAGCCGAGCCGGACGTACTCCGGGCCAAAATCGAAGCCGCCTATGCCGCGGGCTGGTCGATCGCCGCCCACGCCATCGGCGACCGTGCGGTTGACCTGGCCATCGACATCATCGAAGACTGTGCCCGGAGGTACGGGCCCCGGGCCGTGCCGAACAGAATCGAACACGCCTCGATGACCAGGCCGGAACAGCTGCAGCGGCTGGCCGACGCCGGCATCGCCGTCACACCGCAGGCCAGCTTCTTCTTCGACGGCGGGGACGGCATGACCGCCTCGCTCGGGCCGGAACGGCTCGGCTGGGCCTACCGCGCATCGTCGTTCCTGTCCGCGGGCGTGACCCTCGCGGGCAGCTCCGACCGCCCCGTGGCGGACGGCAACGTGCTCCGCGGGATGCAGGCCTTCGTGGACCGGCGCACCGCCTCGGGTGCCGTCTTCGGGAACCCGGACGAGCGGCTGAGCCCGCTCCAGGCCCTGGCGGCGTACACCACGGGAGCCGCCGCAGCCACCGGCATGTCCGGCGCCAAAGGCTCTCTGAGTCCCGGGAAGCTGGCCGATTTCACCGTCCTGTCCGGGTCCCCGCTCACCGCGGGCAGCATCGCCGGGCTTGAGGTCCTGGCCACCGCCGTCGGGGGGACGTTTACCTTCCGGAAGCCCGGCCTGCAGTACCGGCCGGCGGACGCGCCCGCTGCACCCACTCCAATCTTCAGCACAGCTACCAACCGTTCATAGGGGAACACCGTGACTACTCAGACAACTTTCACCACCCGCGACGCCGCGTTTGTGCGGGACTTCCACGTCATGAGCGAATTCGGCGCGACCGAGAACGGCGGCGTGGAACGCCAGGCCGCCAGTGCGCCGGACGGCCAGCAGCGGCAATGGCTCACGGGCCTGCTGGAGGCCAGGGGTTTCGCCGTCAGGTTTGACCGGGCCGGCAACCAGTGGGGGTTGTACGAGGCCGTGCCCGGTGCTCCGTTCGTGGTGGTGGGATCCCACATGGATTCCCAGCCGACGGCGGGACGCTACGACGGCGCGTACGGGGTGCTCGCCGCAGCCCACGCGGCGTTCCGGCTCGTGGAGCAGTGGGCCGCGGCCGGACCCGCCGGACAGCCCCGCTTCAACGTCGCTGTGGTCAACTGGTTCAACGAGGAGGGCTCCCGCTTCAAGCCGTCCATGATGGGCTCCTCGGTCTACACCGGCAAACTCGAACTCGAGACCGCCCTGGACACCAAGGACGCGGCAGGAATCTCGGTCCGCGAGGCCCTGGACGCGATCGGCTGCCGGGGCGACTACGAGGGCCCCGAAGCCGCGTACTGCGCCGAAATCCACATTGAGCAGGGCCGCAGCATGGAGCGCGAAGGCATCACCATCGGCCTGGTGAACTCCAACTGGGCTGCCAACAAATACGAGTTCGTGGTCCACGGCGAGCAGGCCCACACCGGCTCCACCGTGATCGCCGACCGGAAGGACGCGCTGCTGGGGGCGTCCATGATGGTGGTGGCGGCCCGGGAACTGGCCGATACCTTTCCCGGCGTGCTCCACACCTCTGTGGGCCAGCTGAACGTCTACCCGAACTCACCCGTCGTGGTGCCGTCCCGGGTGAGCCTGCTGCTCGACCTGCGCAGCGCCGATGAAGCTGTCCTCGCCGAAGCGGACACGCTGCTGCACCAGCGGATCTCCGAGATCGGGCGGCTGGCGAACGTCACGGTGGAGCGCAACCACGCCCACTCCTGGCCCGTCACCCCGTACCAGCCTGAAGGCGTTGAACTCGCAGCCAAGGTGGCGGCCGACCTGGGCCTGGCCAACAAGCAGGTCATGACCCTTGCGGGGCACGATTCGACCAACATGAAGGATCTTGTTCCGACGGTGATGCTGTTCGTGCCCAGCGTGGACGGGATCTCCCACAATGAGCACGAATACACCACGGACGAGGACATCGTGGCCGGGCTGACGATGCTGACCGAGGTCGTCAACCGCCTCTGCAACGGCGTGCTGGAGGACTGACCCTCGCAGCCGGTGCCTCAGCGGGCCTCAACTGGCAGCCGGTGCCGCGGAGATCCAGAGCGGCGGGTGGGCGGTGGTCGCGTCCGTATCGGGATTGGCCACGTGCAGGGTGGGGATCAAGGCTTCCTCGAGGACCGCCGCCTCGTGTCCGGCCTCCTCGAGGCGCTGACGCAGGGCGTCAAGGTCGCCGGCGTATTCGAAGCCCAGGCCCGCGCTGCCGGCCCCGGTGCCGGCGCCGACCATCAGGATCCCGCCGTTTTTCGCCGCGAACGCTTCCGACTCGGCCGTATCGGAGTCTATGCCGGCGGCGCCCGGGACCGGGCGGGGCCGGGCGCCGATGTTGCGCAGGGTCTGGGCCGCCGCGACGGCATCTTCGGCGAACCAGACGCCGACGACGGCGAGGCCCGGGTCCGCATCCGGCGACCCGCCCCAGCTCCCGTCTCCGGCGCGCGTGGCCGGGTCGGCCAGGAAACTGAAACCGTCAGCTGCGGTGATACGGCAGGACGGGCCGTGGTCCGCCTCGATGAGTTCCGCGGTGGTGCCGCCGGCAGTGGTGCTCTCAGCCGCACCGGCTTCCTTAGTCCGCCGGGCAAATTCCTTCAGGTCACCTACCTCGACGCCCAGGGAGGTGGTGCCGTCCCCGGCCGAGCCCTGCTCGGCGAAGTGGAGGGCGAGGCGGCCGGAGCCGGCGTCGAACTCCCGCCAGGTGGGCTCGTCCACGGTCTTGACCATGCCCAGGCCGGTGAGCAACCGCTCCCATTCGTCCATGCGGGAGGTGAAGTGGATCGGGCGGACTCGCAGCATCGTTGCTCCTAAAGGTTGGAAAGGATTCCGGTTCTCAGGGATATCGTCCCACCAAAGCGGACGCATGTGGGCTGAGCGGAGCACAATGATGCCATGGCTGATGAACTCGTGGAACTGCTCGTGAAGGACGCCGCCCAGTGGCGCGCCTGGCTGGAACAACACCACGCGGAGAGCCCCGGCGTGTGGCTGGTGCTGCATAAGAAGGGGGGCTCCGTGACGGAGCTGGACTACGAGTCCGCCCTGCAGGAAGCACTGTGTTTCGGCTGGATCGACGGCCAGGGACGTCGCCGCGACGCAGAGAGCTCCTTCCAGCGGATGACCCGCCGGGGACCAAAAAGCGTGTGGTCCGCCCGGAACGTGGAGCGGATCGGGCGCCTGGAAGCCGAGGGCAGGATGGTTCCCGCCGGACGCGCCGCCGTCGACAGTGCCAAAGCGGACGGCCGCTGGGAAGTTGCCTACTCCGGCCCGGCGACGGCGGAAGTTCCCGGGGACCTGGCAGCGGCCATCGCGGCCGAGCCGCGGGCACAGGCGATGTTCGACGTCCTGACCTCGGTGAACAGGTTCGCCCTGATCTACCGGACCAACGGAGTCAAACAGGCCGCAACCCGGGAGAGGAAGATCGCAGGATTCGTGGAGATGCTCGCCCGGCACGAAACGCCGTACCCGCAGAAAAGGCGTCCGCCCGCGCCCTGACCGCCTGCGCCCTGGCTGCCGGGCCGGCGGACGCTAGAAGCCGACGCCCATGGCCTGGGAGATCACCACGGCCGACGCCGAGGACCACGCCTGCGGATGGCACGACGCCGGATACGGCACCGCGTGGCCCGCCTCCTCCGCGCTGATGCCGGCGAACAGTTCCGGCAGGCGGTGGCCGAAGGAGCCGGACGCGGCCAGCAGGCCCTCGGCGATGGTCCGGGCCTCGGTGAGGAAGCCCTCGGCGAGCAGCCCCCGGACCGCGATCGCGGTGTCGTGGCTCCAGACCGAGCCGCAGTGGTAGCTGAACGGCCAGAAGCCGGCAGCCCGCCGGGAAATCGTATGGACGCCGTAGCCGGAGAACAGCTCGGGGCTCAGCAGCCGGTCCGCCACGAGCCGGGCCTCCGAGGCATCCAGGATTCCGGTGCCGAGCAGGTGTCCCATGTTGGAGCCCGGGATGTCCAGCGGATCGCCGTGCCCGTCGAGGGCCATGGCAGGGAACGGCCCGCCGTCGTCCTCGACCCAGAAGCGCTCGCGGAAATTCTGCTGCAGCGCCTCGGCGAAGTCCCGCAGCGCCTGGCCGCCGGGTTCGCCATAGGCGTCGAAGAGATCGGCGGTGTCGACGGCGGCCTGGTAGGCGTAGCCCTGGACCTCGGACAGGGCGATCGGCCCGTCAGCCTGGCGGCCGTCGCGGAACTGCATGGCGTCCCGGGAGTCCTTCCAGCCCTGGTTGCTGAGACCGTGGCCGGTAGCGTCCTGGTAGCTTAGGAATCCGCTGTTCGGGCTTCCGGGGGCGCCCCGGGCGGCCAGCAGCCATTCCACTGCCCGTGCCGCGTTGGGCAGCAGCGAGCGGACCGCCGCGTCGTCCAGCCCGGACTCGCCAAGTTCGGCCAGCAGGCACAGCCACAGCGGGGTGGAATCTACCGCGCCGTAATACACCGGCGGCAGGCGCAGGCCCTGGCTTTCCAGCACCAGCTCCTTGGACCGGAGCTCATGGAGGATCTTGCCGGGTTCCTCGGCCGCGGCCGGGTCGTCCCGGGTGCCCTGGAACGCGGCCAGGGAGCGCAACGTTCCGGCGGCGAGCCCGGCGTCGAGCGGCAGGAGCAGCCGCGCGGCCCAGAGCGAGTCACGTCCGAACAGCGTGAAGTACCAGGGCGCCCCCGCGGCGAGGAACGGCGCGTCCGGCAGCTTCCGCGTGGCCAGGCGGAGGCCGGCGAGATCATCGAGCGCATTGTCCAGCAGCAGGCCCAGGGCGCCGGACGGCTCGGCACGGACCCGGCGCGAGGCGGGCGGCCGGGCCGCCACCACGGCGTCTTCGCTGTCGGCCAGCACTGCCTGCCATTCCGCTTCGAAGGGGCGTCCCCGCCCTGCCGTACCGCGCCAGAGGAGCCTTTCGCCGGCAGCTACGCTGCCGGGGGCCCCAACGGTCAGGGTCCGTCCGCCGTCGCGCCAGCGCAGCGTGGAATCGTCCGCCGCGAACGGCTCGGAGGGATCCCGGAAGCGGCTGAGACGGATGGCTGCCATGTCGGTGAAGTCCGCGGCGAGCTGGATTTCGATTTCCACATCGAGCGACTCGAGGGAGGTAGCCAGGTGCAGGGAGTGCCGCACGACGCCGGGGGTGACGGTCCAGATCTGCAGCAGTTCGACGGCGGGGTCCTCCGTGGGCCCCAGGATGCCGCGGACCAGTCCCCGCACCCGCAGCACACCGCCGGCCTCCGCCTCGACCGTGGCGGGTTCCGGCTCCATGCCGTTCACCCGGACCTCTGCCCGGCACAACATCCGAGTGTCCCCGTGCAGGAGTCCCGTAAACCAGCCACCGCCGGCCGCACCTGAGGGGCTGGAAGCGCCGGCGGCGCCGGCCAGCCGTCCTTCGGCGTCGAGCCACAACTGGGTGGGGGCGGCAACGGAGCAGTGCTGGCGGTGGAGCGCTGGCTGAACAGTCATGCGCCCCACCCTATGCCGGGAGCCGGACCGGCTCAACGGGCCCCGCGGGGGTGCCGCCAGACAAAAGAACAGCACCATCGTCAAGCGCGGCGCGGGTTCCGGCGGCCCGAGGTCGCCGGTTGACGGGTTGGTCAGGTTCGACGCGGTCTTTCCAAGGCCGGGGGATCGGAAGCGGGGACGAAGTCGCGCTCTGCGCTATGCCGGGAGGTTGTCATGACGAGGGTGTCGCCATCCAATAGCGTGTGGAGGGCCCGATCGAAGTGCGGGCGCGAAGCTCGGGCCCCGGAGGCACCGTGAGCAATCTAGAGGTCGTCGCGTCTCACCCCGGCGGCCAGAAGATCTGCCTGCTGCCGTGTTGAAACGCGGGCCTGGCCGATCAGTCGCGTCACAGCCTGCCCTCGATGTGTCTCATAACTAACGGTGAGTATTCCGATTCGACCAAAAAGGTTATGAAACATAGTTACGAGAGTCCCCGGCCGCGGACGGACCTGCCGATCCCACGAAAGTTTGGGGGTCTGCCTTTTTGTCAGTCATTTCGATCAGTGAGACGTCTCGTATCTCATGGGTTATGAGACGTGTCCGGGCACTTGTTAATAGGAGTACCGGCCAGCCAGTGGTCACAAGAAGTCTGGGCCCACGTCAGAACTCGGCGACACATCTCACAACGGCTAGGGTCCGACTATTCAGGCCCTAGGGACATATGGCTTCGTCTGCGGGTCGCGCTCCAGTCGGCTGCGGATGGCTTCTGCCTTCACGCCTAGTTCCCGGGCCACCCAAATACGCACCACGAGTATGGATTCTCGCCACCGGTTGAGTAGTTCGAGTTCCGTGGGGAGGTCTCGATTTGCGTGCTTGATCCCGTTGTAGGCCTCTGTCATTCCGGCTGCCCAGGCGCTGCCGTCAAAGGGCACGACATCCTCTATCTCGCGAAGGATCCGGTCCAACCGTGCACGAAGAGGTTTCCTATTGGCTTCGGAGGCATTCATCCCATCTTTTGTCTGCATAATCAGAAACCCCAGCGCTTCCAGGCCCGGTCCGACCTGAGCCATGTGCGTCACGGGACCCACGCCGCTGATAAACCTGTCGGAGATGACCGGATCGAGTGCTCTCTGGAACTGGTCACGCAAAGCGAGCCAGAGAGCAATCCCCTCAGGGCCGAGGTCTGCATACTGCACCAGATGCGTGAGCCGTTCCCTCGGTCGTGACGGCGATGGATCCGACTGAGGTTCGATCACCGTTCGCCACTGTTCACCATGCTCGGCTCCATCCAGCGTTTTGAGAGGGTCGGCGTCGTGCTGGGCCTGAAGTATTGTGCACGTTTCCGCGACCCATCGGGAAAGAACAAGCAGATCTCGCATACCCCGATGTGTCCCCATCAAGTCTTCCCAGGAAGAAGGGTCACTGCTCCTCGACTCACAGAACACAATGTTCTTGATCGTTGTGGATTCATGTCCGTCGCGGGTGATATCCCAGCTAGGTCGGAAACTCAGGAGTGAATTTACTTGGATCGGTTCGCCGGACGCTGCCGTGATTGTGAGGACCCCGGTTTTGAAGTCGAAGTCTTCTTCGAAAGACTCAACGCCCAACCATTCCCGTAGCCCAGTCACCTCTGATCGGACGCCATTAACGATGGAGTAGTCGATGTCGTCATTGACACCAGCTACCGCATATCGCGCCCAAACTCGCCCGGCTCCGGTCGAAAAGTTGGTGTGATATCCCCGCGCCCAGCAATCGACTAGGAGTACAGAACCGTGGGAGTCCCAGAACAGAAGGTTCTTCGGCATGGGCGGCCAGACCGCCAACTCTGGACGCCTCGTGTGTTCGCCCATGAACCACGATGAGTAGTAGTCGTCTCTTCCGCGCCACGGAACAGTTACACTGATGCCCTTCTCGTCGCGCTCCAGGGTGACGGAAACTGACGGGGTGTCTGCGTTGAAATCGACGAGATTTCCTACGCGTCGAGTTCCTTTCGGTAGATCGCTATTCATGCCAAGGAGCTTAGACGGCTAGATAGGCAATAGCGTGACGCCTCCGCCCTAGTTCAGCGCGTTGTTCAAGAGGTCGCCTGTTCAGCGAGGATCCTTGGTGCCCGTTGTTTCGCCCGTGCTGGTGTCGGAGGCAACTGCTAGTGTCCGTCCAAAGCCGAGCAGGGAGTATCTATGTCGTCACGTGAATACCCGTTTCCAGTAGCAGTTTCCCAACTGGGCGCTCAGGACTCCCGTGAAGCGCAGGATGCTCGCGCGGTCGCGTGGATCTCGCAACAACCCGGTGGCCCGATCGCCGTTGTAACGCCGCAGCGTCGGTTCGAGGGCGAAACCCTCAAACGGTTAGTGGGACGACCCGGTACGGTGCACCTCACTTGGCGCGGTTTCTCGGCCGGGTCCCTTACCCAACGACGCGTCGTCTACGCCTGGCCCGATCGGCAACATCTGAACGATCTGTGGGGCGCCCACGCTGACGCCGTTGTCGTCATCGAGTGGGGAACTGCCGAGACAGCTACCTGGTTGGAAGTCGCTCAGCCGGTACGACTCCTTCCCGGACAGACTCCTCAGCCTGCGTCAGGACCACAAGCCGTACTGGTGGCCGTCGACGAACCCTTGCCGGAAGACGTGAGCGGGATCCTCGAAAGCCTTGCACACTGGGCCGCCGGATATGACTCCGGCCTCAAATGGAATGAAGAAGACAAGCTCAAGGCAGACATGATGAACCGCCCCGAGCGGTGGGCCTCTGTCAAAGTTGAGCAGGTTAGAGGCAAATGCGGTGATCTCAAGATGCGGCCAAATGACATAGAGACGATCGTCGGCTTCCTGGAACGCAGGAAGCAGGGACGCCGGTTCAACGTGAGGAGCAGCTACCGCGGTTTCACGTTCTGATCATGCCTCCATGCCCGTTGTCTGGTGGCCCAACGGGTCAGCCTGCCATCGGAAAGAGGTGTCGACGGTCGCGGTAGCGAAATAGGTCGCTGCCTGTTGTTGACTCGGGCCCGTTCGGATGGGGCGCCAACGTGGCTTGGGGCAGCGGTCGCCATGAGTTCGGACCTTCGACGGCGGCAACGTCCCTTACCGTACGGCTGGATCCCCTGTGTCTCATAACCTCAGTGCCTCGAATCCCTAGGGTTGTGAGACATCAAGGCCGTCAAGTTGGGCTGCAAGAAATTTGCCATTCTGAACTTCCTGCCATACCGGGGCAGTGGTCTGGGCGGCGCACTGAGGCATACGGGCAGGGTGGTGGTTGCGTCTTGATTTATCCGTTGATTCCGCCGCTGCAGGTCTCGCCGGGTTCGGGTGTTGCGGGCCTTGCTGGAAGGCCTTGATGAATTCGGTTAGGCGGGGGCCTGCCGGTTCGGTGACGGCCAGTTGTTTTTGTCCAGGTCGTTGCTTCGATGCGGGAGCCGTGGCCTCAGTTGCTCCTTATAGACGAGGGCTGAAGCCGGGCATGCGGGCAGTCCCCGGTGCGCGGCCGACCCCATCCGGCTGCACGGTCCAGGGAACAGAGAAGCCGGCCCGGCATGTGGCCGGCCCGGCTTGCTCTTTCCGGGAGCCCGAGGGCTTAGTCCCTTCGGTTCCAGAGGCTCTGGGTGGGCGAACAGCAAATGTTGATCACCGGCGAAAAAGCGGGTGGCTCAGCAAAGTTCTCACCGGGGCACGTGAATCCTTAATCCTTGGCTGGAAGCTGGAATCCAGATTCGTAGCCGGTGGCTTCTTGATGAGGAGTGCAAAGCGTCCACGGGCTGCGCGTACCTTGGGATGTTGCGGGAGAGCGCTGGTCCACATATCAGGCTCGCGTTCGCTGGCCTTCCTCCTACGCGGTGGCGTTGGCGAACTAGGGAACGGTTTGGCTGTCGGGCCTGCGGCTCTGGATGATCTGCTTGCACAGGGCGGTTTCCATGGCGTCGATCTCGCCGAGTTTGGCCAGTACCTCGGTAAGCCGGGCGGGGGGATGACGGCGATGCCGTCGCTGTCCCCGACGATGGCGTCGCCGGGGTGCAGACGAGGTTCCCGCAGGCGACCTGTTCCCCGACCGTGCCCGGGGCAATTTTCGACCAAGGCCCGGTGGATAGCCAGGTTGTCGCCTTCCCTGGTGTTGATCGGCAGGATGGACCCGTGGCAGGCTGCGTCGGTCCAGACGCCGTGGATTGTTGCAATGACCGCCTGAATCCGCCGGTACGGGGAGGCCGCGGAAGCGTCACAGGCGGCCGCCGTTGTACCCTCCCTGGCGGCCCTGCTGCCCCTGATCCTTAACAACAGCCGTCGGTCAGCCGTCAATTAGAGCAACACCGTCGCAACAGTTACCTGGTCGGTGTGAGGTCTGGTATCCCAAGGATTTGAGGCGCAACGGTCACGCGACACCGAACGGACAACGCAAGAGTCCAGTCCTTACAACCAAGAGATGTAGGACCCGCTTGGGCTCCAATGGATGACGCCGCCCTGATAGTTCTGAGCCACGTTTCCGTTGCCTGTGGCGTATTCGTCACTTGTGGGATAGCCGAGGCGACCTGATTCGAACCCTGTGGACGCCCAGATTGAGCGGATGCCGCCGACGGACATGTGGGCCCCTGTTGCCGGGGACCACATGATCGCGCCGCCTTGATACATCTGGTACGCTCCGCCATCCCTGAGCCCGGCCACTTCGTCGGTCACCGGGTATCCGAGGCGGCCGTTTTCAAACCCTGTAGCCGCCCACAGGCCACGGATCGCCCCCACGGAGATGTGGGCGCCTGTTGCCGGGGACCACATGATCGCGCCGCCTTGATACATCTGGTACATCCCGCCATCCCTGAGCCCGGCCACTTCGTCGGTCAGCGGGTATCCGAGGCGGCCGTTTTCAAACCCTGTAGCCGCCCACAGGCCACGGATCGCCCCCGTGGAGATGTGTGCCCCTGTTGCCGGCGAGTAGAGGATACATCCACGTTGAAAACACTGGTACCCGCCGTTGCCCATGAGGCCGTACACCTCTGCCGTGGTGGCTGCGCCAAGAACACCATTCAGCGAAGCCGCCTTGGCTGCAATGGGACTTTGCTCGGGCGAAGGCCCGGCCGTGGTGAAGGTCCACGTCTTGTCCGCGATCAGGGCGTTACCGGCAACATCCCTCACGCCGCCGGTACCGCCCTGGATCGTGGCAGTGTATTTAGTACCCGCCGCCAGGTTCTCGGTGGGGTTCAACGTTGTAACGTTGTTTGTGCTGTTGTACGACACCGCGGCCGGCACCGGCGTCGTCCCGGTCGTCAGCGTGAACGTGGCCGAAGTGACCGTCGACGGATTCATCGCCTCCGAGAAGTTCCCCGTCACATTCGCCGATACCGCAGCACCGGTGGCGTTAACCGCCGGAGAAGTAGCGGTCACGGTCGGGGCGGTCGTATCCCCGCCCCCACCACCGGGGCCAGGCTCGTAGAACTGCCAGTACCGGCTTGTGGCGTTCACGTCGGCGAGCATCAGCAGGCCGCTGTTCGCCGTGCCCCGCGCCGAACTGTTGACGTTCTGCTTCGTCGACGTCACGTTGTGGACATACTGGTCGGCGTCCACGATACGGGGCGTCTTCGTGGTGGTGAAGTTGATGTTGTCCAGCGGCGTGGACTTCTCGTAGATCGCACCGCCTGAGGCGGTGCAGACGCCAGCGTCAATGGTGCCAGCGGGCTTTGGATAGGTAGCGAAGGTACGCAACCTTTGCGTGCTCTCATCAATCATGACGAGCACCCGGTTCGGGCATTCCGACACCGTCGCGATTGTGTGCGCGGACCAGGTCGTACCGTTCAATACCAAGAGCTGGATCAGCGGCTCGGACGCCGACGTGAACGACGTCTTAATGGCGGCGAAGGCCCGGCCTCCCGAGGAATCCAGCCACTTCAAGTTCATGTGGTCATCACCGCTGCGCAGCCCCTTCACCGCCGCCACAGGAGTGGTCCAGGCGGTGTTGGACGCACCATCGACGTGGTAGCTCCAGTACATGCCGTCGTTGGCGTCACCGAACTGCCTGCTCCACATCACACCGATCTTCCCGTCGAACGCGATGAGAGCCGAAATGTCGTCCAGGGACACGTTGCTCAACGATGCAGGGTGCGCAAAGGGCGTCCCCCACTCCTCGCCGGACGTGTCAGTAACGTTCAGATAGATCCGGTTTCCCTGCTGCCATGTGGCCCACAGCCGACCAGTCGAGTCTTTGTCGATAGTCAGGGTCTCAACCCGCTGGTTGTTGATCTGTGAAGAACCCAGCAATGTGTACGTCTTGTTGCTCGGGTTGTAGCTGTAACGGCGCATCGTGGTCGGGAAGTTCGGCTCAGCCGGCAGACCGTCGTTGACGAACCGGTAGCTCGCCACATACAACGTTGTACCGTCCCACAGCGCGTCATGATGGGTGTTTGCCCGTGTGTCCGTCGCCACACCCGTATCGACCCACGAACCCGTCGCGGTGTTGAACCGGAAGATATGAAAATCCGAGCTGGCAGTGTCCCACAGGTTCCCCCACCAGGAGCCGTCGTTGAACCACAAGGCGCTCGTGGCCCGCTTTGCACTCGTTGGCGTCCCCGTCCCCGCATGCGACGGACCCTCAACCCCAACATCACCCGGAGCAGCCGACGCCGCAACCGGCACCACCAGAACACCCAGCGTAACCAGCATCGCTGTCAAGAGTCCCAGGAGCCGCAGATTCGGCCACCGGCGCGGGCGAGGAGCAGCCCGGCGATCAACGCCTGGCACTAAGAACAGCAAGGAAGTCCTGGCACTATTACCACGCCCGCCCCCGTGGAAAAACCTGTAATTGCTCAATGTTGCCCCCCGGACTTGAATGCCACCGCCAATTCCCAGTACGGTCATTGTCATTGCCCAGGGCTTCCGAAACAACCCCCGCACTCCGCCTAATCGATGCCACTACACCCCAATACGGAAAAGACCGGACTTTTTCAGGCTTTTGCCTTGGTTCCACATTGTGATTGCAGAAATACGCGTTTCATGGTGTCGTCGGGTGGCGGCGCAGCACGCAGGTCGGCTTCAGAAGCCTCTCAAAACCCTAGACTTAGATAACAGCGAAACCGCCAAATTGAGCTGTGAAAAACCGCCATTCTGAGCTAACAGTCACAGCCGATGCAGTTCAGCGGTTTTGTGCGACCGGTGGAGGACCGATGCTCCTATGGATCGTCAAGAGAATTTGATAGGTCCTTCTGCTATGTGGGCAGGTTGTAGAGCGGCGTAGATTTCGCGCGCGACGTAGCGTTTGAGGCAACGGATGATCTCGGGTTTGGACAGGCCTTGCTGGGTGCGCCGGTCAG
>NZ_JBFTMQ010000012.1:0-99153 GCF_056397045.1 Arthrobacter sp. 05N429
TGTTCGAACTGTTCGGCGGTCGCGAAGATTTCCAGGTGCTGGAGTCCGTGGCGGGGTTTGCGGATGAAGGCGCCCTGGAGCTGGCGCAGGAGTTCCTCGGAGGGCTCGGCGCCGTCCTGGTCCAGCGCGTCAATCCAGGACCGGGCCATCCGGGAGAGGAAGTCCGGGTCGTTCTCGGCCGCGCTGCGGGTCAGGGCGTGCTCCATCCGCGCCGCGGCCTCGGCGTCGCAGGCGTGCCGGACCCGGTCCAGGGCCAGGGTGATGATGGTCGCGGCCCTGGACGCGACCTCGCCGACGGCGACGGCGGCACCGAGTTCCCCATGGACCGCTGGCAAGGGTTCCCCGGCGAATCCCTGCCGCGGCAACAGGCTCCCGCCGAGGGCGAGGCGGCGGCGGGCCTCGGCGGGACTGATCCTCAGCCGCGCCCGGAGGAACTCTGCAGTGTTCCGGTACCCGTCATCCACCACCGCTGCCCCTGAATCCGCCACGGAACCCGCCGTTTCGGCGGCACCGGTGTTCGCGGCTTCGGCTTCGGCTGCGGCGCTGGCTACGGTGCCGGAAGCATGGTTCGACGTGGCGGGGGTCCCGTAGCTGGTGTCATCGCGCCAGCCGGTGGTCCACGCCGTGTGCGCTTTCGGGGCGGCGGCCGTGGCTTGTTTCCGGGTCCGGTCCACGGCACCGGCCGCCACCAGCTGCAGATACTCCACAACCCGCGAGAACTCCTCCACCGTCCCCGCAAGATCCGCCGCGGCCTGGAACCCCAGCAACGCCGAATCCTCGACCGCCGTCGAACTTGCCTCCCGCAGCAAGGCCAGCGCAATTTTCAGGCCGTCCGTGCTGACCAGAGAATCCGCGCAGTGCAATCCCTCAACGCGGCCCGCGCCGGACTGCCCGGCCGGATTCGTTCCCCGGCCCGGATCCTCGACGGTGATGAAATCCCTGGCGGCTTTCATGGAACTATTCCATCAGGCAGCACCGACAATTTACGCCACCCCCGGGAACCCGCCCCGGAAGGACCGGACTTCTACCAGCGGCATAGGACCGTTCGCACCGGAGCGCCCGGCCGGAGTCGTTCTCCGGCCCGGATCCTCGACGGTGATGAAATCCTTGGCGGCTTTCATGGAACCATTCCATCAGGCAGCACCGACATTTTTCGCGACCAGAGGAACCCGCCCCGATTCCAGCCAGCTTCCTCACCAAACCGGCATCGTTTCGTCATCGAAGCCTCTGAGGGCACCAAAGCCGGGTTCGCAAGCCGGGGGAGAGGGCACAGATGCGGGCGGTCCCCACGGTCGTCGGGCAGATCGGTTGCCGCCCCGACCGGCACCACTCGTGGCTATGCCGTCCGACTCGCCCCCGCCACGAGGCTTCCGCCACGCGACCCGCCCGCGCCACGCGACCCGCCCTGCCGCCCCGCCACCTGCACCCACCCGGGACACCGGTCACCCCCGCCCAGGCCGATTCACCGGACCCGTCCCGGCCCAGTCCCGGAGTGCAACTAAACTGGACTGGATCCCGCCGCCGCCCACCGTAAGGACAGATTGCACATGGCCATTTTGAATATCCGCATCATCGGGGATCCTGTGCTGCGCACAGTTGCCGATCCCGTGACGGAATTCGGGCCTGAGCTGGCGAAGCTTGTTGCCGACATGACCGAAACCATGGAGGACGTCGATGGGGCAGGCCTGGCCGCACCGCAGGTCGGCGTCAGCCAGCGCGTTTTCACCTACCGCATTCACGGCGTCGAGGGACACATCATCAACCCGGTGCTGGAAAACAGCGAGGACTTCCAGCCCGACGAGGTCGAAGGTTGCCTTTCGATCCCCGGGCTGGGCTTCCCGGTCCGCCGGCACCGGCACACCCGCGTCACCGGCGTAGACCTGCACGGCAACCCCGTCACTGTGGAGGGCGAGGGCATGCTGGCACGTGCCTTCCAGCACGAAACCGACCACCTCGACGGCATCCTCTTCACCGACCGGCTGGAAGGCGAGGACAGGAAGACCGCACTGCGCGCCATCCGGAACGCCAACTACGACTCCATCACTGAGCAGACGACGGCGAAGCGCGCCAAAACGGTCGGCACCAGCTTTGGTTCCGGCACTGCAGGTTCGGGAAGCTTCGGCTCCTTCGGAAACGCCCAGTGAGGGTTCTCTTCGCAGGCACGCCGGCTGTGGCAGTGCCGTCTCTGGACGCGCTCGTCGCAGCAGGGTTCGACGTCATCGCCGTCCTTACGCGCCCGGACGCGCCGCTGGGACGCAAGCGTGTGCTGACGCCGTCGCCCGTTGCCGCCCGGGCCGGGGAACTGGGCATCAACATCATCCGCGCCGCCAAAGTCGACGCCGGGGTGACTGAGCAGATTGCGGCCGCCGCCCCGGACGTCGCCGCCATCGTGGCCTACGGCGGGCTCATTCCCCGGCCGGCCCTGGACCTTCCCCGCCATGGCTGGATCAACCTGCACTTCTCCCTGCTGCCGGCCTGGCGCGGCGCTGCCCCCGTGCAGCGGTCGCTGATCGCCGGCGACGACGTCACCGGTGCCGTCACCTTCCTGCTGGAGGAGGGGCTGGACACCGGCCCCGTGTTCGGTACCCTGACCGAAGCCGTGCAGCCCGACGACACCGCCGGCGCGCTGCTGGACCGGCTGTCGCACAGCGGCGCCGTGCTGCTGACCCAAACGCTGTCCGCCGTCGACGCCGGCCGGGCCACCGCCGTGCCGCAGCAGGGCGAGGTCAGCCTGGCCCCCAAACTCACCCTCGAGGACGGCCGCCTCGACTGGAAGCAGCCCGCTTTGGCGATCGGACGGCGGGCGCGTGGAGTTACTCCCGAGCCCGGCGCCTGGACCACCCTCGACGGCCAGCGGATCAAGCTGGAACCGGTAGTGCTGCGGCCCGGGGGACCGGCCCTGAAGCCCGGGCAGCTCGCCGTGGACGGCAAGAGCGTGCTCGTGGGAACCGGCTCCCACCCGGTGGAACTCACCCGGGTCCAGCCTTCGGGCAAGAAGATGATGACCGCCGCTGATTGGGCGCGCGGACAGGCAACACTTGAAAGCGTGGTATTCGAATGAGCGAGTCCGGGAGCGGCAGCGGCCGCGGCAACGGCCCCCAGCGCGGGGGATCAGGCGGCCAGCGCGGCTCCGGCCAAGGCGGCCAAGGCGGTAGGGGCCGGGACGGCAGCATGCGGAACGCGCAGGGCCGCGAACGGAACCGCGGTCCGCAGCGCGGCTTTACCGAGAACGCGCCGTCCCAGCGTACCCGCCGGGCCGATCCCGCCCGGCTGGTGGCCTTCGAAGTGCTCCGCGCCGTCGCCTCCGAGGACGCCTACGCCAACCTCGTGCTGCCCGCCCGGATCCGGCACCACAACCTGGACAAGCGCGACGCCGGCTTCGCCACGGAACTGAGCTACGGCGCACTGCGCGGCCAGGGCACCTACGACGCGATCCTGGCCCGCTGCGTGGACCGGCCGCTGGACCAGCTGGACCCGGCAATCCTCGACGCGCTCCGGATCGGCGCCCACCAGCTGCTGGCAATGCGCGTCCCCGCGCACGCCGCGCTGGACCAGACCGTTGGCCTGGCCCGTGCCGTCATTGGCGCCGGCCCGTCCGCCCTCATCAACGCCGTGCTGCGCAAAGTTTCAGCCCGAACCCTCGAGGAGTGGCTGGACCTGCTGCTCAGCGACGAGACGGACGAAACGAAAAAGGCCGCCATCCGGTACGCCCACCCGGAGTGGATTGTCCGGGCGCTCCGGCAGTCCCTCGTGGCCCACGGGCGTCCCGTCAGCGAAATCAGTGACCTCCTCGAGGCGGACAACGCCGCGCCGGTGGTCAACCTCGTGGCACTCCCCGGACTCGGCAGTCTGGACGAGGCCCTTGAAGGCGGAGCCACACCCGGTGAACTCGTCGAAGGGTCGGCGCTCTCCAGCGGCGGCGACCTCGGCCGGCTCGCATCGGTCCGCGAAGGCACCACCCGCGTCCAGGACGTCGGCTCGCAGCTGGTCGCCCGTGCCATGGCCGCCGTCGATCTCGGTGGCAGCACCAGCAGCACCAGCAGCACCAACGGGCCCGACGGCGATGGCAGCCCCGCGCCTGAAAAGGCCGAACGCTGGCTGGACATGTGCGCCGGCCCCGGCGGCAAGGCGGCCCTGCTCGGCGCCCTCGCCCGGGAGCAGGGCGCCACGCTGCTGGCCAACGAACCGGCACCGCACCGCGCCAAACTGGTCCGGCAGGCCCTCGCCGCCGTGCCGCACGAGGTCTGGCACGTTCGGACCGGCGACGGCCGCGAGGTCGGTACGGAAATGCCGGAGAGCTTCGACCGCGTGCTTGTCGACGCGCCGTGCACCGGTCTCGGCGCCCTCCGTCGCCGCCCGGAATCGCGCTGGCGCCGAACCCCCAAGGACCTGACGGACCTCGGCCCGCTGCAGCGCGAGCTGCTCAAGTCCGCGCTGGCAGCCGTGAAGCCCGGAGGCGTCGTGGCCTACGTGACGTGCTCGCCGCATCCGGCGGAGACGACCGCCGTCGTCAGCGACGTGCTGCGCAAACGCGACGATCTTGAACTGCTCGACGCCGGCGCGGTGCTGGACAGCGTCAGCCTGACGGGCCACCTCGACGCCGGACACGAGCTCACTGCCCAGCTCTGGCCGCATGTGCACCGGACGGATGCCATGTTCCTGGCGCTCATCCACAAAAAGGCCTGACCACAGGGAATACTGGGGGCACTGGAAACCCGCGCCTTCAACAGGACACCTCAGCAGAACGACAAGGATTTTCACATGGCCAAGTGCTGTATCAACCCGAGCATTCTCTCCGCCGACTTCGCCAACCTCGAAGCCGAACTGCGAAGAATCAGCAACGCCGATGCGGTCCACGTGGACGTCATGGACAACCACTTCGTGCCGAACCTCTCGCTGGGGTTGCCGGTCGTTGCCCGCCTGCAGGAAATCAGCCCCGTGCCGCTGGATGCGCACCTCATGATCGAGCATGCGGATCGCTGGGCTCCGGCCTATGCGGACGCCGGTGTCGCCTCCGTGACGTTCCATGCCGAGGCCTCGATTGCCCCCATCAAGCTCGCCCGCGACCTGCGGGCCCGCGGGGCCAAGGCGGGCCTGGCGCTCCGGCCGGGCAGCGGTGTGGAGCCTTTCCTGGACATGCTCGGCGAGATCGACATGCTGCTGATCATGACGGTGGAGCCGGGCTTTGGCGGCCAGGAATTCCTGGACCTCACGCTGCCCAAGATCCGCCGTGCCCGCGCGGCCATTGATGCGTCCGGCCTGGATGTGTCACTGCAGGTCGACGGCGGCATCACAGCGGACAACATCTGGCGCGCTGCGGACGCCGGTGCCAACGTCTTCGTGGCCGGTTCCGCCATCTACGGTGCCGAGGACCCGGCCGAGGCGATCGAGCGCCTCCGCGCCGCCGGCCAGCGCTAACTGAAAATGACGCACGCCGTAACATCGCGCCCGCGGGAATAGCCAAACCTGCCGGGCGGTTGTGCCAGAATAGCAAGACACATACGTGCTCCGGGGTCGGTGTAAGTCCGAACCGGCGGTTATAGTCCGCGACCCGCGAGCCGGCGCTTCCTTTGGGAGGAATGCCGGCAGACGGTTGAACCGGTGGAATTCCGGTACCGACAGTTAAAGTCTGGATGAGAGAAGCACGTACAGCTGTTACTGCGGAGCCCTGTGGCGCCGCGGAAGTTCGCTGTCGTATACCCCCGGAGCCATCGCGGCTTTTGAGGGAAGGAACGACACACACATGTACTCTCTGCGATGGCTCTTCACCACCACTCCGGTCCTCGAAGGCCCGGTGGCAGGTTGATGAGCGTCAAGCACTCTCCACACGAAACGACGGACGACGCCGCGGCCCTGGCTGCTGCGGATCTCACCGCTGCGGGTTTCAGCGCAGCCGAGGCCGCCGCCATGGATGCCGCCCTCGCAGCGGCCCTGCAAGGGCCGCGGGGCGCGAACCCGCTGGTTGGCGCCGTCGTGATCGCCCCCGACGGAACGCACCTGGTTACCGGCTACCACCGCGGGGCCGGCAGCGCCCATGCTGAAGCCGACGCGATTGACCAGGCGAAAGCCGCCGGCCACGACCTCAGGGGCACCACCATGGTGGTCACCCTTGAGCCCTGCAACCACTGCGGGCGCACGGGGCCCTGCGCCCAGGCGATCATCGAGGCCGGCGTCGCGGACGTCGTCTACGCGATCGACGATCCGCACGACCCCGCGGCGGGCGGCGCGGCCACATTGCGTGCCGCGGGAGTGCGCGTCCGCTCCGGGCTCGGCGCCGAAGCCGCCCTGGAACTGAACCGGCGCTGGTTCGATGCCGTCGCCGGCCGACGGCCGTTCGTCACCCTGCATATCGCGCAGACCCTCGACAGCCGGATCGCCGCCAGCGACGGCACCAGCCAGTGGATCTCCAGCCCGGAATCGCTCGCCGACAACCACGCCCTGCGCGGGCGGATCGACGCGATCCTGGTCGGGACGCAGACGGTTCTGGTCGACAACCCGCGCCTCACCGCCCGAAACACCGACGGCGCACCTGCCGGCCGGCAGCCGCTGCGTGTGGTGATGGGCTACCGCGGGATCCCCGAGGGCGCGGCGATCAACGGCGACGACGGCAAGGTCCTCCATCTGCCCACCCGCGACCCGCGGGAAGCGTTGGACGAGCTCTTCACCGCCGGCGTCCGGCACCTCATGGTCGAAGGCGGCTCCCGGATCCTCAGCGCCTTCCTCGCCGCCGGACTCGTCGACGAGCTCATCGTCTACCTCGCCCCGACCCTCCTTGGCTCCGGAACCCCGGCGCTGGAGGACCTCGGCATCACCACCCTGGCCGACTCCCAGCGCTGGGAATGGGATGCGGCGTCGGGCGGTGCGGTCCAGCAGCTCGGCCGCGACCTCCGGCTGCATTTGCACCCCGCCCTGACAAACACTTCATCCGCTTCAACCCAGCTCCGCGCCAGCGCGGACACCGCCGCAGGAGGCAACTGATGTTTACCGGAATAATCGCCGAGCAGGGAAAGGTGTTGTCCGTTGAGCGCAACGGCGACATCAGCGCCACCGTCCGGCTCCACGCGCCGGGCAGCACCGACGGGCTGGCCCTTGGCGGCTCCATCGCGGTCAACGGCGTCTGCCTCACGGCCACGGAGATCGACGGCAAGGACTTCAGCGTCGACGTCATGGGCGAGACCCTCATCCGCAGCACCATCGGCGAACTCGCCGCGGGGGACCCGGTCAACCTGGAGCGTTGTGTTCCGGCCGGCGGGCGGCTCGACGGCCACGTCGTCCAGGGCCACGTCGACGGCGTCGGCCAGCTGCTTGAGCGCGAGGCGCTGGGCAACTGGGACCGGCTCCGCTTCGGCGTTCCCGCAGGGCTTGCACGCTACATCGCTGAGAAGGGCTCCATCGCGGTCGACGGCGTTTCCCTGACGGTCACCGCCGTGAGCCCGGCCAATGACCAGGCGCCGTGGTTCGAAGTGGGGCTGATCCCCACCACGCTGGCCGACACCGGCCTGGGCGCGAAAGCAATTGGCGGCCAGGTAAACCTCGAAGTGGACGTCCTGGCGAAGTACACTGAGCGCCTGCTCGCGTTTTCCGGGACAGCAGCCGGCGCGGCAGCCGGGGGAGCACCAGTACGCGCAGAGGGGGCGACAGCGTGAACAACGTCAAGGACATCCCAGCCCGGCCTCTCCTCACTGACGCCGCCGACGCCGCACTTCCAGCGGAACTTGCCCCCGCAGTCATCCCGCCGGCAGGCCTCGACCTGATCGAAGACGCCATCAGCGCGATCGCCGCCGGACGCCCCGTCCTGGTGGTCGACAACGAGGACCGCGAAAACGAAGGCGACATCATCTTCGCCGCGCAGCACGCCACCCCGGCCCTGATGGGCTGGACCATCCGGTACAGCTCCGGGGTCATCTGCGTACCGCTCGACGGCGGCCGCGCCGACACCCTCGCGCTGCCGCCGATGGTCGAAATCAACGAGGACGCCAAGGGCACCGCCTACACGGTGTCCTGCGACGCCGCGGTGGGCGTCAGCACCGGAATCTCCGCCACGGACCGGGCCCTGACAGCCCGGATCCTGGCCGATCCCGGGAGCGAGCCGGCGGCCCTGACCCGTCCCGGGCATGTTTTCCCCCTTCGCGCCGTTAAGGGGGGAGTGCGGGAACGCCCCGGCCACACCGAAGCGGCCGTGGAACTGTGCCAGCTGGCCGGACTCGAGCCCGTTGGTGTGATCGCAGAAGTAGTACACGACAACGGAGAGATGATGCGGCTGGACGGGCTTCGCGGCTTCGCGCGGGAACACGGCTGCCCGCTGATCTCGATAGCCGACCTGGTTGCTTATCTTGAGGCCCGGCAGCCCGCCGGACACGCAGCGGATCCCGCGTGATGGAGGAAACAATGACGACGTCTGAAGCACAAGAACAGATGGCGGCCGAACGCCAGCCGCATCCGGTCAGCGCCGGCCCGATCGTGCAGTTGCCCACCGCCTTCGGCGACTTCGTGGCGCAGGCCTGGACAGATCTCGCCACCGGCGCCGAGCACCTGGCGGTCAGCTCTCCGCTGCCGCCTGTGGGCGGGACGGCCCCGTTGGTCCGCCTGCACTCGGAGTGCCTCACCGGAGATGTATTCGGTTCCTACCGCTGCGACTGCGGTGAGCAGCTGGCTTACGCCCTCGAGCTGATCAACGAGTTCGGCGGGACGCTGCTGTACCTGCGCGGCCAGGAGGGCCGCGGGATCGGCCTGGCGAACAAGATGAAGGCCTACGCCCTGCAGGAGGCCGGCTTCGACACGGTGGAGGCCAACGAACAGCTGGGCCTTCCCGTGGATGCCCGCTGCTACAAGGCCGCGGCCCAGATCCTCGCGGACATGGGACTTTCCGAGATCCGCCTGCTGAGCAACAACCCGGACAAGCAGGACCGGCTGGCCCAGGCCGGCGTCCGCGTCGTGGAAATGGTGCCCACCGAGGTGCCGTCCCGCGAACAGAACCTCCGGTACCTGCAGACCAAAAAGGACCGGATGGACCACCGGCTGGTCCTGGACATGGAACCGGCCACCCCGGTCGCCGGTCCGCGCGGATTCGACCACGAACAAGACTGAAAGACTTTCAGCCTGCCCGGACGGGCACGCTGACATTGCCAACACGACTTAACAGCACACGACTGAGCAGAACAAGGATTCCCAGATGAGCGGACACGGCGCACCACAGATTGACCTCAGCACCTTCCAGCCGGAGGAAACCTCCCGGCTGAAACTGGCCATCGTGGCCGCCAGCTGGCACACCCAGATCATGGACGGGCTCCTGGACGGCGCCCTGCGCGCGGCCAAGGACGCCGGCATCAGCGAACCTACGGTGCTCCGCGTCCCCGGGACATTCGAGCTCCCCGTTGCCGCCGCCCGGCTGGCGCCGCACTTCGACGCCGTCGTGGCGCTCGGCGTCGTGATCCGCGGCGGAACCCCGCACTTCGAGTATGTCTGCGAGGCGGCCACACTGGGCCTGACCGAGGTCTCCGTGCGCACCGGCATCCCCGTCGGCTTCGGCGTGCTGACCTGTGACACGGAACAGCAGGGCATCGACCGCGCCGGCCTGCCGGGTTCCACCGAAGACAAGGGCCACGAGGCCGTCACCGCAGCCCTCGCCACCGCGGTGACGCTCAAGCAGTACAGCTAACCCAAGGGGTACGGCCGGGCCCCGAAGAGGGCCCGGCCGTGCCCTTCGCTGTGTCATCACTCACATCCCCGCCGTCATGCAAGCCCCCGGCAGGCGCCCTCCGCCCGCGAGCAAGTAGGCTGGAGGGTGTGAAGAATTTCGAATCGCTGTTCGCAGAACTGAGTGAGAAGGCAGCCGTCCGCCCGGAGGGCTCCCGCACCGTCGCCGAACTGGATTCCGGAGTCCACGGCATCGGCAAGAAAGTCGTGGAGGAAGCAGCCGAGGTCTGGATGGCTGCCGAATACGAATCCGATGAAGCCGCCGCTGAAGAAATCTCGCAGCTGCTCTATCACCTGCAGGTTCTGATGCTCGCCAAAGGACTCAGCCTGGAAGACGTCTACAAGCATCTCTAGCCACGTCCCCGCCGGAACCCCCGCAGGCCCTGCCCTGCGAATCCGGTGCATAACGTGGCCCGCTGTGCCTGAACCGACTGCTTCCTAACCAGAAAGACCTCCCCAATGCTGAGAGTTGCCGTCCCGAACAAGGGATCCCTGTCCGAAGCCGCTTCCGCCATGCTCGCCGAGGCCGGCTACCGCCAGCGCCGCGATACCCGCGAGCTGGTCATGGTGGACCCGGACAACGACATTGAATTCTTCTTCCTCCGCCCCCGCGACATCGCCGTCTACGTCGGCCAGGGCACGCTCGACGTCGGCATCACCGGCCGCGACCTGCTCCTCGACGCCGAGGTTGAAGCCGAAGAGCTGCTCCCGTTGGGCTTCGCGGCCTCCACCTTCCGCTTCGCCGGGCCGGTGGGCGACTTCACCACGGTCGAGGAGCTCGAGGGCAAGCGACTCGCCACCAGCTACGACGGACTGCTGCGCGGCTACCTCGCCGATCGCGGCATCAAGGCCAAAGTGGTCCGCCTCGACGGCGCCGTGGAATCCTCGGTCCGCCTCGGCGTCGCGGACGCGATCGCCGACGTCGTCGAAACCGGCAACACGCTCAAGGCGGCCGGTATGGAGATCTTCGGCCAGCCCATCCTGAACTCCGAGGCCGTCCTGATCGGCCGCAAGGGCGAGCAGAACCCGGCCGCCGAGGTCCTGATCCGCCGTCTGCAGGGCGTCCTCGTGGCGCGGCAGTACGTCATGATGGACTACGACATCCGCAAGGAGCTCGTGGAAGCAGCCGCAGCCCTCACGCCCGGCCTGGAATCGCCCACGGTATCCCCGCTGCGCGACTCGGATTGGGTTGCCGTCCGGTCAATGGTGCCCAAGCGGCAGACCAACCGGATCATGGACGAGCTGTACGACCTCGGCGCCCGCGCCATCCTGGTCAGCACCATCCACGCCTGCCGCATCTGACCCGGCGCGCGTAAACCTTCCGCAAGCGAATACCAGGAGAAGTCATGGCTGTAGCCGTCCGCGTTATCCCGTGCCTGGACGTTGATGCCGGCCGCGTGGTCAAGGGCATCAATTTCGAAGGTCTCCGCGACGCCGGAGATCCCGTCGAGCTGGCGCATCGCTATGACAACGGCGGCGCCGACGAGCTGACCTTCCTGGACGTCACGGCCTCCTCGGGCAACCGGGAAACCACGTTCGACGTCGTCCGGCGCACCGCCGAGGAAGTCTTCATCCCGCTGACCGTCGGTGGCGGCGTCCGCGGCGTGGCCGAGGTGGACCGGCTCCTGCGCTGCGGCGCGGACAAGGCGGCAATCAACACCGCCGCCGTCGCACGTCCCGACGTAATCGATGAGATCACACGGCACTTCGGTTCCCAGGTCCTGGTGCTGTCCCTCGATGCGCGCCGCACGCGTCCGGGTTCGCAGCCCACCCCCTCCGGCTTCGAGGTCACCACCCACGGCGGCCGCCAGGGCACGGGGATCGACGCCATCGCCTGGGCCCGTGAGGCGGCCGACCGCGGAGTGGGTGAAATCCTGCTCAACTCGATCGACGCCGACGGCACCAAGGACGGCTTCGACCTGGAACTGATCCGGCTCGCGCGGGCCGGGGTCAAGGTTCCGCTCATTGCCTCCGGCGGTGCCGGCAAGCCGGAGCACTTCCCGCCGGCCGTGGCTGCAGGGGCTGACGCGGTGCTCGCCGCGTCGGTGTTCCACTTCGGCCCGCTGGACATGATCGCCCAGGTCAAGGCCGCGATCCGCGAAGCAGGCTTCGAGGTCCGCTGATCGGTAGTCTGGCAACATGCCCATTCAGACACGCGGCGCGACGCGCTCACCTGTAGTCGCTGCCGGCGTCGTCCTTCTGGGCATGCTCGTTCTTTGGATGGCGCAGCCGGTCCTGCCCGGTTGGGGATGTGCGGTCAGTCTTCAGGCCATGTGCGCTCCGCATTTGCTGCCGGTTCGTGCATCGCTGATCAGCGCAGGCATCCTCTTCGCACTGCTCGCGACTGTCGTCGTCGGGGTGTTGCTTCGGCCCCGAGCAAACGGCCTGCTGGGCGGTATGTACCGACGTGTCGTCTTCGCCGTGCCGGTCATCCTGGTTCTGACAGTTGCCGCCCACTACGTGATACCGCAGCCCTGATTCGAGGAGCTTAGAGTCCGACTTCGGCGGACTGCAGGAGCGCGACGGCGTCCGGCTGGCCTTCGAAGGTCACCAGCGCGTGGCGGGTGCGGCCGTGGGCGTGCATCAGGAGTTCGCCCGGCTCGCCGACGATCGCGACGGACACGGGAGCGCGCTTGGCGACGTGCCGGGGTCCGGAGGGGCGCACCAGCACGATCCCGAGGTCCACGCCACGGTAGAGGATGGCTGCCCGTTTGACCAGTTCATCCCAGAGGGCGTCGGAATATTCCTCGTCGAGGGCACGGGGCGCCCAGCGGTCCACGGCCCGGCGGACGTCCTCGGTGTGGACGAAGTATTCGATCAGGTTGGCGCTCTCGTCAAGGGCCTTGATCTTCATGGGGGAGAACGCAGACGGGCCGGCACGGAAGGAATTGACCAGCTTGTTGTAGTCCTCCGGCGTCTTAAGCTTGGCTGCCAGATCGGCCGTGGCCTGGTCCGACGCCTTGGACAGGCGCTTGATCAGCAGGCCAAGTCCGACGGCGGCTTTCCGCTCGCGCAGGTACAGGTGGGCGGCAAGGTCCCTTGTGAGCCAGCCCTTACAGAGCGTGGGGGAGTCAGGACCGGCCGCCAGTAAGGTTTCGGCCAGAACTTCTCGGGACGGATCGACGAAATGCATCACTTGTGAAACTAGCACGAGACGACGGCGCGTGTGCACCTGAACCGCCGTCATTCGGCGCCGGGAAGGCGATTCATGCCGTGGTGACGCCGATGTTAAGCAGGGCGCCGGGGATCTGGGCGGCGCCCCTCCGCGAGGCACTAGACTTGAGACGATGTCTGAGCAGCCCGCCCCCGCCCGTATTGACGGAACACCTACTGACGGAACCCGTATCGACGGAACCCGCCTCGATGGAAACGCCGCCAGTGGAAACGCTGTTGATGGAACCGTCCCCGGACCCATAACGCACGCGCCCGCAAGCCCGCTCCCCGCGGGCCTGGCTGAAGCCCTGAAGCGGGACAGCGCAGGCCTGGTCGCCGCAATCGTGCAGCAGTACGACACGAACGAGGTGCTCATGCTGGGCTGGATGGACGACGAGGCCCTGCACCGCACCATGACCAGCGGGCGGGTGACGTTCTACTCCCGCTCCCGGCAGGAGTACTGGCGCAAGGGGGACACGTCCGGCCACGTGCAGTGGGTCAAGTCCCTGGCGATGGACTGCGACGGCGACGCGCTGCTGGTCCGCGTGGACCAGGTCGGCGCGGCCTGCCACACCGGAACCCGCACCTGCTTCGACGGCCGGGACCTCGACGTCGTCGTCAGCTGAACTGCCGGCTGAACCAGCACGCACAGCATTTGAGGCTTCGGGACCGAAGCTTCCGGAACCATTGAAAGAACAGGCGGAAACCACAGCCATGCAGGACCTTGGAATCATCAGCCCGGGCCTGGAGGAGTTCCGTGAACTCGCAGGCCACAGCCGTGTCATCCCAGTCCGGCTGAAGGTGCTCGCTGACGCCGAAACCCCGATTGGGCTGTACCGCAAGCTCGCCCAGGGACAGCCCGGCACGTTCCTGATGGAATCCGCGGCCGTCGGCGGCTCCTGGTCCCGGTACTCCTTCATCGGCGCGCGGTCCCGGGCCACACTGACCACCAAGGACGGCCAGGCGCACTGGCTCGGCGAACCGCCGGTCGGCGTGCCGTTGGGCGGCAGCCCGGTGGACGCGATCCGCGACACCGTCGAGGCCCTCCGCACCGACCGCTTCGACGATCTGCCGCCCTTCACCTCCGGCCTGGTCGGATTCCTCGGCTGGGAAACCGTCCGGCACTGGGAGAAGCTCACCAGTCCGCCCGAGGACGACCTGGACCTGCCCGAAATGGCGCTGAACCTCGTCACCGACATGGCAGTGCACGACAACATGGACGGCACCGTGCTGCTGATCGCCAACGCGATCAACTTCGACAACAGCTCCGACCGCGTCGACGAGGCCTGGCACGACGCCGTCGCGCGCGTCAAAGCACTGCTGGCCCAGATCAGCACGCCCGTGAAGCAGCCGGTCTCCGTGCTGGACCCGGCGGCTTTGGACTTCGCCTCCAGCGTGCAGGAACGCTGGGACGAGACGGACTATCTCGCCGCCCTGGACCGCAGCAAGGAAGCGATCGTCGACGGCGAAGTCTTCCAGGTGGTCATCTCGCGCCGCTTCGAAATGGAATGCGGCGCGGACCCGCTGGACGTGTACCGGGTGCTCCGGAACACGAACCCCAGCCCCTACATGTACATCTTCAGTCTGGAGGACGCCGCCGGCCGGCAGTACTCGATCGTCGGTTCCTCCCCGGAGGCGCTCGTGGCCGTGACGGGCGAGGAGGTCATCACCCATCCCATCGCCGGGTCCCGGCCGCGCGGCAAAACCGTCGAGGCGGACAAGGCCCTGGCCGAGGAACTCCTCGCCGACGAGAAGGAACGCGCCGAACACCTGATGCTGGTGGATCTCTCCCGCAACGACCTCTCCAAGGTCTGTGTGGCCGGCTCCGTCGACGTCACCCAGTTCATGGAAGTCGAGCGCTTCAGCCACATCATGCACCTCGTCTCCACAGTCGTCGGCAAACTGGCGCCCGCCGCCAAGGCCTACGACGTGCTGAAGGCGACCTTCCCCGCCGGAACGCTGTCCGGCGCGCCCAAGCCCCGCGCCCTCCGCCTGCTCGACGAGCTGGAGCCGCACCGCCGCGGAATCTACGGCGGTGTGGTGGGCTACCTCGATTTCGCCGGGGACATGGACATGGCCATCGCCATCCGCTCGGCCCTGCTGCGGGAAGGGCGCGCCTACGTCCAGGCCGGCGGCGGCATCGTGGCCGACTCCGTCAACGCCACCGAGGCACTGGAAACCGTCAACAAGGCCGCCGCCCCGATGCGGGCCGTCCACACGGCCCAGTCATTGCGCAACATTACGGCCGAGTCCATTTCCGATGCCGGGACGCAGTCATGAGCGGCGCCACGGTCAAGAGCACCAGCCTCGCCGTTCCCCGCTGGGCCCGGAAATCCACCCTCGTCCTGGCCATTGCCGCCCTGGCGCTGGCCGTCTTCGGCACCACAACGCAGACCTGGCTGGTTGTCCACCTGGACCCGGCCCAGCTCGGCCAGGCCGTCAACAGCCAGGACGGCCTGCAGGTCCAGGGCAGCAAGGCGGCCACCACGGTGACGGCCCTGGCGCTGGTGGCCCTCGCCGGCGGGCTGGCCGCGTCGATTGCCGGCCGCATCGCCCGCTGGGTCATCACGGCGCTCATCCTGCTGGCCGCCGCCGGCATCGTCAGCGCCGCCGCGGTGGTGATTGCGGACCCGCTTGCCGCTGCCCAGGGCTCGATCGCCGCCGCCACCGGCATCACGGGCAGCGACGTAAAAGTGGACGTCACCGTCTTCCCGGCCCTCGCCGTCGTCGCCGGGGCCCTGCTGGGGCTCAGCGCGCTGCTGATCATCCCGGCGGGCCGCTACTGGAAGTCACGCACGAAATATGACACCGCAGCAGCAGGTACGCAGGCCGGCGGTTCCGCGGCGCCCGCCGGGCCGGCGGACGAGATCGACAGCTGGGACCGGTTGTCCCGCGGTGACGATCCCACCTGAGCCGATGCCGGGCGCGGCCAGTACCCGGCAAATAAGACCGGCAATAAATGGCAGAATGTAAGCAGTATTCACCCTGAGGAGATTTCAATGAGCAACGCACCTGTTTCCGCCCCCAAGCCCGCTGCCGGAACCGGCTACTCCTACGACGACATCGATCACAGCGAACCGACCGGCCACGGCAACAGCCCGGCAGCCTGGACCACCGTGTTCGTTATGCTCGCCGGCGCGCTCGTCATGTCCATCGCCTTCGTCATCGCCAACACCACGATCTTCATCGTGGGCGGCGTTGTGATGCTGGTCGGCCTGATCATCGGCTTCGTCATGCGCAAGGCCGGCTACGGTGTGGGCGGCAGCAAGCTGAAGAATTCCGGCCACTAGGCGTGACTGTTCTCGATGACATCAACGCCGGTGTCAGGGAGGATATGGAGGCACGTCAGCGCCTCGTCACTCTCGCGGAACTGAAGGAGCGGGCCGCCGCGGCCACGCCGGCCCGCGACGCCTGGACCGCCTTGGGCGGCCCTTCGGACACGCGCGGGCAGCTGAAGGTCATCGCCGAAATCAAGCGCCGCAGCCCCTCCAAGGGCGATCTCGCGAGCATCGCGGACCCGGCCTCCCTCGCTGTGCAGTATGCCGACGGCGGCGCAGCTGCCATCAGCGTCCTGACCGAACAGCGCCGCTTCAACGGCTCCCTCGCCGATCTCGACGCCGTCCGGGCAGCCGTGGACATCCCGCTGCTGCGCAAGGACTTCATGATCGACGAGTACCAGATCTGGGAAGCCCGGGCACACGGGGCCGACCTGATCCTGCTGATCGTGGCGTCCCTGTCCGACACGCAACTGCGCGAGTACAGCGCCCTCAGCCGCGAGCTCGGCATGAACGTGCTCGTCGAGACACACACCGCCGAGGAAATCGAGCGGGCCGTTGCCGCGGAAGCGCGGATCATCGGCGTCAACGTGCGCAACCTGAAGACGCTCGACGTCGACCGTTCCCTCTTCGCCGAACTCGCCGGAGGCATCCCCGCCGGCGCGCTCGTCATCGCGGAGTCGGGCGTGCGCGGCGTCGACGACGTCCGGCACTACGCCGCGAACGGCGCCAACGCGGTCCTCGTCGGCGAAGCACTCGTCAGCGACGCGACCCCGCGGGAGCGGATCGCGGAATTCATGTCCGCCGGAGCCGAAGAAATCGCCGCACGTTCCTGACCCGCGCTCCGGCCGGGCAACGCCCGGGCCGGACGCCGGCAGCGCCTCCGTGTGGCACCAAAGATCTAGTTAGCAGTGGAACAGGATGGTGAGACTGATGGTCGATGCGCCAGCAGCCGGCTCAGACGAAAGCGCCGTGGACGCGTTCCTGCAGGGTGGAGAATCCCTGCGGCACGCCCCCGGGCCCTACTTCGGCTCCTACGGCGGCCGATGGATGCCCGAGTCACTCATCGCGGCCCTGGATGAGCTCGAGGACACCTTCGAGAAGGCCAAGGCCGATCCCGATTTCACCGCGCAGATCGCGGAACTGAACAAGAACTACTCCGGCCGGCCCTCGCTGCTGACCGAGGCCAAGCGCTTCGCCGAGCACGCCGGCGGCGTGCGGATCTTCCTCAAGCGGGAGGACCTCAACCACACCGGATCACACAAGATCAACAACGTGCTGGGCCAGGCGCTCCTCGCCAAGCGCATGGGCAAGACCCGGGTCATCGCCGAAACCGGCGCCGGCCAGCACGGCGTCGCCAGCGCCACCGCCGCCGCCCTCATGGGCCTGGAATGCGTCGTCTACATGGGCGCCGAAGACTGCCGCCGGCAGGCCCTCAACGTGGCCCGGATGGAGCTCCTCGGAGCCACCGTCATCCCGGTGACCAACGGTTCGCAGACCCTCAAGGACGCCATCAACGAGGCGCTCCGCGACTGGGTGGCCAACGTGGACAACACCCACTACCTGCTGGGCACCGCCGCCGGGGCGCACCCGTTCCCGGCCATGGTCCGCTACTTCCACGAGGTCATCGGCGAGGAAGCCCGCGCCCAGATCCTGGAGCAGACCGGTCGCCTGCCCGACGCCGTCTGCGCCTGCATCGGCGGCGGCTCCAACGCGATCGGCATCTTCCACGGCTTCCTGGACGATCCCTCGGTCCGGATCTACGGTTTCGAGGCCGGCGGCGACGGCGTCGAGACCGGCCGCCACGCCGCCACCATCACGCTCGGCAAGCCCGGTGTGCTGCACGGCGCCCGCTCCTACCTCATGCAGGACGACGACGGCCAGACCATCGAATCGCACTCCATCTCGGCGGGCCTGGACTACCCCGGCGTCGGCCCGGAGCACTCCTACCTCGCGGACATCGGACGCGTCAGCTACGAGCCCATCACTGACAGCGAGGCCATGGACGCATTCCGGCTGCTGTGCCGCACCGAGGGCATCATCCCGGCCATCGAATCCGCCCACGCCCTGGCTGGCGCCATCAAGGTCGGCCAGCGGCTCGCCGCCGAAGGCTCCGGCGAGGCCACAGACAAGATCGTGATCGTGAACCTCTCCGGCCGCGGCGACAAGGACGTGGCCACCGCCGCGGAATGGTTCGACCTGCTGGACAAGGATTCACCCGAGCACGAAATCGCCAAAGAGGGGGAACAGCTGTGAACCACGTCGAACCGAGCACCGGCCAGGACACACAGGGCGCCAGCAAATCGGCAGCGGCCATCGACCGGGCCAAGGCCCAGGGCCGCGCGGCCCTGATCGGCTACCTGCCCGCGGGCTACCCCACCGTCGAGGACACCATCGCGGCCGGCATCGCCCTCGCGGAGAACGGCGCCGACCTGATCGAGATCGGCATCCCGTACTCCGATCCCGTCATGGACGGCCACGTCATCCAGGCCGCCACCACCGAGGCCCTCGCCAAGGGCTTCCACGTCAAGCAGGTCTTCGACGTCGTCCGCGGCATCACCAGCAAGACCGACGCCGCCGTGCTGGTCATGACCTACTGGAACCCCGTGGTCCGGATGGGCGTGGACGAATTTTCGCGCCGGCTGGCCGATGCCGGGGGAGCCGGGCTCATCACCCCCGACCTCATTCCCGACGAAGCCTCCGAATGGATGGCGGCCTCGGACAAGTACGGCCTGGATCGGGTGTTCCTCGTGGCGCCGTCGTCCTCGCCGGAGCGCATGAAACGCACCGTTGAGGCGAGCCGCGGCTTCGTCTACGCCGTCTCGATCATGGGCGTCACCGGCGCCCGCACCTCGGTCAGCACCGCGGCCAAGGATGTTGTTGCCGCCGCGCACGCCGCCGGCGCCGAGCGGGTGTGTGTCGGCCTCGGCGTGTCCAACGCCGACCAGGTCCGTGAGATCGCCGCCTACGCGGACGGCGTGATTGTCGGCACCGCCCTCGTCGTGGCCATCGGCGACGGCGGCGTGGATGCGGTAGCGTCCTTGACGAAAGACCTCAGCACCGGCCTTACCAAGGAAGAAGCCTAAGCACATGCAGTCAGTCCTCCACGCGGCAGCGATGATTCCCGCGAGCATTCCGAGCCCGGACTGGTCCGGATTCGACATCCCGCTGCCGTGGGGGTCACTGCGCATCCACGCCTACGCCCTGTGCATCCTGTTCGGCATCATCGCCGGACTGTGGCTCACGTCGGTCCGCTGGGCCAAGCGCGGGGCCCCGGAGGGAAGCGTCTGGGACATCGCCATCTGGGCCATCCCCTTCGGCATCATCGGCGGCCGGCTCTACCACGTCGTGTCCTCCCCGGACGCGTACTTCGGCCCCGGCTTCGACGGCACCGGCGACCTGTCCCTGATCCCGCAGATCCAGCGCGGCGGACTGGGTATCTGGGGCGCCGTGCTGCTGGGCGCCGTGGGCGCCTGGATCGGCTGCCGCAGGGCGGGCGTCAAGCTCAGCGCCTTCCTCGACGCCGCGGCGCCCGGACTGCTGCTGGCCCAGGCGATCGGCCGCTGGGGCAACTACTTCAACCAGGAACTCTTCGGCGGCCCCACCACCCTGCCCTGGGGCCTGCAGATCGACGCCGACAACCCGAACTTCCCGCCCGGCATGGCCGCGGACACGCTCTTCCACCCGACGTTCCTCTACGAATCCCTCTGGAACCTGGCCGGCGTCGGCATCCTGCTGCTGCTGGACCGCAAGTTCCGCTTCCGCCGCGGCCGCCTGTTCTGCCTCTATGCGGTCTACTACACGCTGGGTCGGGTCTGGATCGAAGCGATGCGGATCGACGACGCCGAGCAGATCAACCTCTTCGGCATCACCACCCGGCTGAACGTGTGGACCAGCATCTTTGTCCTGCTGGGCGCGCTGGCCGCATTCATCATCCTCGGCCTGCGCAAGCGGACCGAGCCCGACACCGTCTACCTCCCGGGCCGCGAACCGTCCGAGGTTGAGCCTGCCGCCGACGCCGACGCCGACGCCGACGCAGCTGCCGCCGCGCATGCTGACCAAGAACGGGATGCCGACGACGTCGGAGGGCCGGCGGCCGCCGTCGACGGGAACGCATCAACGGATACAGATGACGAGGCCGAGGGTGCCCGCGCTGAGGCCGGGAACGATGCGGCAGTCAAGCAGCCGGCCACCGTTCCGGCCGCTGTTTCTGCCCACAGCGGCGCTGTCCAGCATTCGGATTCTGCTGTCTCAGATAGTGAATCGCGTGATAATCTCCCTGATAACCAAAGCGGTCCCGGCCGCGCTTCCGCCCCAGCTGAAGCGTCAAAGGAATCCACTGGCGGCACCAAGCCCGCCACGGGAGCACCGGCGGCCGGAACCACCGGCCACCAGGGCACCGGAACCGCGCCGGAAGCTGAGGGCACCAAGTAGCTCAGCCCCGGCAAACCGGGCCGCGGAGTCACCCCTCGCAGAGCCCGTTTCCACAGCGTCGTGGCAGTAGGGAAGGCAGTGGACAGCAGACAGTTGTTGTTCGCGCAAACCCGGGCCGGCGGCCGCGTAACTGTTAGTGCAGAAGGCGGCTCTGACCTACAATTCGAATAAGAAAAAACACTTTGTTGTGCCCGTCACACCGGCGCACCGATGCGGGCCAATGTTGTCCCTCCCATACGCACGATCAGGAGGAAGGACGTCTCCCATGACCCAAACCCTGCACAGCCCCAGTTGGTCCGAGCCCCAGCAGCCCGCCATGTCACCTTTCAAGCGTTTCGCGGCGCTTCCCGAAGCGGCCGGACTCTACAACCCGGAGCAGGAGAAGGACGCCTGCGGCCTCGCCATCATCGCCACGCTGCGGGGGGAGCCGGGGTACGACATCGTTGACGCCGCCCTGACAGCCCTGCGCAACCTGGAGCACCGCGGTGCCGTGGGCGCCGACGAAGGTACCGGCGACGGGGCCGGACTGCTCATGCAGATCCCGGACGAATTCTTCCGAGCCGTCACCGACTTCGAACTCCCGGCCGCCGGCCAGTTCGTGGTGGGCACGGCGTTCCTCCCGTCCGAGCAGCGCGAGTCCGACGCCGCCAAGGCCGGCATCGAAGGCCTCGCCGCGGACGAGGGCCTGACCGTCCTTGGCTGGCGCGAAGTGCCGATCGTGGCCGACCTGGTCGGGGCGATGGCCCGGGCCTGCATGCCGTACTTCTCCCAGCCGTTCTTTGCCTCCAGCACCGGGGAAGTGCTGGAGCGCAACGAACTCGACTCCCGCGCCTGGCGCATCCGGAAGCGCGCGCAGAACAAGTTCGGCGTGTACTTCCCGTCGCTGTCCTCCCGGACCATCGTCTACAAGGGCATGCTGACCACAGCCCAGCTGGAGCCGTTCTACCCGGACCTCTCAGACAAGCGGTTCAAGACCAAGCTTGCGATCGTCCACTCGCGCTTCTCCACGAACACCTTCCCGTCCTGGCCGCTGGCCCAGCCGTTCCGGACCATCGCCCACAACGGCGAAATCAACACGGTCAAGGGAAACCGGAACTGGATGCGTGCCCGCCAGTCCCAGCTCGCCAACCCGCTGCTGGGGGACTCGCCGGAAGAGCTGTACCCGATCTGCACGCCCGGCGCCTCCGACTCGGCCTCCTTCGATGAGGTCGCGGAACTGCTCTGGCTCTCCGGCCGGCCGATCACGCACTCGATCATGATGATGATCCCCGAGGCCTGGGAAAACCACGCCACGATGGATCCCGCCCGCCGTGCCTTCTACGAGTACCACTCGCTGCTCATGGAACCGTGGGACGGCCCCGCCGCCGTTTCCTTCACCGACGGCAGCCTGGTCGGCGCAACCCTGGACCGCAACGGCCTGCGCCCCGGCCGGTACTGGATCACCGAGGACGGCCTGGTGGTCTTCGCCTCCGAAGTCGGCGTGATCGACGTCGAACCCTCCAAGGTGGTCAAGAAGGGCCGTGTCTCACCCGGCAAGATGTTCCTCGTGGACACCGACGCCGGGCGGATCATCGACGACGCCGAGGTCAAAGCCGAGGTCGCGGCGGCCAACCCCTGGGCCGAGTGGCTCAAGGACAACCTCATCGACCTCAAGGACCTGCCCGAGCGCGAGCACGTGGTGCACACCGCCGCCTCGGTCAACATCCGCCAGCGCACCTTCGGCTACACCACCGAGGAACTGAAGATCCTGCTCGGCCCGATGGCCCGCACCGGCGCCGAGCCGCTCGGTGCCATGGGTTCGGACACCCCGGTGGCCGTGCTCTCCAAGCGCCCCCGGCTGCTCTTCGACTACTTTGTGCAGTCCTTCGCGCAGGTCACCAACCCGCCGCTGGACGCCATCCGCGAAGAACTCGTCACGTCGCTGACCTGCGCGATCGGCCCCAACGGCAACCTGCTGGACACCAAGCAGGTCCGCCAGCCGCAGGTTTCGCTGCCGTTCCCCGTGATCAACAACGACCAGCTCGCCAAGATCGCGAACATCGAGAACGCCGACGGCGACAAGGTCGCCATGAAGGTCCGCGGCCTCTACCGCCCCGAGGGCGGCGAGAACGCCCTCCGTGCCCGGCTCACCGAAATCTGTGAGCAGGTCTCCGGCGCCATCAACCGCGGCGTGCAGTACGTCGTCCTCTCGGACCGCGACTCGAACGCCCAGTGGGCGCCGATCCCGTCCCTGCTCCTTGTCAGCGCCGTGCACCACCACCTGCTGCGCAGCGCCAACCGCACCAAGACCGCCCTGGTGGTCGAGGCCGGCGACGTCCGCGAAACGCACCACGTGGCCGTGCTGATCGGCTACGGGGCCTCCGCGGTGAACCCGTACCTGGCCATGGAATCCGTGGAACAGCTCATCTCCACCGGCGACGTTCTTGGGGTCACCCCGCAGGACGGCGTCTACAACCTGATCAAGGGCCTCGGCAAGGGCGTCCTGAAGATCATGTCCAAGATGGGCATCTCCACCGTGGCCTCCTACACGGGAGCCCAGACCTTCGAAGCCCTGGGCCTCGGCCAGGACCTCGTGGACGAGTACTTCTCCGGCACGCACTCCCAGCTCGGCGGCGTCGGCCTCGACGTCATCGCGGCCGAGGTCGCGGCGCGCCACCGGATGGCGTACCCCGAGAACGGCATCGAGCAGCCCCACCAGGCCCTGATGGGCGGCGGCGAGTACCAGTGGCGCCGCGACGGCGAACCGCACCTGTTCAACCCGGAGACCGTGTTCCGGCTGCAGCACGCCACGCGTGAGCGCCGGTACGACATCTTCAAGTCCTACACCCGCGGTGTGGACGACCAGTCCGAGAACCTCATGACCCTGCGCGGGCTCCTGAAGTTCAAGGCCGGGCTGCGCCCCGCGGTCCCGCTCGAGGAAGTCGAGTCCGTCTCCAGCATCGTCAAGCGGTTCTCCACCGGTGCCATGAGCTACGGCTCCATCTCCCAGGAGGCCCACGAAACCCTGGCGATCGCCATGAACCGGCTGGGCGGCAAGTCCAACACCGGTGAAGGCGGCGAGGACGTGGACCGCCTGCTCGATCCCGAGCGCCGTTCCGCGGTCAAGCAGATCGCGTCCGGCCGCTTCGGCGTGACCAGCCTGTACCTGACCAACGCCGACGACATCCAGATCAAGATGGCGCAGGGCGCGAAGCCCGGCGAGGGCGGCCAGCTGATGGCTCAGAAGGTCTACCCCTGGGTGGCCCGGACGCGGCACTCGACGCCCGGCGTCGGGCTCATCTCTCCGCCCCCGCACCACGACATCTACTCGATCGAGGACCTCGCACAGCTGATCTACGACGCGAAGCGGGCAAACCCCTCCGCCCGCGTTCACGTCAAGCTGGTCTCCGAGGTCGGGATCGGCACGGTGGCTGCCGGCGTCACGAAGGCCAAGGCCGACGTCGTCCTCGTCTCCGGGCACGACGGCGGCACCGGCGCCTCGCCGCTGAACTCGCTCAAGCATGCCGGTGTGCCGTGGGAACTCGGCCTCGCCGAGACGCAACAGACCCTTATGCTCAACGGCCTGCGCGACCGTGTAGTGGTGCAGGTGGACGGCCAGCTCAAGACCGGCCGCGACGTCGTGATCGCCGCGCTGCTCGGCGGCGAGGAGTTCGGTTTCGCCACCGCCCCGCTGGTGGTCTCCGGCTGCATCATGATGCGCGTCTGCCACCTCGACACCTGCCCGGTGGGCGTCGCGACGCAGAACCCGGAGCTGCGCTCCCGCTTCAACGGCAAGCCCGAATTCGTGGTCAACTTCTTCGAATTCCTCGCCGAGGAAGTCCGCGAGATCCTGGCCGAGCTGGGCTTCCGGAGCATCGAGGAAGCGATCGGCCACGCCGAAATGCTCGACGCCCGCGAGGCGATCAACCACTGGAAGGCCGAAGGGCTGGACCTGGACCCGATCCTGCACGGACTCGAGTTCGACGACGACGCCCCGCTGCGCAACCTCACCGGCCAGAACCACGAGCTCGACAAGCACTTCGACCAGCGCCTGATCGGCATGGCCGCGGAAGCCCTGAGCGACCGCAGCCCGGTCAAGATCGCCGTCGACGTCATCAACACGGACCGCTCCGTCGGTACCATGCTCGGCCACGTGGTCACGAAGACGTTCAGCACGGACGTGCTGGCGACCGACACCATCGACATCACACTGACCGGCACCGCCGGCCAGTCGCTCGGTGCGTTCCTGCCCGCCGGCATCACGCTGCGGATGTTCGGTGACTCCAACGACTACGTCGGCAAGGGCCTCTCCGGCGGACGCATCATCGTCCGGCCCGACCGCACCAACGTCTTCCCGGCGGAGCGCAACGTGATCGCCGGCAACGTGATCGGCTACGGCGCCACCAGTGGCGAGATGTTCCTGCGCGGCCAGGTCGGCGAACGCTTTATGGTCCGCAACTCCGGCGCCACCGCGGTGGTCGAAGGAATCGGGGACCACGGCTGCGAGTACATGACCGGCGGCCAGACGCTCATCATCGGGCGCACCGGCCGCAACTTCGGTGCAGGCATGTCGGGCGGCACGGCCTACGTCCTGGACCTGCAGACCGAACGCGTCAACAAGCAGGCCCTGGAGGCCGGTGAGCTGCAGCTGCGCGAACTGGACGCCGAGGACCGTGACATTGTCCATGGACTGCTGGTGAAGCACTCCGAGGAGACCGAGTCGCTGCTCGCGGCCCGGCTGCTGGAGAACTTCGACGACACCGCAGCCCGCATCACCAAGGTGCTGCCGCGCGACTACGCGGCCGTCCTGCAAACCCGTCTTGACGCCATCGAAGAGGGCCTTGACCCCGACGGCGAAGAAGTTTGGTCTCGAATCCTGGAGGTGACCGGTGGCTGATCCACGCGGATTTCTGAAAGTACGTCAGCGCGAAACCCAGCCCCGCCGTCCCGTTCCGGTCCGCATCATGGACTGGAAGGAAGTCTATGAGGCCCAGGAAAAGGGAGTCCTCAAGGCACAGGCGGGCCGCTGCATGGACTGCGGTGTGCCGTTCTGCCACCAGGGCTGCCCGCTGGGCAACCTCATTCCCGAGTGGAATGACCTGGTCTGGCGGGACAAGGGCGAGGAAGCGATGGAGCGGCTGCACGCCACCAACAACTTCCCCGAGTTCACCGGGCGCCTCTGCCCGGCACCTTGCGAGGCGTCCTGCGTGCTCGGCATCAACCAGCCCGCCGTGACCATCAAGCAGGTCGAGGTCTCGATCGTGGACCAGGCGTTCGAGAACGGCTGGGTCAACCCGCTGCCGCCGGCCCGCCTCAGCGGCAAGACGGTCGCCGTCGTCGGTTCCGGACCCGCCGGGCTCGCCGTCGCGCAGCAGCTCACCCGCGTGGGCCACACCGTCGCCGTCTACGAACGCGACGATAAGATCGGCGGCCTCCTGCGGTACGGGATCCCCGATTTCAAGATGGAAAAAGAGCACGTGGACCGCCGGCTGGAGCAGATGAAGGCCGAAGGCACCCGCTTCCGGACCGGCGTCGCCGTCGGCACCGACGTGACGTGGGAGCAGCTCCGCCGCCGGTACGACGCCGTCGTGGTCGCCACCGGCGCCACCGTCCCGCGTGACCTGCCCATTCCGGGCCGCGAGCTCGAGGGCGTGCACTACGCGATGGACTACCTCGTCCCGGCCAACCGCGTGGTGGCGGGGGAGACGGTGGAAAACCAGATCAACGCCGCCGGCAAGCACGTGGTCATCCTCGGCGGCGGCGACACCGGCGCGGACTGCCTCGGCACCGCGCACCGGCACCAGGCCGCGTCGGTCACCACGCTGGCGATCGGCAAGCAGCCGCCGGCGGAACGCGCCAGCCACCAGCCGTGGCCGACGTTCCCCACTTTGTTCGAAGTTGCCAGCGCCCACGAGGAAGGCGGCGAACGCACCTACCTCGCCTCCACCGTGGAGTTCGTTGGCGAGAACGGCAAGCTCACGGGCGTGAAGGTGGCCGAGACGGAATTCGTCGACGGCAAGCGCCTCCCGAAGGCCGGCACCGAGCGGATCATCCCCGCGGACCTGGTCTTCCTGTCCCTCGGCTTCACCGGACCGGAGCCGGCCGGGATTACCGAGCAGGTCAGCGCCGAGTTCGACGGCCGCGGCAACGTGGCCCGCGACGGCTACTACATGACCAACACGGAAGGCATCTTCGTCGCCGGGGACGCCGGCCGCGGACAGTCGCTGATCGTCTGGGCCATCGCCGAGGGACGCGCCTGCGCCGCCGCGGTGGACAAGTTCCTGATGGGCAGCACCATCCTTCCGGCCCCCGTGGCGCCGACCGACCGGGCCATGGCCGTTCTCTAGGCCGCCTCCCTGCGGCCGCCGGTCACACCCACCAACAACTTCATCCATGCAATCGACTACTAGGGTAGGTATATGAGACGCGCTAAAATAGTGGCCACCTTCGGACCGGCAATCGCGAGCTTCGAGAACACTCTCGCGGTGCTGGAAGCCGGCGTCGACGTGGCCCGCATGAACATGAGCCACGGCGAGTACGCGGTGCACGACACCACGTACGAGAACGTCCGCAAGGCAGCAGGACAGCTCGGTAAGCCCGTCGCCATCATGGCCGACCTGCAGGGGCCGAAGATCCGCCTTGGCCGGTTCGTGGACGGACCGCACCTGCTGGCCGTCGGTGACACCTTCACCATCACCACCGAAGACGTCCCGGGCACCAAGGACATCTGCTCCACGACGCTCAAGAGCCTCACCGAAGACGTCAACCCCGGCGACGCCCTGCTGATCGACGACGGCAAGGTGGCACTCCGCGCGATCGACGTCGACGACGTCAAGGTGGTCGCGCAGGTGATCGTCGGCGGGTACGTCTCGAACAACAAGGGCATCAACCTGCCCGGCGTTGCGGTCAACGTTCCGGCGCTGAGCGAAAAGGACGAGGACGATCTGCGCTGGGCCATGCGCCGCGGCGTGGACATGGTTGCCCTCTCCTTCGTCCGGGACGCCTCGGACATCAAGCGCGTGCACGAAATCATGGACGAAGAAGGCCGCCGCGTCCCGGTGATCGCCAAGATCGAAAAGCCGCAGGCAGTCGAGCAGCTCCCCGAGATCATCGACGCCTTCGACGCCATCATGGTGGCCCGTGGCGACCTCGGCGTGGAACTTCCCCTCGAGGAAGTGCCGATCGTGCAGAAGCGCGCCATTGAACTGGCCCGCCGCTGGGCCAAGCCGGTCATCGTCGCCACCCAGGTGCTCGAGTCCATGATCGACAACCCGCGCCCGACCCGCGCCGAGGCCTCCGACTGCGCCAACGCCGTGCTCGACGGCGCCGACGCCGTAATGCTCTCGGGCGAGACCAGCGTGGGCAAGTTCCCGATCGAGACCGTCAAGACCATGGCCCGGATCATCGAATCCACCGAGGTCCACGGCTTGGAGCGCGTCCCCCCGCTGGGCACCAAGCCCAAGACCCGCGGCGGCGCCATCACCCGTGCCGCCGTCGAAATCGCCGACCAGCTGGATGCGAAGTACATCTGTACGTTCACCCAGTCCGGTGATTCAGCGCGGCGCCTCTCGCGGCTGCGTCCGATCCGGCCTGTCTTTGCCTTCACGCCGGTGGAGCAGGTCTGGAACCAGCTGGCGCTGACCTGGGGCATCATGCCGGTGTTGGTCCCGATGGTGAACCACACCGATGCGATGACCGCGCAGGTCGACCGCAGCCTGCTGAGCCTCGATGTCGTGGAGGACGGCGACATGGTGGTCATCGCCGCCGGATCGCCTCCCGGAAAGGCGGGTTCCACGAACATGCTGAAGGTCCACAAGGTGGGCGACCTGGCCGACGCCGGCAGCACCGGCGAAGCCGAGGTCGCCAAGGACAAGCTCGGCCCCTGGCCGGAAAAGAAGAAGAAGAGCGCTAAGGCTTAGCGGCTCAGTTTCAGACAAAAGGGAGGGTCCCCGCCACGTTTCACACGCGGCGGGGACCCTCCCTTTTTGTCTTTGGTAATCGGCCGGTCACGGCCGGGGCGCGGCACCTGCCGCTGCCCCGGATTCGGCGAGGCCGGCAAGGGCCTTCCGGAGCCGGGTGTCTGCGTCGTTTGCCACGTCCCGGACGGCAGCGCTGTCGCTGAGCTGGACCATTGTCTGGGGGTCGATGGCGTTGATGGTCGTTACGGCGTCGTCCTTGCCGCGGCGGACCACAACGTTGCAGGGCAGCAGCGCGCCGAGTTCAGGTTCGGCGGCGAGGGCACGGCTGGCCAGGGCTGGGTTGCAGGCACCGAGGATGACGTAGTCGCCGACGGCGGCGGCCGCGTCAGCGCCGAGCTTGGCCTCGAAGGTCGCGCGGACGTTGATTTCGGACAGGATTCCGAAGCCTTGTTCGGCCAGGGCGTCGCGGGTCCGCTGTACTGACTCTTCCCAGGGAAGTGGGAGAGTCACGGTGTGGGTGTAGCTCATGCGGTGCTCCTTTCGATGTCTTCGATGTCTCAGTGTATACCCCCGGGGGTGTTTGACTGCCCCGGGTGGTATCTGCAATGCTCGACGGGTCCCAGGTGATCCGGCCCGAAAGGGCATCAGCGGCCCGGTGGGCACCCCTTCAACCAGAAAGCGCCATGACTGACGCAACACGACGATTTCCGGCGGCCCTGTTTTCCCAGGGATCAGATCCGGATGCCCGGGTTCAGCCTCGCCAACGAACGCACCTTCCTGGCCTGGATTCGGACCTCACTGGCGCTGATTGCCAGCGGCGTCGCCCTGGATGCGCTGGGACTGAATCTTCAGGACGGGCTGCGCCTTTCGGCGTCCATTGTCCTCATCGCCGCCGGGGATTGCGGCGCCCGTGCAGGCCTGGTTTGGCTGGATGCAGATCGAGCGCGCACTGCGCCTCGACAGGCCGCTGCCGGCCGCCCGGCTCACATTCCCGATCGGGGCCGCCGTTTCGGTGGCGGGGATCCTGGTCTTCCTCGGCGTAGTCCTCGCCTGATGGCCGGCGGTGCTGAGTCCGAACGCAGCCAAGGCAGCCGTCCGTTCGACGCGGGACTGCAGCCGGAACGGACCGCTCTGGCCTGGCGCCGGACGGCGCTGGCCGTCTCCGTCGCATCCCTGGCGGCTTTGCGCATCCTGCCCGAGGTTTTGGGCTCGTGGGCGCTCATTCCGGCCGCGCTGGGGGCTGGCGTGTCATTGGTGGCGCTTGTTCTCACCCACCGGCGCTACCGCCGCATCCACACGATGCTTACGTCATCCGGGAGCGACAGGGTGGCGCTCAGCGGGGGAGTCTTGCCGGCCTTGATGGCCGGGGCCACCTTTGCCGGCGGAATCATGGCGCTCGTTGCCGCGTTGCGTCTCGGCGAGCATCTGGCGCACTAGCGTTAAACGGCCGGGACCCGGGAGGCTGCGGGTGCAGCCTCCCGGGTCCCGGGGAGAGTTGTGAGCTAGTTGACCTGGTTGATGATGGTCTCGGCGACCTCGCGCATGCTGAGGCGGCGGTCCATGGAGGTCTTCTGGATCCAGCGGAACGCCTCAGGCTCGGTCAGGCCCATCTTGGTGGTCAGGAGGCTCTTGGCGCGCTCGACGAGCTTGCGGGTGGCGAACTGCTCCTGCAGGTCGGTCACTTCGCTTTCGAGGGCTTTGATTTCCTCGTGGCGCGAGAGCGCAATCTCCAGGGCGGGGATGAGGTCGGCGGGGGTGAACGGCTTGACCACGTAGGCCATGGCGCCGGCGTCGCGGGCGCGTTCGACGAGTTCCTTCTGGCTGAACGCGGTCAGCAGGACCACGGGGGCGATCCGGGCCTTGACGATCTTCTCGGCGGCGGAGATGCCGTCCATGACGGGCATTTTGACGTCCATGAGGACGAGGTCCGGCTTCAGTTCTTCGGCGAGCTGCACGGCTTTTTCGCCGTTGTCCGCTTCGCCGACGACGTCGTAGCCCTCGCCCCGCAGGATCTCGATGATGTCGAGCCGGATGAGGGTCTCGTCCTCGGCGACAACCACGCGGCGCGCCGGCTTGGACGTGGGGTTTGACTCCGTCTGTTCTGACACGGGAACTCCTTGGAAAGGTACGGCGGGAACAGGACCATCTTAGGTTCTGTCCGCTGGTGTACTTGGACCGGTTATGTTCGATGCGGCGTCACTGGCGCGATTCTGGAATTCAGCCTATCTGCATGTAGAGTAATTTCGCGCACTGGAAGCGATCGCGTTGCTCACAGCACTGTGGCTGAGTGATTGTTACACCGGTGTACTCCGCGCCCGAGTGGCGGAATTGGCAGACGCGCCGCACTCAAAATGCGGTATCGAAAGGTGTGTGGGTTCGAGTCCCACCTCGGGCACGTGTTTTCCCTGTTCAGGGGCTTTTTGGATGTTTTTCGTGTGCACATTGTGCACACTCCCGCCTCTGATCTGATTTTCCGGGTGTGTGGGGACCCGGAAGGCCTATTCGGTTGTGTAGGGGAGCTGCTCTCTACGGCGGACCGGGTGCCCCTTTGCAGGGTCTCTTCTGGGTGTTCATTCTCGTTTGTCCTTCCGTTGGGCTTTCGTCTTCACCACTTCATGGTGGCTAGGGCCGCGTACAACATGACTTGCTGATTGTTCTTTAGACCGACCGAGGGTTGCGGCCGGTCCGGAATTTCCGCTCTGATACCTGTTCATGCAGGAATGCGGAGGGAACGGCATGACATGGCAACCGATCCGGAGCTGATCACGAGCTCGCTAAGCCTGGCCGGTGAGTAGGCGGGCCGGCCTCGAGGGCGATTTGCAGGAACCGGTGGGCTTCGCCGCCACGGTCTTCCCAAAAAGTTAACCCGCCGCCGCAGCCATCGTTTTCCCGTCATCGCCGCATCCGGCTTCTGGTATCCGGCATCGCTGCCCTCGCTGTTTTGGCGCTGGGGCTGGCCACGTTGCCCTCAATCAGATCCCGACGATCTTGGCCTCCGCGGTGTCAACGCGTGCTGGGCGAGCAGCGCGGCGACAACCCAGACCGGATCATTACCGATCGCCGGTGCCATCGAGGTGGTCGTTCGAGGATACGAGGGCGTATCAGGTGAGGAGTCCGGTCATCGTGTTGAATGTTCCGTTTCGCCCCCCTCACCGGGCATTTTGCGGGCGGGTCTTATGGGAATCGACCGACCGCGGGAACCCGGCGATCGTGACCTGGAAATTCTGGCTGGCACTTGCGCCGGTGAAGGACCGGCTCACAGGACCGTTGGAGGGCTCTAAAGGGGACACCCGTTGGCGATGATGCTGGCCGAAGGGGTCTTGACGCGCGGCGATACGCTGTGAGCAGTGGATACGAAGTTCGCGAGGGCGCCCAGGAGTGGGCCAGCGTAGAGAGGATACAAGATGAACGCTAGGGCTACTATCACCGCCCTCGTCGGTACCGCCTTCTTGGTATTCGCATTTCCATACATCCTTGCCTCGTTCAGGATGGCTGCGAACGGAACAGAGACACTTTGCTCGTCGTGGCCCTATGGGTTGTTTGCTTGGAAGTCAGCCGCAGATTCGATAAGCGCCGCCAGCTGAACCATTGATCGAAGCCCGAAAGACACGATGCTGATCCATTGAGGGTTCGGCTACCGAGACGATTTATTCGCGAATCGAGTCCCCTGCAAGGTGTCGATTGCGCCTCGATCAGCCTTTGGAGGTAACGGGCCAGCACCAGTTTCTCGGCCAGACGCCCTATGGAGTAGCTATGAGACTCCGCATGGTCATGCTGCCGCACCCTCAGCGACAGCGATGAGCCTCCATGAGGGGATCGACCGGGGGTGCCACTCATTCTCGTGGCGCCTTCGGCTGCGCTGTGAGAAGGGCGGCGTTGACTTGGCCCTGGAGCTGGAGGAGGGGAGCGTGAGAGGCAGGCCAGACCTCGAGCAGATTGACCAGCAACCGCCGAAGGCGATCGAGCACCATGGTGAACGGTGTCGCGAACTGCAAAAGATCCTCGATTGCGATGCGCAGATAGTCCTCCCAGGTGGGCAGCACCAGTCGTACCCGCGTATCACCGGCGGCATCAGTCACGTCCCCGACTGCCAGCTCCCTCTTCGCCACCGCCCGCAACAGCCCCTCGGTAGCGTCGATGGCGTCCACCGCGGTCGCCGGGTCGTTGACCGAGGGGGACAGCGCCCGTAGCGCGATATCGGCAAGCAACCGGAAAGCCAGCATCGGGTCCTGGTCGAAGGACCGCTCGGCCCCGCGCACCACTGACGCCCGCACTACCTGGTCGCTCAGCTCACCTCCGTGGACGTCGGCAAGCGGCGAGTCATCATGTACGGTGTCTCCCACGCCGACGCAGAACACCACCAGCGCGTCCGCTCGCGCGGCCGCATCAATCAGCCGCCGTAGCTCAAGCTGCTGAACAACACCGGGCGCGCCGGCCCAGGTAACGGTGCGCCGCAGCTCCGGCAGCTGCGCGGAAGGCTCGTCGGTCGCGGCCTTCGGGACGGATCGCAACGGGTAAACAGCAGCGATCACGGCGCGGCCGCGCGAGGTCACGGCGTCCAGCACAGATGCCAGCTGGAGCGACAGAAATGCTCGAATCTGCAATGCCCGGATCAGCCCAAAAGTGACAAGCGTGGCGAGGATCGCTGTGCCCGGTACGAGGGCGGTCACTTCGCCCAAGTTGATGCTGACCACACCGGCGGTCACGGCGAAGGTAAAGACGCCGACGGCCAACGCGAAGGTGCGCCACACGAGGGGGTCACCGTGGAAGAGGTTCAACCGTGGCGAGAAGCTGCTGGCGGACCATTGCACTGCCCCGAAGAGCAGCGCGAAGACAATACTGACCACGCCGATCACCCCGATACCGAGGGTGAACAGAAGCTCGGAGAGCCGGTTTCCGTCCACGGTGGGTCCACCGGATACCCGGGGCAGCGCAAGGCCCAGGGCCAGTCCGGTCAGCGCGCAGAACAGTTGCGCAAGGCCGGCACGCAGTCGGCGCCGTGCACGCAGCAACCGCCGGGGGGCACCGCGGGACGAGAACGCCCTCGCCGGGCCGTCGCGGCCGATCATCGCGCTGTGGCCCTGTGGTGCAGGACGGGCATCACAACCTCCCAGGGACCCGCAATCAGTCTGACCGGCTGGCGCGCGGATCGCGCGTTCGACGGGAATGCATGGAACCTCCCCAGTGTCCCACGTCAGGAACTTAGAATCTTGGCCTTCTCGGCAGGCCAAGTCACGTGTCCGGACCTTTGGCGCCGACCCGCTGCATGTCACGTCTTTCTCTACGGAGCCGATGACCCCGTTGGCCTCAAGCGTCCGGTCGGAGCCCACGCCCTAGGGAGAACCGGCGCGACGCCACGATCGATGGAGTTCCCGGCCGCACCGAATGATCTGACGGGGCGCGAGCTACGGCCCGATGCTTCCAATAAGGCGAACCCGAGGACGACGGTGTCGACCGCGGCATCATTTTTGTCGCCGTCAGGACCCACCTCAAACGGCAATTCGAGTTCGTCAGGACCGAGTGGCTCTACGAGGGTCTGTTCGTCGCTGCTCCCGATGGAAAGGACCGACGGCCGGGCCGAACGATGGCAGCGGGCCGTTCAACAGCCCGCACTAATCCATCAGTCGGCGGCTCTAAGACGTACCCCGTCTGGTCTTCACCGAGGTGGCGAGTACATTTTCGTCCCAGGTCTGCGTGCCCTGCGGTGGCTGTCTGGGTTGGAGAGCAATGCGGGAGACCCCGAGTCCGCGGCCGGATAGGGGCGCCTCATGTAGTCCCAGTTCCCTCGCTTCAGAGGCTTCCGATCCCATTACCAATGACCACCAGGCCGAGCACGAGCAGAAGGACCGTCATGACTGTTGGGTTATTCTGCACGAGCCAGTCACGCAGCGATTCGAGCGGCGCAGTCATCCGTTTCGACGCAATGAGGTACGCGATCACCGGGGTTGCTACAGTACTGGCCGCGATGAACACGAAAATGGCGATTGCCAGGGATTCCTCGCCGCCGGTGAGTCCGCCGGCGCCGATGACGAGCCCGGCCGCGATGGCCATCAGAAGGTTCTTTGGGTTTGCCGCTGCCAGGAGGAAACCGAGGAAGGTCGCGCGCCCGGGCGTCACGGTATCGATGGCCGCCATCCACTTGGGAAGTGTCGTCTTTTCGCCGGGTTTCGGGCGACTGCGCCATTGCCGTACCGCGAGGACGAGAAGTCCAGCGCCCAGGAGAATCTTGATGGTCCCCGCGATCGGTTTGGAGGCTGCTGGGTCTTCCTCGGGAATGAGGCCACTGAGCAGGGTGAAGACTGCGACGGCGGCGATGATGCCGACGACCCAGCCGACGAGGAAGCCCACGCTCACGGCCTTCGCCTTCGGGGACAGAAGCATGAGAATCGCGGCGATGATCGGGATGGGGCTTATCGCAATGCCGAGCGCCAAAGGGAGAATCTCCCCGATTACGGTTCCCATGAAAGCTTCCCTTCGCGCGGTCGGCGACAGTCGGTGACAGCTCGAACCCAGGGCGAGCCGCGACCAGGGACGACATAGCCGGTGTCCCGCTCGGGTAGCAGCGGACGCTTTCGCTCACAATCATTTGCCCCGCCCCGGGACCATCGGCGCCTCGAAGTCAGTTGACGTCGACGTAGACCACCTCGACGGCGTTGTTGCCGTAGCCGAGCCGGTTCCACGGCGGGACTTCTGGCTGGACGTTTCCAGCCGCGTCTGTAGCCCTGACGCGCAGGGTGTGGCGTCCGATGTCGTGGGCCTTCCAGTCGAACGACCATTCCTGCCACTGGTAGGGGCCTGACGGGGGTTCAAGGGTGGCCGCGTACCACTCGCCTGCGCCCGTGAGGCTGACATCGACGCGTGTCACCGGGCCCGTACCGGACCAGGCCTTGCCCCGCACCGTATGCGTGCCGGCGGCGATGGTCGATCCGGCGGCCGGAGCGGTGATGCGCGCCCGTACGCGCATGATGTCGACGGGTTCCGGTGAACGGTCTGCCCATTCGTACATGTAGTGCCCGGTCTGGAACTCGCCGACGAACCTCTCGGTTAGGACATCGATTCGCTTGAGCCACTTCACGGAGGCCACGGCATACCAGTGAGGGACGATGAGTCGGAAGGGCGACCCGTGGTCCTGGCCCAGTGGCTCGCCGTTCATCTCGTACGCAATGAGTATCTCGGCGGCCGGATCGGCGGCGTGGGCCAGGGGCAGCGCGCGGGCGAAACTCAGGTTGTCCTTGCTGGTGTCGGCGAGCACCGGGGTGAGGTGGTAGGCGCCGTGGTCGGCGCCCTCGAAGCGTACGTCGACGCCGTTGGCGGCCGGATGCGCTTGTGCCAGTACTTCGTGCAGGAAGGCGCCCTTCCAGCGCGCGGTCGATACGGCGTAGTCACCCCAGGGTTCACCGGTGGGCAGCGGACGCATTTCCAGCCGCCCGTTCCCGGCGCATTCGAGCGTGACCGCCCGTTCGTGCGCCGGCATGGCCCGTAGCTCGTCGAGCGTCAGTGTCAGGGGGTGGCCCACCGCGCCGCCGATCTCGAGCGTTCCGTCGTGGGCGGGCAGCGCGAAGTTGCTGCGGACGTAGTGGAGCTCTGTGGGGGTGATCTCGCTGGCGAGGGCCGCGGGCGGCGCTTCGGCGTTGTACGGTGCGGGGTTGATCATCTGCAGAGCGGCACGCGCGGCGCGGAGATCGTCGGTCATTTCCATGGCTAATCCTCCTCGTGGGTCTTGGTCAGTAGTCTGCGTCGCGGAAGACGGGTTCGCGATCGTCGTTGAAGGCGCCGATGCCTTCGATGCGGTCGGGATGGACGGCCGAGCGCCAGTGCGCTTCCATCATGATCGCGATGGCCTGCTCCACCGGCTGCCCCTCCGCGAGTTGCACGGCCCGTTTGACGGCTTGGACAGCGGTCGGGGAGTTGCTCGCGATCTTCTGCGCAATCCGCTCCGCCGCGTCCGCCAGCTCGTGCTGCGGATGGATCTCGTTGACCATGCCCAGGCGGTGCGCTTCGGCCGCTGTTAGCGGGTCTCCTGTCATGAGCATTTGCATGGCCCTTCCGGGTCCGAGGAGTCGCGGCAGGAACACCGGTGAGCCGCCGCCCGCCGAGAGGCCGAGCATCGCCTCGGGTTGCCCGAAGGTGGCGTTCTCGGAGGCGATGACGAAGTCGCAGCTCTGGGCGAGCTCACACCCGCCTCCGTAGGCGATCCCGTTCACGGCGGCGAAGAGCGGCTTGCGCAGCTGCCTCACGGTGTACAGCGTGCGATCGAAAGCCTGCCGTTGGCGCAGCCAGTCCTCTTTGGTCATCTTGTTGCGCTGCCGCAGGTCGCTGCCGACGGAGAAAGCCCGGTCACCGGCGCCTGTGAGTACGACGACCCGCACGGCGGTGCGGACGGCGATCGTTTCGACGATCTCCGTCAGGCGGGCGCCCATCTCGGTCGTGATCGCGTTGTCGGCGTGCGGCCGGTTGAGTGTGATCACCGCAATCTGGTTGTCCTTGCGATAGTCGACGAGGACGGAAGCCTCGGGTTCCTCGGCATCGGCGGCGGGCCGGGCGAAATCGAGTTTCTTCCAGCGATCGGTGCCCGCGGGGGTCGTGCTCATGGCGTGCTCTCCTTTGTCGGGACGGGTCACGGTAGCTCCGCCAGCCAGCGCATCGCCGACAGGCTCGGGGCGAAGCAGTACTCACCCCCGCGCACGGTCACGAAGGGGGGAAGGTCCTGCAGCCGGCGCCGGATCGGCCGCCGGGGAATCGTGAAGCTGGTTGTGCCATCGCCCGAGCCCACGAACGGGTCCGCTTCATTCGGGGCGCCGATGAAGATCCCGTCATTGAGCCATTGGGTCTTGACGAACTCGAACTGGCGCTTGATGTGCGCGCCGACGCACACGAAGATGATGCCGCGGTCCGCGCCGTCGTCCTCCAGCACTCCATCGGGAAGCGCCGGGCCGTAGCTCGTGCTGCGCCGGATCATGCGGTGTAGGCGGACGTCGACGCTGCCGTCGCTCTCAAGGGCGTCGCGCGGGTTCGCTCGGCGTGCGTGGGCGCCCACGGGGCACTTGAAGCCGCGGGGATCGTCGCCGTAGAGGAAGTCGTTGTTCCGCCGCGGGTCGCTGCCGAGCTCCGGGTCGTCCCGCTGCGGGGAGAGCGCCAGCGGGGCTCCGCCCTGCCAACGCCCGACCATCTTCGCACCGAGTAGTGCTTCGTCCTCGCGGTCCGCGGCCTTCGCGCGGAGGTATTGCCGGTATGCAGCGACCTTCGTGTGCAACTTCCGGAAGACGACATAGGTGCCGTTTCGGCCCAGGATGTCCGGGGTCGGCATCGGCGGCAAATCGCCCGTCTCGTCCGGGTATCCGAGGATGATCTCTCCCGCCTTCAGCGGCCGGTCGTGCGGGTTCGATGGCGCCCTGCCGCTGCCCTCGACCCCTGGCTGGCCGATACCGTCCTTGAAGCCGAACGAGGTACGCCCGGTCGGGAGCTGGTAGCAGTCCTGGCGCCAGAGGACCGTGATGCCGTCCAGCTCCTGATGGGCGCGGCGGGCCCTTTCGGCGACGGCCTCGAGCCGGGCGAGGTCAGGCGCGAGCACCGCTATGGCGACATGGACCTCGGCCGTGCCGAGCGGCTTCTCCCAATGCTCCGGGCTGCTCTCGCCGACGTCTCCGAGGACCGTCGCGCGCGCAGCCATCCCTTCGCGGAACTCAGCCGGGAAGCTGTCAAGCGAGCTCTGCGGTACCCCGAGCGCCTTGAGTCCGGGATACGTGAACGCGACGGTCATCCACGCGTCGTGCGCGGGATCGGGCGATGGCGTGCCCGTGTCGACGACCGCCTGCAGCCGCCGGACGAGTTGACGCCCGGCGGGGCGGTCATCGATCCGCAGCAGCAGGTAGCTGCCGACGTACGGTGAGGGGCGCTCGTGCAGTGCACCGCTCTGAATGTCGTCGAGCTCGAGGGTGACCCTGTCGTTCCCGGGCATGGTCAGTGGTGTTCCGGCTTCTCGGGCGGGTCGGGGTTGGGAGGGGAGAGGTAGGGAAAGCTGCGCGAGGCCGGCCGGGAGGACTTATCGACTCCATCGCTGATGACCGGTCCGTTGCCGGCGTTGATCAGCGTCGTGAAGAATTTGTCCATGACGTCGTCATTAATCGCCCGCCCACCACAGGTCTCGTGGGCCCGGCCCTGGCGGGCGGCGAGTTCGATCTCGAGGAATGAGCCCTTCTCCTGGTAGGGCTTGGTGAGGTCGAGGACCAGGTAGTCGGCGAGCACGAGTTCGGTCAGCGGATGGCCGTTGCCGTTCGTCGGCCAGTCGGTCCTCCCATCGAGGCCGTCCCAGAAGGCGAGGTTGGCGTTAAGCCGTGCCCGGTAGGCACCTTCGTAGCCGTGCTGGATGTGGAACGCGTCCTCCATGTTGTACAGGTCGCGGATCTCGAGGTCTTGATTGACCGGATCGAATTGCTTGGGCCCGAGCATCAGGTTCTTGACCTCGGGGCGCCCGACGCGTTCGATACGCACGTTGAACGTGCCACGCGTCAGCGTCTCGGCGACGACGCCGACGAGCGTGGCGCCCCCCAGCAGCGCAGTGTCGATCTCGACGACCAGCCCGAGGACGTTCTTGCCGTCCATGTAGATCGCCCCGAGCTCAGCGAAGGCGAGTTGGCCGGTCGCGACCGTCTTCAGGGCAGCGGGAGCATCGAGGATGAACGGATCCCAGCGCGCGCCGGCGAACAGCCGCACGCCGTGTCCGGATCCGCCATCCTCGTCATTGACGCGGAACGAGACGGACTCGCCGGAGGGCGTGGTGCAGGTCCCCTCCTGCTCGAAGGGTTGCGCGTCCGCGCTGGTCGGCGGGGAGAACACGCAGTCGAACACGAACTCTTCGGCGCCCACTTCGGGGCCGGCTGAGAACGGCGCCTGATCGCCGGCCGTATTTGCCGTGAGGGGTCGCAGCCGGAACCGGTAGATGAGGCCCTCCGAGAACGCGTTGGAAACCTTCGCGAACGGCAGGGTGTTCATCACGAGGACCAGATGATTCGCCCGGTCCGGGCTCGGAAACGCGAAGACATCCGTGATGTCGGCGATCGCGTTGGCCAGCGCCCGGGGGCCCGAGATGTGATCGGACATGGGCGTCAGTCCCCGGCTTCGTCGAGTAGGGGCTGCAGGGCAGGGTGCTGCAGCGCTGCTGCGGCGTCGGGGTGGTCGAGCACGCGCTGGAATGCCGCGTTCACGCGTTGCGCCTTGCGGATCTCCTTCACGGTGCCGGGGTAGTTGCGGGCGTACGCAGCAGCACTCTGCTGCGCGCCGTTAATGAACGCCTTCTCGGCGGCGAGGTCGGGCAGACCGTCGTAGCCCTCCGCATGCCGGAAGATGACATCGAAAAGCGCGAGCGTCGGTCCCGAGTTGAAGAAATCCTCCATGTACGCATCCCAGGGCCCGTCGAAACTTGTGATGAACGCGAGTCGGGTGTCGTCGTCAAAGAGTACGAACCGCGCCTCGTGGATTGTCGTGATCGCCATTCCGTAGTCCCCTGGCCGGTACCCCGGGGTCTGCTGCAGGTCATTCAGCGCGGCCCGCAACGATTCGCTCTCGCCGGGCTTGACCCGGAAGAACAAACTGAACTCACTCGTCGGGCCAACGCTGACGCCCGGACCGGAAGACTGTGCAGCCGATGTCGCCATTCCACGCTCCTTCGCCGATGTTCCGCAAGCGTGGCACGACCGCCCGGGTTACCACCTCACCCAAACGGGGTGAGGTGGTAACCCGGTGCCGCCGGCCCGGCCGGCGTCACCTTCGCGGCGACAATGCAGGTTTGGGCCGCGGAGCGGTCGGACGGCACCGCTTACCCTCCCGTGCCGGCGACGTCAGCCACTTGCCGCCTGAGCTGATGATCGCGGCCCTCTGCCCTGCCCCGGGCATTTTGCAATCTAGGGCTCAGGGCATTGATTCCCGGAAGCTATTAGCTCTATCGTGGGGGTGCCTCGTCCGTGTGCGTGAATGCGCGCTGGTGGGGAGTGCCGGGTGGGGTCCGGCGGGATGCGTCTTCGCCGCGGCAGGGTCGGTATCGACCATTCAGTGCCAGCGCCCTCGGGTCTCAGAGGGCGAAGGAATGGAACAGAAAATGATGGCTGACCCGGAAATTCCCCCGCCGCACCTTCTGACCGGCCGGAACGTGTATCTGCTGGACGACCACGAGGTCGTGAGGAGGGGACTGCGGCACCTGTTGGAATCGGATGGTTTGAGCGTCGCCGGAGAATCATGGTCAGCCCGGGAAGCAGTCCGGCGGATCCCTGCCCTTAGCCCGGATCTGGTCATCTTGGACGATGATCTTCCCGACGGTTCCGGTGTCGCGGTGTGCCGGGCCCTCGCCGCGGCCGGCTCAACCACCCGGTGCGTGCTGATGACCGGCGATGCCGAAGAAGCAGTGCTGATCGAGGCCATCATGGTCGGCGCGTGGGGGTGCCTGTCCAAACAGGATGACAGCAGTGAACTGCTCCGGCTCATCCGTCGCGCACTGGCCGGGCACACCGCGTACAGCGGCCGTTTCCAGCCGGCGCTCCCGGCCCCGTTTCCCCGGCTCGGGCCAAAACGCCCGGAAGAGAGACTCCTGACGCTCACGCGACAGGAAATGAATACCGCCATCGGCCTCGGGAAAGGGCTGACGAACCGCCAGATCAGCCGGGAGATGTTTTTGGCGGAAAGGACGGTAAAGAACATGGTCTCCTCCGTGCTGACGAAACTCGGCATGACGCGCAGGAGCCAGGCCGCCGTGTTCATCGCCCGAGCGCTACATCACCAGGAAAACCCCACGTACGGCGGCTACCGGAACAGCCCGTTCCCGGATCTAATCGCCGAAGTCACGGCAGCACTACTGAACTGCACCAGCGAGGCACGCACCGCACCTCCCACGGACGCCGAACAGGCAGAGGCCGCCCGGCGGCTTGCCGACGCGCTTGTCTCAACCCGGACCGGGCTGACGAGCCGCCGCCCGCAGCCAAGCCGCGATTAGGCGCCCGAACCCCCGGCAAGACCTCTCTGACACTCCCACCTCCAAAGCCGTCAGTATCCGCCACCAGAAACCGGGCCTCGCTGCGCTCGGGCAGCACAAGCATTCTTTTTCCTTTTTTTTGCTGCTGTCCTGCGGATCGTACGTGCCCGCTCCGCCGGCTCAACCGTCTTGCGGACGGCCGCGCAGTCGACGGCCTGTATTCGGCGCTGCGCTTATTTCCTCACACAATCCACCGCGCTGCTTGCCCATCGATTTCAGCATGAGGGCAGCTCACGGGTGCGGTGCTTGTCCGGGCCGGGGCCGGGGGCCAACTCTTCCTAAAGGAGCGAAATCGCGCGCAAGACACAACCGCCCCGCCCGGACGGCCATATGCAGCCTGGTTGGGGCCGAAGGCGGGCAAGAATGAGGGTGTGCACAATGTGCACACCCTGGGCTTCGGATCGGCTCGTATGTCGGCCGGACTGGGCCGGATTGCGGAGGATTTCGGGGGAGCAGCGGAAGGTCAAGGGCTGGAACCCGGTTCGAGTCCCACCTCGGGCACGTGTTTTCCCTGTTCAGGGGCTTGTGGGCCTCTGAGTGTGCACAATCTGTTCACTGCTGGGCCCCTTCGGGGGCCTTTTTTGTTGCCGGGCCCGTTGCTGTGGCCGAGGGTCTCCTTTCTTCCCTGAGGGCGGGCGTTTGTCCTTTGGTACCTGTTCATGGACCCCGTTGGCTTGGGCAACATGACCTGAACAATCCGGGGTCAAATTCTTTTGTGCTCGACGCTGGTTGTTCACCAGCCTCCTCCTCGGCTTTTTGGGTCTGTTCTGCGTCTTCATGGTGGGTCCGGGGGCGGGCGAGATAACTTGTGGCCCACCGGTAGGGAATCGGTGCCGCCGGACACCCACACGCTGTCTGACACGGGTTACCGTGGCCGACAGTGAGCCCACATAGCCGTACATGTAGCCCATGAAACTCACCCCCCCTTCTTCCCTTGGATCGAGGACTTTTCCGTGGATTCCTGTTCGTGGATGCCTCCGGCGTCTGCTAAGTGACGCTGTGGATTGTTGCCGCGATGTCCCGAAGTGGGGTAAGAGCTGCCTGGCTGGTGACTCCGTGCTGAGCCATTACTAGGGAACCGTCTTGGCGTCGCCGACGAGTCCGAGAATCGAGGAGGTCTTCACGATGACACCGCCGCCGGCCTTGAGCATCTCGGGAACCTGGTAGTACATGCCATAGAACACGGCCGGTTACCCGGGGGACGTCAGATGAATCCGGCTCACTAATATCCTGCCTCCGGCGAACGCCCCAAGCGTGCCTGCGGCGACGTAGCATCAAGGTATGGGGGCGGCCAGGAGTGTGGCGAAATGTTTGAGCGATTTACGGACCGTGCCCGTCGCGTAGTTGTGCTTGCCCAAGAAGAGGCACGCATGCTGAATCACGGTTACATTGGCACCGAACACATCCTGTTGGGTCTGATCCACGAGGGTGAAGGTGTTGCTGCCAAGGCCCTTGAATCCTTGAGTATTTCGCTCGACGGCGTGCGCGAGCAGGTGCAGGAGATCATCGGCCCGGGCCAGGAGTCCCCGTCCGGACACATCCCCTTCACCCCGCGCGCCAAAAAGGTCTTGGAGCTCTCGCTCCGCGAGGCCTTGCAGCTGGGACACAATTACATCGGCACGGAGCACATCCTGCTCGGCCTCATCCGCGAGGGTGAAGGCGTGGCCGCCCAGGTGCTGGTCAAGCTCGGCGCGGATCCGAGCCGGGTCCGTCACCAAGTCATCCAGCTCATCTCGGGTTACCAGGGCAAGGAAACCACCAGAGCCGACCAGAATCACGTTGAAGCAATTCCCTCCGGTTCCGTCGTCCTGGACCAGTTCGGCCGCAACCTGACCCAGGCCGCCCGCGAGAACAAGCTGGATCCGGTCATCGGGCGCGAATCGGAAATGGAACGCGTCATGCAGGTCCTTTCCCGCCGCACCAAGAACAACCCGGTCCTGATCGGTGAGCCCGGCGTCGGCAAGACCGCCGTCGTCGAAGGCCTCGCCCAGGCGATTGCCCGCGGCGACGTTCCAGAGACCATCAAGGACAAGCAGCTCTACACACTGGACCTGGGCTCCGTGGTGGCCGGTTCCCGCTACCGCGGTGACTTCGAGGAGCGGCTGAAGAAGGTCCTCAAGGAGATCCGCACCCGCGGCGACATCATCCTGTTCATCGATGAAATCCACACCCTCGTGGGTGCCGGTGCGGCAGAGGGCGCCATCGATGCGGCGTCGATCCTGAAGCCCATGCTGGCCCGCGGCGAGCTCCAGACCATTGGCGCCACCACGCTGGATGACTACCGCAAGCACATCGAGAAGGATGCCGCGCTGGAGCGCCGGTTCCAGCCGATCCAGGTCAAGGAGCCCTCCGTCGCTCACGCGATCGAGATCCTCAAGGGCCTCCGGGACCGGTACGAGGCGCACCACCGCGTCACCATTACCGACGGTGCTCTGGTCGCCGCGGCGAGTCTCTCCGAGCGTTACATCTCGGACCGGTTCCTGCCGGACAAGGCGATCGACCTGATCGATGAGGCCGGCGCCCGGCTGCGGATCCGCCGGATGACTGCCCCGCCGGAGCTCAAGGTCATGGACGAGAAGATCGCCGCCATGAGGTTGGAGAAGGAATCCGCGATCGACGCCTCCGACTACGAGGGTGCCGCGTCGTTGCGCGACAAGGAGCAGAAACTCTTGAGCGTGCGCAAAGAGAAGGAGCGCCAGTGGAAAGCGGGCGAGCTGGACGAGATCTCCGAAGTCAACGAAGACCTGATCGCCGAGGTCCTGGCGAATGCCACCGGCATCCCGGTCTTCAAGCTGACCGAGGAAGAGTCCTCGCGCCTGCTGAAGATGGAAGACGAGCTGCACAAGCGCGTCGTCGGCCAGAACGAGGCGATCAAGTCGGTTTCGCGGGCGATCCGGCGGACCCGTGCAGGCCTGAAGGACCCGAAGCGTCCGGGCGGTTCGTTCATCTTCGCCGGCCCCACCGGTGTCGGCAAGACCGAACTCGCCAAGGCCCTGGCCGAATTCCTCTTCGGCGAGGAAGACACCCTGATCACCCTGGACATGTCCGAGTACTCGGAGAAGCACACGGTGTCACGTCTCTTCGGTGCCCCTCCGGGCTACGTCGGTTACGACGAGGGCGGCCAGCTGACCGAGAAGGTCCGCCGTCGTCCGTTCTCCGTGGTCCTGTTCGATGAAGTGGAGAAGGCGCACGCCGACCTCTTCAACTCGCTGCTGCAGATCATGGAAGACGGCCGCCTGACCGATAGCCATGGCCGCGTGGTGGACTTCAAGAACACGGTGATCATCATGACCACCAACCTCGGCACCCGGGACATCTCCAAGAGCGTCGCCACCGGCTTCCAGTCCGGCACCGACACGCAGACCGGCTACAACCGGATGCGCGCCCGCGTCACGGAGGAGCTCAAGCAACACTTCCGCCCCGAATTCCTGAACCGTGTTGACGACATCATCGTCTTCCCGCAGCTGACCCAGGACGAGATCATCGAGATCGTGGACATGTTCGTCCGCCGCCTGGAGCAGCGGCTCAAGGATAAGGACATGGGCATCGAGCTCACGCCCGCAGCCAAGATCCTGCTGGCAACCCGGGGCTACGACCCCGCCATGGGTGCCCGGCCGCTGCGCCGGACCATCCAGCGCGAAATCGAGGACCAGCTCTCCGAGAAGATCCTCTTCGGCGAAATCCACGCCGGCGACATCGTCGTAGTGGATGTGGACGGCGAAGGCGACGACGCCAAGTTCACCTTCGCCGGCCACACCAATCCGCGCATTCCGGATGCACTGCCCGCCGCGAGCTAGACGGGAACCCGCCGCTGGCTACCGCCGGGGCGGGCAATACGGCGGCGCCATTCATCCGGGCCGGTCCATCTCCAATCAGGAGGAACCGGCATTTTCAGCCCAGGGGTTCGGCGTAGCGTAGCCGGGCTTCCTTAGCCGTCCAGGTGAGCGGAATTCGACGACGAGACCGGCGCGATCACGCGGCTGGCCCGCCGGACAGCATGGCTCGAGGGATCAGGCGTCGGCGCCGGGAGTGAAGTAGCTGTGGACGTCGTAGTAGGTCACCGTTGGAGCATCCGGAAAACCTACCTCGGACGTGATCGGGCCGATCTGTTCCTTGGCGAAGGCGTCGTACAACTCGCGGGACTTCCAGACATCCGTGACGAGCAGTCCGTTCTCTGTAGCGACTGCCCAATGGGATATGGCGCCGGACGGACCGGGGCCTCCAGGGGTCAGGCCCATCTTTTTGACGGTCTCGTCGTACTGCGCCAAGGTGGCGCCGGTGAATTCCATAATGATTGCGACTGCCATGGCCTTCTCCTCACAACAAGCAGACCATCATGGACGGCCCGCGAATGAACCGATATGGCCCGGTCTACGCCCGGCAGGAAGTTTCGTCAACACATCCCGGAGATGCCGGGACAACACAACCAGAGAGCAACGGCACCAGTGTCGCCCCGGAACAGCAGCCCGGTTCGCGCGGGTTGCGTTGGCGCCGAAAGGTGTCTCCGGAACGGTGAACGTTCCTGAGAACAAGACTGGCAGATGCCAGGCCAGTAACGCCGGCGCGCGAGTGTCCGTCGTCGAACGGAGACTCGGTGGAAACAATCGTCTGCATCCAAAAGATCGGCCACTGTAGAGGCAGGTGCCGCCGGCTGCGATCGTCGTATTGGAGCCCAGAGAGTCAAACGTCGCGATCTCAAGGGCCCCGTCGGCCATTTGGGACTGCCCCCGGTCTTGTTGACTCTTTGACCTAGTGAGCGAGTGCTCGTGGAAGGAGGTTGACTATGCCCCGGGGTATCGGGCGGAGTTCCGCAATGTGAGTTGTGGCGCTGGCTGCGGCGGGCTGCGCTGCGCCGTTGGTGGTGCGTGCTCGCTTCGTGGAGGACCGGGCTGTTGGTTTGTCATGCAGGTTGCCGTTCGCTTCTCCATGAGATGTTGGGAAAGGAGTACCCGTCGCCATAATTGTCATCGATTTCAGCATGAGGGCCGCTCCCTGGCGCGGTACTTGTTCGGGGCTGGGTCAGGGGACCAACTCTTCCTATGGGAGTGAAATCGCGCGCAAGACACAACCGCCCCGCACGAACGGCCATATAAGCAGCCTGGTCGGGGGGCGCCGAAAGTGGGCAAAGATAGGGTGTGGACAGTGTCCACACCCTGGGCTTCGGATCGAGTCGTACCGGTGCCGGACTGGGCCGGATTGCGGAGGTTTTCGGGGGAGCGGCGGAAATTCAGGGGCTGGAACCCGGTTCGAGTCCCACCTCGGGCACGTGTTTCCCTGTTCAGGGGCTTGAGGGCCTCTGAGTGTGCACAAACTGTTCACGGATGGGCCCCTTCGGGGGCCTTTTTTGTTGGTGGCCGTTACTGTGGCCGGCGGCTCCTCCCTCTGGGTTCGGGCAGCGGTGGCGCTGCTGACTCGTTCATGGCCCGGGGTGCCACCAACTGCATGACTGGACGCTGGCTGGGGGAGCGGTGCTGCCTTTGCTGGTTTGCACTTCTTGATGTCATGACTGTTCATAGCGACGATGCCAGGTAAGTGCATGACTTGATACGTCTTGTGCAGCAGCACCGGGCTGCCAAAGATGTAACGGTGCAACGCGGGATAGTGAGAGGGACTGGCAGAAGCCTCCTTAGGCTGTCAACGCCGGCACAGGATACGTTCCCTGGCATCCAATAGGCCGTCAGCGGGCTCCCTGTTGCGTTCGGCGGTGGCGGTTCGCGGCGTCGGAAACTGCTACGGCTACGAGGGGAAGAACGGCCCCCATAGCGGCAATGAAGGTTGGAAGGAGAAAGCTCAAATTTGCCAGCACCACCAATGCTCCGATGCCGACGAGATCAGATGGTTGGCGTTGGCCCAGTACCTGTCGAATAAAGAAGCCCCGGCCGGCAAGGAAGAGAGCCGGCCCACCAAAAAGAAGCAGAACAGTGGCCAGATCGGGGCGGGCGGCCGGATCGCTGATCACGAGCTGATCGCCAACCGCCACCAGGATCAGGCCTGCCAGTAACACGACCAAGGTGTTGCCCGCCAAAATGCCGGGCCGGAACTGATCATTGACAGAAGAAAGCTTGTCCAGAATGTCTTGTTCGAGGCCATGGAAGTAGCACCACCAGATCGCGACGCTTCCGGCCAAACTTACGGTCCCGGTCAGAAATATCAAGGGGTCCTCCAGATTGCCTGCAATCGCCAGGCCGGTTGAAAGAATCGTCTCGCCGAGCGCGATCAGGTAGAACAACCCGAACCGCTCAAATATCCTCTCTCCCGGGAGCGGGACCCGGCTTCCTTCGGTTTTCCGGCCGGGCAACCGGTGCGCCAGCATATGGCCGCCCAGATCGATCGCGGCAGCGACACCCCAGAACATCAAACGCGGCCCCGGACCGACAAAGACGCCGGCAATCCAAAACGGCGCGCTCATACACCCCCAGATCAGCGCGCGCACGAAATGGTTGTGGGTGGTCCGGTCAAGTCCGACAGTGAGCATCCACGTACCCCGGCCCAGCTGGACCAGGAGATAGCTCGCAGCAAAGAGCCAGCCGAAGGAGCCAAACGCTGAGCCGATTGAGGCGTTCATGAATAGTGTGACAAGCATGACGATCAGCAGCATCCACTGCACCTCAAGCCGCGAAGTGTCCAGCAATGTTGCAGCCCAAGTCGTGTACACCCACACCTTATAGACCGCAAGAAGAAGAACAAATGTCTCACCGGCCCCCACCCATGACGGATACTCCAGCAGATGATGGGATAGCTGCGATAGCGCGAAAACAAAGACCAGATCGAAGAATAGCTCAAGGCGCGTAACTCGGTCTCCGGAGGTCGCGGAACGCATCAGCGACCTGGCACGGAACATCAGTATCCTCCACTGGGCTAGGAGCGGACGGATGCCCCCTCCTGTTGTCGAAAAGACTGACGACGGTCATCAGAGAAGTCAAGGGGGAACTCGCCGGAGAGGTGGAACGGTGCACCGGCAGGCGGCGTCATGGAACCGGTACACGCCGCCGGGCCTCTTTACAGGTTCAATGGCCCCGGATTCACTTCGGCCTTAACGAGGCGATTCGCCAGCAGCTCGTCCTCGTTGCCGCGGAACGTGCGGTTCACGCGGGCCAGCGTCTGAATCAGTAGCGCCCCTTGAGCGGCGGCTCCAGATACAGGTTATGCAGCCGCGGGGGAGTCGTAGCCGGCCAGCATCATGTCCTTGACAATCACCAGTTCCGGCTCGTCGTCCGCATGCTTGAGCCGCTCCCTGACCGTGGCGTTCGCAGAGTCGCGGCGTACGTGGTCGGAGGAAGCGGTGTGACATGGCCCCCCAGATGGTGGCCGTGGCCCCGATACCGACACTCCCGGTGGAAAAGTCCACCGTGTCAGGATCCATTGACCGGCTGGGGTAACTCTGCAGGCCGCCCTTCTGCCGAAGCGTGCTGAGTTGGCTGCATCCTCAGCGCCCGCGGTGCCCGGGTGCGCCCCGGACTCGGAAGACTTCCCTGAGATCGAGTTCAGAGCATAGGGACGCACAATGACCCCAGGCTCGGTTGACGAGGCTCCTGCACGAAGTGAGCGGTTCGGGATCAAAGAATGCACACTTTGGAGCAATGCCCCCTTCCTTGAACGACCATCAACCGTAGGATTTTTGAAGCGGTTACACGGCTTCCGACCGGGCAACTTCCGGCAGCAGAGTTGGGCCGTTCGTGCCGCGAGGCCCGCACCCCGCGAACCAAAAGACCCTTCCAAGCCGCGCCGCGCAGCTCTGGTCCGGGGATACCTGCGGCGAGAGCCAACTGCATATGAGTGCTACCAGAACAGGAACGACCCATGATTACCGCCACAACCGGGCTTACTTATCACGTCACGGCAGATGAGCCCCAGCTCATCGCCGAACGCCTCGAGGCCGCTGAAAAATTGGCTCAGGAGCGGGCTCTCAGGGAGGGCAATCACGGGATTCTCGTGACGCGGCATGGGCCGACTTCGTTCACAGTAACCCTGAGCGCCGACGTTCCCTACGGGTTCACCCAGGAACGCGATCTCGCCTGAGACCGAACAAGGCCAAGAACGTTGTCCGGCCAGTCCGATCCTGGACATGCCCCGCCACGTTGTCGGCAGGCGGCAGGCGGATGTCCGCCGATGCTGACCCCAGCTGACCAATACCGGAATTGAGCACGGAAGATGAAGACTCTCATGTCACCAGACGCGATACATCAACGCAGTGCCCTCACGACTGATGCAGCGGCATAACCCGTTCTTGGAAACATCACTTCGTCGACGCTCGACGGTGACGTCTCCACCGCCGACTTACCACGGCCAACCTCAGACAACACCGGGCGGTCGACGGTTGCTGGCCGTCTTGTCCCTCCAGTTGGGATCGGCGTTGTCAATACTCCTGCCTCTCCTGTTTGGTCTTGAGCCGTGGGGCGGCCGCGAGGTCCCCGCCAGGGTGTCCACCCTCGCCTCGATCCTGCTCCTTCCGGTTGTTCTTCATGCCGCCTGGCACCTTATTCGGCAACAGCGCCGTGATCGGATCGAGGCGTTCACTACCGCCAGCCTCATGGACACGGTCCTGAGCACGACCGGGGGATGGCTTTGGGCTGTAGGAGCAGACGGTCGGTTCACCTTCTCAAGCCGCGCAAGTCAGGAACTACTAGGCTATGAGCCCTCCGACCTGGTGGGACGCCCCTGCAGTCTCGTCATCGACCTTGCCGACCTCAAGACCGCCCGGAAACCAGATGCAGGCGTGGGCCGGGAAGGGCTTTTGCTGTCCGCCCGCCACCGGGGTGGGCGGCGACTGAGCGTCGAGGTCGTCGGCCGGCGCCGATTCGACAGGGAAGGCCGGGGGGCAGGATTCGAGGGAATCGCACGGCCCCTGGATATCTCCGGGGCAGAGAGCCCGGAGGACCAGGAAATCAGCGCGCGAATTGATCACCTGCTCACCACCCGGACACTGATCGCGGCGTTTCAGCCGATCTGTCATTTGGGAACCGGCGAGATTGTCGGTGCCGAAGCGCTCACTCGGTTCGTAAGCTCTCCCTTCAGGTCTCCGGATCAATGGTTCGACGAGGCAGATTCAATCGGACGTGGCCTCGAACTCGAATTCCTGGCCCTGGAAACGGCGATGCTCGCCGCAGCGGATCTTCCCGCCCATCTCTATATCGCCGTAAATCTCTCCCCATCGGCATGCCTTGACCCGAGGCTAAGTGACATCGTGAGGGATTCCGGTCTGAATCCCGGGCGAATCGTCGTGGAGCTGACGGAGCGCTCGCCCGTTGCTGACTATGCTCGTCTCGCAGCGGCACTGGCCCCGCTTAGAAGCGCTGGCCTGCGCATAGCGGTCGACGACGTCGGCGCCGGGTTCTCGTCCATGCGCCACATCCTGAGGCTCAGCCCAGAACTGATCAAACTTGACCGGACCATCGTTGCGGGAATCGACAACGACCCCAAGCAGAGAGCCCTATGCGCGGCGATGGTCAGCTTCTCATCACAAATCGGGGCAAGCCTGGTCGCCGAGGGAATCGAAACCAATGCAGAACTAATCGCCGTTACCGAAATGGGAGTGAACACCGGGCAGGGCTACCTCTTGGGTCGGCCGTCTGTGCTTCCGTCGGACTGGTCCTATTGGATGCCGTGGAACCGGTCGTCACCGAGTGGGAATGACGATAACTAGGGCCGATCGCTCGGAGTCGGCCAGTCTCCCTAGCAGTGTTCCTGCCGGGCGAGTTGCGGGCTTTGCCCGGCTCGGAGAACCAACGCCACGACTATACGGAAAGTATTCAGATGACATCAGCTCCCGAAACCGTCTTTTGGACGATGCTTACAAGCGCAGACGCCGCCCGGGACCACATCCGCGGTGCTGCGGTTGAATCAGGTTTCAGGGATACGTCCTTCGATGAGGACAGTATCAATATCGAGATACCATTTTCCCTCCGCAAGCGACGCCGAGCCGCGAAGCTTACCGCTACCGTGCGGCCGTCCGCGCGTGGGGCGGACCTAGCCTGGACAGGAGATCCCGGCCCGCTGAACCACGATCATCTGGCCAGTATCGAGGAAAAGCTGCCCGCGGGTGTCATGTATTACCACGGGCTTGAGGACGCCGCGTTGCGGGCAGGTCTCTCCTTGGGAGGACCAACCACGTTACGTGTCATCGTTCGCGCGCTGGCTCGAGACGAAACCGTCCGAGCTATCGGGGTGGGGCACCTGAATGAGACTGCAGGGCACGTCGTCCTCACGACCAGGCGCCTTCTCGTCATCGAAGCGTCCGGCCTCGGCTCGCGAACACTCCTTGATGCCCCGCACGGATCCATCGAAACGCTGTCGCTGGGGAAGAGGATCACCGGAGAGATCCTCCGGGTCGCCCTGTCCGCAGGCCCGATCGTAATTTCACGGCTCGGCCATGGGGAAGGCCACGGCATTGTCAAAAGTTACAGGGAAGAAGGGAAGGAGCGGGCCCGCTTCGTACCCTCCTCCGTGGGGCACAGTGTGGCCCCGGGCCCCCGAAATCCATGACGGCAGAGTCCCGTTCGATTGGACGCTGGCCCGGCGAACTTGCCGCATGTGCCGCGGGGCGGCCCCGTTTTTCCACCCGGGCAGATACGAACGACAGAATGAGAACGACGTAAGTGGCAACTGACTACGACGAAGTACGCTCCGACCTCAAGGAAGCACAGGACAGCTCCCTCGAGGCACTCCAATCCGCAAGCGCCCCGGATGCACTCAGCGTCATCCGTGAACTGGATGACGCTGACACCATGGACGACGCCATCGCCCCTGGGTGGGAATTTGTCGCCGAGGAATTGATCGTAGAGATTGTCCCCCAGGCCGAGGACGAATTCACCTGCTACTCCTGCTTTCTGGTCCGGCACCGTTCCCAAATCTTCCGCGAAACGAGCGGCCACGCTTACTGTTTTGAATGCGAAGGTTAGGCAATATGCCCCCGAGATCCTGTCCAATCTTCACAGCTCGGTCTGTTTCCTAAGTTCGGCGACTTGAATCCGCAGGAGTTCCGGGGTCTCGTGCGCGTCACTAAGCGAGAGGCCCGTAAGTTCCCTGACGGCACGGCGCATGGCTTGCAGGCTCGTGAACCCGCTGGCGGCTGCAATATCCGTCAGGGATCGTTTCCAGGCGGTTTCTTCGGCGAGGAGCTCGAGGGCTTCCATGGTCCGCAGGGCGCGGATGTGTCCGCTGATCTGGAGCCCTTCGCCTTCGAAGAGGGAGTAGAGGGCGCGGCGTGAAAGAAATGAGTACGCCACGACCTCGTCAACAGTGAGGGCAGGGTTTCTGAAGTTCTTGCGCATGAATTTCTTGATCGTTGCGATGCGGGCCAGTCTTAGATCGCCGGGATCGGCCGTGGTTTCGAGCAAGGAGCTGATCAGGGCCGTCATCATCGACCGGACAACGGGTTGGAGACGCTGCATCTCCTGCGCTATGACTGTCCGCTGCCAGCCAGACAAGGCTGGAAGAATCAATCCACGTATAAGGGGGTTATCTCTGATGTCGGCCAACCCCTGCAGCCGTTTCACTGATCTGTCGTCCAAGCCCAGCAGACCCCGATCGAAATGGACCCGCACCGCGCTTAAGCCAGCCGGCGCATAGAAGTTGCCCGGCAAGGAAAGATCAAAGAACCTGACCGTACCGGGAGAGACGGCCTCGGAGCGTCCAGAGAAGCTGAACTTGTCACACGAAGTCCGGAAGTACACGAGCCAGTCGCTCGGCTTTGTATCCCCGGTCCAGTAGCAACTGGCGGGTTCATTCGTGACATCAACAAGGCTGAACCCGGGACCGTCCAGGCTCAGGGCGGTCGGATTGAAACTCGGACGCACTAGCTTTTCGGTTTTTTCCAACCGAACGGGAGCGTCAATGGCGCTGCCGTACCAGCTCCGCCAGTGTTCGAATTTTTCTTCGGGGCTCAACCCGGCCGGAACACTGTAGCGTCTGATCTGGTCCTGCGATGACCCGCCCGGACCGCCGGCACCGACGCTGTCGGGAGAAACATATTCCATGGGTTGGGACCTTCTGGCTAAACCGAGATTCAACATGCCCCGTCGCTCCAAGAGAAAGAGCGACCGTGTTGTACGGGTTGTCGATCGTCATAAGATTCTACCCGCGGGCGATGAGCTGGTGTGCCCGCTGGCGATCGGTAGAATTTCGCGGTGCTGGCCAACAGATCTGTTGTCCGCTGAGGTTAGGTGGAGCCGACAGCAAACGGCCCACTGGTTCCACGGCCAGTCCGGCGTCTATGGCTCGAAGTGCAATCCCGGTCGCGGGAGACCCTGTCCTGAAACTGGCCAACACCAGATTCTCTGGAAGTAGGTGGATGCTCCCTACGAGGGCGTCGCCTAGGTCCCGATCGGCCTGTCGCAGGGCACTGACTGCAGCCGCATCGGTCCGCCGGATAACGTCGCTGATCGCGTCCGGTTCTTCTATAGAGCCCGACGACACCGGCCAACGACCCGCTGTCGAGCTTCAGCGCCGCTGGGCACCGCCGTGAAGGCGACGGTGGGAGAAACGAAACAAGGATAGGCCGGGCCCCTCCGGTAAGGCCGGATCATTCGCCTTCGTCGACCGACTGGCGGCGATGACGTTCCCGTTGGCCGTACGCCGCCCGAAGAATGTCGTCCTTTGACTCGAATCCCGAGCCCAACGCACCACCGATGAGCGCCGCCGATGTGGTCATCCAGGCGACTTCCGCAAAGTCCCAAACAGTCACGGGATGTTGCAGGGTCAGTGCCAATAGGGCGTCGTCGATAGTGAACGCCGCGGCCAGCAGCACGGCCACGAAAAGCAGGACGTAGCTGATCACGACGCCGATGATCAATGACCACACCGTCGAGATGTTGTACAAGGACGCCTTGTATCGTTCGAGGGGATCGTTGCGCCTGGGGCTTTCCCACAGATCGTGCTGGGTGATGATCCAGAACACCATCGAACTGATCGAAAGGATCATCAGCAACGTCAGCCTCGGCGTGCCCAGCAGGTCTGCGAGTTGCCAGATAGTGTTCGTGACGAGCCCAAAGGCGCCCGTGGCGATCGCGGCGGCCATTGCGCTTCTCAATCCGAAGACCAGCCGCCAAGGACGGTTCGCCCGCAGCATGCCCGCCAGCAACCGTCCCCGGCCGAGGCGGGTTGCTGAGACGTAGCGGAACCCAATCGGCCCTTCGACAAGAACAGCGGTCTCAATACGCCTGGATTGGTGCAGCGAGGGCGGGCCGAATTCCACGGCGTCATCCTCGGGATCGAAGTGGCGGTGCATCGCCCAGCCGAGGTCGGCGACGGCGGTGCGGACCCGGCGGTCGATGTTGACGGCGCCAAGCGCGGGCAAGGAAACCAGGGAGACCGGCTCTCCAAGCGCAACTTCCGCGACCACGGTCCGGCCCTCCAAACGAATCGGAAGGTCGGTCAGGCAGACCATGACATCCCATGCGCGGCGGATCCGATGCTTCGCCAAGGAGTCCAGCATCGGCGCCAACCCATTGCCGGCCGTAAAATCCTGGTATTCGATCACCACGGACCAGTCGTGGCGCTCATCGGCAAGGTTGAGCAGATGGCCCACTTCGCGTCCGTTGCGTTCGGCAAACTCGGCGGTGACCTCCGGTTCGGCGAGCACGCCCAGCGTGCGGGCACTGCGGGGCTTCACGTCGCCCGAATGTTCCGGCACGCCCGGCCTCCTATGGTTCAGTGTCTATGACCAGCGAACTGTATGTCACCGTCGCCGTGGACATCGGTTCCCGATGCCCGAATCCGTGGGCCCGGCGCGCTGACCCCGACTATTTGGCCGATTGAGCATTGGCTATGGGACGTGCAAAGGGGCGCCGTGCGGACGAAGGCGCCAAGCGCGTGTTGCGACGTGCAGGTTCAGGCGGGTGTCGGGATCGGCAAGATCGAAGCCGGTGATCTGCCGGATGGACTTCAAGCGGTAACGCAGGGTGCTTCGATGGATCGTCAGGCTTTCGGCCGTACTGTCATAGTTGCCGCCGTGGTCCAGGTACTGCGCCAGGGTTTGCACCAGGTCAGACCCCCGGCTGTCGTCGGTGCGTTGAAGGGTACCGAGCCACTCGTCGACATAGCCGGCCAGATCCGGTCCACCCCCAGCTGTGTCCAAGATGCGGTATATCCCCAGTTGATCAAAGCGGGTGACACCGTAGCGATCGGTTGAACCGGCCCGAATGTGCAGCGCGTGCAGGGCTTCCGAGAAGGAGCGCGGAATTTGGGCAATTTCCAGGCTTGGACCGCCGATGCCCACGGACCCGGTGGCACTTCGCAGGGTTTTGGCGACAACGGAAAAGACCTCGGCACCCAACGGATCTCCACGTACCACGGCAATGGCCATGTCCGAGCGCCGTGAAACGAGCGCGGATGAACGGAGTTCCATGAACGTCCTGCGCAGTGCGACCACGACGGTATCGTCAGTTCTTGGCGGCTGCCACTGCGCCACGATGACGTGCTGCGGACCACTGATGTCATATCCCAATGCCGCGGTACGAACGCCTGCGGTCGCGCCATCCATTCCGGACACGAGTTCGTCCACGAGGTCGCGCCCCAGCCTTAATTCCAACCGGGCAAGGCCGCGGCGGTGGGACAACTCGACTTCCAGGAGCCGCGTTGCGTACTTCAAAGCGAAGACGTTGCCAGCTGTGACCGGCCTGTCGGTTTCCAGCATGCAAATAGCCCCCAACACCTCGCCGTGCGACAGGGCAAGGGCCACGATCCTTCGCGGTTCTCGGACTGGTGAGCCGGACGCAAGCCAGAGCTGTGCAGTCCGCGACCTGGCCGCTGCGCCAAGTCTGGGGTAAGGGCGGTTGGACCCGATTCCAGTCGCCGCTCTAATATTCCCGAATGCATCCTCAATACAGATGGGCCGCCCCGTCAGTCGTGAAAGGACCTCCGCCAGGAGCCCCTCCCTGGAGTCGCTGTCCTCGAGGTCGCGAGTCGCACCCTGATCCAAGGCATCCCGGACCCTGTCGTGTTCTTCAAGCTCCAGGACTCTCACCGAGAGGGACAGGAGACGCTGGTCCATGTTGTCACGGCGGAGCGGCTGACTGATTGCGTCATTCGGGGGTTCCCCGGGCGATCCCCTCGCGTGAGTCTTTGCCGTTGTCCCCGCAACTGTCCGGAGTTGCATCAGCTGCGGGAGATCCGGAGGGTCGGCGGCCGACAGCACCAGGCACCCGTTCAGCTCGCCACCGTCGCTAACGGTGAACAGCGCATATCGCCAGCCCGGCCTGGCGCACGGGAGAACGGAGTCCCTGCCATTGAGGCGCCGGACGTCCTGATCCTGAGGCAAAGCCGCGCGTTCGAGGACGGGGTTCAACTGCCCATTCACCGCGAGGTAACGGTCCTTGACCTCACAGAACGACAGCTCCAACACCGCCTGCGCGGCCGTGTTGAGGATTTCCTCTGCCACACGTCGATCGAACATAGGGATCTTTGCCTCCGTCCACAACCAGGGGGGTCTTACAGGGGATCCACGCCTACGCAGACCAGAGTCCGTTGCCCTCTGTGTTCGAGGGCTGCGGAGATCAAAACTGTGGTGTCGTCGTCGGCAAATGCCGGGCGGCCGGCAACGAGCTGACGGTACATTACTCCGTTTGCTCCGGGCGGTGGCTTCTCAGGACGAAGGTTCCCCTCGATGGTTATCCCTCTGGAAAAGACCTCGGGTCCCACGGTATGCCGTCCTGAACGTGACCTTTTAACGTCGGTTGTCCAACGCCGTATGTGGCCCGGATACCGGTGAGTCGTCTCTTGCGGCGCCCGGCCAACTGTGAGGCCGATGCGGCGAGGCCGGAATCGGCTTTCCAACACCACCAAAACTACGCCCGTATGTCGACGTTGTTAAGCTCTCGTCATATCCCTGAAGATTGCCGTTCAGCGCCTGACGCTCAACGGTATTTCGGGACGCCAGGATGTTTCCGCCGAATAGTCCAGTTCCTCGGCCGCGGCAGGTGCGCATCCTTGGCCGCGGGCCGGATCTGCGTTTCGACCGTCTATCTCGAAGAGACACTCGTTGTGGGCCACGGTGAAGTGATGAAAAATCGCGAAATTGGTACCTTGCCGTCGAACGTCGTAATCAGTTGTGGACCGTGTCCTCCTGGGCTGTCACTGTGGCGCACTTCATCGCCCACCGCCCGGTCCATCCCGGAGGAGGCGCAGGTGCTCGTGGATCATGGCGACGGCTGTCGAGCCTTCACCGGCGGCAGCCGTTACGCGCTTCACCGATCCATGCCGAACATCGCCGGCCGCGAACATCCCGGGAACGCTGGTTTCCAGTGGCAGCCGTCTGCGTCCCAGATGGCTGAACTCCGGGGGAAGGTCTTCGAGATCGGCCCCGGTGAGAACGAAGCCGTGGTCATCCAGGGCGAGCGTACCCTGGAGCCATTCCGTGTGCGGCTTGGCTCCGATGAAAATGAAGAGGTACCGGGAGTCGAAGATGCGCTGTTCGCCGGTGGCCGCCAGATCGACGACGATCCGTTCCAGGGTTCCTGAACCGTCCACGCCGATGATGTTGGCCCTCAGCAGTACGTCGATGCCAGGGTGCGCTTCGATCTGTTCCGCAAGGTACCTCGACATGTCGGCGCGGAGGTCCGCCCCGCGCACCACCAGCCGCACTGGTGCCCCCGTGCCAGCCAGGAAAAGCGCGGCCTGTCCCGCGGAGTTTCCGCCGCCGACGACGGTTACTGGCTGCAATCCGCAGAGCCTGGCTTCATGGACTGTGGCGGCGTGGAAGACACTGATTCCCTCGAATTCCTCCAGCCCGGGGACCGGCAGCCGGCGGTAGCGGACCCCGGTTGCTAGCAGCGCGGCCCGTGAGGAGGCAGGGCCGCTCTCGCTGAACTCGGCGCGGAACTCGCCGGCCCTCAACTCGATGATGCGCGCCTGGCAGGCGACGTTTATCTGGACTCTGAACTTGCGTGCCTGAAGGATCGCTCTTTCAGTGAGTTCGCCGCCGGAGATTCCGGCGGGGAAGCCGAGAAAGTTCTCGATCCGCGGCGACGTGCCGGCCTGCCCACCTAATCCGAAGCCTTCCTTAAGGACGACCGACAACCCGTCTGACGCTGCGTAGACGGCGGCCGCCAGGCCGGCCGGACCGGCCCCGATCACCATGAGATCGTACGTGGCCGAATGCTCTTTCACTGCTCGCAGGCCCATGGCGAGGGCCAGGTCTGCGTTGGATGGGTTTCTGAGGACCTGCGAAGAATTTAGCACCACTGCGGGCAGGTCACTTGCGAGGATCCCGGCCCGGTCCAGGATGGCCTGCGCCTGCTCGTCATCCTCCAGATCAACCAGCCGGTGAGGCAGCCGGTTGGCGGCTGAAAATTCCAGGAGGCGAAGGGTGTCACGGCTGAAGCGGGATCCAACGATGCGGATGCCCGCGCCCGCGCTGATCAGCAGGATTCGGCGCTGAAGATATGCCCGCAGGATGGTCTCGCCCACCGCGGCGTCCGTCAGAACCACACGGCGCAGATCGTCCCCGCTGATCTGGAGCACTTCACACGCTTCGGCGGACACAGTGCTGACAAAGGCCGGTTGCCCCTCGACCAGGCCTAATTCCCCGAGGAACCGTCCCGGACCGTGAACTTCGAGGATCCGCGTGCCGGGTCCCAGCTCAGCAGGCTGTCTGTTACGGGCGTCATGCAGCCCCTCAACGACCAGTACCGTGCCCTGCAGTATGACGAAGAAGTCACTGTCGAAGTTTCCCTCCTGGATGAGGACTTCTCCGGCGGAGGTAGCCCGGCTGGTGCCGGCACGGCCCAACAATTCGATCTGGGCTTGGCCGAGCCGTGGATAGGCGCCGAAGACATCCGGCGTTTCGACCGGCGTCGAGTCTGCGGTAGGTTCCATCAGCTGATTGCGCTCGCCGGCACTAGACGAATGCCTCGTGTGGATAGCACCAGCGCCAGTCCTCACCGGGCTCCAAGGAGCGAACGATTGGATGCAACTCGGTGGCGTGAGCTCGGGCGTGCCGCATGGGTGAGGCATCACAACACCCGACATGGCCGCAGGTGAGACACACACGCAAATGAACCCATGCAGTGCCCAAAATCAGACATTCCTCGCAGCCGTGCGGTGTGCGCACACGAACCGGATGAATCTGCGTGAGATGGGGGTCAGGTAATCGAGGAATCATGTTGGCTCCTATGTCGGTCCGTCCATGGAGCCGGCCCCGCCGTGACAGTCGGCAATAAGGGTTGCGTCGGCACTGACCGGCGGCGTGGGTACGATTCGGCCCGGCGAGCGGGGTGCACCAGATAAAGCACAGTAGTAGACCCGGCTCATTGGCCTGTCAAGTGGTGCATCCGGGAAACCCGCGTCGAGCAGGGAAGTAGACGACGGCGGGACCCTCCCGCCGTCATCGTCGTGCCTTGTCTACTGAATTGCAGCGAGTCCCGTACCCGAGTCAACAAGCAGCCCGCGCCGCGAAAATTCGCGTACTGGCGAGGGTCATTTGTTCCGGCCATCGGGCGCAGCTCGATCATCTGGGACGGACTCGGAGCGGGTGCCGGCATACAGACCAGGCACGCGTTCAGTCCTCTGCTGGCGCCAGTGCAGAAAGAGAATGCACGGCCTTGGCGGGAATCTCCCCGGCCCTTAGCGGATGGAGCATTTGTTGGACCTGCAGGCAATCCGCAGCTGAGGGACTCGATTGTGGGCGAAATGTGTGCGACGGCTGATCCTCAAATTATCTCGGCGTCTTGGAGGATTAGCCTGTGGACCTCGTCCTGAGAGGTCAATTGCTTGGAGCATTTTTGACCCTCGAGGGTCATGCCGTCGCCCCATCCAGGGGGCAGACTAAACCCTATTAGGCCCCATGGCAACGCCCTTGAACCTCATGGCCCAGTGGGACACGGCGTGCGTCATGCGGTGCAACCTCGGGCGGACGTCGCCACAGGACCGGTCGCGCCCACTAGGACCGGAGTGAGTCATGGCCAAAGCAGTAGGAATTGATCTCGGAACAACCAACTCGGTGATCGCCGTCTGGGAAGGCGGGGAGGCCCGCGTCATACCCAACGCGGAAGGGGCCCGGACCACTCCGTCAGTTGTGGCGTACACGGATACCGGGGAACGGCTTGTGGGGCAACTGGCCCGCCGGCAGGCGATTCTCAACCCCAAGGGAACCATCACGTCGGCCAAGCGGTTTATTGGCAGACACTATGACGAGATCACGGATGAGGCCAAGGCCGTGAGTTTCGACGTCGTAGCGGACGACAGCGGCGTGGCGCGTTTTCAAGTTCAGGGCAAGAAGGTCGCACCGGAAGAGGTGAGTGCGCTCGTTCTCCGCAAGCTGGTGGACGACGCCGCCAAGCAGCTGGGCGAAAAGGTGACGGAGGCCGTCATTACGGTTCCCGCGTACTTTAACGATGCACAGCGCACCGCGACCAAGGACGCGGGCAAGATTGCCGGACTGGAAGTCCTGCGCATCATCAACGAACCTACTGCAGCGGCCCTGGCCTACGGCATCGACAAACGTCAGCATGAGACGGTGTTGGTTTTTGACCTTGGCGGCGGAACATTTGATGTGAGTCTGCTGGACGTGGGGGACGGGGTTGTGGAGGTCCGCTCGACGGCGGGTGACACGCACCTTGGCGGCGACGATTTTGACCGCCGACTTGTCGATTACTTGGCCGACGACTTCCAGAAGGAGGCGGGCATCGACCTCCGGTCGGACGCCCAGGCGTTGCAACGCCTTTTCGAGGCGGCCGAGAAAGCGAAGGTCGAGCTGAGTTCTGTGACCCAGACCCAGGTCAACCTTCCCTTTATCACCGCCGACGCCACGGGACCCAAGCATCTGACGACCACCGTTCGGCGTTCGGTTTTTGAAGACATCACCCATGACCTGGTGGAACGCACCATGGATCCGGTCAAGCAGGCGATGACGGACGCCAAGGTTACCGCCAACGACATCGATGAAGTGATTTTGGTCGGCGGCTCCACGCGCATTCCCGCGGTACAGAACGTCGTTCGGCGTCTGACGGGCGGCAAAGATCCCAACATGAGCGTCAATCCAGACGAAGTCGTGGCTATCGGTGCGGCGATCCAGGCCGGGGTGCTCAAGGGAGAGGTCTCGGACGTACTGCTACTAGACGTTGTGCCGCTTTCCCTGGGTGTCGAGACCCGCGGCGGTGTGATGACAAAGATTATCGAGCGCAATACGACCATCCCCGCAAGGCGCAGCGAAGTGTTCTCCACCGCGGACGACAACCAGCCCGCCGTGGACGTGGTGGTCTTGCAGGGGGAGCGGGAACTGGCGGCGGATAATCGGGTGCTGGGCCGGTTCCAGCTGACCGACATCCGGCCAGCGCCCCGCGGAGAACCGCAGGTCGAGGTCACGTTCGACGTGGACGCAAACGGCATTCTGAACGTCACCGCCCGCGACAAGGACACGGGCAAGGAACAGGGCATCACCATCAGCGAAGGCTCCAACCTCGACGCCAAGGAAGTCGAGCGCATGATCGCCGAGGCCGAGTCCCACAGAAGCGAGGACCTGCAGAACCGGGAGCGGATCGACGCCCTGAACGAACTCGATGCGGTTGCCTACCGTGTTGAGCGGGCCGTCAATGAGCTTGGTGGCGCAGTCCCGGTACATGATAAGGCCCGAGCGGAACTGCTGGTTGGCCAGGCGCGCGACGCCGTCAGCAACCAGGCGGACGTTGGCACCGCGAGGGATCTAATTTCCGAGCTTCAGCAACTGCAGTCGGCGCTGAGTGCCTCCGCTGCCTCCGCGGCCACTGCAGGGGCCAGCCAGGGATCCGCATCACAGCCCGGAGCGACCAACGATGTAGATGACGATGACATCGTCGATGCAGAATTCGACCGTGGCTAGGAACGGCCATGAGCGACCAGGCAGGGCCGGCCGGCCAAGCCAATTCAAGAAGTGACGAGGCAGAGGCCACCGCACCCAAGGAAAAGGAAACCGAAGCGGCTGCACAGGCGGAAGCGCTGGCCAAAATGGAGGACCAGTGGCGCCGTGCGCTAGCCGACGCAGATAACGTTCGGAAGCGCGCCGCCCGGGACGGCGCACAGCTGAGGGCACAGGAGCGCGCAGCGGTCTCTTTGGCGTGGCTGCCCGTCCTGGACAACCTGGAACTGGCCTTGACCCACGCCCCGTCTGCCGGGGACCCGCTCGTCGATGGCATTGCCGCTATACGATCCCAGGCCATCGATACTCTGACCCGCCTGGGCTATCCGCGGATCGACGCCGACAACGTCCCCTTCGACCCACGGATTCACGAGGTGGTCAGTGTGTCGGAAACGGACGAGGCTCCCCCCGGGACTGTGCTGACCGTACTGCGCCCGGGCTACGGCGGCACGGACACCATCCTCAGGCCAGCCGCCGTCGTCGTGAGCCGGGCGGTGACCCCGGATCGTGGCTAAGGATCACTACTCAGTTCTGGGCGTACCGCGCACGGCGAAGCCTGACGAAATCCAGCGCGCCTACCGCAAACTGGCAAGAAAATACCATCCGGACGTCAACCGGGAGCCGGATGCCGCCGACAAGTTCAAGGAGATCGGCGAGGCATACGATACGTTGTCGGATCCCGAAAACAGGGCGCGCTATGACCGGTTCGGCGCCGATTACCGGCAGTACGCCGGCAGCGGGGCTGGCCCGGGGGGCGGCGGCACGCGGTGGGGTTCCGGCGTCCCGCGCCCCGGCCCCCGGCCGGGCCAGCGCCCGGGACGCGGCGCGTACGGCAACGCCAATGTCGACATGGGAGGCGACGTCGATTGGGAGGATCTGCTCGGTGGCTGGTTCCGGCAACAGGCAGGGGGCCCGGCCCAGGGAGCGGACCACGAAGCCGAGCTTTGGCTGACCCTCGAGGAAGCTGTCCGTGGCGGAAGGCGCACCGTCAGGCTGGCTCCGCCGGACGGGGAGACCCGCAACTATGACGTCGACGTGCCCCCGGGTGTGCTGGAGGGGCAGCGTATCCGTCTGGCCGGGGAGGGCGCTACAGGCCGCAACGGTGCTCCGCCGGGGGATCTTTTCCTGACCGTACGCATCCAGCCCGACGCCAGATACCGGCTCGCGGGCCGGGACATTCACGTCGAGCTTTCCGTCACGCCGTCGGAGGCGGCACTCGGGGCCAAGATCAAGACCCAGGCGCCAACCGGGACAGTCACGATCACCGTGCCCGAGGGCTCCTCCAGCGGCCGCAGGCTGCGGCTGCGAGGACAGGGCATGCCCAACCCGCGGGGCTTACCGGGGCACCTGTATGCGGAGATCAAGATCATGGTCCCCCCGAGCCTCGGCAAGGAGGAGCGCAAGCTGTACGAGAAACTCGCCAGCATCTCCGACTTTAATCCGAGGGAGGAGCGATGAGCGAAGTGTATGCGCTCGCCTACCCGTGGCGCCTGAATCTCGAGGCGGTGGCGCGCAGCAGCGGTGTCCACCCCGACGTCGTCAGGCGGTTCGTAGAGCTGGATCTGATTCGGCCGCTAGGAGGCGATGCTCCGGGCGGCCCCTGGTTCAGTCCGCGGGCCCCGGAACTGATCGCGCGCGTCCTGCGGCTGCATTCGGAGCTGGCGCTGAACTATGCGGCAATCCCGCTGGTACTGGACTTGCTGGCGCGGGTGGACACGCTGGAACGACGTTTGGTTGAAATCACGCAAGTGGAAAGGACTACTTCGCGATGAATATGGAGAGTTTGACCCAGAAGTCGCAGGAGGCCTTGGCAGGGGCCCAGCGGATCGCCCAGCAACACGGCCATACCGAGACCGACGGTGAGCATCTGCTGGCGGCCCTGCTGGAGCAGGAGGAGGGCCTCGTCCCGCGGCTACTCGTGGGCATGCAGGTTGACGTGGACGAGCTGAAAAGCGCGGTCGAGACCGAGCTGCGGCGCAAGCCGAAGGTCACCGGCCCGGGGGCAGCGCCAGGGCAGGTGTACGTGAGCCGCAGGCTCGGCACACTCCTCGATGCCGCGGAACGTGAAGCCAAACGGCTCAAGGACGAGTACGTCTCGGTGGAACACCTGCTGGTCGCGCTGGCGGAGGAAGGCCGGTCCACGGCGGCCGGCAGGGTGCTGGCCGAGCACGGCATCACCCGCGAGGCATTCCTCTCGGTCCTGGCCCAGGTCAGGGGAAACCAGCGCGTCACGTCGGCAACACCGGAGCAGACCTACGAGGCGCTGGAGAAGTACGGCCGCGATCTGGTGGCGGACGCCCGCACCGGAAAGCTGGACCCGGTCATCGGCCGCGACGCGGAAATCCGGCGGGTCGTCCAGATACTTTCACGCAAGACCAAAAACAATCCGGTACTGATCGGCGAGCCTGGAGTCGGCAAGACCGCCATTGTGGAGGGACTGGCCCAGCGGATCGTCCGGCAGGATGTGCCGGAAGGCCTGAAGAACAAGACCATCTTCTCCCTCGACCTGAGCGCCCTCGTGGCCGGTGCCAAGTACCGCGGCGAATTCGAGGAGCGGCTGAAGGCGGTGCTGGCCGAGGTGCTGGCGGCAGAAGGCCGGATCCTGCTCTTCGTGGACGAGCTGCACACCGTCGTCGGGGCGGGCGCGTCCGAGGGGTCCATGGACGCCGGGAACATGCTGAAGCCAATGCTGGCCCGCGGGGAGCTGCACATGATCGGGGCCACCACCCTCGACGAATACCGTAAACACATCGAGTCGGACGCGGCCCTGGAACGCCGCTTCCAGCCGGTCCTTGTTGAGGAACCCGACGTCGAGGATGCCATATCCATCCTCCGCGGGCTGCGGGAACGGCTGGAGGTGTTCCACGGTGTGCGGATTCAGGATAGCGCCCTGGTAGCCGCGGCCACCCTTTCCCACAGGTACATCACTGACCGGTTTCTTCCGGACAAGGCCATTGACCTCGTGGATGAAGCGTGCGCCCGGTTGCGGACGGAAATTGATTCGATGCCGGCGGAACTGGATGAACTCACCCGAAAGGTCACGCGGCTCGAAATCGAAGAGGCGGCACTCTCCAAGGAGACCGATCCGGCCAGCAAGACCCGGCTCGAGGAGCTGAGGCGTGAATTGGCGGACCTGCGCGCCGAGGCCGACGCGAAGAGGGCCCAATGGGAAGCCGAGCGCCAGGCGATCCACAAGCTGCAGGAAATCCGCAGTGAACTGGAGCGGGTGCGGCTGGAGGCTGAGGAAGCCGAGCGGAACTACGACCTCAACCGGGCAGCGGAGCTACGCTACGGCCGACTTGCCGACCTCGAACGGCGGCTGGACGCCGAGGAGGAACGGCTAACCGCGAAACAGGGTGAAAAACGCCTGCTCCGCGAGGTGGTGACAGAAGACGAGATCGCCGACATTGTCGCGGCCTGGACAGGCATACCGGTCGCACGGCTGCAGCAGGGCGAACGTGAAAAAGTCCTGCACCTGGATGAAATCCTGCGCACCCGCGTCGTGGGGCAGGAAGAAGCGATTAGCGCGGTGACGGACGCCATCATCCGCGCCCGCTCCGGTATCCGGGATCCCCGCCGCCCCATCGGCTCCTTCATCTTCCTCGGCCCGACCGGCGTCGGGAAGACCGAGCTTGCCAAGGCTCTGGCTGCGGCGCTCTTCGACAGCGAGAACGCAATGATCCGGCTGGACATGAGTGAGTACCAGGAGCGCCACACCGTGAGCCGCCTGCTGGGGGCACCTCCTGGCTACATCGGTTACGACGAAGGAGGACAGCTCACGGAGGCAGTACGCCGGAAGCCGTACTCGGTGGTGCTGTTCGACGAGGTGGAAAAGGCCCATCCAGACATTTTCAACACCTTGCTGCAGGTGCTCGACGACGGACGGATTACGGACTCGCAGGGCCGGACCGTCGATTTCCGCAACACCGTCATCATCATGACCTCCAATATCGGCTCCCAGTATCTCCTGGAGGGTTCGGCCGAGGGCGGGGCGGTCACTGAGGAAGCGCGCGGCATGGTGATGGGTGAGCTCCGAGCGCATTTCCGCCCCGAGTTCCTCAACCGCGTGGACGATACGGTCCTGTTCGCACCCCTGGGACTGCCGCAAATCGAACGCATCGTTGATCTGCAGTTCCAACAGCTGCGGCAGCGGCTGGCCGAGCAGCAAATAGAGCTGCAACTAACCGAGGAGGCGCGCCTTCTGATAGCCGAACGGGGCTTCGATCCGGTATACGGAGCCCGGCCTCTGCGCCGCTATATTTCCCATGTGGTGGAAACGCAGGTGGGCCGGGCCCTGCTGCGGGGCAGCATCGCCGAGGGCGGAGTGGTCACGGTGACCGCATCCGGAGGGGAACTGGTGGTTGACTACACCACAATGGAGCTGGAAGGGGCCGGAACCGCATGAACAAGGCCATTATCAAATGTCCGCACTGCGCCAAATCCAACCGCGTTCCGGCAGCCGCCGACGGCCGGCCGCGTTGCGGGAATTGCCACCGGGAGCTTCCCTGGGTGGTTGAAGCGGGCGACGACGACTTCAGCGAGATCGCCGAACGGTCCGGCGTTCCAGCACTGGTCGACTTTTGGGCGGTGTGGTGCGGACCCTGCCGGATGGTGAGCCCCGTGCTGGACCAGTTGGCACACGAACGCCCGGGGCAGATCAAACTAGTGAAAGTCGATGTGGACCACTCGCCGCAGCTCTCCGCCAGATTCGCCATTCAGGCAGTTCCAACGTTGATGGTCATCGTCGACGGCAAGATCGTCGCGAGGCAGGCCGGCGCAGCTCCCGCCCCGGTGCTGAGGTCTTGGTTGGAGGGGGCCCTCACGAAGTAGCTAAAGAACAGCGGACGACGCCGAGCGGTTTCCCGCCCGGCGTTGGCAAAATCGGCGGCATTTCTTGGCCGCACTGCGATCGTCAGTGGCGCTAATTGGACTGGAGCGAAGAGGACAGCGAGGCAGGCGGAGGGGAGTCGACGAGGTTTGGTACGCCCCCGAAGGAGGCCAAGGTCCGGGCGGTCTCCACGAACTCACGTGCCAGCCCGTCATTGACATCAGTGCGCCATGCAATCGACAGCGGAGAGGGCGGGACGTCTCTGACCGGGATGAAAGATAGCCCCGGACGGTCATAGAAACGCTGGGTGGAGGCCTGGGTGAACGCAATGCCGCGCTCACCCATAATGGCTTCGAAACACTCGTCGACGGTGGCTACCTGAGTGCCCAGACGGACCGGCTGCCCGCCGCGGGCCTGGGTTGCGAGCCAGAAATCCCTCCACTTATCCGGAGCCTTGCGGGCGACGAAGGACTCATCAACGACCTGTTCCACCGACACCTCAGACAGCCCGGCAAAACGGGAACTGCTGGCAACTACGAGGACCCGCGGCTCAATGAACAGTGTTTCCATGGCGAGCCAGTCAGCCGCCGGCAGGGGCGGCCGCACAAATGCCACGTCAGCGCTTCCATCGGCCAACCCCGCTGTGGGATCAGCGAAATCGAAAGACCTCATCTGCACGTGAATTTCCGGGTGGTTGTTCTTGAACGCGGCGAGGATTCGCGGGGTCAGTTCGGCGGCCGCGTTGGCTTGGAAGCCGACTATCAGCGTGCCCCGCACACCGCTCGCGACCTCACGCGTCAACGAAACGGCGCGCTCCGCGGCGGATAAAAGGCGCTTAGCTTCACCCAGCAGGACATCCCCTGCGCTGGTCAGGGAGACACTTCGGCTGGTCCGGATCAGCAGGGGAGTGCCGAGTGAGTGTTCAAGCTTCCGTATTTGGACGCTGAGGGATGGCTGCGCGATATGAAGTCGGGCAGCGGCTCGCCCGAAATGCAGCTCTTCCGCAACGGCGACGAAGTACTGCAGGACACGCAGGTCGAGCTGTGGCTGCTGCATCGTTCAACTCTAAGCTCCGCCACAATCGGGGTCCAATAGTTTCGGCCTATTGGTGGATAGGGCACAGGTATTGGACCGTTCGGGGCAACGGGGGCTGCAATGGAACCAGCGAAGGGTTGCCATCGGAGACAGCCGCAAAGGCGCTCCAGGAACCCCGCTTTCGAGGCTCGGACAGAGAAGCCCGACCCTCCGCGAGACCAATGAGAGGAACAACGAAATGACGGTCGCAACACGTGCCCCTTCTGTAGAATCCTGGGTTCAGAGCTTCACCGAGGCCAACAACCAGGACCCGGAAATTCAGGCCCACGGAAAGTACTTCACCTGCTCCTACCTGCTGGACATGGAGGCGCACACCTTTGTTGTCCGGGTGGTGTCCGGCACCATCGCCCAGATTTCCGTGGACCCGGGACCCATCGAGGTGCCCTACCAGTTCGCCATCCGAGCCAGCGCCCACACCTGGGGTGAATTCGGCAAGCCCGTCCCGGCTCCCATGTACCACGGCATCTGGGCCGCCACTTTCCAGCGCGACATGAAGCTGGAAGGCGATGTTCTGGTCCTGATGCAGAACCTGCGCTGCCTCACCCGCCAAATCGAACTGCTGCGCTCCACCGGCGCACCCGTCTAGACCATAGGAGTTCCTGACATGAGCAAAATTTCCCCCGTCACCGGCCACTACGTCACCGTCGACGTGGACGGCCTCGAATACAAGGTTTTCTACCTCGAAAACGGCCAGGGCCAGCCCCTGGTCTGCCAGCACACCGCCGGAGCCCACAACCACCAGTGGCGCGGTCTGCTGGAGGACCCGGAGATCACCGCCAAGTACCGCGTCATCGCCTACGACCTCCCCCGCCACGGCAAATCCGACCCCCCTGAAAACACGGAGTGGTGGACTGAGGAGTACCAGCTCAGCGCGGACCACTTCGCTAACTTCATCGTCGCCCTCGTCGATGCACTGGAACTGGTTGACCCCATCTTCATGGGATCCTCCTTCGGCGGCAACATAGCGCTGCAGCTCGCCCACCGCTTCCCGGAGAGGTTCGACGCCGTCATCCCCGTGGAGGGAGCGGACCACTCACCGGGCTTCTACCTCGACTGGTGGCAGCACCCCCATGCCAATGCCGCGCAGGTGTGCGGCAGCGGCACCTGGGACCTCATGGCCCCGCAATCGCCGGAGGCGGACCGCTGGAAAACGTGGTTCTACTACACTCAGGGTTCCGAGGCGTTCAAGGGTGACCTGTACTTCTACTCGGTGGACCACGATCTGCGCGGCAAACTGGGCGAAATCCAGACCGACAAATGCGCGGTGGTCCTGATGACCGGCGAGTACGACTACCTCACCACCCCCGAAGACGGAGCCCGCACGGCCAGCCAGATCCCGGGTGCCGAGTTCATCGAGATGAAGGCCATCGGGCACTTCCCGATGAGCGAGAACTACCCGGTTTTCAAGGGATACCTCGTTCAGGCTCTGGACCTGATCCGCACCAAGACAACGGTCGGAGCCTAGCCGATTCTCACCTAAGGCGTCGGTGCCGACCCAAGAGGGTCGGCGCCGACGCCAATGGGTGCAAGAGGCGCCAGAAGGTTTGACGTTCTCATGCACTGCTTTTGGCGGCCCTACCGCACGAAACTGCTGAAGGTCGTGCTGCACACAGCCACGGCTTCCTTCAAAACACCTGGAGAGTTAACGATGTCAACAAACGCCCAGCATGAGCGCGCCCTGCTGGCCTCTGTCCCGACGGGCCTGCTGATCAATGGTCAGTGGCGCCCGGCCGCGTCTGGCAAGACTTTTGACGTGGAGGATCCCTCGACCGGCAAGGTCCTGCTGAGCCTTGCCGACGCCGGGCCGGAAGACGGGGCGGCGGCACTGGATGCCGCGGCCGCCGCGCAGGATTCCTGGGCGAAGGTTCCCCCGCGGGAGCGCGGGGAAATCCTGCGCCGCGCCTTCGAACTCGTTACCGAACGGGCCGAGGACTTCGCGCTGCTGATGACCCTGGAGATGGGCAAGCCGCTGGCCGAGGCCCGCGGCGAGGTCACCTACGGTGCGGAGTTCCTGCGCTGGTTCTCCGAGGAGGCCGTGCGCGCCTTCGGCCGGTATTCGGTATCCCCGGACGGAAAGTCCCGGCTGCTGGTGACGAAGAAGCCGGTGGGCCCGTGCCTGCTCATCACGCCGTGGAACTTCCCGCTGGCCATGGCCACCCGCAAGGTCGCCCCGGCCGTCGCCGCCGGCTGCACCATGGTGCTGAAGTCCGCGAACCTGACCCCGCTGACCTCGCAGCTGTTCGCGGCCGTCATGCTGGAGGCCGGGCTGCCCGCCGGTGTGCTCAATGTCATCCCGACGTCCACCGCCGGTGCCACCACCGGGCCCCTGATCAAGGACTCCCGGCTCCGGAAGCTCTCCTTCACGGGTTCCACCGAGGTGGGCCGCCGGCTGCTCTCGGACGCGTCCGAGACGGTGCTGCGGACTTCGATGGAGCTCGGCGGAAACGCGCCGTTCGTGGTGTTCGAGGACGCCGACGTCGACGCCGCCGTCGCGGGGGCCATGCTGGCGAAGCTGCGGAACATGGGCGAAGCCTGCACCGCGGCGAACCGGTTTATTGTCCATGAGTCCGTCGCGCAGGAGTTCGCCAAGAAGTTCGCCGCCGGGATGGCAGAGATGACCATCGCCCGCGGCACCGAACCGGAGTCCAAGGTCGGTCCTCTGATCGATGCCAAGAGCCGGGACAAGGTCCACGAGCTCGTCACCGACGCCGTGATCGATGGTGCCGTTTTAATTACAGGCGGGGCACCGGTGGACGGTCCAGGATACTTCTACGAACCCACCCTTCTCCTCGACGTGCGCGAAGGCGCCCGGATCCTGTCCCGAGAAATCTTCGGACCCGTCGCCCCGATCATCACCTTCGACACGGAGGACGAGGCCATCCGGCTCGCGAACAACACCGAGTACGGCCTGGTGGCCTACGTCTTCACGCGGGACCTGAACCGGGGCATCCGCATGGGCGAACGCCTCGAAACCGGCATGCTGGGCCTGAACGCCGGCGTCATCTCCAACGCCGCGGCGCCCTTCGGCGGAGTCAAGCAGTCCGGCCTCGGACGCGAAGGCGGCCCCGAAGGCATCGAGGAATACCTCTACACCCAGTACATCGGCATCGCCGACCCCTTCGCCGGCTGACCACGACGGCCGCCTTACACCCCAAACCGCAAGGGTCTCCCGTCCCCGCAACATGGGAGGCCCTTTGCTGCGTACACGGTTCTGGACATCGAGTGCGGGCCACAAATAGCCGTGAAACGGTAAAAGGTGGCGCACTAAAAAGAGTCTTGGACTCAACAAGCTGCACGCGCCCATCACCTACAATGCATTTGTCTGAGGGGCACCACCCGGTCATGCGGCTCTCGACGCTACGGACCATGAAGGGGATGAACGGAGGTGGAATAGTCATGAGGCGGCTAGCGACCTACAGCCCTGCGGTCAGCCCAAGAGCCCGCAATGAGCCTGGGCAGGACCAGGTCGCTGCCGCTCGTGGAGTCCTACGGCTTGTTCAACTTTGTCGCGACCGAGAATTGCCGCACTCTTTCGATCCGTGTGCGGCTGTTTGGGGGAGGTCTTTGGTGGGGAGAAATGGGGTGTGGACAGTGTCCACACTTTGGGTCCCGGACTGGGCCGGATTCCGTATGTTCGGCGGGAGTCCAGTGTTTGCGGGGGAGGGAACCCGGTTCGAGTCCCACCTCGGGCACGTGTTTTCCCTGTTCAGGGGCTTGTGGGCCTCTGAGTGTGCACAAACTGTTCACTGATGGGCCCCTTCGGGGCCTATTTTTGTTGGTGGGCCGTTGCCTCCTTTCGTGTTTTGGTGGCGTTGGTGCTGGTTATCTGTTCATGGCGGGGAGGGTCGCTAACTGCATGACAGGACGCTGGCAAGGGGGAGCGGTGCTGCTCCCAAATGTGAAGAGGCAGTTGAGATACTGCCATTCCACCACCTCGGAAAGCATGCGCGGATCGTCTGACGGCCGCCCGGTCCTTTGCCTCTTCCGGCCAGTGAACCCTGAGCGTTGCCGAGTTCCTCGACGTCGCGTCCCAGATGGGTGCGGAGCTAGCACGAAGTCAGGGGACGTATGTCCCAAAATCACGACACGCTTGGATGAACTGGATATCGGCTAATACGCTCGGGCTTCGAAGGTCCAGTCCACAGATTTCCCGGGCGGCTGTGAGGCGGTAGTAGATGGTGTTGGGGTGGACCTGTAGGGAGCTTGCTGCATGCGAGATGTTGCCTTGCGAATTTGTCAGTGCTTGAGCCGTTCGGACCCATTCGTGCCCGCCCTTGGCATCCTCGGCTATGAATGCCTCAAGGTCAGGAGGCACGTCACTCACTTGCAGGTCGGCCTGTAGCGCGCCAATTTGTACTAATGACAGCCTGCCGAAATCTACCAAACGTGTCGCTCCATCAGCTCCACGAAGAGCAAGTTCGGCCTGCCTAGTCGGGATCCTAAGACTTCCCGTGATGGGCGATGGTCGGCTGATGCCAATGTGCATTGTTGTTTCCAACCGATCGGGCAACTGGGCGAGACTTTCCCGAGTGTGCGCATTGTATGGAAGACACAGGATCAGCCGCTTGTGAAACACCGTCCAGGGAAGCTGCCGGATGTGCGCTTTCATTTCCCGCAGCAGTGACTCAAACGCGAACGACGGCTCAGCCAGATCAGCCGGACCGTGGCCGGAGAAGGAGCAGGCAGCGATAAGGATCCGCTCTGACCGGATTCCCATGCCATGCAAGATCTTGCCGGTTTGGTCGGACGACCGTCCGTCGAGTAGGACATCCAACGCTGCCCTTCGAGAATTAAGCTGGCCTGCCTGGAGCTCGCTTTGCGCTGCGAAAAAGGCGTCCATGATGGCACTGACATAGCGCTCTGACATGTCCAAAAAATCGTTCCACACGATCAACCCGGCGCCACGAAGGTCAAACTCGACAGGGCACTCTGTCGTGAGCCAATTCCACAGCTGACGGTTAACAACTCGCCAGGCGTGCGTCATGGTACTCCCGTCGAAACCTTGGCGCGCCCGGCGCCGAGCGTTTTCAATGAGCCGGGGATCGAGCTCCTTCCGGATGCCCTTGGCATGCTGTAGGAAGCTATCGATGGTCAGCGGTGTCGTCGCTCGGAGCTCGTCTTCGAAGCCTGCATAGGCCGGGATTGCCATCGTGGCTGCCACAATCCTTTGGGATATGTCAGGGATATGGCGGCGTATCGCTTCCAACAGTTCGGCGCGTGTGTGATCAGTCACATAAGGAGTGTCGCATGGCAGAAGCAGGGGTAGCGGTCTGTGACGCCGGCGGGGTGACTCCAGACGAGATGCGCCACACTCTTTTGTGGAGTTTCCCAATAAGAGCGCTAAATGTCTTGGGTGGACACCAAGGACGCATCGGCGTACGCGGGACAGACTTAGCAGGGGAACGAGCTAGCGGCCGTGATCAGCGGCATCTGAGGCAACCGGCCTGAATTCAAGCAGGCAGCCGAAGACCCGGTGTGCTGGTGAAGTGAGCGAACACCCTGCGAGACGGGAGATTGATGAACGTGGATAAATTCCGCAGTCACTCAAAGATTTATATTGACGGTGCGTGGGTTAGCTCATCAGGCATGGGCGTCATCGAGGTTGAAAATCCTGCCAATGAGACCATCGTAGGTCGCATTCCGGAGGGCACGACTGCGGATGTGGATCGTGCGGTGGAATCCGCGCGCAGGGCATTCCCTGCGTGGGCTGCCACTTCCGTAGGCGAACGGGCCCATCTGTTGCGCCTGCTGCGAGACGAACTGGCTGTCCGTCAAGAAGATGTTGCAAGGATTATCACCGAGGAGATGGGCTGCCCTATCCGGATGTCGACCCGGATCCAGGCCGCGTTGCCGCAGACGGTTTTGGGTTATTACGCGGAGCTGATCGAGGAATATCCTTTCGAAGGACAGGTCGAAAATAGCCGAATCGTTCGGGAGCCTGCGGGAGTAGTTGGAGCCATCGCTCCGTGGAACTATCCGCTGCATCAGATTGTTGCCAAACTTGCTCCGGCATTGGCTGCAGGGTGCACTGTCGTGCTGAAACCGAGTGAGATTACTCCCCTGGTTGCCTACGAACTCTTTGAAGCCATTCACAAGGTCGGTTTTCCACCGGGAGTCTTAAATCTGGTGCCAGGCTATGGAGCCGTGGTCGGGGAGGCAATCGCAGCCCATGCGGACATTGACGTTGTCTCCTTCACGGGCTCAGTTGGTGCTGGAACCAGAGTTTCACAGGTGGCTGCGCCCAACGTGACCCGGGTCGTGCTGGAACTTGGAGGTAAGTCCGCTAACGTGATTCTCGACGATGCGGACCTGGCTGCCGCCGTCAAGGTCGGCGTCGCAAACGCATTCCTGAACTCCGGACAAACCTGCAATGCGTGGACCCGGATGCTCGTCCACGAGGATCAATACGAAGAAGCAGTGCGCCAAGCTGCCGAAGTCGCTGACAGCTTTGTGGTTGGGGATCCCCTTGAGCCCGGGACAAAGCTCGGACCGCTTGCGTCCCGAGCCCAAATGGTGCGGGTGCGGGACTATATCAACAACGCCCTGGCAGACGGTGCCCGATTGGTCACGGGCGGGTCGGCTTCTCCGACCGGCATGGACAAAGGGTACTTTGTGCGCCCCACCGTGTTGGCCGATGTCGATCGGACATCGGTCCTTGCCCAAGAAGAGGTCTTCGGGCCGGTCTTGGCCATCATGAAGTATCGCGACGACGATGATGCTCTGGCGATCGCCAACGACTCCCAGTACGGACTTCACGGCGCGGTCTGGTCCAGGGACGAGGGGCGGGCTATGTCCTTCGCCCGGCAAATGCGCACCGGATCGGTCGATATTAACGGCGGTCAGTACAATCCGAAGGCACCTTTTGGCGGATATAAGAGGTCCGGCAACGGGCGTGAAATGGGACGCCAAGGGTTGGAAGAGTTTCTGGAGATCAAGTCAATTCAGCTCTAGCTCACCGTGATATTTACAAACCAATAATCACTAATCAGATAAGAGGACACCGTGACTGTAGTAAATGACATCAATTTGATCGCGCTCGGGGAGACTATCGAAGCGGTACGTGACAATCCGCCGCTGGGGCAGGTTACCTTCGCGGTCGCAGGGAAATGGGCCGGAGGATTTCGCCTTAATTCTGCCACTGGCGCGTTGCGTCAGGCCGGCATCCTTGACGAGACCCGAACGCAGCGGTTCGAGATGTCCAGCGACGAACCCGCCGCGTTACTGGGGACAGACACCGCAGTCTCGCCCGCCGAGTACCTGGCCCAGGCCCTGGCCGGCTGTTATGCCGTGACACTGGCGGCAAACGCCGCCGCACTGGGCATCGAGTTGCGATCAATGGATCTCGATATTGAAGTCGATTTTGATCTTCGGGCCTTTCTGGGTATAGAGACCAATACGCCTGTGGGTGCGCGTCAGATTCGTGCCCAGGTGACGCTGGATGCGCCGGGTAGCGACTCCCTGCAACTGCGCGAACTGATCACTCTGTTGGAACAGAGGTCCCCTATTCGGGACACGCTAACCCGGGCCGTCGACGTCGTCACGACGCTACATATCTCCTAACCATGGTTGCCGCTGAGGGCCTGTTGACGCTTGGGAAAGGAAATCGTCATGAGTATTGATGTCACGAGGGATGAATCAGTTGCCTTGGTTACGATCAACAGACCCTCGGCACGCAATGCTCTGGATGATGAGCATAACGGAGACCTGGCCTCGGCCATTGCCGGGCTGAACGCTGACAGAAAAATTCGTGCAGCAGTCATCACGGGCGCGGGGAATTCGTCGTTCTGCGCGGGCGTCGACCTGAAAACGTTTCTTCCACCCAGGCGGGACCGTATCCGCGCAGGAGAATCGCCCGAGTGGAATGTCGGTGGGATTACCGGCCACGACGTGGATCGAATCGTAATCATCGCCGCAATAAACGGGCATGCCTTGGCCGGTGGCCTGGAACTGGCGCTTGCGTGTGACATTCGTTTGGCATCGAACAACGCGACATTTGGGCTGGCAGAAACGAAGTGGGGGGTGATCCCTGGCGCAGGGGGGAGCCAAAGGCTGCCGCGTGCCATGCCATCCGGGCCCGCAATGGAGATGCTGCTGACCGGAGACCCGATTGGCTCCGAGGACGCCCTGCGATGGGGTCTCATAAATCGTATCCTTCCCCGGGACGATCTGACGTCTGAGGCGATGGATCTAGCCAAGAGGATCGCCCATCGAGCACCGTTGGCGGTGCGGGCCGTCCGCCAAGCTGTACTTGAAGGCGAAGCGGAGGGCCTGGCCCGGGGACTAAAAAACGAATATCGACACTTCCTAGCCATTATGCGGACGCAAGATGCCGTTGAAGGAAGCACCGCCTTCAGTGAAAAGCGTGAACCTGTTTACCACGGTCGTTAGGTGAAAACTTGAGAGGTAGCTTCTGAAATGCCGACTGTAAAATTAGTCGTACTCTGGGCAATTCCCAGTGATCCTGAATCCATGAACAGGTACTACCTCACCCGTCATCTGCACTTGGCACGTCAGTTGCCCGGACTCCTGGGAATTGTCACTCATGAGCTCCGGTCCAAGGTCTATTCGAGGATGGCCGAACTGCATTTTGAGGATGCGGCAACGCTCCGCGCCGCCATGGAATCCGGTGCCGGGCAGGCAGTTGCTGCCGACGCCCAACACATCGAGACAGCATATAGTGTTGAGCACCTCTCCTTCATGGCGACGGAGGTTTCGCAGTTCCGGGCGGCCTGAAGAATTCGGTCCTGGATCAGGGATTGTTCGGGATGAAGCCGATGAAGCCGATGAAGCCGTGGCTCCCGGCGGCCCTGTCACTGATGCTTGTGGGATGGGGCGCCAATCAATTTGCAGCCTTGATGACCCTCTATCGCGTAGAACACGGATTCACCGAGCTGGCAGTGGCGTCTATGTTGGGGATCTACGTACTCGGCCTCATGCCGGGTCTTTTAGTGGGCGGTCCGCTGTCTGACCGGATCGGGCGCCGCAGCCTGACTCTGCTGGCGGTGGTCCTCTCACTCTTTGCCAGCTTCGTTATGGCTTTCGGAGGTCTGGCTGCAGAAGCCATTTACGCGGGACGGTTGATCGCCGGAGTCGCCACCGGCATCGCGATGGCGGCGACCACCGGGTGGATCAAGGAGCTGTCCCAACCCCCGTATGATCTGCACGCGTCGGCCGGCGCGGGCGCACGCCGTTCGTCGCTGCTGATGGCGACCGGATTCCTGATCGGACCGGTGATCAGCGCGGTTCTGGCTCAGGTGGCACCCCTGCCGGAGGTGCTGCCATACGTCCTTCACATTCTCCTGTTGGCGCCGTTCCTAATCCTTGTAAGGCGCCTGCCGGAAACCTTGCAAAGGCGGACAAGGTCGTCAATTCCGGCAGGATGGCGAGCATCATCGGCACGGCACCCGCGTTTTAGTCGGGTCGTGGGTCCGGTGGCGCCCTGGGCTTTCGCGGCCAGTACCATCGGCTATGCAGTCGTTCCGCTGCTCTCGGAACAGCCAGGGACCGGCCAGCTGCCCTATGCTGCGGGGGTTGTGACACTGACTCTGGGCGCGGGGTTGCTGGTCCAGACAGTTGCCCGCCGGCTGGACACAGCAGAGTCGGGGCGTGGAATCCTGACCGCACTTCTGGTGACTTTGGTAGGGCTTCTTATGGCGTTCCTGGCTGCGGTGATGCAGGATCCATGGGTCGGCGCCGCGGCCGCTGCTGCGCTGGGTGCAGGTTACGGGCTGGCCTTCGTGACAGGACTGCTGGAGGTCCAACGGATTGCACCCCCGCAGGAACTCGGGGCGCTCACCGGCATCTACTATTCGATTGTCTACATTGGTTTCCTGACTCCGACTGTACTGGCATTCCTGGGCAACTGGTTCGACAGAAAATCGTTGATTCTCGCCGTCGCCGTTCTGTGCCTGGGCTCGGTGGTGTCCGTTCTTATCAACTACCGCAGACATCTTCCCAGTTACGGGAATTTTCGGGAGCAGGGCAGATCACGGGGAAAAGTTCTCCAACCTGCCGGTAAGGAGCACAGGGACTCCCGGATGCTGCCGCGACGTCGAACTGTGAGATTCCACAGGAAATAGGCACGGTGTCTGATCAGCACGCCAGTGACTGGCCATGTGATGCAAATCATGATTGACATCAGCAACAACAAAACCGAAGCGGCAAATTTGACTTTGATCTTCAGTGTTGTTCACAACGACGTGAAAGGATTTCAGCGCATGACCACGCAATTAGAGAACCCGCAAGTGGATCCCGCCTCCCCACCCCTCCAAGGCATCCGCGTGCTTGATCTGACCCGGTATCTTTCCGGTCCGTACTGCACAATGCTCCTGGCCGATGCCGGTGCCGAAGTCATTAAAGTAGAGCCAGCTAAGGGTGAAGTCAATCGTGGGTTACCCCAAATGATGTCACTTCCTGATGACGAAGAGATCAGTATTTACTTCCTGCGCCACAACCGCGGCAAGAAATCGACGACCTTGGATATCCGTTCTCCGGAGCAGAGGCCACTGGTCGAGGCCCTCATCAAGTCAGCGGACGTCCTGGTGGAGAACTTCCGCCCTGGTGCGATGGAGGCCTGGGGGCTTGGTTGGGAAGACCTGCAGAGGATCAACCCGCGGCTGATCTATGCCTCTATCAGCGGATTCGGACATACGAAGAGCGACTACCGCGAGTGGCCGGCATTCAACCTCGTTGCCGAGGCCATGGCTGGGGTCGTCAGCCAGCTGCCGACAGATGGGGGTCGGCCGAAGGCTGTCGGTCTCCCTTTCGGAGACAGTATCTCTTCTGTATACGCGACGGCCGGGATTTCCATGGCTCTCGTTCGGCGCGCGATCACAGGAGTCGGTTCCCGAGTGGATATCGCAATGTACGATGCGATGCTGTCCATGAACGAATGGAGCATCGCCATCAAGTCCGGGGCCGACATTGACCTTGAACTTGGTGCAGACCATCATCAGTGGTTCGCTCCGTTCGGGTTCTTTCAGGCCGCGGATGGATGGCTTTGCATCTGCGTCATCAGCGATGACCAATGGCAGGCGCTCTGCCGGGTAGCCGGGATGAAGGACCTCGCCGCGGATCCTCGGCTGGAGCATGGAAGCGGGCGGGCGCAGAATTTGAAGAGCCTCGTGGAACCCGGAATTGAACGTTGGTTGTCAACAAGGACCCGTGCCGAAACAGCGAAGCTCCTGGCCGAAGCGGGCGTGCCTTCGTCGTCGTTGCAGCGGGCGGAAGACCTTCTTGAGTCTGACCAGGCCGCTCTCCGAGAGATGGTGGTGGACATGAAGGTGAGCGCGGGGTCGTCCATCCAGCTGGCCGGAAACCCGATTCGCATCGAGCCGAGATCCATGTCGCACGCCGATGGTTTTGCGGCCATCGGTGAACACAATGAAGAGATCCTCACCCCTCTCAAAGAAGATCAGGAGTAAGTGGATGACCACAGCATCACAGGCCCAGGAAGACCTCACACCCAGCCCTTCGCCCGGCATGAGCCTCCGCGAAAAGCGCGTTATCCGAGGCGCCGCCGTCGGGCAGTTCGTCGAATGGTATGACTTTTTGGTCTACGCCGCACTGGCGCCGGTCCTTGCCGTAAACTTTTTCCCCTCGGACAACCCGTCAGCCGCAGTGCTGGGTACGTTCGCGGTCTACGGGGCAGGCTTCCTGATGCGTCCCCTCGGCGGCATCGTCTGTGGCCGGTACGGTGATCGGCTCGGACGGCGTAACGTACTCGCCATAACTATCCTCATCATGGGTGCAGCAACGTTGGCCTGTGGTCTGCTTCCGACGTACGCCTCGATCGGTTTGGCAGCACCCGCATTGTTGCTTATCTGTCGACTGGTGCAGGGATTCTCAGCAGGAGGCGAGGCCTCCAGCATGGGGCCCCTCGTCATCGAATCGGCGCCCAAGTCGAAACGAGGGTTGTGGATCGGCATTACGTTCGCTGCGAGTTTTCTACCGTCGGCGTTCGCTGGCTTTTTCATTCTCGGCCTGAATGGCGTCTTCGGCACAACCGCCTACAACGAAGGAATTTGGAGGGTCCCGTTTATCCTCGGCGGCGTCATGGCCGTCGTTGGGCTGATCATTCGACTCAAGGTGGAGGAATCAGACGAATTTACTGCCCTGGCTCACGAAGGCTCGATTTCCCAGCAACCAGTCCGTGAAGCCACATCCCATCACAAGAAAGCCATCGTTTTCGTTTGCCTCATCATTAGCGTTCTGGCCCTTGGCGCTTATACAGTCCACAGCTACATGTTCACTTATCTGGTAAAGACCATAGGAATGGACACCGTGCCGGCGATGCTGAGCACTTCGCTCTCGGTCCTCGCCGTGGTCGTTCTTTTGCCCCCCTGCGGTAAGCTCGCGGACCGCGTCGGACGGCGGCCTCTTATGTTGGTCGGCACCATTTACCTCGCAGCAGCAGCGCTCCCCGCCTATTTCCTGTGCACCACAGGTACGTTCGCAGGCGCCGTAGCAGCACAGATGCTCCTTGCCGTGGGTGTCGCGGTCTTCGGGGGTGGCGGCTACGTCACGCTGTACGAACTCTTTCCCACGAGTGTGAGGTCGACGGGTATTGGCCTCTCGTACAACCTCGGCTACGCAATCTTTGGCGGGACCATGCCGTTCATCAGCCAGATTCTGGTGGACACAACCGGATCACATATTGCACCGGCGTTCTACCTGATCGCCGTTTGCCTCATCGTCATTGTCGTTGTCAAAAAAATACCCGAAACCAACGGCAGAGACCTTCAGCTCTCAGTCTTCTCTTCTCCCGAGGAGGCGACTAATGCACGCTGAGACCCTGGAAAACGTATTGGTCAGCATCGATGACGGCATTGTCAGGCTCAGACTGAACAGGCCAGAGAGGCTCAATGCGCTCAGCTTGGAGATGGGCAGCGACATTTCTTACGCGGTGAAGAACTACGCCTACCGCAGCGACGCGAAGGTCATGATCATCAGCGGCGAAGGCAGATCATTCTGCGCCGGACACGACCTTGGTGCGCCGTGGCGGGCCGAGACTGCCAGGGATCGGTTGCTGGAATACTCCCAGTTCCAGCAGATGTTCCTCGACATCGAAAGAGCCCCCGTTGTCAAAATCGCCCAAGTCCATGGACACGCTGTAGGAGGCGGCCTCGTCCTGCCTGCGCTGTGCGAGCTCAGGTATGCGTCTCCGGATGCAGCGCTTCGGGTGTCAGAGCTTGACCTTGGCGCTCCCTTTTCCATGGGTGGATTTCCCAGACTCGTGCGCCTCATAGGACTGACCCGGGCGGCCGATCTTGTTCTCACCGGACGGCCAATGTTGGCAGCCGAGGCCAAGGAGAGCGGGTTCTTCAACGAAGTGGTCGGACCGGAAAGTTTGGAAGAACGTGTCTCAGAAGTCGCGGCCGTCATTGCTTCCCGTTCACCGCTCATGCTGATGGAGACCGTCAGGCAAATTCGGGAAGCATCGGACGACATTCTCTCCGGTCAACGCAACGAGTTGGTTGCCCTCATGGCGGCAAATCTAGATCCGGAGTCGCAAGCCAGTGGCGCTGCCTACGCCGGCAGGTTCAGATCCCGTGCCACAGCAGCAGCCGGTTCCACTCAAACCCTCGGTTAGCTAACGTCGGTGGCCCCGATTCGCGTGGGGCCACCGATGCCAGGGCGACGATCAACCGCTTCCCAGTCTCTGGCCGGACTGTCATTCAGAGTGAGGAAAAATGCTGGGCTCAAGAGGGAATCGGCAGCGTGGACTTATTGCGCTCGTTCAGGTTCTATCGCTTTCGGTCTGGTTCTCAGCCTCTGCCGTAGTTCCCACTCTCCGGTTGGAGTGGGGGATGACCTCGGCCGAGGCGGTATGGCTGACAGCGTCGGTGCAGATCGGGTTTGTGGTCGGGGCCATAGTTTCGTCCCTGACGAATCTCGCAGACCGTATGGCGCCCCATCTGCTATTGGCGTTGAGTGGTTTCTGTGCAGCTGCGTGCACGGGGGTTCTCGCTCTCGTTGTCCATACCGTCTCCTCAGCCATACCGCTCCGGTTCCTCACCGGTCTGTTCCTGGCAGGGATCTATCCGGTGGGCATGAAGTTGATGGTGTCATGGTCGCCCTCTGCCCGTCGCGGAATGGCGTTCGGTCTGTTACTGGGGGCGCTGACCCTCGGATCCGCTCTGCCCCACTTGATCAGCGGGCTTGGCTTCCTGAAATGGGAATACGTCATGGGTACGGCCGCAATTATCTCCGGGACTGGCGCCCTCATGGCATTGCTGGGCGTCCGGCAGGGACCGTACCTTAATGCGAACCCCGTCCGGCTCAAGCCCAAACATCTGCTTGAGATCTTCCGGGACCGCGGCTCCAGGCTGGTGAATCTTGGATACTTTGGCCATATGTGGGAGCTCTATGCCCTGTGGACATGGCTTCCGTCTTTCATTATGGCTAGCCAAGGCAGCGAAGCAGAGTCTCGCGATTCGGGAATAGGACTCTGGCTGTTCGCAGCGATAGGCATAGCGGGTGTCGCCGGCTGCCTGTTCGGAGGATGGGCCTCGGATCGTTTCGGAAGGGCACCGACCGCGGTTGCCGCACTAGCCGTTAGCGGCACATGCTGCCTGGTCTCGCCGGTCATGTTCTCGGCCCCTTGGCCGACCATGTTAGCTTTCACCTTGATTTGGGGGGCATCTGCCATTGCGGACTCCGGAGTCTTTTCTACAGCGCTCAGCGAAATCTCGGATAGCCGCTATCTCGGCACAGCCCTCACCGCTCAGACAGCGATTGGATTCTTCGTGACTGTGATTACCATTCAAATCGTGCCAATGCTTGCAGATCTTCTGGGCTGGAAATACGCCTTCCTGCTGCTGGCGGTCGGACCGGTGGTAGGCGCGGTCTCAATGCACGCCCTGAACCGAAAAGGGAATCTTGAAGCGCGAACTCACATCCCGGCCCGGCATACAGGACCACAAACCCACATGGACCGACGGGCCAAAGACGTCCTCCCCCTTGGTGGTGGCAGCAATGGCAACGACAGCTGAGGCCGGGCTGTGCGTCTGGAGGCGGCCATTCACGTCTCTGTCCGAGGGGCCGTTCGTCCCCCGATGCCATTGGGCACTTCGCCCAAGTTTTGGAACCCGGCCAACGCGTGGCCCAGTTGGCCATCATGGAATGGGCACCGGCGTGGCCCACAGGTATCGAACCACACGGCCGTCTTGAGCAACCCGCCGTCCAGTGGTTCTTCGTCGGGTTGGCCTGCAAAATCCTCTCCGTCGACCCCTCGGCACTGGAAAGAATCGACTACGTCAGGCTCCCCACCGGACTCGACAGCGAAACCACACCACCGCCACCGCCCAACGCAGTCTGGCCTAACGACTTGGTGCTGATCCCCGGATCTGCCCACCCGACACTGGAAAGAGGACACATGAATACAATGACGAGCAGCGTGGACGCGGCAAGCTCCGCCCTTGCCGCGAACCGGGAGGCCCAGCTGGGCCTGGCCCGGGAGCTGAAGGAACGGCTCGCGGCCACGGCGCTGGGCGGGCCCGAGGCGTCCCGCCGGCGCCATGTGGCGCGGGCAAGCTGCTCCCGCGGGAGCGGATCGACCGGCTGCTGGATGAGGGCAGCCCGTTGCTGGAGATCGCGCCGCTGGCCGCCCACGGCATCTATGACGATGAGTCCCCCGGCGCCGGGGTGATCGCCGGGATCGGGCTGGTGCACGGCCGCCAAGTGCTGGTGGTCTCCAACGACGCCACGGTCAGGGGCGGCACGTACTACCCGCTGACGGTCAAAAAGCACCTCCGGGCCCAGGAAATCGCGCTGGAGAACCGGCTGCCGTGCATCTACCTGGTGGACTCCGGGGGCGCGTTTTTGCCCAGGCAGGACGAGGTCTTCCCGGACAGGGAGCACTTCGGCCGGATCTTCTACAACCAGGCCAGGATGTCGGCGGCGAAGATCCCGCAGATCGCCGCCGTGCTGGGCTCCTGCACCGCCGGCGGCGCGTACGTCCCGGCGATGAGCGATGAGACGGTGATCGTCCGCAACGAGGGCACGATCTTTCTGGGCGGGCCGCCGCTGGTGAAGGCCGCGATCGGGGAGATCGTCACCGCGGAGGAGCTCGGCGGCGGGGACGTCCATTCCCGGATCTCCGGGGTCACGGACCATCTGTCCGAAAACGACGAGCACGCCCTGCAGACCGTCCGGGACATCGTCGCCACCCTGCCCCAGCCGGCCGCCCCCGCCTGGGACATCGCCGGGGTCGTGCTGCCGCCGCTGGCGGACCCGGACGAACTTTATGACGTGGTTCCGGTGGACGTGAACGCGCAGTACGACGTCCGCGAGGTCATCGCCCGGCTGGTGGACGGCAGCCGCTTCCACGAGTTCAAGAAGAACTACGGCACCACCCTGGTCACCGGCTTCGCGAAGCTGCATGGCCACCCCGTCGGGATCGTGGCCAACAACGGCGTGCTCTTCAGCGAATCCGCCCTCAAGGGAGCCCACTTCATCGAGCTCTGCGACCAGCGCGGCATCCCCCTGATCTTCCTGCAGAACCTCTCCGGCTTCATGGTCGGCAAGGACTACGAGCAGGGCGGCATCGCCAAGAACGGCGCCAAGATGGTCACCGCCGTCGCCACCGCCCGGGTTCCCAAGCTGACCGTCGTGATCGGCGGGTCCTTCGGCGCCGGCAACTACTCCATGTGCGGCCGGGCCTACTCACCGCGGTTCCTCTGGATGTGGCCGGCGTCCCGGATATCGGTGATGGGCGGCAACCAGGCCTCCAGCGTCCTGGCCACCGTCAAACGCGACCAGTACGAGGCCGCCGGCCAGGACTGGTCCGCCGAGGACGAGGAAGCCTTCAAAGCCCCCATCAAAGCCCAGTACGAGGACCAGCCAAAACTGGCAGGAGGCTGGGATACATGGTGCAAGACACCCGGTGCCGTGGAGTTCCGGGATGGCACTACTGTCTCGCCGGACTGTCTCATATCCCGCCGGATGCAAGACGGTCTGTGGGGCGGTGGCCGGCCCGGGAGCATTGGGGAGGTGCCTGCCGCGCCATTTTGTTCCACAAGCCCTTTTGGGTGCTGGCCCCGTTGGTGCGCCCGGGTCCGGCGCCGGTTCCGCGTCCGGCTGGTGCTGATGAGGGGTTTGCCCCCGCTACCGAGATGGATTGGCGGGGGCGTCCACAACCGGTCAGTAGGACCGGGGCAGGCCGAGAACTTTAGTGGCCACGAAACTCTTGATCAAGTTGTTGTTGACGGGTGCAACCTGGAACATGCGGGTCTCACGGAACTTCCGTTCGACGTCGTATTCGTCCACGAATCCATAGCCGCCGTGGGTGTCCAGGCAGGCGTTGGCTGCGGCCCAGCTGGCCTCGGAGGCGAGGTGTTTTGCCATGTTGGCCTCGGCCCCGCAGGGCTGGCCGGCGTCGAAGAGGCGGGCGGCTTCATAGCGCATCATGTCCGCGGCCCGGACCTTCATGTAGGCATCGGTGATGGGGAACTGCACGCCCTGGTTGGTGCCGATTTTCCGGCCGAACACCTCGCGGCTGTTGGCATAGTCCACCCCGCGTCGCGTGAACCAATAGCCGTCGCCGATGGCTTCGGAGGCCAGGAGGATGCGCTCGGCATTCCAGCCGTCGATGACGTAGCGGAAGCCCTTGCCGGCCTCGCCGATCACGGCCGATGCCGGCACGCGCATGCCCTGGTAGAAGACCTGGTTGGTCGCGTAGTTGAACATGGTGCGGACCTTGACCACTTTGAGGGATTCGGCTTGTTCTTCGCGGACCTGGCGCAGGTCCACCAGGAACAAGGTCAGGCCGTGGGTCTTGTCCGAGCCCTTGCCCTCGGGCTTGGCCGAGGTGCGGGCCAGGACGAACGCGAGGTCGGTTTCCTCGATCCGGCTGGTCCAGCTCTTGTGCCCGGTGATAATGAAATCGTCGCCGTCGCGCACGGCTGCGGTCTCGATGCTGGTAGTGTCCGAGCCGGCCTTGTCCTCGGTGATGGAGAAGGCCTGCAGCCGCAGGGTGCCGGCGGCGATCTGCGGCAGGTATTCCTGCTTCTGCGCGTTACTGCCGTGCCGCAGCAGGGCGCCCATGGTGTACATCTGCGCATGGCACGCCGCCGAGTGGCCGCCGGATTTGTTGATTTCCTCCATGATGACGGAAGCCTCGGTCAGGCCCAGTCCCAGGCCGCCGTATTCGGCCGGGATCAGCGCGGACAGTAGGCCGGCTTCGGTGAGCGTGTCCACAAACTCCTGGGGGTAGCGGCGGTTCCGGTCCGTTTCGCGCCAGTACTCGTCCGGAAATCCCGCGCACAGGAGGCGGGTCTTCTCGCGCAGCTGTTCCAATTCGGCAGTCAGGGTGGGCATCGTTGCTCCTTGAAATCGGTCCGGGCGACCCTGTGTCCCCGCTGGGATTGGACGATACGTCAATATATTAGCAATTGGCAACAGGCAACTGTCACATCCATAAGTGGCCAAAAACCTTGACAATAGGCCGATGTCACGCCCAGGCTTGCGGGAAGCAATTAATATATTGAGCCAAGGAGAGCAGTGATGACCGACGAAGCGACGCAGGCAGCGGCGGACGAGAGCCGGGTAGTAGAGGGCTGGACGGGCCGTTTGTTCGAGGACTTTTCCCCCGGGGACATCTACTACCATCCATTCGGCAAGACCGTGACCCAGGCGGACAACCAGTCCTTCACGCTGATGACGCAGAATGTGGCCAAGACCCATGTGGACGCCAATTTCGCCAAGGGCACCGAGTTCGGCCTGCCGCTGGTCAATTCCACCTTCACGTTGGCACTGGTCACGGGACAGTCCACCATCGATTTGTCCATGAACGTCTTCGCGAACATAGGCTGGGACGAGGTCCGCATGCCCAACCCGGTCTATGAGGGCGACACGATCTATTCGCGCTCCAAGGTCCTCGCCGTCCGCGAATCCAACTCCCGCCCCAACCTGGGGCTGGTGACCGTGGCTACCGAGGGCTTCAACCAGGACAGCAAAATCGTGATCAGCTACCGCCGCACCTTCATGGTGTACCGGCAGGGCCACCTGCCCGGCGTCGAGTCCGCCCGCCCGGACGAGTCCACCCTGCCCTCGATCGGGGACTTCGCGTGACCGCGTCCGCGCAGGCCGCCGCCGCAACCGGGGCGGACACCGTGGCCTCCGCGGACACCGCCCTGTTCGTCCCCGGTGACCGTCCCGAGCGGTTCGCCAAGGCCGCCGCCGCGGGTGCCGGCGTCGTGATCATCGACCTGGAGGATGCCGTCGCCCCGGACGCCAAGGCCGGCGCGCTGGCCGCGGTGCTGGAAGCTCTGGCCCCCGGCGGCGTGCAGGCTCTGGTACGGGTGAACCCGGTCGAGTCCCAGTATTACGACGCAGAGACCACCGCGCTGCTCGCTGGTGCCGAGGCGCCGGGGTCCGGTCTGCTCGGCATCGTGGTGCCGAAGGCCGAAGGCGCCGGAGCCCTGCGGCAGCTGCGCGCGGACATGCCGAAACACCTGGCCCTGGTTCCGCTGGTCGAGTCCGCCCTCGGCGTGGTGAACGCACTGGAGCTGGCCCGGGTGCCCGGCGTGACCCGGCTGGCTTTTGGCGCCATCGACTTCGCCCTGGACATCGATGCCGACGGCGGTGACCGGTTCCTGGACCACGCCCGGGCACAGCTGGTGCTCGCCTCCCGCGCTGCCGGCATAGCCGCGCCGCTGGATTCGCCCTCCACCGACATCAAGGACGCCGGCAAGGTGGCGGACTCGGCCCGGCTCGCCCGGAACTTCGGCTTCGGCGGCAAGCTGTGCATCCACCCGGCCCAGCTGCCCGCCGTGCGCGGGGCCTTCGCACCCACCCAAGCCGACGTCGAGTGGGCGCTGTCCGTGATCGGTGCCGAAGGCGGCGCCGTGCAGGTGGACGGCCAGATGATCGACCGGCCCGTGACCGAGCGGGCCAAACGGATCCTGCAGCGCGCGGGAAGGGAACAGTACAGCTAGGCTCCGGTTGCCGTATGTTGGGTGGGAAAATGATCAGAAAGAGCCGCAGACCATGACCAGCCGCAGTCCCCGCAGCAGCGCACGCCCGCAATTGAGCGAGAAGGCGACCGCCCATATCCGGGGCCTGATCATGTCCGGTGAGCTGCGGCCCGGGGCCCTGGTCCGTCCCGAGGCCATTGGCGAGGACCTGGGAATCTCCACCACGCCAGCGCGAGAGGCGTTGCAGGCCCTGCGGGTGGAGGGCTTCCTGGAACTGGTGCCCCGGCGCGGGTTCGTCGTGGCGCCGCTGACCGGCCAGGACATCCGGGACCTTTTCCAGGTCCAGGCCCTTATTGGCGGGGAACTCGCCGCCCGGGCCGCGGCCAACGCGAGCGAGCAGGACGTGGCCGAACTAGAGGCACTGCACCACGAGCTGATCGCGGCCGCCGCCCGAAATGACCACGACCGGCTCGAAGAGAAGAACCACGCCTTCCACCGCGAGATCAACCTGATGGCCGACTCCCGGAAGACCGTCTGGGTTCTGGGTTTGGTCACCCGGTACGTCCCGAGGCAGTTCTACTCCTCCATCCCGGGCTGGCCCCGCGCCACCATGGAGGACCACGCCGAACTGCTCCACGGCATCCAGGCCAAAGACCCGGAGGCGGCCCGGGACGCGATGCACCAGCACATCGTCCACGCCGGCGAGCTGCTGGCTGCCCACTTCGACGCGCGCGTCGCAGCTGCGGAAAGGGATGCGGAAAAGACTGAAGCCGTGGGCTTCACTTCCGCCTGACCCCGTTCAGTGGAGAAATAGCGGTTGAGCGGATTTGGCCAAGGTTCGGTAGCCACCGACGCCCAAACAGTGGACGTAGACAACGCCGCCTGGTCACGGCTCTGGGGATGCCCAGTGCCTGGCAAGCGGCGCCTATGGATGTCCCGGGACAGGAACGCGCTGACCTGCGTATTCACTGCGCGCGGCGAGGGTTGCCGCGAAGAACATCGCGTTGGCGATCCCTGCCAGGCAGAAGGCCATGAGGGATGCGGGGAGTGCCGGAGTAAGCATCACCAGTATCAGTGCTGCCGCGACGAGTGCGGCGAGGGAGCTCATGAGAGGGTCTGCGTCGCGGCGAAGGGGCCGGACCATAAGCGCTGCTGATCCGAGAAGATTTCCTATCCCGTAGGCTGCGACCAGTGTTCCGGCGGCTGCGGCCCCGCCGAGCGCGGGAGCTGTGGCAACGGCGTAGATCGGTAACGCGGCGACCGAGAATGCGACGGTCACGGTGAGCCCGAGTGTGCGGCGCAGCGGACCGCGTTTCCATATGAGTCTCAGTGTTCGACCAGGCGACGGCACGTCAATTGCCTTGTCGAGTGGCTCTTGCCTGGGGAGTGCGAGGACGGCTCCCGCACCAACGACGGCGGCTCCGGCCAGAACCAGCGTCGCGGTGAGTGCGTCAGAGGCTGCCGCGATCCATGCCACTGCTGCGGGGCCGAGGGTGCCGCTGAGCCCGTAGCTTGCGACGTCCCAGCCTTGTGCTCTGCGTTGGCTGCGCTGCCCGGGGCCGGCGATAGAGGGCAGGCGGCTACTGATCCCGCCGGTGAGCATCGGCCCGAAGATGCCCGAGGCAACGAGCAGCATGGCTGGCCAGACCGGCCAGGCGACGGGCAGGAGCAGTGCAGCAGCAGCAAGCAGCAACCCGTGGAGGACGGCGGAGCACGCGATCACTTTGCGTCCGTCACGTGCTTTATCGAGGCGTCGTGCGATGAACGGGCCGAGCAGGTGGGGTGCGGTGATTGATGCTCCCAGGAGTCCGGCCAGCCAGCCCGGCATCCCGCAGGCGTTCGCGAGCAGCACGACGGCGACTACTGCGCCGCCGTCGGCGCTGCGAACCAGAGTCGCGGCGAAGACGTAGCGGGCCAACGCCCCTACCCGGCGGTCCTCCCTGCAGGGAACGCCGAGGCCAGCGCTACGGGTTGAGCCCGAGCTCATCGACAATCCTGCCAACACGGGCACGTTGCTTCTCGGTCAATCCTTGGAGGGGAAGCGGCAGGCACGATGGTGATGCCAGTCCCAGCTGTTCCGCTATTGCCGCAACAACCCGGATACTCCCGCCAAACTCGGCAAATAGCTGCCACAACGGTGCCAGTCGTTCGGACTCGGCGGACGCTTCGGAGACCCGCCTTTCCAGGGCGGCCCGGGTGATCCGCATCGCCAGGGCGGGTAAAGTGCCGCCAATGACCGAGTACCAGGCATCGCACCCGGCAGCCAGTCCGGCGGCGGCCTTGGCGTCACCGGAAACTCCGATGGTCACGTGCGCAGGGACGGCTGCCCGGATTTCCTGCACCAGCGCCTGCGCCTGCGCCGGATCGGCCGGCACGCCGGGGATTTTGATGGAAGCGATTCCGGGCAGTTCCGCGATGCGTCCGTAGAGCTCGGTCGTGAAGGTGAAGTGGGTGGTGCCCGGGTTGTCATAGACGATGACGGGCAGCGACGAGTTCGCGGTGACGGTTTGGAAGAGTTCGAACACGTCATCGTCGGTGAGGGGTTGATAGGTCATGGGAGCAAGCAGGAGCCCGGACGCTCCCGCCTGTTCTGCCTTTTCAGCGTTCGCGAGGACGTGTGAGGTCCGCAAGGCCCCGATACCAATGAACACGGGTGTTTCGACGGCGTGTTCGACGGCGAGACGGGCGACACGGCTTCGTTCCTCGCTGCTCAGGTAGGCGTAGGAGCCGGTGGATCCGAGCGCGGTGATGGAGTCAACCTTCGCCTCCGAGAGCCGTTCGATCAGACGAACGAAGGCATGCTCGTCAACAGCATCATGTGCCAGAGGGGTCAGGGGGAAGGCGCTCAAGCCGGTGAACATGGGTATAACTCCTTTGTTTGAATAGCGGGGAAGCAAAGTCTGAGCCACCTGCCGCTGCTGGGCGGGCTGATCTGCGGGGGCAACTGTCAGCAGGTATTTCCCGCGCAGCGACAGTTCTGTCGGACGCGCCTATTTGGAGGACTGTGGCCTACTTTGGTCCTTGGCCGATGAGGTCGGGGTCGGTGCGGGCGGCGGCGGGTTCGCGGGTGTGCGGTTGCCGTCGGCCGCCGCGTTGCGCGGCGGCGCCGGCGAGGACGACGAGCGTGATGCCGCCGAATTGGGTGAGCGAGGGTTGCTGGTGCAGCACGAGCAGCCCGAGGAGCACGCCGATGGCCGGTTCGAGGGCCATTAGGGTACCGAACGCGGTGGGCGTCATCCGGCGCAGGGCGAGCATCTCGAGAACGAACGGCAGCACCGGCATCAGGACGGCCAGTCCGAAGGCGGCGGCGAGGATACCGAGGTTGAGGTGTCCTGCGGACTGCGGGATGCCGACGACAGCTGCCGTGGCGGCGGCGACGGGAACGGTGAGTGAAAGTGCGCCGATGCCCGTGAAGCGGTCGCCGATCCGTTGGGTGAGCACGATGTAGGCGGCCCATCCGATGGCCGCGAGTCCTGCGAAGCCGATACCGGCGAGGTTGATGTCGCCGGCCCAGGGTTCGGTCAGCAGGACGACTCCGAGCAGCGCCAGGGCTGGCCAGATAAGCGCCCGTGCGCTGTGGCTGCGCACCGCGGCGACGGTCAGCGGACCGAGGAACTCGATCGCGACGGCGGTGCCGAGCGGGATCCGTTCGATGGAGGCGAGGAAGGCGATGGTCATCAGTCCGGTGGCGACGCCCAGCCCCAGGAGAACGGGGACGTCGTGGCGGCGTAGCGTGCGCAATGGGGGTCGGGCGATGGCCAGGAAGATGAGTGCTCCCACGCTGAGTCTGAGCCAGGCGGTTCCGGCCGGCCCCACCGTTGCAATCAGATCTACTGATAGGGCCGAGCTCAGCTGGACGGAGAGCATGGCGGCCACGGCTAGCCCCCACGGCGGCACGGGAACATTGTTGGGGACGCGCTGGCTCACGGCTGGCCCTTTCGGGGCTGCCGGTCACCGATCGCGCGTGGCCGGGAGCGGATGAGCATGTCAGTGTCCTTCATCGATGATTGTGGCGGCGGTTATCAGGCGGCGGGCGGCCCTGACGTCGGGACCGAGCCGGGTCAGCCGGGCGAGCAGGTCCTCGGCTGCGGCGTGGAGCGCCTCGTCGGATATGGGTTCGAGCGCGTCGAGGATGAACAGCGCGGAGGTGGTGTCCTCGCCGAGCTGGGTGCGGCGTGTCTGGCGCCAGTTCCAGCGCCGGCAGGTCACTCCGGCGTCGTCGCACCACACGACCTCGCCGGGTTCCGGGTGTTCGATCACCGCGGCGCCGTCGGCGGCGGTATCGAAGGGTTCCTTGCCGGTGGCGCGGACCAGCCGTGGCGCACCGATGTAGCGGGTGAGATCCTCCCCGCCCAGCGGGATCTGGTGGAGCACCGAGACCGCGTTATAGAGATCGGTGAGACGGTTCACCCGGGGCAGCCCGGACACCGCACGGCGCAGGAGCGCCTCCAGGCTGTTGCGTGTGCGGTTCGGTTTGGCTCCGAAGCCCTGGTAAGCCTGCCGCCAAGCAGCCACGTGCGGGAGTTGCTCGACTGGCCGGTCGCCGAGCAACTCGCGGGCTGCGGTCGCCGCCGCCTGGAGCATCTTGTCACCGGCCTGGTCGCTCGGGCCCGGGACGAGTCCGTCCACGGCCAGCAGCAAGGCCCGGTAGTCGGGCCGGAGCGCGAACACGGCGGCGTCAACCCGGCCGCCGTCAAGGAATTCCTGAAGCATGCCCTGCTCAGGCATCGGACGCCTCCGGCCGGTGTCCTGTCCCTACGCCCGGTTCGAAGACGGCCAGGGAGAACCTGGCCGGTTCCGTGCCCGGATTGGAGTAAGAGTGTGCCACGTCGCCCGGGAACGTCACCGCGTCGCCTGCTTCGAGGGTGACCGATTGGCCTGCGACCTCCACCATGACCGTGCCCTGCTGGACCTGCAAAAGCTCTTTGGTGCCGGGCATGTGGGCCTCGCTCACATGACGGTCACCGGGACCCAGGGTCCAGTCCCACAGTTCAACCACGTCCGGCGGCTCGGTGCCGGCCACCAACACCCCGCGACCCCCGGACTCACCATTCCACAACGCAGCGCCCTCACCACTGCGGGTGACCTTCACCGGCTTCTGCCGAGGCGGCTCGACCAACGCCGGCAGCCCCACACCGAGCGCGTCGCTGATCCTCAGCAGCGTTCCCACGCTGGGATTCGCGGCACCCTGCTCCACGTTGACGACCATCCTGCGGCTTACCCCTGCAGACTCCGCCAGCTGATCAAGCGTCCAGCCCCGCGACTGCCGCTCCTGCTTAACCCGGGCGCCAATTGCCAGCGCCAAGCTCGTTGTACTCTGATCCATAAGTGCATCATAGTGCACTGTGAGTGCATTATCTAGAACACCTAAATGCGCTGTCCAGCTCGCGGTCCCTCATCGTCTTATGGGGCAGCGCATGCGGCTCCCCCTGATCCCACGGGATAGCTGTAACCGTGGCTCGTTTTTCGACCGTCACGATCGTCACCGTTTGGGGCCAGTTTCAGTTGCTCGCCCGACGACGGACTCCGCCGAATGAGTCCACGGGCTGAAGGCCCATGGCGGTGAATGTCAGGGGGCCGGTGGATCCACGAGGTGCTTCCAGCGGCTGGCGAGGCTGCGGGAGGCGATGCCATTTCTCTGACGTGGCCAGCAATTCCCTAGTGGCGGTTCACCGCAGCTCGGCAAAAGACACATTCGGAGTCGGTTCTTGCGTCCCTGTCCGAGCAAAGGCTAAAGTGTGAGGCGTGTCACCAACCAAGTGACATGTGCTGATGATCTGCGGCGGGAGAGTCCTGCCGGTACGTTCTGCAGGCGCCGTAGGAGCAAATCCTCCCCAGGAATCTCTCAGGCCCACGTACCGCCGCGGCAAGGCAACTCTGGAAAGCAGTCCGGATATTCGGACTCACCGACGGTGCAAGGGTCACCCTGCTAACAGCAGGGGGCGCGGAAACTCTCAGGTCCAATACAGAGCGGGGAGGAACCCAAATCAATGTGGCGCACCCAATGCGCCACCTGAATTATGGAGTTCCTTCATGACCATCCAGTCGTCCCCTTTAACCTTTGCCGATCGGCATATTGGTGCGCGGCGCCAGGCCGATATTGGCGCCATGCTCAAGGCCGTGGGCTATGACAGCGTTGACGGCCTCGTGGACGTCGCCGTCCCTGATTCCATCCGCCAGGCCAAGCCGCTGGCCCTCAAGGACGCCCTCAGCGAGGTCGAGGTCCTTGCCGAGCTCCGCCGGCTTGCCGCCAAGAACAAGACCGCGGTCCAGATGATTGGGCAGGGCTACTACGACACCGTCACCCCGGCCGTGATCCGCCGCAATATCCTCGAAGCCCCCGCCTGGTACACGGCGTACACGCCCTACCAGCCGGAGATCTCCCAGGGCCGGCTCGAGGCGCTGCTGAACTTCCAGACCATGGTCCAGGACCTCGTCGGCCTCCCGATCGCCAACGCCTCGCTGCTGGACGAAGCCACCGCCGTCGCCGAGGCCGTGCTGATGATGCGCCGCGCCAACAAAAACAAGACGGCCCACGACGGCAAGACCGTCCTCGACGCCGACTGCCTGCCGCAGACCATCGCGATCGTCCAGGGCCGCGCCGAGGCCCTCGGCTTCGAGGTCGAGGTTGCCGACCTCTCCAAGGGACTGCCTGAGGGCGTCATCAACGGCATCGTCCTGCAGCAGCCCGGCGTCTCTGGCCGCGTGTTCGACCACACCGCCGTGATCGCCGATGCCAAGGAACGCGGCGCCCTCGTCACCGTCGCCGCTGACCTGCTCGCGCTGACCCTCATCACCCCGCCCGGCGAGCAGGGCGCCGACATCGCCGTCGGTTCCACCCAGCGATTCGGCGTCCCGCTATTCTTCGGCGGCCCGCACGCGGCCTACATGGCCGTTGCCAAGGGCCTGGAGCGGTCCATGCCCGGCCGTCTGGTCGGTGTCTCCAAGGACCTCGCCGGAGTCCCGGCGTACCGCCTGGCGCTGCAGACCCGTGAGCAGCACATCCGCCGGGAGAAGGCCACGTCCAACATCTGCACCGCGCAGGCGCTGCTGGCGATCGTGTCCTCGTTCTACGCCGTTTACCACGGCCCTGACGGCCTGAAGGCCATTGCCGAGCGCGTCCACAACAACGCCCGCACCCTGGCCACCACGCTCCAGATCGCCGGCCGCGAACTGGTCACCGAGACCTTCTTCGACACCGTCACCGTCCGCGTCCCCGGCAAGGCAGCCAAGGTCATCGCGGCCGCAGAGGCTCGTGGAATCAACCTGCGCCGGATCGACGCGGACACCATCGGCGTCTCCGCTGATGAAACCACGACGACAGAGGTCCTCTCCGCCATTGCCGTCGCTTTCGGTGCCGGTCCGGTTGCTGAAGCGAAGGGCTTTGAACTGCCTGAACCGGTGCTCCGCACCTCCGAGTACCTCCAGCATCCGGTGTTCAACACGCACCGCTCCGAGACCCAACTGTTGCGCTATATCCGCAAGCTGAGCGACCGGGACCTCGCGCTGGACCGCACCATGATCCCACTGGGCTCCTGCACCATGAAGCTGAATGCCACGGCGGAGATGGAAGCCATATCCTGGCCGGAGTTCGCCTCCATTCACCCGTTCGCCCCGGAATCCCAGACCGTCGGGTGGCGCGAACTGATCAGCGGGCTGGAAGCTGACCTTGCCGAGATCACCGGCTACGACCAAGTCTCCCTGCAGCCGAACGCCGGTTCCCAGGGCGAGCTCGCGGGCCTGCTGGCCATCCGCGGCTACCACCGCTCCCGCGGTGATGCCCAGCGCAACGTCTGCCTGATTCCGGCCTCCGCGCACGGCACCAACGCCGCGTCCGCTGTCCTGGCCGGGATGAAGGTTGTTGTGGTGGCCACCGCTCCGGACGGCACCATCGACCACGCTGACCTGAACGCCAAGATCGAGCTGCACAAGGACGGTCTGTCGGCGATCATGATCACCTACCCGTCTACGCACGGTGTGTACGACGCCGACGTCACAGAAATCTGCGAGGCAGTGCACGCTGCCGGCGGCCAGGTGTACGTGGACGGCGCCAACCTCAACGCCCTCGTGGGCCTGGCGCAGCCGGGTAAGTTCGGCGGCGACGTTTCGCACCTGAACCTGCACAAGACCTTCTGCATCCCGCACGGCGGCGGCGGACCAGGCGTCGGCCCGGTCGCGGCCAAGGCCCACCTGGCACCCTTCATGCCAGGGGACGCGAACAAGGCAGCCCACGAAGAGGGTCACGGCGTGGCCATCTCGGCCTCCAACTTCGGCTCCGCAGGCGTCCTCCCGATCTCCTGGGCGTATGTGAAGCTCATGGGCGCCGAAGGCCTGACCGAGGCCACCAAGTCCGCGCTCCTGGCAGCTAACTATGTTGCCGCCCGTCTCAACGAGTACTTCCCCGTCCTCTATACCGGCGAAGGTGGTCTCGTGGCGCACGAGTGCATCCTGGACCTGCGCGAACTGACGGCCAAGACCGGCGTGACCGCGGAAGACGTGGCCAAGCGCCTGATCGACTTCGGCTTCCACGCCCCCACCTTGGCGTTTCCGGTGGCAGGGACGCTGATGGTGGAGCCCACCGAGTCCGAGGACCTGGCGGAGATCGACCGTTTCATCGACGCGATGATCACCATCCGCGCCGAGATCGACCAAGTAGCCGCCGGTGACTTCACCGTCGAGGACAGCCCGCTACGCAACGCACCCCACACCGCGTCCGCCGTCGTGTCCTCTGACTGGACCCGCCAGTACCCGCGGGAGCAGGCCGCTTTCCCGGTCCACCACCTCAAGCAGGACAAGTACTTCCCCCCGGTCGGCCGGATCGACGGCGCCGGTGGCGACCGGAACCTGATCTGCTCCTGCCCGCCGCTTTCCGAGTTTGAAAACTAAGGATCCCGACATGTCTGAGAAGTACACGGCTCTCTACGAAGAGCACAAGCAACTCGGCGCCTCCTTCACCGATTTCGGTGGCTGGCAGATGCCCCTGAAGTACAGCTCCGAGCTGGCCGAACACCACGCCGTCCGTAACGCCGCTGGCCTGTTCGACCTGTCCCACATGGGCGAAGTGTGGGTCACTGGCCCGGAAGCCGGTGCGTTCCTGGACTACGCCCTGGTAGGCAAGCTCTCCGCCATTGCCGATGGCAAGGCCAAGTACTCACTCATCTGCAACGCCGACGGCGGCATCGTCGATGACCTCATCACCTACCGTTTCGGTGACGAGAAGTACCTGGTGGTCCCCAACGCGGGCAACGCACCCACCGTCGCTGCTGCCCTGGCAGAACGGGCCCGTTCCGGCAAAGACGGTGGCTTCGACGTCATTGTCGGGGACGTCTCCGCGGAGATGTCCCTCGTAGCCGTGCAGGGTCCCAAGGCTGAGGCCATCCTGCTCAAGCTGACTGATGAGGCCCAGCACGCGCTTGTCACCGACCTGAAGTATTACGCGTTCAACGAGCTCACCGTGGCCGGCCACGACGTCATTCTGGCGCGCACCGGTTATACCGGCGAGGACGGCTTCGAGCTCTTTGTAGCCAACAACGCCGCTGCCCCCTTGTGGGCATCTGTCGCCGAAGCGGGGGCTGAGTTCGGCATTGTCCCGTGCGGCCTAGCCTCACGCGACTCTCTCCGCCTCGAAGCCGGCATGCCGCTGTACGGCAACGAGCTGTCCCTCGAGCGCTCACCGTTCGACGCCGGCCTGGGCCCCGTTGTGGCACTCAAGAGCAAGGAAGGCGACTTCGTGGGCCGCTCCGCCCTGGAAGCAGACAAGGAGGCCGGTTCAAAGCGCAAGCTGGTCGGCTTGAAGGGTCTCGGCCGCCGTGCCGGCCGTGGCGGCTACCCAGTCCTGAAGGACGGCAACGTGGTTGGAGAAGTCACCTCCGGCCAGCCCAGCCCGACCCTGGGCTACCCGGTCGCCATGGCTTACGTCGACGTCGAGGTCACCGAACTGGGCACCGCCCTGGACATCGATCTGCGCGGCAAAGCAGAACCCTTCGAAGTCGTCGCTCTGCCGTTCTACAAGCGACAGAAGTAAAGACCTCACTGAGTCCGGTACCACCTCTCCCATGCCCTCTCACCATTGCACTCCAAAACTTAAGGAAACACACAAATGGCCAAGGTTGCCGCTGAACTGAAATACTCCGCCGAGCACGAGTGGATCGCCATTGATGGCTCTGGCCCGTCCGTAATCGGTGTGTCCGCTGTTGCCGCCGATGCCCTGGGCGACATCGTCTACGTGGACCTGCCCGAGGTTGGCTCCACCGTGACCGCGGGGGAGACCTGCGGTGAGATCGAGTCCACCAAGTCCGTCTCGGACCTGTACTCCCCGGTCACCGGTGAGGTCACGGAAGTCAATGACGGCGTCGTCAGCGATCCGGCAGTGATCAACAGCGACCCCTACGGCGCCGGCTGGCTCTTCAAGGTCACCGTGACCGATGAGGGTCCGCTGCTGTCCGCGCAGGAATACGCCGAAGCCAACGGTGGCGAACTGTGAGCGCCGCGGCGGCCGCAGGCACAAGCACCGTCAGCTTCGAGCAGGTAGTCTCCCCTTCCCTGGACGCGGACCTGTCCGCGCTGGATCCGGAGATCGCCGCGAAGATCGACGCCGAGCTGACCCGCCAGCGGGACGGCCTGGAGATGATCGCCTCGGAGAACCACACCGCCAGGGCCGTCATGCAGGCGCAGGGCTCCGTGCTGACCAACAAGTACGCCGAGGGCTACCCGGGCAAGCGCTACTACGGCGGCTGCGAACACATCGACGTCATCGAGCAGCTCGCCATCGACCGGGTCAAGGCCCTGTTCGGCGCCGAGTACGCCAACGTCCAGCCGCACTCCGGCGCGCAGGCCAACGCCTCCGTGATGCACGCCCTGATCCGTCCGGGCGACACCATCATGGGCCTGAACCTGGCCCACGGCGGGCACCTCACCCACGGCATGAAGATCAACTTCTCCGGCCGCCTCTACAACGTCATCCCGTACCAGGTCCGCGAAGAGGACCACCGGATCGACATGGCCGAGGTG